>JBHACP010000053.1:0-17906 GCA_041854605.1 Actinobacillus sp.
ATGGCGTGTATGCGTAAACTGCTCACCATTATGAATACGTTGGTTAAACGCAATGAAAAATGGGACGCTACACGCTATTTATCCACAGAATCTGTGGGTTAAAATTGAATAACTTTTTTGTGTGTGAACACAGTTGCTACGTAAATTATTTTAGATTAATTGATAATCCCTTTTCCCCATATTGATTAGGTTCTTCATATCCCCTAAACACGCCCCAGTCAATCAGCACAATCGTTAGCACTAGTACAGGAATTAAAACTCCGATTAAAAAGGCTTCCATACTCTCGGTAGGCGTGAAGCGAATAAATAGCAGGCAGAAAAGTGGTACCAATAAAATTGACGCATTTTTACCCGAACGGTCGCGATCGTGTAGTCTTTTTACGCCCAGTGCAAAAAAACTATAAAAACTAACCGCTAGTGGTGCAAAAATAAGTGGCTGGTAAGCGGCTAAATTTGCTAAAAAATTTGCAAAGACAAAAAGAAAAGCAAAATTGATGCCGACTCCTTGCCAAAATCCTTTGCGGTTTAGTCTACCTTGCAAACCAAAGAGAGCTTGATACCAAATCATTATTTAACCTAACGCTACATCTAAAATCATCATCACCACAAAGCCTACCATTAAACTCAGGGTAGCAATATCGGTATTACCGTTGCTTTGTGATTCAGGAATCAATTCTTCTACCACCACGAAAATCATTGCACCTGCAGCAAAAGCCAGCGCATAAGGCAGAATAGCGGTTATTGATAGCACGAAGATCGCGCCGATGACTGCCGCAATTGGCTCAACCACGGCAGACATCGCTCCCCAACAAAAGGCAGTTTTACGGCTTTTGCCTTCACCGCGAATGGGCATTGAGAGGGCGGAGCCTTCAGGAATATTTTGTAAACCGATACCGATGGCTAAGCCCATAGCACCCGCTAAGGCAGCCTGATAATCCGCTACGCTGGATAAGGCGCCAAATGTTACTCCAATCGCTAAACCTTCGGGGATATTATGAATAGTAATCGCCAAAAAGAGTAGCATTGATTTGGATAAACCTTTTTGTAAGGTCGAAGAGCCTTCCGCCTCTTCAATAGGCTTATCTAAATGCAAGTGTGGCACAATGTGGTCAATTAAGCGAATAAAACCGCCACCGACCAAAAAACCAATAGCTGCGGGCAACCAGGCTAGTGAGGCATAATCTTTTTCTGCATATTCAAGTGAGGGAGCCAACAATGACCAAAAACTCGCCGCAATCATCACGCCAGCAGCAAAGCCCATCATTGAGTCGAGTAATTTTTGATTGACGGTTTTGAAAAAATAAACAAAGCCCGAGCCAAAAATAGTACAACCCCAAGTGAATAAACCTGCGAGAAAGGCTTGCATTGCGGGGTGTAATGTCAAAAAATAATCGAACATAGCTGTTCCTTGATGAAAATAAAAGCGGTCGGATTTTAGCAAATTTTTGCAAACTTTTCGCTAAATCTGACCGCTTGTACTGATTATATTTTTTAGATTTTGCTTTTATCGCGAACCGCACCTTTGTCTGCCGATGTCGCAAAATGTCCGTACACTTTTAATGCAAAAGAGACTTCACGCTGACGGTTTGCCTGTTTCCAGCCTTTCGCATCTTGCTCGGCACGGCGTTGAGCAAGCTCAGCTTCAGGCACAACCAGTTCGATTTTACGGTTTGGAATATCAATTTCAATGGTATCGCCATCTTTAACCACACCAATCAAACCGCCTGCGGCTGCTTCCGGTGAACAGTGTCCGATAGATAAGCCTGATGTACCGCCGGAGAAACGGCCGTCCGTGAGTAACGCACACGCTTTACCTAAGCCCATTGATTTTAAGTAGCTGGTTGGATAAAGCATCTCTTGCATACCCGGTCCGCCTTTCGGACCTTCGTATCGGATAACCACAACGTGTCCAGCTCTTACTTTTCCGCCTAAAATCCCTGCAACGGCATCTTCTTGGCTTTCAAACACAATGGCTTCGCCTGTGAATTTTAAGATCGACTCATCTACGCCTGCGGTTTTTACAATACAGCCGTCTAAGGCGATATTGCCCGACAACATCGCTAAGCCACCATCTTGGCTGTATGCAAATTCTTTGCTGCGGATACAACCGTTTTGGCGGTCATTATCGACCGTATCCCAACGGGTGTCTTGTGAGAAGGCTTTAGTGGTGCGAATACCTGCTGGACCTGCACGGAAGAATTTATGCACGGCTTCGTCTTTGGTTAGCATAATATCGTACTTCGCAATTTGTTCCGCAAGGCTTAAGCCTAGCACGGTGCGAGTTTGGTTATTGAGCAAGCCTGCACGGTCTAATTCGCCTAAAATTGCCATAATCCCACCCGCACGGTGTACGTCTTCCATATGGTATTTGGCTGTATTTGGTGCCACTTTGCTTAAGCAAGGTACTTGACGAGAAAGGCGATCGATATCTGCCATCGTGAAGTCCACTTCCGCTTCTTGCGCAGCAGCTAATAAATGTAAAACCGTATTGGTTGAACCACCCATGGCAATATCTAAGCTCATTGCGTTGTTAAATGCATCTTTAGTTGCAATAGAACGTGGTAACACAGACAAGTCATCTTGCTCATAATATTTTTTGCATAGCTCAACGATTTGCGTACCAGCGTCTAAAAATAATTGTTTGCGATCGGCGTGGGTCGCAAGGCAAGAGCCGTTGCCCGGTAAACTTAAACCCAGAGCTTCAGTTAAGCAGTTCATTGAGTTAGCGGTAAACATACCTGAACAAGAACCGCAGGTTGGGCAAGCAGAACGCTCAATCGCATCAACATCGGCATCAGAAACATTTTTATCTGCACTCTGCACCATCGCATCGACTAAGTCCAATTTAATGATTTGATCAGATAATTTCGTTTTACCCGCTTCCATCGGGCCGCCTGAAACGAAAATTGTCGGAATGTTCAAACGCAACGCTGCCATTAACATTCCCGGTGTAATTTTGTCGCAGTTAGAGATACACACCATCGCATCGGCACAGTGAGCATTGACCATATATTCTACGCTGTCGGCAATTAAATCACGGCTTGGCAATGAGTAAAGCATACCGCCGTGTCCCATCGCAATACCGTCATCAACCGCAATGGTATTAAACTCTTTTGCCACGCCACCTGCTTTCTCAATTTGCTCGGCAACAAGCTGCCCCATATCTTTTAAGTGGACGTGTCCCGGTACGAATTGGGTAAATGAGTTCACCACCGCAATAATCGGCTTACCAAAGTCATTTTCTTTCATACCCGTCGCACGCCATAATGCACGCGCCCCTGCCATATTGCGACCTTGGGTTGAGGTCGCTGAACGTAAAATTGGCATAAGTTATCTCTCCAAAAAATAAGTTTGTTGTGTGCTAAATGGGCGTATTCTACTTGAAATTTATTTACAAGCGGTAAAAAAAACGAGATTTTTTGCAAACCTTGATTAAGACGAGAAATTTTCCTGTAAAATGTCGTTATTTTTGATTTCAAACTAAAGAACTATGCCATTATTTAGCCAAACAGCTACGCCATTTGACGTAGCAGAACTTGAAGCTCTTCGCAATAAGCTGCGGGAATACGAATACCATTATCACGTCCTTGATAATCCTCTGGTGCCAGATAGTGAATATGACCGCTTAATGAACGAACTGAAAAATCTCGAATGGCAACACCCCGAGCTGATTACTTCTGATTCTCCTACGCAACGCGTTGGAGCAAAGCCTTTAGATGGTTTTGCGCAGGTAACGCACGAAATACCAATGTTGTCACTTGATAACGCTTTTGCTGACGAAGAGTTAGACGGCTTTTTGCGCCGAATGGAAAGTTACATTAGCGAAGATCCTGCACAATTAGCCTTTTGCTGTGAGCCAAAGCTAGACGGCTTGGCGGTCAGTATATTGTATGTTGATGGCGTGCTAACTCAAGCGGCAACTCGTGGTGATGGTAGCACAGGCGAAGATATTACCGCTAATATTCGTACCATTCGCAATATTCCGCTCAAACTGAATACGCCAAACCCACCACACCGTTTGGAAGTGCGGGGCGAAGTGTTTATGCCACAAGCAGGTTTTGAAAAATTGAATGAAAAAGCCTTAGCCAAAGGTGAGAAAACCTTTGCCAATCCTCGTAATGCGGCGGCAGGCTCGCTACGTCAGCTCGACCCGAAAATTACCGCTCAACGTCCGCTGATGTTAAACGCATATGGCATTGGTGTGTATGAAAGTGATGATGAGTTGCCAGGTACGCATTTTGAACGCTTGCAATGGCTGAAATCGATTGGTATTCCTGTGAATAATGAAGTTCGCTTAGCCAAAGGGCGGGCAGAGTTGCTGAAATTTTATGCGGAAATTCAAGCTAAACGCTCAACGCTTGGCTATGATATTGATGGTACTGTTTTGAAAGTAAACAGCATTGAGCTACAAGAGCAACTTGGTTTTGTCTCACGTTCGCCACGCTGGGCAATTGCTTACAAATTTCCTGCTCAAGAGGAAATGACCATTCTCAACGATGTCGAATTTCAGGTTGGGCGAACTGGAGCGATTACCCCTGTGGCGAAGCTGGAATCTGTGTTTGTGGCAGGTGTAACCGTGAGCAATGCCACCTTGCACAATGGCGATGAAATTGAACGTTTAGGCATTGCGATTGGTGATACCGTGATTATTCGCCGTGCAGGTGATGTGATTCCGCAAATTGTCGGCGTGGTGGTGGAGCGTCGCCCTGAAAATGCAAAAAAAATTGCATTTCCGACCGCTTGTCCTGTGTGTCAATCAGCGGTAGTTCGAGTGGAGGGCGAAGCGGTGGCGCGTTGTACAGGTGGCTTATTCTGTGCGGCACAACGTAAAGAAGCGTTAAAACATTTCGTTTCCCGTAAAGCGATGGACATCGACGGCGTGGGCGAAAAATTGATTGAGCAATTGATGGAACGTGAGTTAATTCATACGCCTGCGGACTTGTTCAAGCTCGACCAAACCACCTTAATGCGCTTGGAGCGAATGGGCGAGAAATCCGCACAAAATGCCTTGAACAGCATCGAAAAATCGAAAAATAGCACACTTCCTCGTTTTCTCTTTGCTTTAGGGATCCGTGAAGTGGGTGAAGCGACTGCGCTAAATTTAGCTAACCATTTTGGCAAACTGGAAGCTATTCGTAATGCAACGTTGGAACAGCTGCAAGAAGTGCAAGATGTGGGTGAAGTAGTAGCAAATCGTATTGTGCGCTTTTGGGCGGAACCGCACAACGTGGAAGTGGTGGAAGACTTGATTGCTCAAGGCATTCGTTGGGCAGATGTGGAAAAAGCCGAAATTGCTGACAATCCATTGAAAGATAAAAATGTGGTATTAACTGGCACGCTCACACAATTAACTCGTGATCAGGCAAAAGCTTTATTGCAGGCTTTCGGTTGTAAAGTATCAGGCTCGGTTTCAAGTAAAACCGACTATTTGATCGCAGGTGAAAAAGCTGGTTCCAAATTGGCGAAAGCGCAAGAGTTAGGCATTAAAATTTTAAGTGAGCAAGATTTAGTTACTTTGACTACTCAGTAAATGAGGGGGGACTACGCCCCTTTATTTTCTTTCAAATACTCTCTTAACATAAACAATGCCGCTAAATTGCGAGATTCGGCAAATTGTGGGTCGGAAAGCAGTTGGTCTATCTGGCTTAATGGCATACGAACAATTTCTAGTGGCTCAGGCTCATCTCCTTCTAGTTTAGATTCATAAAGATCTTGCGCAACAAACACGTACATTAAGCCGTGCATATGGCTCGGACCACTGTAAAGCGAACGAAGAAAGTCGATTTTTTTCGCCCCAAAACCAATTTCTTCTTGCAATTCACGGTTGGCACTGGCAAGCGGATCTTCGCCAAAATCAACGATACCTTTAGGAAAGCCTAATTCATAGCGTTCGCTTCCCACCGCATATTCTCGAATAAAGATCAGCTCATCATTTTGAATTGGTAACACTAACACCGAGGCACGGCGCATTGGCGTCAAACGTTCAAAGGTGCGCTCTTCGCCGTTTGAAAAGCGTAAATCGACCGCTTGTACTTCAAAAATTCGGCTTTTTGCCACGACTTCGACTTTTAATATTTCAGGCAGTTTATATTCAGACATTTTCTAATACATAGTGAATTTAATGCCGTAACCATACCACATTTATGCTAAAATTTTGCGTAAATTTATATCGAAATGGCTGGTAAAATAGATGAAAAATCGCAAAGACCAAACGGAACAGGACAATGAAATCCGCCTTGACAAATGGCTATGGGTGGCCCGCTTTTATAAGACACGCTCTATTGCCAAAGCGATGATTGAAGGCGGCAAAGTTCACTATAACGGACAGCGAGCCAAAGTAAGTAAAATTGTGGAGATCGGCGCAACGATCAAACTTCGTCAGGGTAATGATGAAAAAGAGGTAGTGATTATGGCATTAAGCGATCAACGCCGTGGCGCGCCAGAAGCGCAATTGCTTTATCAAGAAACTGAGAAAAGTATCAAAACACGGGAGGCTTTTGCCTTTGCACGCAAAGCCAATGCGCTATCAATGCCACATCCAGAACGTCGCCCAAATAAGAAAGAACGCCGTGATTTAGTGAAATTTAAAGAACATATCTTGTAATTTCCAAATTCAGCCTTATTATTAGGCGAAATTAAATTTCCCTTAGCCCCTCTTTACAAAAGAGGGGAATTTTCTTTTATAGGATTAACAATGAATTACCAAAAAGACAACGACAAACTGTATCGTTATCTCTTCCAAAACCGTGCGGTGCGTGGTGAATGGGTGCGTTTAAATGATACTTTTACCGAAACATTAAATACCCATCACTACCCAATAGCAGTGCAAAATTTATTGGGTGAAATGCTCGTCGCCACCAGCCTTCTCACTGCCACAATGAAGTTTGAAGGTAACATTACGGTGCAAATTCAAGGCGATGGCGCACTAAGTTTGGCTTTAGTAAATGGCACCGATCAGCAAAAATTGCGTGCTTTAGCCCGTGTAAATGGTGAAATTGCGGAGGGTGATAGCCTTTCAGAAATGGTCGGCAACGGTGTATTAGTGATTTCGATTGTGCCAAACGATGGCGAACGTTATCAAGGCGTGATTGCGTTAGATAAGCCGACTATTCGTGAATGTTTGGAAGATTATTTTCAACGTTCTGAACAGTTACAAACTCACCTTGTGATTCGCACAGGCGAATTTGATGGCAAAGCCGTAGCGGGTGGTATGTTGCTTCAAATTATACCAGATGGCACGGGTGCACCTGAGGATTTCGAGCATTTAATGACACTTTCTGAAACGGTAAAAGATGAAGAGTTATTTGGCTTAACTGCGGAAGAATTGCTCTATCGCTTATTCCACGAAGAACAGGTGGAAGTTTATCCTGCGCAAAATACCGAGTTCCACTGCGGTTGCTCACGTGAGCGTTCAGGCAATGCGATTTTGCTCTTATCCGCAGAAGAAATTGAAGAAATGCTTGCCGAGAAAAATGGCGTGATCGATATGCAATGCGAATGCTGCGGCACACAATATTTCTTCGACAGAGAAGCCATCAATGAATTTAAAACAGAAGCCGATAAATTAGCGAGTTTAGGACTTTAGTTTCAAAGAATAATGGCAATGCTGTCTGAAAAGTTCATTTCAGACGGCATTTTCTTATTCCTATCGCAACTTACCTTTATTCATCAAATTTACGCCTTGCAATTCAATGAGATTTTTTTCGCTAATCATCGACTTGGTTTGCTCGATATATTGCTTGAAATGGGCGGTTTCACGGTGTTGCAAATAAGCGTTTTCGTTTTGATAAATCTCGAAGAATCGCCATTCGGTCGGCTTGTCTTTGAGCGTTGCACCATACATTACCAACACGCCCTTTTCTTTTGCCATCGCTTGACGCATTTCGTTCGCCACAATTACTTTAAATTGGGCGTTAAATTCAGATTTCACGCTCAATGTCGCCAAACGTACGGCAAGTTTATTGTCGCCCAACACTTCAAGTGCGATTGGTTTTTCTAGCAAAATTTCAGGCGTTAGAGCTTCCACTTTACGATCTGCCACAGCGGTTTTGGCAACTTCCACAAATTTCAAAAAATGCGGAGCTTGGCGATGAATTTCATAAGCCGCTTCGTTTTGGTAAATTTCCACAATCACGTTTGCAAACGGATTGTCTTTTCTGACCGCTTGATACATTGCCAAGGTACCTTTTTCGGAACGAACCGACGTGCCTAAATTTTCACGTCCCACGTTTGCCAATGTTGTTTGAAAATCAGGCTTGGCGGTAATTTCAAACAGGCTCATTTTTAGTTCGGTGTAGCTCATTGCGGTTGCTCCTAACAGGAAAAGTGCCGTCAGTATTTTTTGCATTTTGGGCTCCTTATGCCGTGAGTTTAAACAATTTTTTGGCGTTTTTATAGGCGATTTTCTCTTTTTCTTCCTGCGAAACAGGCAAATTTTCCAGCCAGTTTCTTGCTCCATTAAGCGAGAGATAAGGGTAATCGACCGAGAACAAAATGCGGTCGATGCCTACTACTGATTTTGCAAATTCCAAGTGAGGCAGGCTGAGCATACCGCTTGGCGTGAGATAAACGTGTTCACGGTAAGTTTGCGAAATGGTGCGGCTTAAGCCCGTGGCGGTTTGCGGAATGCTGTCGTCTAGGCGTTGTAAATAATACGGCACGAGTTCGCCCCAGTGTCCGCTGATGACTTGCAAATTCGGACATTTGTCGAACACGCCTGCCAAAATTAAGCGGATCAGCTGAATGCCGCATTCGTTGTGCCAGCCCCACGCAAACATCGAGAAACGTGCCGATACTTCTCGGTTGAAGCCTGCAAAATAGGCTTGTTGAACGTGGTCGAGCGGCAAACCAGGGTGTAAGAAAAGCAGTACATGCAAATCGCTCAAGCGGCGTAAAATTGGCAGATAGCGTTCGTGGTCAAGAAAATCCATACTTGGACGACCGTTAATCAACACCGCTTTTAAACCGAGTTCGTTCACGCAACGTTCTAACTCCACAATCGCCGCATTCACATCGTGCCACGGTAATGTCGCAAAGCCACCAAATCGGCTCGGATTTGACCGCACTTTTTCGGCTAATTGGTTATTTGCTGTCTGAATTAAATGTAAACTTTCCTTACCCTCAATTGCCTGTGGAATGCCTGCGTAGGACAACATTTGCATATCAATGCCGTGTTCGTCCATTTCACGCAGACGATTTTCGCCCGTATCTAATAATTTGCCGAGCGATAGACTGCTTTCGATCACTTGCGGACGAGTCGGATCGGTAATTTTGTCCGCTATATCTTTGCCCCAATCAGTTAAATAAGGGGCTTGCTGCAACATCGCAGGCATTGATGCTCGTGTCAAGGCAGGACTTTGGATATGCTCTTCAATGGCGATAATTTTCATTTTCGGTTTGTTCTCCGCTTTGCTAAATTTCGGCAAAATTAGACCGCTTGCAAGCAGGCTTGATGCGGCAAGAAAGGTTCGACGGTTCATTTTCTGTCCTTAAATCATCGGCTCTTCCCAAGAACCTTTTACATCTACGCCTGTTTCATCGGCTAAACGTTCAAGTTCTTTCACTTCTTCTGCGGTTAAAGTGAGCGTTATCGCTTTGGTTGCGTCGGTGATGTGGTGCGGTTTGGTTGCGCCTAAAATTGGCAACGTGCCTTTGGCAATCGCATATGCCACGGCGATTTGTGCTACACTCGCCCCTTGTTTTGCGCCGATTTCACGCATTTTGTCGGTTAATTTCACTAATTGTGGCAACACGTTGTTGTAAGTTTCACCACGCCCCGATCCTGCTGGCATTGGGTTTTCTGGGCTGTATTTGCCGCTTAATGCACCTTGTTCAAGTGTCATATAAGCGAAGAAGGTAATATCGTTTGCTTTGCAATAATCCAAAATACCTGCCTCTTCTGACGAACGGTAAAGCAGGCTGAAATGGTTTTGAACAGCGTCGATCTTGAAGCCTTCTGTACCTAAAATCTCATTAGCACGCTTGATTTGTTCCAAATTATGATTCGACACGCCCACAGCTTTCACTTTGCCTGCTTTGAGTAACGGAATTAAACTAGCCACCCAACGTTCCGATTCAATCGGGTTGTGAATCCAGTAAATATCCAAATAATCGGTGTTAAAACGAGCCATACTTGCATTCGCCATTTTTTCCACCGAATTGTCATACATTTGCGCTAATTGTGGGGTGAACTTCGTCGAAATAATGAGATCTTCACGCTTATAAGGTTTCATCAAATCGCCTAACACCTCTTCCGAAGCACCTAAACCATATGCCGTGGCGGTATCAAAGGCATTCAAACCATTTTGCATGGCAAGATTGAACACGTCTTTCAAATCCGCTACTGTCATCGCTTGACCAAACACTTGGTCGCCGCCATACATACCTGCCCCCCAAGACCAAGTGCCTAATATAATTTTCGGTAATTTTTTCATTTTTCTGCTCCTTTTTATTTGTGTAACACCGACATTGCATCTTTAAACTCACGCACTTCATAAGCTGCTTGACCGTCTTTAAAATAGACATCTTCCGCCAAAATTTCGTCTAATTCGGCACGGCTTTGGGTTTGGGCGATGATTACGCCAGCAAATTCTTGGTCTAAATATGGACCCAAAATCAAAAATTTGCCCGCTTGGAAGTATTTGGCGAACCACGCACGGTGTTCGTTAAGCATTGATTCGGCAAGCTCGGTTGGAATTTTGTCTTGGTCTAATACGATACTGATAATGTACATTTTATTCTCCTTATAAGGCTTTGATTTTGTTAATCACTTTTTGAGCGTATTCCGTCGCCATTGCTTGTTGTTCGGCAACTTTGGCTTCATCTCGACCGACGTAGCTCACACCGTTTAAATATTCTACGCCTTGAAAATCTAAGCCGCAGAGTAATGCCGTGGTTTCAAATTGGGCGAAAAAATCCTGCATTTCGTGTTTGAAAAAGCCGTCTTTTTGATACACTGCTTCGGGCGCACCTGTGGTAATGGAAATGAGCAATTTTTTGCCTGCAATTTGAGCGGTTGAACCGTGGGCAAAGCCGTGATGAAACACGTCGTCCAACCATTTTTTCATTAACGCTGGCATCGTGTACCAGTAAAACGGAAATTGCCAAACGATTGTATCCGCCGCCAAAATCGCCGCCTGCTCAGCTTGAATGTCAAATTCATAACCTGTGTGCAGCTCGTCCAGTTTGCGGATTTTGGCATTCGACAATGCCTTTTCAAACTCGCTCATAATGGTTGCGGTTGCCACAGAATTTTGCAGGTTTGGGTGTCCTGAAATGATTAAAACGTTGTTCATTTTGTTGTCCTTTGTTCGTTGAAAGTGAGGTCATTATAACGTTTGGATTACAAATGATAAGAGCGGTAATTTATAATTGATTATTTGATAAAAACGAAGAATAATAAGCGGTGAAATTTGCCGAAAAATTTACCAAAGAAGGAAACACGATGAATAGCTCAACCTACAACGCCCTGCAAATTTTCCACGCCATTGTTGCCGAAGGATCGATTGCGGCAGCGGCTCGGCGGTTACAAATGGGATCGCCATCAGTCAGCCAAGCCTTGAAATTATTGGAAAATCAGCTCGGTTTACCGCTGTTTAACCGCACCACACGCAAAATGGAGCTGACCGAAGCTGGCAGCCACTTAATGGCGGAAACGCAGGCAGCCTTGCAAACGTTGGCAAGTGCGGTCGAATCGGTGCAAGATTTGGGGAAAACGCCGAAAGGCAACGTGCGGCTAACCGTGCCGCTGGTGGCATTTGAGTTGCTGATTTCGCCACGCTTAGGCGAGTTTTACGAGCGGTTTCCTGACATTCAACTGGAAATTTCCGTCAATGACGGCACGGTGGATATTTTGCAAGAAGGTTTTGATTTGGGTATTCGTTTCGGCGATAAAGTGGCGGAAAATATGGTCGCCAAACGCCTGACCGAACCGTTTCGCTTGGGGCTGTATGCCTCGGAAATTTATCGAAAAAAATACGGCTTGCCCAAACGTCTTGACGAACTAAAAATGCACCGCTTGGCTGGCTTTCGCTTTGCCACCAGCAATCGCCTATTTCCACTCAGCTTGCAACAAAAAGGCGAAAACGTCAGCATTGAAATGCCTACGCCAATCGTGGTAAACAGCCTGCTCGCTACCAAAGCTGTCATCAAACAAGGCGTAGCAATCGGGCGGTTTTTCGAGCCGCTAATGGCAATCCAACCCGACCGCTCCGATTTTCTACTCGTCCTAGAAAAACACTGGCAAACCTTCGGCTCGCTGCATTTGTATTATCCGCAACACAGCCAAAAAGCAGGACGAGTTCGAGCGGTAATTGCGTTTTTACAAGAAAATCTAACCGCTTGAATGTGGAAATGCCGTCTGAAAGTTGGTTTTCAGACGGCACCTTATCGACAAGAGCAAGCGGTCGAGTTTGTGAGTAATATCCGACCGCTTATATTAGGCGTTTTGTGCTTTTTCCGTGCGGATGCAATAGCGTTTATCCATCATACAGAGCAAACCACCCAATGCCATAAATAAGCCGCCAATCCAAATCCAGCGGATAAATGGTTTGTAGTAAAGGCGAACACCCCACGAATCATCTTCAAGCTTTTCACCCAGTGCAGCATATAAATCTCGTGTAAAGCCCCAGTCAATAGCGGCTTCGGTCATTCCCATTTTGCTCACATTGTAGAAACGTTTTTCAGCGTGTAAAG
This sequence comes from Actinobacillus sp., assembly GCA_041854605.1. Lineage (GTDB taxonomy): Bacteria > Pseudomonadota > Gammaproteobacteria > Enterobacterales > Pasteurellaceae > Haemophilus_A. The sequence goes on from JBHACP010000053.1 coordinate 12,694, forward strand.
TGGCTTCATATTTGCCATTTTTAGTGATTTCAATATCTGCTGTACCACCTTGATAGTTTGCCCCATCAGTGATTTTGATGCCTTTAAATTCAAACTCATAGTTGTGAATTTGTACCTTGTCGCCGATATTCATTCGCACATTTTTTTCTACGCTGAAATTATGGCTCATCGCTACACCGAACACGCTCATCGCTACACCAACGTGGGCTAACACCATTCCCCAGTGGGAACGAGAGAGTTTGAACACGCCAGTCCAAAATGAGTGACGATGGGTGGCACGCGTATGTAATTCATAAAAACTTAAAATCACAATAATCGCCGCCATCATCACGCCCATCACGGAAGTGGCGTTAAGGCTATCTTCTAATAAATATGGCAGAATAAAACCACAAGCTACCATCATCACTAGTGCAATAAGCACAGGAGTGCGAATGGCGGACACTTGATCACGTCGCCATTTGACTAAAGGTCCAATACCTAAAATAAAGGAAAACGGCACCATTAAAATCAAGAACATTTGATTAAAGAATGGCGCTCCGATCGAAATGGTGCCTAAGCCAATTTGTTTATGCACCAACGGTAACAATGTGCCAAGCAGCACCACCGATAAAAACGCCATCAGCATAATGTTGTTAATCAGCAACATAGATTCACGGGAATAGCGTTCATAATTATCAAGGCTTTTGATTTTCGAGCCCTGGAATGCGTATAACAGCAGTGAGCCACCGATTACAATTACCAAGTAGGCTAAAATATATAGACCACGGGTTGGGTCTGAAGCAAAGGCGTGTACCGACACCAAAATGCCTGAACGCACTAAGAAGGTACCGAGCAAACAGAGCGAGAAAGCTAAAATCGCCAATAACACTGTCCACGCTTTGAAAGTTGATCGCTTTTCGGTAACGGCTAATGAATGAATCAAGGCGGTGCCAGCAATCCACGGCATTAACGAAGCATTTTCGACGGGGTCCCAAAACCACCAGCCGCCCCAGCCGAGTTCGTAATATGCCCACCAAGAGCCTAGCACGATACCGAGAGTTAAGAAAACCCAAGCCGCCATTGTCCACGGACGAGACCATCTTGCCCAAGCGGTGTCTAAGCGTCCTGTCATTAGCGAGGCAATCGCAAAAGCAAAGGCAACCGAGAAGCCGACATAGCCCATATATAGCAAAGGTGGGTGGAAAATTAAGCCCACATCTTGCAACATTGGATTGAGCTCGCGCCCGTCAGCGGGGAAATTAGGGAAAGTTCGATCAAAAGGGTTAGAACTAAAAATAATAAACAGCAAGAAGCCGATACTAATTAAGCCCATAATACTCAACACACGAGCAACCGCCTCCTCTGGCATTTTGCGGGTAAAGGTGGCAACCGCCACAGCCCATAAAGCAAGCAGCCAAATCCAGAGTAACAATGAGCCTTCGTGCGATCCCCATACCGCCGATAAGCGATATTGAATAGGCAGGGTTGAGTTTGAGTTATTGACGACATATTGCACGCTGAAATCATTCACAGCAAATAGATAGAACAGTGAAGCAAATGATACCGTCAAGGCTAAAAACATTGCCCACGTGAGCGGTCGCCCAAGCGCCATTAAGGTGGCATTTTGTTTGGCTGCTCCTGCAAGCGGTAGTATTGCCAAGAAAATTGACAAACCCAGCGCAAGAGCCAAGCCATAATTGCCAAGTTCTGCAATCATTTATTTGCCCCCTTCTAGCGTACTAAGCAGTTTTTTCATTTCTTGATCACGCTTTGATTCGCCTTTTAGCTCTTGTTCGGAAATGCCCATTGCACTGTGCTGCTCTTTCATTTTATCGCCCAACTCTGGTGGCATATAGTTTTCGTCGTGTTTCGCTAACACTTCTGTGGCTTTCAAACGCGTAGGTTCAATCAATACACCTTGCGCCACAATGCCCTGCCCTTCACGGAATAAGTCAGGTAAAATGCCTTCATATTCAACGGTAATTGAAGGTCCAACATCATTCGCCTCAAATTCAACTTTAAGTGTTTTGTTATCCCGTTTTACCGAGCCTTCGACAACCATTCCACCAACACGAATACGTTGCCCTACTTCAGGTTTTTTAGCAGGGTCATCATTTTTACCGTTTACGATTTCCGACGGCGTATAGAAAAGATCGATATTTTGGCTTAACGCATACAACGTTAAACCTGCAGAAACGGCAACGCCGAATACTACTGAAAGCACTACAGTTAAGCGAGATTTACGTCTTGGATTCATAATGTTTCCCACAAAATACAAAAAATCACGCTAAGGATAGCAAAAAATTAAGCCGCTTGCTGCATTTGATAGGTAAAATATTGTGTTTTCGCAAACTATTTTTGAGCCAATCCACTTTTTACCTTTTTGGGTAAATTTTTGCTAAAATCTGACCGCTTGTTTAATTTAAAAAAGGAAACATTATGTTTGTAGAAATTTATGGTCGTTTGACTTGCCCATACTGCACGCGTGCCAAAGTGTTAGCCGAAAAAATGAAAGGCGAATTAGCCGATTTCGATTTTAAATTTATCGATATGATCGCCGAAGGCATTTCAAAAGAAGATTTAGAACCCCGTGTGGGCAAACCTGTTGTCACCGTGCCGCAAATCTTTTTAGATAACGTTCACATCGGCGGTTGCACCGATTTCCAAGCCTTAGTTGCAGAAAAATTCGGTATCGAAGTTTAAAAAAAGCCTTGCGATAATCTGTCGCAAGGCTTTTTTTATCGCTGGTGATTATGTGCCAACTGACGATAAGCCAATGCCATTAACACTAGCAACACTGCCAAGTAAAACGGCAATAGACTAATACTCACGTGATTTGCCAATATGCCAAAAAACGGTGGGAGCAAAAATGTGCCGATATAAGCACTTGCCATTTGTACACCAATGATCGCTTGAGATTTATCTTCCCCAAAGAAATACGGCGTGGAGTGGATAAAACACGGGTAAATTGGCGCACAACCTAAGCCAATCACAATCAGCCCAACCAAGGTGCTATATTCGCCAAATGGAATGAAAAGTGTAGCAATTCCCAGTGCAATCAGGGTTAAACCAAGTTTAACCATTTGATCGTTGTTCAGTTTCATTGTTAGAAAACCGCTCACACCACGCCCAATAGTGATGCCAATAAAGAATAAGCTGCCGAAGCTTGCCGCCATTTCAGCCTCTACGCCTTTTTCCAACACGAAATAACTACTCGCCCACAAGCCAGATGTTTGTTCAATGCCGCTATAGCAGAAAAATGCCAACATCATATTTTTGGCATTCGGAATGCGCAATACTTCCGACAACTTCATCGGTTTTATCGGTTCACTATTTTCCGTTTGCATCGCAGGACGCTTTTTCCAAAGCGGAAGTGAAAGAAGCAAAATTGCACTTAAGCCTACTTGTAAAATGGCAATGTATAAATAACCCGAATCCCATTGATTGCCATTCAGCAAGGCAAAGCCGAGAATGTACGGACCAAGTGACGCACCCACGCCCCACATACAATGTAACCAGCTCATATGGCGACTGGCGTAGTGCAAAACAACGTAGTTATTCAGCGAAGCATCCACCGCACCAGCTCCTAAGCCGTAAGGAATTGCCCACAAGCACAGTAGCCAAAATGAATCGCTCACCGAAAAACCATACAACGCCAACGCCGTTACCGCCACGCTCAGTGTCGTCACTTTGCCCGTGCCGAGTTTGAATGTCAGGCGATCCGACTGCAAGCTCGACACCACTGTACCAAGGGCGATGATCATTGAAATGATCCCTGCATACGACAACGGTACATCCAGCTGTCTTTGCATCGACGGCCACGCTGCACCAAGCACAGAATCCGGCAGCCCAAGGCTGATAAACGAAATATAAATAATAGCGAGCAGTAAATGAGTCATTTTTAGTCCTTGAAGTAAAAACACATGATCTGCCTCCCAAAAGTTGGACAGGTTATTCACGTAAATATTGAGCTCGGTATTGTGCCGGGCTCAATTCTTTTAAGTCGGGTTTAATTCGTTTTTGGTTGTAATACACCAAATATGCTTCAATTTCTGCCTGCAATTCGGCGATTGAAGTATAAGTCCGTGAGTAAAAACATTCTGATTTCAATATCGCAAAGAAGCTTTCAATCACGGCGTTGTCGTAACAATTGCCTCGGCGGCTCATGCTTTGTACTGCTTTGCCTTCCAACATTTTTACCCATTCAGCCGTGCCGTATAACACGCCTTGGTCGCTGTGAATAATCGGGCAATCTGTCGGCTTGAGCTGACTAAGCCCTTGTTCTAACATCCTTTTTACCAATGAGAACTTCGGTCGTGTGGCAAAATGATATGCAATAATTTCCCGATTAGCCAAATCCATCAGCGGCGAAAAATAGAGTTTTTCTTGCCCTATGTGAAATTCTGTCACATCGGTCACCCATTTTTGATTGAGGTGTGTTGCCCTAAAATCACGATTCAGCACGTTCGGGGAAATATGTGACGTTTTCCCGCGTTTTCCGTTTCGTTTCTTACGTAATATTGAACAAATACTCAACTCATGCATCAATTTCAGCACAGTTTTGTGATTCAAACCCAAGCCGATTTGACGCAATTTTAACGTTAAGGGACGATAGCCGTCACGCTGTTTGCTCTCGTGATACAGCGATAAAATAGCCTCTTTCGCTTGTGTGTAATCACGCTTAACCTGCTGATAATAAAAGGTAGAACGTGGCATTTTAGCCACGCAAAGCAAATCATTCAATGCATGATTTGTTTTTAACGCTTCGATGATTTTTCTTTTTTCTGCCGTCGTTTTTGACGGTCTAACTCCTCCAACTTTTTTAGATAAGCATTCTCCGCTCGTAAATAAGCCAACTCTCGTTGCAGCTTTTTAAACGCTTGGGGCGAAAGGTCGGTTGGCTCCGGCACTTCAATTTCTTTCTTTTTCATTTTCGGTTTCACTCTTTTCGGGGATTGGGGCTTTTTATAAGGCGATTTTACGCCATCAAGTCCTCTTTCACGAAAGGCTTTTAGCCAATGAATCACCGAAGAATGGGGAATGTGATGAAGTTTTGCCACCTCGCGGATACCAACATCCTGCTCAATGACCAATTTGATAATGTCTAAACGAAATTGATAAGGATAGGACATAATCTGCACCTCAAATTAGGTGTCCAACTTTTGGGGTGCAGATCAAAGTGCGGTCATTTTTTTCATTGTTTTAACAGACAAAAAAATCTATAATCCACTGTA
>JBHACP010000054.1:0-18643 GCA_041854605.1 Actinobacillus sp.
ATGCACGAGCTGCACCACCGAAGTGTTTCGCTAATACAGTTGTGATCGCTGCTGTTAAAGTTGTTTTACCATGGTCAACGTGGCCGATTGTACCCACGTTAACGTGCGGTTTTGTACGTTCAAATTTTTCTTTAGACATTTTAATGTTCCTAAATTAAGCCATCATACCATTACGATGGCTTGGGTTAAAAAACTAAATTATTTAGCTTTACGAGCTTCAATAATTGCATCAGCAACGTTTTTCGGTGCTTCAGCATATTTTAATGGTTCCATTGAGTATGATGCACGACCTTGAGTTTGTGAACGTAAGTCTGTTGCATAACCAAACATTTCTGAAAGTGGAACTTCAGCATTAATTTTAACAACGAACTCGTTCGCTTCTTGACCGTTTACCATTGCACGACGACGGCTTAAGTCACCGATTACATCACCCACGTAATCTGGTGGAGTTTCTACTTCAACTTTCATGATTGGCTCAAGTAAAACTGGGTTTGCTTTAGCGAATGCTGCTTTAAATGCTAATGACGCTGCAAGTTTAAACGCAAGCTCAGATGAGTCCACATCATGGTATGAACCGAAGTGTAAACGAACACCGATATCAACTACTGGGTAACCTGCTAATGGACCAGATTTAAGTTGTTCTTGGATACCTTTATCAACTGCTGGGATGTATTCACCTGGGATTACACCACCTTTGATTTCGTTCACGAACTCGTATCCTGGGCCTTCTGCATCTAGTGGATATAAGTCGATTACAACGTGACCATATTGACCACGACCACCAGATTGTTTTGCGTGTTTACCTTCTACATCGTTTACACGAGTACGGATTGTTTCACGGTAAGATACTTGTGGTTTACCAATGTTAGCTTCTACTTTAAACTCGCGTTTCATACGATCAACGATGATGTCTAAGTGTAACTCACCCATACCAGAGATGATGGTTTCACCAGATTCTTCATCAGTATGAACACGGAATGATGGGTCTTCTTGCGCTAAACGACCTAATGCTAAGCCCATTTTTTCTTGGTCTGCTTTAGTTTTTGGTTCTACCGCAACAGAGATTACAGGCTCTGGGAATTCCATACGTTCAAGAATAATTGGCGCATCTTGTGCACATAATGTGTCACCTGTGCCAACATCTTTTAAGCCGATTGCAGCAGCGATGTCACCTGCGCGAACTTCTTTGATCTCTTCACGTTTGTTAGCGTGCATCTGTACGATACGACCGAAACGTTCACGTTTTTGTTTTACTGAGTTGTAAACTGTATCGCCAGAATTAATTACACCTGAATACACACGGAAGAAGGTTAAGTTACCTACGAATGGGTCAGTTGCAATTTTAAATGCTAATGCTGCGAATGGTTCGTCGTCGCTTGCGTGGCGTTCACCTTCAGTTTCGTCTTCGTTGATGCCTTTAATTGCTGGAATATCTGTCGGTGCGGGTAAATAATCAATTACTGCGTCAAGCATTGCTTGAACACCCTTGTTTTTGAATGCAGAACCACAGCAAACAGGGATAATTTCACCTGCTAACACACGTTGGCGCAATGCCGCTTTGATTTCGTCTTCAGATAATTCTTCACCTGCAAAGAATTTTTCCATTAACTCTTCAGAGGCCTCTGCAGCTGATTCAACTAACATTGCACGACGTTCTTCACATGCTGCTTGCATTTCTGCTGGAATGTCTTCATATGTAAAAGTCATACCTTGGTCTGCTTCATTCCAGTTGATTGCTTTCATTTTGATTAAATCAACTACACCTGTGAAGTTATCTTCAGCACCGATAGGTAATTGTAACGCAACTGCATTACCGCCTAAACGAGTTTTGATTTGTTCAACAACACGTAGGAAATTTGCACCTGTACGGTCCATTTTATTAACAAATGCGATACGCGGAACGCCATATTTGTTTGCTTGTCGCCATACCGTTTCTGATTGTGGCTGAACGCCACCTACTGCACAGTAAACCATTACCGCACCATCAAGCACACGCATTGAACGTTCTACTTCGATAGTGAAGTCCACGTGTCCTGGAGTATCAATAACGTTGATACGGTGTTGTGGATATTGTTGTGACATACCAGACCAGAATGCTGTTGTTGCAGCAGAGGTGATGGTGATACCACGTTCTTGTTCTTGTTCCATCCAGTCCATAGTTGCAGCACCATCGTGAACTTCGCCGATTTTGTGACTTACACCTGTATAGAACAAGATACGCTCAGAAGTGGTCGTTTTACCTGCATCAATGTGTGCACTGATACCGATATTACGATAACGTTCAATAGGAGTTGTACGAGCCATTTTTATTTATTACCTTGTTTGGGATTTAAATTAAAATTCTTAATATGGGTAAGGCTTCATCTAACCAAGAGATGAAGCCTAACAATTCGGTTTTAAGCCAGTTATTACCAACGGAAGTGTGCAAATGCTTTATTCGCTTCTGCCATACGGTGAACGTCTTCACGTTTCTTAACTGCTGTACCTTTGTTGTCGATAGCATCTGATAATTCGTTTGCTAAACGTAATGCCATTGATTTGTCACCACGTTTACGAGCTGCTTCAATCACCCAACGCATCGCTAATGCGTTACGACGAGCAGGACGAACTTCTACTGGCACTTGATAAGTAGCCCCCCCGACACGGCGAGATTTAACTTCAACTGTTGGACGCACATTTTCAAGCGCGGCATCGAATGCTTCTAACGCATCTTTGCCAGAGCGTTGTGCTAAAGTTTCTAATGCACCGTAAACGATGCTTTCTGCTACTGACTTTTTACCATCAACCATTAATACGTTGATGAATTTTGCAAGTAATTCTGAGCCAAATTTCGGATCTGGAAGAATTTTGCGAGGTTCAATACGACGACGACGTGGCATTGTAAATTACTCCGTATATTTATATTCAGGGTTTTCCAAAACTACCTAGTGCAAAAATTGCGATGACTGGAGTTTATGGTTTAAATTAAAAATTTAGACGTTTGGCCTTACTTAACGGAGTTCCATTAAGCCTTAGGACGTTTCACGCCGTATTTAGAACGTGCTTGTTTACGATCTTTAACGCCAGCACAGTCTAATGCGCCGCGCACAGTGTGATAACGCACACCTGGTAAGTCTTTAACACGACCACCACGAATCAACACAACACTGTGTTCTTGAAGGTTATGACCTTCACCACCGATGTAAGAGGTGACTTCAAAGCCATTAGTTAAACGAATACGGCAAACTTTACGTAATGCTGAGTTCGGTTTTTTAGGTGTAGTAGTGTATACACGAGTACACACGCCACGTTTCTGCGGGCAAGCCTCTAATGCAGGAACGTTGCTTTTTACAACCTTTTTCACACGCGGTTTGCGTACTAATTGGTTGATTGTTGCCATTTAAAAGCTCCAGTTAAAATTATTAAAAATAAGATTAAAATATCCTTTCTACAACAGAAAGGACAGTAAATTCTAAATTGATAATGTTCAAATGTCAAGCTCTCGACACATTATGATTATCTATTCTGCAAGCAGGTTTTCTATCGTTTGAATGACCCGATATGGCATAATATTTTCCATATTTTTACCCGTAAGGTAATGCTGATTTTTACCATAAGCGCCGATCAAATTAGGATCCGTTGCTCCGTATAGAATGATATTAGGTTTATCTAGTGCTGCCGCCAAATGGCTTAATCCTGTATCAACTGATACAACAAACCTTGTGCCAGCAATCTGTTCGGCTAATTTAGTTAGACTCATTTTCGGCAACACTATAACGTCTGAAGCCCCTTTAGCTAAACGATCTGCTCTTGCTTTTTCATCCTTATCCCCCCAAGGCAAGCGAATTTCAAACCCTTGCAAGGTGAGCTCTTTAATAAGCTCCGCCCAATAAGCCTCTATCCAATGCTTATTTTCTCGCGTTGTTGAATGAATTAGTATCACATAGGGCTTACAAGCGGTCGAATTTGTAAAATTTTTTGCAAAATTAACCGCTATTCCGTAATCGCCCATTTCAGTCGAAAGTTCGTAACCTAGTGATCTCGCAAACAGTTTGCGAATCCGCTCGACAGCGTGTTGTTGATAGGGAATATCGAAGGTTTGATCGTAAAATAAGCTACTCAAACCCTCTCTCGCCGAATGCTTATCGTAGCCAAACTTTTTGCCTTTTGCCAACTTGGTGACAAACACCGCATTTTTGATTAACCCTTGAGCGTCAATCACGGTATCGTATTGGTTTGCGGTCAGCTGTTGGCGATAATTTTGCCACTCTTGCCACGTTTGACGACTACACAAATTTTTCCGCCAACGACGAATCGCGATAGGAATCACTTGATTTACCACTGAATGCCAACGTGGAATTTCGGCAAAATTTTCTTCCACCACCCAATCGAATTGAATATTAGGAATCGCTTTTTGAGCATCGGTTAAGGCGGGCAAAGTATGGATTACATCACCCATCGAGGAGGTTTTTACAATGAGAACCTTCATTCTGCGAATAAACCTTCTAATTTCTCCATTACCATTTCAGGCGAAATATCAATCAAACTTTGATGATAACCTTCCGCTGAATCGCCTTTGCGGATTTTGATGAGCCCACCTTCAATCAAGCGGATAATCACGGCTTTATCTGAAAGCGGTGGGGTGTATTGTGGGCTGGTCGGTCCATATAACGCAACCAATGGTTTTTGTAGCGCAGCGGCAATGTGCATTAAGCCTGAATCATTGCTCACAATCGCTTGGCAATCGGCAATCAAATCCACCGCTTCATTCAAGTTGGTTTTGCCTGCTAAATTGAGGCAGCAACGCTGCAAATGTTCAGGCAGGGGGGAACGAATTTCCTCGCCCACTCCGACATCTTTTGCCGAACCGAATAACCGAATCGCATAACCTTTGGCAATCAGCATTTCTGCTAATTTGGCATAGTGGTAATGCGGATAACGTTTTGCAGGTCCAAACTCCGCCCCAGGACAGAAGCCAATTGCAGGGCGATTTTCCGCTTGAGTAAGCAATTCCGTAAATTTTGCTTTGGTTTGCGCAATTTCGACCGATTGCGTTTGTAAATAAGGCTTGGCAATCGGCAGATTTTCCGCCGTTGGCACTTGTCCTTTGTCAAACGCTAACGCCACATAACGTTGCACCATCATCGGGTAATCGTTTTTGTTTGAGCGTAAATCGTTCAATAGAAAATAGCGGCTTTCACCTTTCCAGCCACGGCGTTTAGCAATTTTGGCAAACAGCGGAATGAAAGCAGATTTCAGCGAGTTTGGCAGCACTATCGCCATATCATACTGATTTTGCAAATTTTTACCCAAATCATACCGCTTGCACAGAGCGAATGAGCCGTGACCGAGCGGCATTGAGATTGCTTTGCGCACTTCAGGCATTCGAGCTAAAAGCGGACGGCACCAATCAGGTGCCATCACGTCAATCTCACAATTTGGATATTGCGTTTTTAATTGTTGATAAAGTGAATGCGACATCATCATATCGCCAACCCAAGAAGGTCCAATCACTAGAATATTCATTGGTAAAACTCTCTAGAAAATTAGCCGCTTATTAGCTTTGTTTCAGGCAATTTTCCGCCAATATTTTTTGCGGATTCTCCATTAAATATGCTTTACCTGAGCGCAATTCCCACCACGTCCAACGGATATTAGTATATTTCTTGCCATTTTTAGCTACAACAGGGGAAAGTGTATGGGTTAAGCCGTTAAAACTTACTGTTATGCGTTCACTTTTAGCATTCTTCGTATTTTTTTTCGGATACATCACACGAACGACTTTTTCTTTTTCGCAAAGAAAACGAGATTCTATTTGTGACTTAGCTTTACTTACTTTGGGTAAATCAGCCTTATCACCTACTTTAGCTCGCACTTGTTGCACTTGATCAGCTGGCGATGGCTGCATTTGGGTGCAGGCGGAAAGTAAACCCACTCCTATCGTCCAAAACGCACCAATTTTGAGACTTTTGGGAATAATTTGCATTCAAAATTCCTTTTAGAAAAAAGCGCAACAATAACGTTGCGCTTTTTGATGATTATTTAAATGTGTAAGAACCATCAGCTTGGCGAATATATTTACCACCTGAGCCAATGCTCATTTCAACTACACGATTATTTTTATCCAAACGGACTGTTACTTTTTCATTGGTTTTCAAGCTACTTGCCGCTTTGTTTACTTTACTCATTGCATTAACATCTGAGATATTTAGATTATTATCACGGAATACTTGCATTAATGAAGTACCTTTTGGCACAATCATTGTCTTGCTTGCAACCGCACTGCTTGAAGCAGATGTTTTAGCTGAGGCTGTTTGTGTGGCTGTAGTTTTAGCCACTTTTTTACCTTCAGAAACTGATTGAACTAATTTATCCATCTGCTCATTTTTTGCTTTTCTTGCATTAAACTCTGCAGCAGTAATTGCCTTAACTTTTGGTTTCGCTGTAGCTTGACGTGCTTTTTCAACTTTACGAGCAGGCTGAGGAGCAACTTTCTTCTCTTCTTGATGAACAATACTTGCTGTTGCTTCCACTGTATTTGCTGTTGCGGCAGGTACAGATAAAGTTCCTGATTCAACAGTTTGTGCTGGTTGCCCTGCTTCTCCTGCTTGTTGTTCAACTGTTTGTGTTCCATTTGCTGGAACTGAAACTGGAGGCTGAAATTGAATTTGCGGTTGCTGAGTTGTTTGTCCTACTTGATTAGCTTGTTGGGCTGCTTGCGATCTCGCTTGTAATTCTGCTAAGGCATCACGTTGTGCTTGTGTTTGCGCATCAGTTTGTTGTTGCAGTGCCTGCTGCGCCTGTAATTCAGCTTGTGCCTTCGCCTCTGCTTCTGCCTTTTGAGCTTCAGCTTCATCCACTGGGCGGAATTCAATCGGTAAGCTGCCGCCTTGTTGTTGCTGTAACTCTTCTACGGTTTCAGGCGTACTTGGTTTTAACCAAAAGAAAACCCCACCTAAAATAACCGCTAATGCCGCAACCAAACCTAAACGTTTACCTTTTGATGAAAAACCTGTTTTTTTCATTTCTTCCACCTCTTTAACATCATTCCCTTGATTAAGGGTTACGGTCGGAACAACACGTTCGGCCGTATTTAAAGCTGCTTTTGCAGTTTCTTGCGCAACCGATTTAGGTTGTTCTGTTTCATTTTTTTCAGATTCTACCTTTTTATCTGTTTTGTCTGCCGCAGATGAAAAATTAAAACCTTTTGACTTTTCTGATGCTGAAGATTCTGTTGCCATTGTTGATGACGTAGTTGCTTCTTCAGAACGTTTTAAAACAGGTGTAAAAGTGTGCCCTGGATTTTGTGTAGTATGCAGGGAGGGGGCAACATTTACATTTTTCTCAACTGTCTTTTCTGTTCTGTTTGCTGTTGCTTCACCAAATGTAGGCTCTTTTCGAGTATTATTTTGAGTCATATTAAATTCCATTAATTATAAAAACTGCGAGAAATATTATTTATTCTAAAGTATTTCTGCGCTATCAGCACGAGTTTTACGAAAATTTATATTTCTGTGACCACACAAGCGGTCAAATTACGCCAGAATTTTGCAAAATTATTCAGTCTTACGAAGTTTTTCAGTTATTCAACTCTCTTTTTCTATTTTTGCGATCTCTGTCGAAAAAATAGATTTTGCTCATTGCTTCACTTTTTTTATCCGCTATCTTTGATCCTGAAAGCAATTTGAGATTGCTGTATTTCCTATCATTCCAAGAGGATCTATTATGAAAAAACTTAAAACTATCACAACCAGTCTAATGCTATGTTTATTTTCAAACAGCGTTTTTGCTGAATTAGCTCCTGCGACTCCACAACCTGCTCCCGTGGTAGCCTCACAACAAGTAGCTACCACCTCTAACAGCGTGAACATCAACACAGCAACAGCAGCTGAAATTCAAGATAAATTGGTGGGAATTGGTGCCAAAAAAGCCCAAGCTATTGTGGATTACCGCAGTAAAAACGGTGCTTTTGCCAGTGTTGAGCAACTCAAAGAAGTTTCAGGTATTGGCGAAGCTACCCTTGAGAAAAATCGTGAACGCATTGTTTTACAATAATGCCTAACCCCTTTGTTGAACCAGACGTTTGGCAGACTGAATTTTTCTCTATCAAAATCCAGTCTATGTCTGGTTCAGCATTTTTTCTTTCTTTTGAAAATTTTCTGCTATACTCCGTTTTCAATTTAGCTGATTAAAAGAAAGGAAACGCTATGAGCCTTAAAGCCTATCCAATGCCAACTTATTGGCAACGTGTAAAAATCGCCTGTCATTATTTATTGCCACAGCTTTCCATCACTCGTGCTGCAGGCTGGTTGGCAGAACAAAGATGGGGAGCTGTAACTCATTTCATTATTAAGGCTTTTGCCAAACAATATAAGGTTAATCTTGCCGAAGCAGAAAAAGAAAATGCTTCAGATTATGCCACTTTTAATGAATTTTTCATTCGCCCATTAAAAGCAAACACTCGCCCAATTGTTGAAGGAGAGAAAATATTAGCACTTCCAGCGGATGGTAAAGTGAGCGAACTTGGGCATATTGATGATAATCGTCTGATGCAAGCCAAAGGGCATTATTTCACGCTCGAAACCTTGTTAGCCAATGACGAAACAATGGCAGCCAAATTTAAAGAAGGGGATTTCGTCACTACCTATCTTTCACCAAGAGATTATCACCGTGTGCATATGCCATGTGATGGCACATTACGTAAAATGATTTATGTACCTGGTGAGTTATTCTCGGTTAATCCATTCCTTGCGGAACACGTGCCGAATTTATTTGCCCGTAATGAGCGAGTAATTTGCGAATTTGATACCGCATTTGGTTCAATGGTACAAATTTTGGTTGGTGCCACGGTGACAGCGAGTATGAGTACAGTTTGGGCTGGTGTAATCAACCCACCACGAGCAAATGAGGTGGTTGAATGGCATTATGAACCTCAAGGAGAAATGGCGATTCATCTTAAAAAAGGGGAAGAAATGGGTGCATTCCGTTTAGGTTCAACGGTGATCAATCTGTTCCCGAAAGGTGTGGTTAATTTTACTAAACAGATCCAAACAGGCTCAACAACGAGAATGGGCGAAGCTCTTGGTTCTGTGCGTATATAAATGCAAAAAAATAACCGCTTGCAATATGCAAGCGGTTAAAAATGTTCATTATTTTACACGTTATTTTTTTGGTAAATAACGAGTTGGATCAACAGATTTCCCTTTGTAACGAATTTCAAAGTGGAGCTTATTACTGCTAGTCCCTGTGCTACCCATCGTCGCAATGCGTTCACCAGCTTTTACAGTGTCTTGCTCTTCCACTTTAATACTATCATTATGTGCATAAGCACTTAAGAAATCATCATCATGTTTAATAATGATCAGGTTGCCATAGCCTTCCAATGCGTTTCCTGCATACACCACCTTACCAGCTGCTGCTGCACGTACATCTTGACCTTTTGAACCTGCAATATCAATACCTTTATTGCCGCCCTCCGCTGAAGAGAATCCACGAACAACACGTCCTGTCGCAGGCCATTGCCATTTAAATGTTGAATTTGGTGCTGACGCAGTTTGAGTAGTTGGCGAGGTTGCCTGTACTGCTGGTGCTGTTCCTGCACTTGCCACAACGCCACTTGTAGGTGTAGTAGTCACTTCACCTGCTGAGGCTTTAACACCACTTGAAATTGGGGCTGAAGCTGCTCCTGTTCCCGCCTTCACGGGTCCTGTTACATTCCCTTCTGATGAGAACGTCGTGCCATTTGCGCCTTGACGATAAGCAACTTGCTCAGTTGGTATTTCTACCGTTTCTTGTACTGTAACTGTCTCAGTACCTGGCTTACCTGTTTTTAACTTTTGCCCTACACTCAAGTTATATGGTTCTTTTAAGCCATTTAAAGCAGCAATTTCTTTTACATCTTTACCTACAATATAAGCTACTAAGAACATCGTATCGCCTTTACGAACGGTATAAGTTGAACCATCGTAAAATCCTTTTTGAATTTGGCTATAAACAGGCGCATTATTCGCATCACGAGGGATCTCAAAATTTTGATTTGCCTGTTTTGCTACGGTTTTGGTGCGTGTCACAGTTTTCGTAGTAGTCTGACGAATTGGCTCTGGGAATGAACCATCATCAACCGTTGCCGCCGGGGATGTAGGAGCTGGTGCAGTTCCCATCGTTGATGGCATTTGTGTCGGTTCAACATTACTTGATTGCCAACCTGCTTCCGCAGAACCTGATTGAGCTACTGGTGTTACCACACTTGGCGTAAGTTCTGTACTATCATTCGCACTAACTACTGGGGCAGGACTAC
Source organism: Actinobacillus sp. (assembly GCA_041854605.1). Taxonomy (GTDB): domain Bacteria; phylum Pseudomonadota; class Gammaproteobacteria; order Enterobacterales; family Pasteurellaceae; genus Haemophilus_A. Next base: position 10,277 of record JBHACP010000054.1, read on the forward strand.
TAGCACTACAAGCGGTTAAAATCCCTGCCACTAAAGGCAAAAGTAAAAAACGTTTTTTCATTCATTATCCTTTAATATCTATTGCATAGTGGAAGGCATTGGTACTGGCTGAAAAGTGGGTTCCCAACCAAAACCACCTTCATTTGCCCCAGATCCTGCAACGGGTTGCATAATTCCTGGAGTTAATTCATTTGGATCGACATTTTCATCATAGTCATTGGAACTACAAGCGGTCAAAAAAGTTGCAGAAAATGCAAAGACTAGTACAAATTTCTTCATTTTCTACCCCTATTAACGTACGCGTAATGATCTGCCTACGGTCAATTTTGACGTAGTGCTAATACCATTCAATTCTGCAATTTGTGCAGGCGATTGCCCTGTTAAGAATGAAATCAAGAAGAGCGTATCTTGGCTACCTACAGTGTAGTAGCTACCTGTATAGCAACCTTTGATCATTTGTGAATACACTGGTGTACCTGAAGAATCACGAACTACTTCACAATTACCAGCCGTTGTAGGTTGTGCCGCTGGAGATACCGCATGTGGTGCTTGCGAAGCTGCACTCACTGTTGGCGCAGGTTGTGAAACTACGCCCGGAGCTGTTGAAGCAGTTACTTGTCCATAACTTGGTGTTGTAACAGTTTGGTTCATTGAACTTGGCATTGACGTTGGTGTAATATCACCTGCCATCCAACTGCCATTGTTAATACCTGCATTATTTGCTGCGGCATCTACACTTGCTGCAATTTGAGATTCATCAGAACCATCCATTGTTGCAGTTGAAGTATTTGATGAACAACCAACAAGACCCAAAGCTGCCACAAGAGGCAGTAAAAGATGAGATTTTTTCATTTCATAATCCTAATTTATTATTTTGCTAATTCATAAATGGCATATGCCACTACAGCTAGAGCAATTGTACCCCAACCAATTAATTCAATTGAACGGCGAATTTTATCTGCATACTTCTCGCCGCCCCAAGCTGATAATTTTGCCACAAGAATGAAGCGAGCGAAACGAGAAATTGCGGCGGTAATGACAAAAGGTAAAAAAGCCATTTGCATTACCCCAGCACAAATCGTAAATACTTTAAATGGAATCGGTGAAAAGCCCGCTAAAAAAACAACGTAAACGCCCCAATTTTCAAACCACGATTTTGCTTTATCAAAACTAGCTTGCATTCCCCAATCAACAATTAAGCCTTGCACCCAATCAAAGGCAAAATAACCAAGCCCATAACCAATCACTCCACCTACAACCGAAGCAACGGTGGTATAAATTGCATAGCGGGTTGCATTTTTAGGGCCGCTCATTGACATCGGAATCAGCATCACATCAGGCGGAATAGGGAAGAATATAGCCTCAATAAAACTCACAAAACTTAACGCCGCTGCCGCATATTTATGCTTCGACCAGTCGATAATTTTATCGTACATTGTTCCAAATAGATTCATATTTAACTCTTATTGCTACTTTCCAAATCTCCAAAAGTGGTAAATTATAACTGAAAGCCACCTTCCTGTATAATCACTTATCGAATTTGAAGGGCAATAAGTGATAAAGTTTTGTAAATTTTCACTTTTAAGAAATTTCATTAAAAAAAGCTTACCCTCAGTCTGAAAAAAATCTATAAAAAACAACCGCTTTTAGTTCATATATTTTTATACAAGCGGTCATTTTTCAGCTAAAATTTACTAAATACCATCCCCATAGAGCCCTTCAACATCCCCAAAATATTGATTCATTTCAAAGGCAGGTTTTTGGTCGGAAGATTGACTAATAATACGAGCAGGCACCCCTGCCGCCGTGGCGTGGTCTGGTACAGGGTGAAGTACCACCGAATTTGCCCCAATTTTGGCATATTGTCCAATTTCAATATTGCCGAGTATTTTCGCTCCTGCGCCAATCATCACGCCTTCACGAATTTTCGGATGGCGATCGCCGTGCTCTTTACCCGTACCCCCAAGAGTTACACCTTGTAAAAGGGACACATCATTTTCAATCACTGCCGTTTCGCCCACCACAATACCCGTAGCGTGATCGAACATAATACCGCAACCCACTTGCGCCGCAGGGTGAATATCCACATCAAAAGCGACGGAGATTTCATTCTGTAAGTAAATTGCCAAGGCTTGTCTGCCTTGCTGCCACAAATAATGAGTCACACGATAGCTTTGCAAAGCATGAAAACCTTTGAGATAAAGCAAGGGGGTCGTCCATTTATCCACCGCAGGATCGCGAGTGCGCACCGCATCAATATCGCAAGCCGCGCTGTGAATAATTTGCGGATTAGCGTTATGGGCTTCCTCAATAATCTCTTTTAGCGCAATCGCTGGCATAATTTGATTCGCCAGTTTATTCGCTAAAATATAACTTAGTGAACTGCCCAAATGGCTATGTTTTAAAATCGTGGCGTGGAAAAAACTTGCCAACATCGGTTCACATTCAACCAATTGTTGCGCTTCTTGACGAATCGCTTGCCAAATATTATTCACTTCTGTTTCATTCATTTTACTCACCCTTTCTTGGTCGCTCTAATAAAGTTTTTACTGCATCTCGCGGATCTTTGCCTTGAAATAATATCTTATAGGCTTGTTCCACTAATGGCATTTCCACTCCTTGCCGTTGGGCGAGTAAATAAGCTTCCTTGGTGTTGTAAAAACCTTCCACCACCTGCCCAATTTCCGCCATTGCTTCCTCAGGCGTTTTACCTTGCCCAAGCGCTAAACCAAAACGGCGATTGCGCGATTGGTTGTCGGTACAAGTAAGCACTAAATCACCTAAACCTGCCATTCCCATAAAGGTTTTTGGATCAGCACCGAGCGATTCGCCCAAACGGCTGATTTCCGCTAACCCGCGAGTAATTAACGCCGTGCGAGCATTTGCCCCAAAACCCATTCCATCAGAAATACCTGCGCCAATGGCAATCACGTTTTTAATGGCTCCACCAAGTTGTGTGCCAATCATATCGTTATTCAAATACACTCGAAAAGATTTCGTGCAATGAATACGTTGTTGCATTTCATCGGCAAATTGTGGGTCATTAGCAGCCAATGCGATTGCTGTCGGCATACCTGCTGCTAGCTCCTTTGCAAAAGTGGGACCAGATAAGACCGCTAGTGCGTGTCCTTTGCCTAAAATTTCTTCCGCTACCGTTTGCAATAAACGCCCTGTATCACGTTCCAAACCTTTAGTTGCCCACATAATGCGATGTTCAGGTCGAATAAATGGCTTCATATTGGTCAGCACATCAGCAAATACGTGACTTGGCACGACGATAAGCAGATCTTTCACCTTGCCCAGCGCCCGCTCCAAATCACTTTCAATTTCTAAACTTTCAGGGAAAGGAATATCAGGCAAAAACGCCTGATTTTTACGCTCTTGAGCGAGTACCGCCATCAATTCTGGCTGATGCCCCCATAAATAGGTTTTATGCCCATTGCGAGCCAAAGCAATGGCGAGCGATGTCCCATAAGAACCTGCACCAATCACAGCTATCGGTGCTGAATAAAGTTGCTTCATAAAAACTTGCTCCTTTTTAACGGTCTTACCCAAACACAGCTTGTAATGCCAATAATGATTTATGAGCCGTCATATCTGCCTGAATGGGCGTAATTGAGACATAATCATTATTTATCGCATAAAAATCGGTTCCTTCACTCTCATCAATGGCGACACCATTAGCTCCAAGCCAATAAATGCCTCCACCTCTAGGATCGTTTGATTTCACAATTTCAGCCGCTGGCGAACGTTTTCCTTGCCGAGTAATCATCAAACCTTTCAACTGCTCATAAGGCAAATCAGGGACATTTATGTTCAAAATTTCTCGATAGGTAATCATCCCTTCCGTCAATTTCGGCAATAAATCTAATACAACTTTTGCCGCCGTAGCAAAATAATTTTTACCAAATAAATGACCATGATGTTTATCATTCCCTTTTTTACCCACCAGTGAGACTGCGAGGCTTGGCAAAGTAAGATGCCGCCCTTCCAATGCTGCTGCCACTGTGCCTGAATAAACAATATCATCGCCTAAATTTGCGCCGTGATTGATGCCTGAAATTACCAAATCAAAATCATTGAAAAACAAGCCATTCAGTGCCAAATGGACACAATCAGCGGGAGTACCTGCAATTACGGCGTAATTAAATTCATCAAACGCATGCACACGCAAAGGTTCGGTTAAAGTTAAACAACTTGAAGCCGCTGAACGATTGCGATCGGGGGCAATGATCGTTACCCTATGCCCAGCTTCACGCAAATATTTTGCTAATGTTTGAATGCCTTCTGCGTGGAAGCCATCGTCGTTACTAATCAAAATGTTCATTATTCTTTTTCACTCAACTTAATCAACTCTCTAACCACCCCAGTCGCATAACTCCCTGAATCTAAAAAGAATTTCAAACGCAAGCCCTCAGGCTCAAATGCCCATTCCAAGTTTTGCGGCTTGCGTAACATCGCTCGGCGAGCATGATTTACTCGCTCTTTTTTCATCAATTCCACAAGGTTGGCATGTTGTTCAATAATCACTTTTTCAGCCATACAAGCGGTCAAATTTAGCGAATTTTCTCCAATTAGCGGTGCAGTTAAAAGCACATCGCCCGATTCTAAGCGAGCTTGACTTTCAGCTAGCTCTTCCGCTTTCACTTCAAAGAAACTATTTGTACCAGCAAGTTGTAAATAATCCCCCACTTGCACCTTATTTATCAAGCCCTCTTCAATCCGCTTTGATACTACTAAATTAAACACTTCACTTCGAGCAGCAGAAAGGTAGAAACTGCGTTTTTTGCGATCTTTTACCGAAATTTCACCGTTTGCCCAACGCATCGCTTGCGTTAAATTATGTCCATCTCTCCCAAAACGTTGTTCGGTAAAATAATTCGGAAATCCGACCGCTTGTAAATGGCTTAAGCGAGTCTTTATCTCGCCTGTTTCTTGTACACCTCGCAATAACAGCTCAAAATGGTTGCCCGCTAATGCGCCTGTGCGAATTTTGCGGTTATGGCGTGTCACTGCTAATATTTCCACACCTTCACACTTAAACTGGGAAAAATCAGGTGTCACTTTACCTGCCAAATGCAAACAGAACCATTGTTCTGTGACTGCGTGGCGATCTTTCAAGCCTGCATAGCTCATATTGCGTTCAGCAATACCCGCAAACTTAGCTAGCTTTTCACCGACAAATAAGGTATTGGCGTTCGTTTTCCGTATTTTCACAACGACAAATTCACCTTCCCCCGTAAAACCATAACCTAACTCTTCACGCACAATGAAATCTTGAAATTCTGCTTTTAGCTTGCCCGTTTGCGTTGGCGAACCATTTAAAAAATTGAGATTCATATTTTCCTTATTTAACTAAAACCTCAAAATTATACGCTAAACCGCTTGATTAAGATCAGAAAAAGTAAGAAAACGATCATCTTTTGTTGCAAAGTTTGCTAAAATTCTGACCGCTTGTATATTTAACTTAAATCTTGATAGGAGAAAGCAAAATGGCACGTCGTCCTTTAGTAATGGGTAACTGGAAATTAAATGGTAGCAAAGCATTCACTAAAGAATTAGTGGAAGGCTTAAAACGTGAGTTAGATGGCGTTACGGGTTGTGATGTGGCTATCGCTCCACCAGTAATGTATTTAGCAGAAGCAGAGGCAGCATTAGTAAGCTGTGGCTGTGATTGCCAAACCAAAAAAGTGATTTCATTAGGTGCGCAAAATGTGGACATCAACGTTCAAGGCGCATTCACAGGGGATATTTCAACTGAAATGTTAAAAGATTTCGGGGCAAAATATATCATTATCGGTCACTCAGAACGCCGTACTTATCACAAAGAATCTGATGAATTTATCGCTAAAAAATTCGATGCGATCAAAAAAGCTGGTTTAGTGCCTGTATTATGTATTGGTGAATCTGAAGCGGAAAACGAAGCAGGTCAAACCGAAGCCGTATGTGCAAGACAAATCGATGCAGTGATCAACACATTGGGCGTAGAAGCGTTCAACGGTGCAGTCATTGCTTACGAACCAATTTGGGCAATCGGTACAGGCAAGTCTGCCACTCCAGCGCAAGCACAAGCTGTTCACGCCTTCATTCGTGGTCACATCGCAGCGAAATCGCAAGCGGTGGCTGATCAAGTGATTATCCAATACGGTGGTTCGGTAAACGATGCCAATGCAGCGGAATTATTCACACAACCAGACATTGATGGTGCATTAGTAGGTGGCGCTTCACTTAAAGCGCCCGCATTTGCAGTAATCGTGAAAGCAGCCGAAAAAGCAAAAGCGTAATTTCGTCCACTCGCTTACAAGCGGTTGAATTTGTAAATTTTTTTGCAAATTCGACCGCTTGTGTTTTAGGTTAGATCAAAATCAATGAGAGCTTCAGAACGCATCTTTCACGCTATCTTATTTGAGCTGGGAGCAGTGCTTTCCACACTGGTTTTAACCTCTGTGACAACGAACCACGAGAGCAGAGAATTAGGCATTGTTATCGTGCTAATTTCTCTGATTGCAATGGCTTGGAATATGGTTTTTAACTGGTTTTTCGATAAGATTTTCAGCGGTGAACGCTTAAAACGTGGCTTTGGTTTGCGATTATTACATACGCTTAGTTTTGAAGGCGGTTTGTTATTATTTACCATACCGCTAATTGTATTCGTACTAAATATCGGTTGGTGGGAAGCTTTTATTATGGATATTGGAATGACATTATTTATTCTTGCCTATTCAATATTATTTAATTGGGCTTACGATTATATTCGTTACCAAATTACACATTCAAAAAAATAAGCGGAGAACAATGTTTCCGCTTATTTTTTCATTAAATAGTACGAGTATTTAATTGGAAAATTACTACTTCCGCTTGGCAACTAAAATTAAAATCAGCTTTCAATAAGAAACCATTCTCCACTGCGGTAATTTCGTGATCAATTTGACATGGCTCACTTTCTGTATCACGAGCTTTCTGCTCCAGCTTCGCAAATGCTTGTTTAGCCTCTGCTTGGCTTGCATAAACTCTTTCGAAAGTAGCTAACGTTTCGCTATTATCTAAAATAGAACCCACATCAAAGGTATTACAACCTACACATTCAACTGGTTTGTCATTTCTCATTTTATTCTCCCTGTCTAAAAAATAGGGGTAATTTAAGCTTATTTGGTCGGAATAGCAAGAAAATTAAAAATTATTGGCTTCACCATAAAAAGAAATCCTTCATTTTAATAGCTTAACGCTTGCCCAAGCCTACCTTTGTTTTCTGTCAGTAATTTTTCTGCCTTCCCCCTGTCAAGATTGCCTAGAATCATCATAATCGCTAATTTTGCGTTATTTTCAGCGATTTTAAGGGTATTTTCGGCAATTTCTCGCTCACATTCTGTCGCTTCCATAACGATTTTAATCGCTCGGGCTTTAAGTTTTTCATTACTGGCTTGCACATCTACCATTAAGTTTGAATAACATTTGCCGATACGGATCATTGAAGCGGTAGTGAGCATATTCAGCACCAATTTCTGTGCTGTACCTGATTTCATACGGCTAGAACCTGTTAGCACTTCCGCGCCCACCACGGTATCAATCGCAATATCGGCAAGTTGTGCCATGGCTGAATTTGGGTTGCTGGCAATGGAAACAGTGGTTGCACCAAGCGATTTTGCGTATTCTAAAGCACCGATCACATAGGGCGTTCTGCCACTCGCTGCAATCCCCACCAATACATCTTTTTGAGAAAATTCGACCGCTTGTAAGTCCGCTTTACCTTGTTTACTGTTATCTTCTGCACCCTCAATCGGGTGGCGTAAAGCTCGTTCTCCGCCTGCAATAATTCCAACCACCATTTCAGGTTTTACGCCAAATGTTGGCGGGCATTCTGAGGCATCTAGCACACCTAAACGTCCGCTTGTACCAGCTCCGATATAAACTAAACGCCCCCCATTTAAAAAAGCGTGTTCAACTTTGCTGACTGCTTCAGCAATTTGCGGCAAGCATTTCTCGACCACTAACGCCACTTGCTTATCTTCATTATTGATAATTTGCAGGATCTCCAACGGCTGCAAGCGGTCGATTTCTATCGAATTTTTGTTGCGCTGCTCTGTAACTAATTGATTTAACGTATTAAGTAAGTTTTTTTCAGTCATACTATAAAGCCTGCTGGTAATAATTGAGCCATTCCTATACTTGGTTTCAAAATGCAAAATCCCCAACCTCCTGCGAGATTGGGGATTCCTTAGCTGTTCACTATCTCAAATTAAGTTTAACTTAATTATTTGATGATACGTGCAACAACACCTGCACCTACTGTACGACCACCTTCACGAATCGCAAAACGTAAACCTTCGTCCATCGCAATTGGGTGAATTAGGCTTACTGTCATTTTGA
>JBHACP010000055.1:0-34683 GCA_041854605.1 Actinobacillus sp.
GCGTGTATGCGTAAACTGCTCACCATTATGAATACGTTGGTTAAACGCAATGAAAAATGGGACGCTACACGCTATTTATCCACAGAATCTGTGGGTTAAAATTGAATAACTTTTTTGTGTGTGAACACAGTTGCTACAAATATGGAGGAAAACAAAAATCAATGTGGAAAGAAATCTTGCTTAATTATGGTATCTTCTTACTCGAATTAGCCACGATCTTCGGCATTATTGCAGCAATCGTGATGCTTATTTTAGACGCTAAAAAACAAGCTGAAGAAGGTTCAATTTCAATTAGCAACCTGACGGAAAAATATAAAGAGCAGCAAAAATTACTGTCCGATTTTTTCCTTAGCGAAGATGAATTAAAAGCTCAAGATAAAGCCGAGAAAAAAGCCGAAAAAGCCAAAGCGAAAGCGGAGAAAAAACGCCTAAAAGAAGGCGGAGAAAAGCCTGCGGATGAGCAGAAAGCGCGTCTTTTTGTGCTAGATTTTCACGGTGATATGCACGCCAATGCTGTAGAATCTCTGCGTAAAGAAATTAGTGCGGTACTATCCATTGCCAAAGAACAAGATGAAGTCTTGCTCAAATTAGAAAGCCCTGGTGGCGTGGTACACGGCTATGGTTTAGCCGCTTCGCAATTACAACGTTTGCGTGAAGCAAATATTCCGCTTACCGTGGCGGTAGATAAAGTCGCTGCTAGCGGTGGCTATATGATGGCGAGCGTAGCCAATAAAATTGTGGCGGCACCGTTTGCGATTCTTGGCTCGGTGGGCGTGGTGGCGCAAGTGCCGAACATTCATCGCTTACTGAAAAAGCACGATATTGATGTAGACGTAATGACCGCCGGCGAATTTAAACGCACCATAACCCTCGTGGGTGAAAATACCGAAAAAGGCAAACAAAAATTCCAACAAGAGCTAGAAGAAACGCACTTGTTATTTAAGGATTTTGTCAGCCAAAACCGCCCACAATTAGAGATCGACAAAATTGCCACAGGCGAACATTGGTTCGGCAAACAAGCGTTAGCATTGAATTTAATTGATGAAATAAGCACCTCAGATGATTTATTACTGAATGCGGTGAAAGATAAAGAGGTGGTTGAAATCAAGTTTAAAGAAAAGCCAAAACTTGCTAAACGTTTAGGCATTCAATTTGAACAATCGCTGGAAAATGTGATTAACAAGTTGTTATACAAGAAAACAGAAATAATGTAATGTAGGAAACACAATGCCAGATCTAAACAATCAAATTAGCCAAATTATCGCCAACGAACTCAACGTTGGCTCCCACCAAATTTTAGCCGCAATGAATTTGCTCGACGAGGGTAACACCATTCCCTTTATCGCCCGTTATCGTAAAGAGGCCACAGGTGGATTGGACGACACCCAACTGCGCCATTTTGAAACTCGCTTGATTTATTTAAGAGAGTTAGATGAACGTCGCCAAACTATTTTGAAATCCATTGACGAGCAAGGCAAATTGACCGATGAATTACGAGATAAAATTTTAGCCACTGAAAGCAAAACTGAATTAGAAGATCTCTATCTCCCTTATAAACCAAAACGCCGTACTCGCGGACAAATTGCGATTGAAGCAGGCTTAGAACCGCTAGCCGAAACACTTTGGAACGATCCGAAACAAGATCCTGAAACTTTAGCGGCAACCTTTATCAATGCTGAAAAAGGTGTAACGGACGTTAAAGTAGCATTAGATGGGGCAAGGTATATTCTGATGGAACGCTTTAGTGAGGATGCAGAACTTCTTGCAAAACTTCGTCAATATTTGACCGCTTGCGCCACATTGGAATCAAAAGTGATGGAAGGTAAAGAGGAAGAAGGGGAAAAATTCCGTGACTACTTTGCCCACAGCGAACCATTTAAAACGGTGCCATCGCACCGTGCTTTGGCAATGTTCCGTGGACGTAATGAGGGGGTGTTATCGCTTTCATTAAATGCGGATCCTGAAGCGGAAGACGTGAAACAAAGCCATTGCGAAACCATTATTCGTGAACATCTGGGCATTGTGTTAAACAACCAACCAGCCGACAAATGGCGTGAACAAGTGATCGCTTGGACGTGGAAAATCAAGGCAGCGATGCATTTAGAAACCGAGCTGATGGGCGCATTGCGCGAGCAAGCAGAAGAAGAGGCGATTAACGTTTTTGCCCGCAATTTATCCGCTTTATTGATGGCAGCCCCAGCTGGAGCAAGAACCACCATTGGTTTAGACCCAGGCTTGCGCACGGGCGTGAAAGTAGCGGTGGTGGATAACACAGGCAAACTATTAGCCACCGATACCATTTACCCACATACTACAGGCAAAGCTGCGGCGGAAATTTCGCTTTATAAATTGATTAAAACTCATAATGCCGAGCTGATTGCCATTGGTAACGGCACGGCTTCTCGTGAGACCGAGCGTTTTGCCAAAGATGTGCTAAAACAGATGAAAGAAAATCGTCCAGACGATCCAATTCCTCAAACAGTGGTAGTGAGCGAAGCAGGTGCCTCGGTGTATTCTGCTTCAGAATTTGCTGCCAATGAGTTCCCGAATTTAGATGTTTCACTGCGTGGAGCCGTGTCAATTGCTCGCCGCTTGCAAGATCCGCTTGCCGAGCTGGTGAAAATCGAACCGAAAGCCATTGGCGTAGGGCAATATCAGCACGATGTGAACCAATCACAACTGGCTCGCAAACTTGATGCGGTCGTGGAAGATTGTGTAAATGCAGTAGGTGTAGATTTAAATACCGCTTCGGCTCCATTACTGGCTCGAGTAGCGGGTATGAGCAAAACGTTAGCGCAAAATATTGTGGCTTTTCGTGATGAGAATGGGCGCTTTAACAGCCGTTCCGATCTGAAAAAAGTTCCTCGTTTAGGTCCGAAAGCCTTTGAGCAGTGTGCGGGCTTTATGCGAATTATTGGTGGTAAAAATGCCCTTGATGCCTCAAGCGTTCACCCAGAAGCGTATCCAATTGTGGAAAAAATCCTACAAGCGACTACGTCCACGTTGGCAGGATTGATGGGTAATAGCACGAAAATTCACTCACTCAATGCTAAAGATTTTGTCGATGATCAATTTGGTTTACCGACGGTCAATGATATTTTCAAAGAGCTAGAGAAGCCTGGACGTGACCCACGTGGCGAGTTTAAAACCGCTGTGTTTATGGATGGCGTGGAAGAGATCAAAGATCTCAAGGCAGGTATGATTTTGGAAGGCACGGTAACTAATGTAGCGAATTTCGGTGCTTTTGTGGACATTGGCGTACATCAAGATGGTTTAGTGCATATTTCAATGTTGTCAAACAGTTATGTGGAAGATCCGCATAGCGTGGTGAAAGCAGGCGATGTGGTGAAAGTAAAAGTGCTGGAAGTTGATGTGGCTCGTAAGCGTATTGCCTTGACGATGCGTTTAGACGATAAACCGACTGATAGCAAAACGACAAGCGGTCAAAATTTATCTGAAAATCGCAAAAATTCAGGGAAACCCGACCGCTTGCGTAATGAAAAACCTCGTAATCAGTTTACTAACAATGCGTTTGCGGATGCGTTGAAGGGCTGGAAGAGATAAGATAGAAAATTCCCCAAAGGCTGGCTTATAAACCAACTTTTGGGGGATAACAAATTTATCTAATTAACCTTTGTATTTTTGGAATACTAATGTTGCGTTAGTACCACCAAAACCAAAGCTATTAGACATCACTATGGTTAATGCTTTGTCTTGACGTTCGGTCACAATGTTCAAATCTTGTGCTTGTTCATCTAAGGTTTCAATATTGATTGAAGGAGCAATGAAGCTATTATCTAACATCAATAGTGAGTAGATGGCTTCGTGAGCGCCTGCCGCACCTAATGAGTGACCTGTCATGGATTTGGTTGAGGAAATCGCAGGTTTTTTGTCGCCAAATACATTTTTGATTGCGCCTAATTCTTTTACGTCACCTACAGGGGTGGAGGTGCCGTGTACGTTGATGTATTCTACTTCGCCTTTTACGGTGGCTAACGCTTGTTTCATACAACGCTCTGCACCTTCACCACTTGGAGCAACCATATCATAACCATCTGAAGTTGCACCATAGCCCACGATTTCCGCATAGATTTTTGCCCCACGTGCTAAAGCATGTTCTAACTCTTCAACCACTACCACTGCGCCGCCGCCAGAAATCACGAAACCATCACGGTTTGCATCGTAAGCACGGCTTGCTTTGGTTGGTGTGTCGTTGTATTTAGTAGAAACGGCACCCATTGCATCAAATTGGGTTGCTCCTTCCCAAGATAGCTCTTCCGCACCGCCTGCAAAAACGATGTCTTGTTTACCTAATTGGATAAGTTCCATTGCGTGACCAATACAATGTGCTGAAGTGGCACAAGCTGAACTAATCGAATAGTTTACCCCTTTAATTTTAAACGGAGTTGCGAGACATGCTGATGCACTTGAAGACATCGTTTTAGTTACCGCATATGGACCAATGGCTTTTACACCACGAGGACCACGAACGGCATCCACTGCAACGGTTTGGTAATGCGCTGAACCAATACCAGCACCTATAACTAAACCCGTACGTTCGTTAGACACTTGATCTTCAGCAAGACCTGCATCTTCAATCGCTTCTTTCATTGAAAGGTATGCGTAAGCCGATGAATCACCCATAAAACGATAGATTTTACGGTCAATCAGCTCAGCTGGGTTTAATTTAATTGTACCTGCTACTTGGCTACGCATACCCACTTCTGCAAATGCTGGGACAAATTCAATGCCAGATTTACCTGCTTTAAGTGATTCTAAAACTTCTTCTTTGTTGTTACCGATACTTGAGATAACACCTAAACCTGTAATGACAACACGTTTCATTCTGTTTTTTCCTTTTCAATGAGAAATAATAAATTTATATTCAGCTTACACTTGTTCGCTGATTTAATCTAGAAAAACTTCTTCATTATACATCATTTTGTAAGAGGTCTGAACAGTTGGGAAGTACCAAGTGGTCTGATCCGAGCTGTTTTTTAAATAAATCAAAATTATTAGCATAATAAGTCGGGGTTTTTCTTTACTTTTATGCTTAAACTGCTACATTGCTCATATTATTATTTGAGGATATTAGAGTGAAAGAGTGGACGCTATCGAGCAATTGAGCAATTCAAATCGGCTGACTGCAATATCGAATGTAGCTGCTTCCCAATCTTTAGAAGATAAATTGCAATGGGCAATTCAACGAATTGACCAATTAGATCGTTTACGTTTTCAACGAGCACTTTCTTCAAGTAATGCACAATTTAAACATGTCTTTCGCCTGTTACCTTTACTTATTCATTATAATATTCCTGAACTTCCTGGCTACGTAGAGGATGCTCCTGACGGCATTGCTAACTTTGCGTTTAATCATTATCAAAAACGATTCTTTGATGCTCTAACTAAAGATAATATTATCAAGCCTCCTCATATCATTACTTTTGATGCCTTGTATTCAATGGGAAGTACAGGGAGTATTACGCATACCGTTTTGTCTGATATTGATTTATGGCTTTGTCATAATCAAGATTTAACCACTCAGCAACATTCACTCATTGAACAAAAATTCGTTAAAATTCAAGAGTGGGCAAAAAAACTTAACGTTGATGTTAATTTTTATTTGATGAACCCAGAAAAATTTAAGGAAAACCATGATCATACGAGTATCAGTGACGAGCATAGTGGTTCAGCGCAACATTTCTTTTTGCTGGATGAGTTTTATCGTTCGGCTATTCGTTTAGCAGGCAAACGCTTACTTTGGTTACATTTAGATAAAAATGATTATGAAACGGTTTGTCAAGATCGACACTTTGATATGCGTGATTGGGTAGATTTTGGTGATTTTTCTTCACTTTCTACATCCGAAGTCTTTGGTGCAAGTTTATGGCAACTCTATAAAGGTATTGATAGCCCTTATAAATCAGCAATTAAAATTTTATTACTGGAAAGCTATACAGAAAGCTATCCAGAAACCCCCTTAATTTCTAAGCAATTTAAAAAGCTTCTCTTAGATCCTAATTTTACAGAGGATTATCATTTCGATCCTTACCTTGCGATGCTTGAGCAAGTAAGTAATTATTTAGTTAATCGTAAAGAATTAGCAAGATTAGACCGCTTGCGTCAATGTTTTTATTTAAAGAGCACCAGTGGCGATCCCCCTTCTAGTTGGCGAAAAATTTGCTTAGAAAACATTGTTAAAAAATGGGGCTGGCGTGAGCAAGATGTGGAATTGTTAAATCAACGCACTAAGTGGAAAATAAAACAAGCGACAATTCATCATAAGATGTTAGTAGAACATTTATTGCAGAGTTACAAAAATCTCATTAGTTTTGCTCGTAAACATCATATTGACCCCAACATTATGACAGAAGATACCGATATTTTAATGCGCAAGCTCTATTCGGTATTTGAAATTGTTCCAGGAAAAGTGCAACTACTTAATCTTCGTATTACGCCGAATCTTGCTGAGAAAACTTTAACCTTTATTGAAGCTCGAGAGGGGGCTTCAATGAAGACTGGCTGGTATTTAGTAAACCAAGCAATAAATAGTATTTATGAACCAAATTTACGTTTTGTGGAATATAACAAAAATCTTAATAAATTAGTTTCTTGGGCTTATTTTAATGGCATATTAACCGCAGAAACCAAATTGCACATCGTGAGTCCAAACATTGATTTATTCACATTACGTCAGTTTGTGGCGGATTTGCGTTTATCTTTTCCTGTTAAAGCCCCAAACATCACGAATGAGGAATTATTACATCCAAACGAAATCCGTAATTTGATTTTGATTGTTAATTTAACTCAAGACCCAACCAAGGATATTGTCGAACCTAAAGAAGAAATACAACATAGTGATCTATTTAACTTCGGGGTTTACCAACAAAATTTGGTAGGTAGTATTAGTATTATTTATCGAAATATGTGGAATGAAATTCGCACTCATCATTTTGAGGGTGAATCAGCTATTCTTAATGCTTTAAAAATCCTTTCCAATAAAATTTATCGAGGATCAGCACCGCCACAATCGGTGAATGTATTCTGTTATAGCAAGCAATTGCGAAATAAATTACGTGAGGCGATCTCTGAATTAACTCATAAATGTATTTCTTTGCAAACAGGAGCTATTTATTCAAAACAAGCACTTAACACTTTAAAAGTAGCAGGAAAAACGTGGCAATTTGTGTTTAATCATCAGCAAGTACAATTTCAACCTGCAAAAGAGCAAGCGGTCGAAAATAGTCAAAAATTTGCAAATTCAGTAAATTTAAACCAGAACCGCACAAATTCTTCTATTTATTATCCAAAGGAAATTAATGAATTTGCTAGCGAAGGATTCTTACAGTTTTTCTTTGATGACTTGAATGCGTATTGCTTTAATGTTTATATTTTAGATGAGAATAATCGTCTTGAAAGCTATGCAGAGTGTGGTGGAAGTAAAGAAGAAAAGATCAAAGAAATCAATAAATTGTATTCAGAAAATTATCTGAAGAGTAAGAGTAATGAAAGTTTTAATTTCCCCCAATTTTATCAAGTATTAAGATTTAATGATCGTGTACGTATTACCCCCTACCAAAGCAAACAGCACAGGGACTTTATGGCGCATTCGCAAGCACACATACTTGAATGATCTAAAATAAAAATAGCTTCTATTTCAATATATTATCTAATTATGATTGATTTTGCTTATAAGTTTTGTAAGTTTTATTGATAAAATCTTCATTTTTTTATATAAATTACCTATTTTCACCATTTTTAACGGAATTTTATATGTCTATAGATATTGCCCACCTCGCTAGTTCTGAACTCGGAAAAATAGTTGTGTTGCTAATTACCAGCGTAACTGTTGTTCCGCTATTTAAACGTATCGGTTTAGGTAGCGTTTTGGGTTACTTGGTGGCAGGATGCCTATTAGGTCCTTCTATACTTGGTTTATTCCAAGATCCTCAAGTGATTGTGCATATGGCGGAATTAGGTGTGGTAATGTTTTTATTCATTATCGGCTTAGAAATGCATCCTGAACTACTTTGGTCTATGCGTAAGGCTATTTTTGGGCGGGGGTTTTTACAAGTTGCTACCTGTGGCATACTCCTGACTTTAGCAGGCGTTTATATTTTAGGCTTGCCTGTTAAGGTGGCATTTGTTGCTGGTTCTGGTTTTGCATTATCTTCTACTGCAATTGTGATGCAAGTGCTGGAAGATAAAGGTATCTCATCTACTCCGAAAGGGCAGCGTATTGTCTCAACATTGCTTTTTGAAGATTTAGCGATTGTGCCACTACTTGCTTCAATTACTGTGCTTGCTCCTAATGCAGGAGAAAGTGTAAGCGAACCTAACTGGATAACAATTGGGGCTGCAGTTATTGGTATTCTTATCATCATAGCTAGTAGCAAATGGATTATGAATCCATTATTCCGAGCTATTTCGAAGGCTAAAGTGCGTGAAATGATGACTGCTGCCGCATTACTAGTTGTGCTTGGTGCGGCTTTATTGATGGAGCTAAGTGGTTTATCAATGGCAATGGGGGCATTTTTAGCCGGTGTGATGCTTTCTGAATCCTCCTTTCGTCACCAATTAGAAGCTGATATTGAACCATTCCGTGGTTTATTATTAGGGCTCTTTTTTATGGGTGTAGGAATGTCATTAGATCTAAATTTTGTATTTAATGATATTCTTTGGTTATTGGGTATTGTTGCTCTTTGTGTGTGTGGCAAAGCCTTAGGGGTTTATTTAATTGCCCTAATTACACGTCTAACTCATCGTGAAGCGGTAATGCGTACGGCAATTATGTCTCACGGTGGCGAATTTGGCTTCGTTTTGTTTGCTGCAGCGACTACGGCAGGATTATTAAATGAAAAACAACAAGCCACCTTTACTGCCGCAGTGATTACTTCAATGTTACTTTCGCCAATTGTTTTGATTATTGTACAAAAAATAATGACAAGAAAATTACAAGCAAATGAGCCAAATCTTGCTGAAATTGAGATTGCCGAGGATTTAGAAAATAATGTGATCGTGGTGGGATTTGGTCGCTTTAGTCAAATTGTTTGTCAATCTTTGTTAGCTCGAGGTATTACAGTAACAGTGATTGACTCTGATACTGATCATATTCGTTCAGCAGCTCGTTTTGGTTTTAAAGTGTATTATGGTGATGGCACTCGAATGGATGTATTGCGTAAAAGTGGTTTAGAAAAAGCAGACTGTGTGATTTTAGGTATCAATAATGTGAAAAATAGTACGTTTATTATTGAACAAGTTAAAAGTGAATATCCACTAATGCCTATACTAGCACGTTCTTACGATCGCCAAACTTCTATTGAATTAATGCAGAAACACGTTGATTATCAAATTCGTGACACCTTTGAATCAGCATTGGTGCTTAGTAAGGTTGCTCTTATTAAATTGGGTGTTGATGAAGTGGAGGCAGGGGAAGTTATTGAACATATTCGCACTTTAGATAAAGAACGTTTTAATGAAGAATTAATTTATGGTGGTACTTCACCTGATATTATACGTAAATATTTCACTCCTCATCCATTTATTAAGCCACAGAAAGAAGCAGAAGCCTTAAATGAAAATACGGCTGAAATTCTAGATAAAGAAGATATTGGTGAGATTGCTAAGGCTTAACAAAACAAACTAAAAGAGCTAAGTAAATTTTACTTAGCTCTTTCCTTTTGCTATTCAATAATTATTGAATTAATACATAGAAATTCGTACCATCACGCTGAATATTTAATGCAATGGCTGACGGTTTTGAATCAATGATTTTGCGTAAATCGTTGATACTCTCTACGTTATGGCGATTAATACCTAAGATGAGGTCACCCTTCTTAATACCTCTTGATTCTGCCAGTGAGCCTTTCTCAACGGCAGTAATCTCAACCCCTTTTACACCATCTTTATTATAGTTGCTATATTCAGCCCCTTTTAAAGCAGGTAATAAATCCGTTGTACTTGATACTGAGCTACCTGAATCAGATTGCAACATTACTTTCGTTTTTACTTCTTTGCCATCGCGTAAGTAAGTTAATTCAATCTCTTTTCCAATACCTGAAGTAGCCACTTTTGCTCGCAATTCGCTAAAACTACGTAATCTTTGGCCATTCAAGGCAATAATCACATCGCCCGCTTTTAAGCCTGCTTTTGAGGCAGCAGAATTTGGTAATACTTCGCTCACAAATGCACCTTGTTGTGCGTTGATATTAAACTCTTTGGCGAGATCTGCATTTAATTCACCACCTTTAATACCTAGCATCCCACGCTTCACTTCACCAAATTCAATAATTTGTTGCACAAGGTTACTTGCCATATTTGATGGAATAGCAAAAGCAATACCTGCATTACCACCACTTGGTGAAATAATTGCCGTGTTGATACCAATCAATTCACCATTTAAGTTGATTAACGGACCGCCTGAATTACCTTGGTTTACTGCTGCATCAGTTTGAATATAATTTTCATAACCTTCATCGGTATTTCCTGTTGAACGACCTAACGCTGAAATAATTCCCGAAGTTACCGTTTGACCTAAACCAAAAGGATTACCAATCGCCACAGAGAAATCACCTACACGTAATTTATCCGAATCGGCAAATTTGATTTCAGTGAGGTTTTTAGGATCTTCAATCTGTATTAATGCTACATCGGAAAGCGGATCTGCTCCGACTAATTTCGCTTTAAACTCACGGCCATCTTCTAATTTAATGATAATTTTATCTGCATTTTTAATGACGTGATTGTTAGTAATCACATAACCTTTTTCGGCGTTAATAATAGCGCCAGACCCCATACCACGGAAATTACGAGGTGTAGAAGATGAACTTCGACCACCAAATAAATCACCAAAGAAATATCTAAATTCTTCTGGTAAATTTTCTAATGGATCATATTGACGATCATAACCTCTACCACGACCACTTTCTTGTTTTGTTGTGCCTTCTACCGCAATACTTACTACCGCAGGGCGAACTTTATCCAGCATATCAGCCAGTGATGGCATTGCTTGCTGATCTGATGATGTAGAGAAAAAAGGAATTTTAATTTCAGCTTGCGCTGTTATTGGCATTGAAGAAATGCCTAAACCTAAAATTGCTGCGGTTAAAACAGATTTTTTCATAAATTTTTTCATTGTTTTTTTATCCTTGTTGGCTATTTCACAATGAGCAATCAAATTGCTCGTGAACTGTAAGACAGGCAAAAAAAATCACGGTTCCCCTTTTGACATAACAAATGACTATTATTTCATCAAAGAACCGTGTTAATACAATCTGTTAGATTTTTAATAATTTAGCGTATCATCGTTTTGCCACGCTAGTATTATAAGTTGTAGTCGCTTTTTAGGGAATATCCTTTAAGCCTATTACTGATGTACTACTGTTTTTTCACCTGTTGGATGAGTTTCATTAAAATTCATTTTAACTTCATTCGTTACTTGTGGTTTTCCTTCTCCAACATAAGAAACTGACTCAGGCTCAACCACAACCACAGGCTCACGATGAGTACAAGCTGTTAGCATAACGCCAAGAGACATTGTCAAGAAGATAATTTTATTCATATTAGATCCTTACACTTTTTAAAAGTGAATTAAAATATAATCAACTAATATAAAGTGTATAAAAAAGGGTTGAAAAACTCAACCCTTTATGTACTAGTAAGCTAAACTTTTTACAAAATTTTTTGAAACTTTAAATAATTTTTGAAAAAGTGCTTTTTTTTACAAATAAATTAACTGTTTACAAAATCCTTGCCGATTTTAATGTCGTTTTCTAAGATTTGTTTCAGCTCATCTAATTGTTTTTGTTCATATTCGCTTAACTCACCCACTGGTAGAATTTCTTCCACGCCAGATAAACCGAAGCGAACTTGATGAGCAAAGAACTCTGGATATCCACTGCCTTCTTTACTTTGTACGTAAGCGTAGCGTACACAACCATCACCTAATAGGGCTTTAAATACTGCAACAGCAAAACGTGCGCCTGATTCCGCCATTGAAAGGGTTGCTGAACCGCCACCTGCTTTGGCTTCCACTACTTCTGTACCTGCATTTTGAATGCGGTATGTGAGCTGCTCAATTTCCTCTTGGGTAAACTCAATTTTACGACCTTCAGATAACGCTTGAGATAATAAAGGTAAAATCGTTGGACCTGAATGTCCACCGATAACAGGTACTCTCGTTGTTTCGGCATTCTTACCTTTTAGCTCTGAAACAAAAGTTTTCGCACGCATTACATCTAAGGTGCTAACACCAAATAATTTGCGTTTATCATATACACCTTTTTTACGTAATACTTCCGCCGCAATTGGCACCAAAGTATTTACTGGGTTTGTCACAATACCAATACAGGCTGTTGGACAAACATCAGCTATTTTTTCGATTAAATTTTTAACAATACCAGCGTTAATACTAAATAGATCCGCACGGGTCATTCCAGGTTTACGTGCTAGCCCCGCCGTAATTAAAACCATATCCGCGTCTTTCAATGCTTCACTTGGATCTTCACCTGAATACCCCGTTGCTCTTACTGTAGTTGGAACGTGGCTAATATCTACCGCTACCCCAGGGGTCACGGGTGAAATATCATATAACGCTAACTCAGTTCCCACTGGGAGACGTAATTTTAATAAGAGAGAAAGAGTTTGCCCAATTCCACCTGCTGCACCCAATACTGTTAATTTCATAGAACACTCCTAATCATAAATGGTTATAAAAATAAAACTATCGCTAGTGTACCAAAATTAAACTTTTAATGAAATTTATTTATAAGAATAAAATAAATCAATATAAATAGTTTTTCTAATGATTGCTTTTTTTGCATAAATAAGCAAAAATCTTGCATATAAATTTATTATTCAGCCAAAAGGAGAAAACGTGGAAAAATTATCAGAAGCGTTTAAAGCATTGCTTAGAGAAGAAAAATTTGGTTCACAAAGTGAAATTGTCCAAGCATTACAAGAAATGGGGTTTGAAAATATCAATCAATCAAAAGTTTCTCGTATGCTGTCTAAATTTGGCGCAGTGCGAACTCGCAATACTAAAATGGAAATGGTCTATCAGCTACCTACTGAACTAGGCATTCCCACTACCTCAAGCCCATTGCGAAATCTAGTCGTCGATATTGATCATAATGATCTACTCATTGTCGTAAAAACCAGCCCTGGTGCGGCTCAACTCATTGCGCGTCTATTAGATTCAATGGGCAAAGGGGAAGGCATTTTAGGGACTATCGCTGGCGATGACACCATTTTCATCACCCCAACGCAGCACACTAAAATCCAAGATTTAATGGTGACGATTAACGAACTATTTGAAACCTCACTCTAATGAATATTTTAATGACTGGTGGCACGGGCTTCATCGGTTCCGCCTTGGTTGAGAATCTCAAAGCGCAAGGCCACCAACTGACAATTTTGAGCCGAACAGTCCGCCCCTCTCAACAAGCGGTGAAGTTTATCCAAAATTTTGCAAATTTGCAGGATTTGAATGACTTTGATGCCGTGATCAATTTAGCAGGTGAACCGATTTTCGCTAAGCGTTGGGCGGTGCAACAAAAACAAATCCTCACGGCAAGTCGTGTCAATCTCACGACACAACTTGCCGAACTCATTAATCGCAGCTCAACCCCTCCACACACTTTCCTCTCTGGCTCCGCCATTGGTTTTTATGGTGATTTGCCTCCATCTGCAAATTTTTATGCAGAATCGACCGCTTGTGGCACCAATTTCACAGCAAAACTATGCCAACAATGGGAAAAAGCGGCACTAAAAGCCGTTGAAAAAACACGCGTTTGTTTGCTTCGCACAGGAACGGTATTAGATCCCAAAGGTGGAGCTTTAAAAGCAATGCTGCCACTTTACCGATGGGGTTTTGGTGGAAAATTAGGCTCTGGTAAGCAATATTGGGCTTGGTTCAGCTTAGAAGATTACCTACAAGCGGTCATTTTTTTGCTAGAAAATGCAAAGGCACAGGGGGCATTCAATATGGCTGCCCCTGCGCCTGCAACCAATGCTGAATTTAACCATTGGCTCGCCAAACAATGTCATCGTCCCGCTATTTTTAATACGCCAGCTTTTGCGCTGAAATGTATTTTGGGAGAAAGGGCTTGCTTGTTATTGGATAACCAACCTATTGTCCCGAAAAAATTGCAAGATTTAGGTTTTTCATTTCAACATAACAGGTTAGATGAACTCAGTCTTTAAACAAAAAAGCTTGCTAGCTTTCCTTTTGTATATTCTCTATTTTTTAAACCCTTTGCCATCATTCCACGATACCGTATATTCCAACGGTAAGCGCACACTAGGAATCGGGGCGGTTGCCGCTTTGCCGATAGCAAGCAACATCACAGGCGTATAGCGCTCGCTGTCTACCGCTAAAATCTCTAGCACCGCTTTGCGGTCAAAAATTCCGATGGCGTGAGTATCATAGCCTTTATCTTTAGCAATCAACATCAACTGCATAGCGGCAAGGCTGGTATCAATCAGCACCTGATCACGAATATTCGCAGAAGTAGTCGCATTGTGTACCCCTGTTAAAAAGCTCATTTTATTTTCTTTAAATTGTGGCGCTAGCGTACCGTGCTGAATGTCGTGATCTAAAATCTCTTCCAACAATAATTCATAACGCAGATCGGCTAAAATCAGTATCACCGCTGAAGCTGTTTCACAAGGTGGTGCATTGAAGGCAACGTGTCCAAGCAATTTGTTTTTCTGTTCTAGCTCGTCCACCACCACAAATCGCCACGGCTGTAAATTCGCTTTCGATGGCGCCAGTTGCGCCAGTTGTAACATTTCTTCCAATTCTGCCCGTGCAATTTTTACGTTCGGATTAAATGTTTTAATCGTTTTGCGTTGTTCAATCACATTTTTTAAATCCATTTTATTCACCTTATCTCTAGCTCAATTGGATACAAATTCTACGCTTTCTCTTACCAAGGGGAAATAGTTGATAAGAAGTATTTGCACGGATTATTGAGATAAGTCAAACGTACAAGCGGTTAATTTTGCAAAAAAATTTACAAAATTAACCGCTTGCATTAGAAGAGATGACGTAAGATGCCTGTTGTTACAATTGAAATCATTACGGTTGGGAACAGTGAAAATTTCATCATCGCCAAGAAGGTGACAATCACTGCCAAACTATTGGCTAAATTGCCCGATAATACTATTGGCGCAATAATCGAAATCAATACGCATCCTGGGATGGCTTCCATCACTCGTTCCGTAGTGGGGCTTAATTTACGATTACGCAATACTAAGAAACCCAAAATGCGAGTGAGATAAGTGGAAAATGCCATTAAGAAAATGGTGAGAAAAATATGCCAATCCATTATTTCTCTCCCTCGTTTTTACTCCCAAAATAAGCGGACAAAATTCCTGATAACGCCCCAGCAGGTACATACCAAGCCCCTTCTACCAAATGGAAAGTTGCTCCCGCCACAAGAAGACTTACAAACCACGGGCGCGCTAATTTAACACTTTTTCACATTCCTTTGAGCATTACCATAAAAATAGCCACGAACGCCATATCAAAACCATAATGCTCAATATCGCCTAGAATTGGACCGAGGTAAGCTCCCAGCGTGGTAAAAATCAACCACATCAAATGCAAGCTAATCGACGTCCCCATATAATATGCCACATTGACTTGCTTCTGCTTGCTTTTCTGTGCTTCCGCCAACGACATCGCCCACACTTCATCACACATAAAAAACAGCATTCCTAACGCTTTTAGGCGAGGGATTTGCTGCATATACAGCGAAAGTGCGGCACCCATAATCAGGTGACGGCAATTGACCAGCACTGACATCGCTACAATCAATGCGATATTGGTCGGATTCGTCCACAAACTAATGGCGGTAAATTCAGAACCGCCTGCAAAATTTAGCCCCGTTAATGCACCAAGTTCGTAAAATTTCATCCCTTTCTGTGCGCCTTGCGCTCCTAGCACTAACGCAAAAGGAATGAAACCAAACATTATCGGTGTGGCTTCTTTTACCCCTCGCCAGAAATCTTTTTTTTTTCATCATTATTGTCTAAATTTGTAAAGCCGTTAGTATAGCCTTTTAAATTAGTCGGATAAAGCTCAATATAAGGGAAATCCATAAAATAAAAAAGGAATAACAATGAAATTGTCTATTCTAAATCTTGCACCTGTGCGTGAAATACTCCACACAAGTGGTCGAATCTCATTTAAAACTTGCAAAACACACCGAAGTGATTGGCATTGAACGCCTCTGGTCGGGTTGAACTTGGCTTAGGGCGTGCACTTGGAGCAGATATGCGCACCAGCATTAGTAAAGCTCTTCCTCCGCCCAAGATTCTGCGGTCAATTTCTTGCCAAAGTAGCTTTCTACTAAACGCTCGGTAAGCGGATGTTGTGGATTTAACAATACCTCTTTTGTATTGCCATATTCGATCATTTCCCCTTCGTGCATAACTAGCAGTTTATCTGCCATATGTTTGATCAAGCCCAAGTGCTGTCCAACGTAAATAAACGCTAAACCTAAGCGCTGTTGTAAATTGAGCATCAAATTCACTATTTGCGTTTTCACTGAAAAATCTAATGAGTTTGAGGTATCATCAATAATCAATACTTCAGGTTCAAGAATCAGCGCGCGAGCAAATGCCACTCGTTGTTTTTGGCTATTAGAGGCATCCCGAATCGGAATTAAAGTATGATCTTTGTACATTCCCACTAAGCGCAGGGTGTGAAAAATGCGTTCGTTTCGTTCTTCTTCTGAAAGATTTGTTGCTAGGCGCAGTGGCGCATCTAAAATTTGCCCAATGTTATGGTTGGGATCGAAAGCATCATTGGGGTCTTGGAACACCATTCGGATATGTCTTGCTCGAAATTTATAATCACCAAAATACAATTCTTGTCCTTTGAAGATGATATTGCCCGATGTTGGTTCTTTTAAGCCGATGATCATATTGGCTAACGTAGACTTACCTGCGCCATTTTCGCCGATAATTGCAATGGTTTCACCCTTTTCAAGCGAAAAAGAAACATCCTTGACCGCATAGAAATCTTGTTTACGAAACAAGTTAATGCGGTTAGTAAAACGTTTGGTTAGATGCAAAATTTCTAGTAATGCCATAAAATCCCCCAATCCCTCTATATAGAAGGGGAGTATAAAAAAGACCGCTTTTGCAAGCGGTCTCATTTTGCGAAAAGTTTACCAATTATAATACATTCACGCAATTTAAGTCTTCGAAAGATTGTTCTAAGCGTTTAGACATAGACTCTTCCATTTTACGTAACCAAACACGTGGATCGTAGTATTTTTTGTTTGGCGCATCAGGACCAGTTGGGTTACCTAACTGACCTTGTAAGTAGGCTTCATTCGCTTTGTAGAATTGAAGAATACCGTCCCAAGCTGCCCATTGGGTATCGGTGTCAATGTTCATTTTGATCGCACCGTAGCTGATTGCTTCACGGATTTCTTCACGTGATGAACCTGAACCGCCGTGGAATACGAAGTCTAATGATTTCGCTGGTAAATTACGCTCTTTTGAAACGAACTCTTGTGAAGCACCTAAGATTGATGGTTTTAATTTCACGTTACCAGGTTTATATACGCCGTGTACGTTACCGAATGCCGCAGCGATAGTGAAACGTTTGCTGATTGGGCTTAATTGGTCGTAAACGTATAAAACTTCTGATGGTTGGGTATATAGTTTAGACTCATCAACATCTGAGTTGTCCACGCCATCTTCTTCACCACCTGTTACACCGATTTCGATTTCAAGGGTCATACCTAGTTTGTCCATACGTGCTAAGTATTTACGGCAAATTTCCATATTTTCTTCAATTGGCTCTTCAGAAAGGTCGATCATATGTGAAGAGAACAATGGGCGACCTGTTTCGGCGAAGTGTTTTTCGCCAGCTTCAAGTAAGCCATCGATCCAAGGAAGTAAGTTTTTCGCTGCGTGGTCAGTGTGAAGAATTACTGGTACACCGTATTCCACGGCAAGCGCGTGCACGTGTTTTGCACCTGCGATTGCACCTAGAACGTCAGGACGTGCGCCTGAAGTTGGTTTGATACCTTTACCCGCATAGAATTGTGCGCCACCGTTTGAGAACTGCACGATTACTGGCGATTTCACACGCGCTGCAGTTTCTAATACGGCATTTACCGAGTCTGAACCCACGCAGTTTACTGCTGGGATAGCGAAGTTGTGTTCTTTAGCATAAGCGAAAACTTTTTGTACGTCGTCGCCTGTTATCACGCCTGGTTTAACAATATTTAATAATGACATTTTGTTGTTCCTATAATGTTAAAAATTGGATAAATTCACTCCCTCCATTTATGGAGAGCTGCCTGAAGGGCTGAAGGGGCGATAAATTTGCAAAAAAATCACTAAATTTGACCGCTTGTAAATTTCCGCCCAGCCTCCTCCTTATCAAAGAGGGGGAGTGAGATGAAATTAACCGTTTGCACGTTTCTCTAAGATTTCAACTGCTGGTAATACTTTGCCTTCTACAAATTCCAAGAATGCGCCACCACCTGTTGAGATGTAAGAAATTTTATCTGCAATGCCGAATAAATCGATTGCGGCTAGGGTGTCACCACCACCAGCGATTGAGAATGCGCCGTTTGCGGTTGCCTCAGCGATCGCATTTGAAACCACTTCGGTACCTTTGCGGAAATTAGGGAACTCAAACACGCCAACTGGACCATTCCAAAGAATGGTTTTTGCTGATTTGATAATTTTAGCTAATTCTTCCGCTGATTTATCACCAATATCAAAGATTGATTCATCAGCTTGAACTTCATCAACTGATTTGTGTGTTGCTGGTGCATTTTCAGAGAACTCTGTACCAACACGTACATCTACTGGTACAGGGATTTGTGTCGCTTTCGCTAAACGCTGTGCTTCTGGAATTAAATCGGCTTCGTATAAAGATTTACCTACGTTTTTACCTTCAGCAGCAATGAACGTATTTGCAATACCACCACCAACAATTAGCTGGTCAGCAATTTTTGAAAGCGAATCTAATACAGTTAATTTGGTAGAAACTTTTGAACCACCTACGATGGCTAACATTGGGCGTTGCGGTTCTTTTAATGCTTTACTTAAAGCATCCAATTCTGCCGCTAATAATGGACCTGCACAAGCTACTGGTGCGAATTGCGCTACACCGTGAGTTGAGGCTTGCGCACGGTGCGCTGTACCGAAAGCATCCATAACAAATACATCACATAATGCGGCATATTTTTTAGATAATTCTTCTTCGTTTTTCTTCTCACCTTTGTTGATACGCACGTTTTCAAGCACAACAATTTCGCCTGTTTTCACGTCCACACCATCTAAATAGTCACGTACTAAACGTACTGGCACACCAATATCTGAAGCATTTAAGTAATCAACCACAGGTTGAAGTGAGTTTGCTTCTTCAAATACGCCTTCAGTTGGACGACCTAAATGAGAAGTTACCATTACTTTAGCCCCTTTTTGAAGCGCTAATTTTAATGTAGGAATAGTCGCACGAATACGAGCGTCTGAAGTAACTTTACCATCCTTAACAGGTACATTTAAATCCGCACGAATAAATACACGTTTACCTGCAAGATCAAGGTCTGCCATTTTAATTACTGACATAGTGAGTTCCTCTTTTTAATTAAAATTTAAAAATATAGACTTAGTGAGTATAGCACTTTTTGAGTAGATTTCACTAACATAGATCAAATTATTATAGGAATTTATCTATTTCCAATCGTAACTTGATGATTTTGTAAACTTTAGGAAAAATTCAACCGCTTGTTACGGCAAAAAATTGCCTTTGGGTGGAACGCTATTGCTATGGCATAAGAATTTTTATGCATTTTAGTTGTATTATTATGCAAAGCATAGTATAAGAAGAGCACTTCGGTATGAAGAATGAATAAAACACACATCAAAATAGAGGTAATTTTATGTCAAGCACAACAAAAAACCCTAAGAGAGGCTTGGTCATTCTCGCTCTCGACATCTTGCTCTTTTTTGCTTTACTTAAATGGCTGCCATTTACCCCAGCTGAAAATAAAGGCTTAGCTTTACTTATTTTTATCGGTATTTTATGGCTAACCGAAGCCTTTAATATTACCGTAACTTCCTTGATGGTGCCTGTTTTTGCCATTGGCTTAAATGTGCTAGACACTCAAAAAGCCTTTGCCCCCTTTTCTACGCCAATCATTTTTATGTTCTTTGGTGGATTTGTCATTGCAGCGGTATTAAATCTACAAAAGTTGGATTTATGGATCGCCAGTCACGTTATACGTTTAGCTAAAGGAAGTTTAAAGCGAACAATTATTTATTTGTTTGCGGTTACCGCCATTCTTTCGCTTTTTATCAATAATACCGCTATCGCAGCAATGATGCTCCCTTTAACATTAGGCATTTTACACAAAGTAAATTATGCCGAAAACCGCCGTTTATATGCTTTTGTCTTGCTCGGTGTAGCTTTTAGTTCAAGTATTGGCGGTATTGGTACGCTAGTTGGCTCTGCACCTAATGCTATTTTAGCGTCGCAGCTCAAAATATCATTTTCTGAATGGCTGCCTTATGGTATGCCTGTTACTATCTTATTGATGATTGCTATGACGATTTCATTATTGCTGGTATTGCGTCCTAATTTCAATGTGCCATTTGAAGCAAAAGTTGAAGAAATTCCACTTACAGGCAAACGCATTGCCACGTTAATTATTTTCGTGCTGACTGCCATTTGCCTAACCGCAGGTTCTATTATTGAACCCATCATCAGAAATGCCTTAGGTCTAAGTGCTTCGATTAAAAGTTTTGATGCGGTCATTGCGATGATTGCAGTTGTGGCACTTTGTATTTTCAATACCGCCACTTGGTCAGAGATTCAAGATCGTGTGGAATGGGGCGTGTTGATGTTATTTGGTGGTGGTTTAGTACTTGGTATCGTGTTAAAAGATACTGGCGCAAGTAAGTTACTCGCTGACTTAATTGTAAGTTACATCGGCTCACAACATTGGTTGGTGATGACTTGCGTACTCGCTGCCTTTATTGTGTTCTTAACTGAATTTACCTCTAACACAGCAAGTGCGGCACTGATGATGCCAATCTTTATCTCCGTAGCAAATTCATTAGGTTTACCACCAATTTCATTGGCTGCCATTATCGCTTGTGGAGCGAGCTGTGCCTTTATGTTACCAATTGCTACCCCGCCAAATGCGATTGTATTTGCCACAGGCTATATTAAACAGTCAGAAATGGTTAAAGTTGGTCTAGTCCTCAATTTATTCACGGTTGCTATCATCGGTGGGTTATCTTATTTTTTCTGGACTACTTGGTGGTAATACAAAAAACGCCTTTCATTAGAGAGGCGTTTTAATTACCGATTTAATAAAACAAAAGCAACTTCTCGGCGTTCTTTAATTAAGCGTTTACGTTTCCAAATATGTTGCGAACGACGATTTTTATTGCCCATCAAACTACGCTTTTGCTTTAATTTTACCTTGCGTTTCATTTAATACTCCTTTTTATTTATTCTTTTCTAAAGTTTATCGATCTTTTGCTCTTCTACACGCTGATGATTCACAATACTGTTATAGTATTTTTGAATATTTTCTACATAACTGAAGGCTTCATAGCCACGTGCATAACCATATTTTAAACTTGGGTAATACCGTTTTTCGGCAAGCAGCGGGAGATTTTTCTTCACATCCAACCAATTATCAGGATCACCGCCCAAGCGTTTAGTCAGACGACGTACATCTAACATATGTCCTAAGCCCATATTATAAGCGGTTAGCGCATACCAAATGCGGTCATTTTCTGGTACGGTTTCGGGTACTTGACTGATCAACATTCGCAAATATTCTGCTCCGCCCCGAATACTTTGCGCTGCGTTAGTTCGATCTGCCACTTTCATGCGTTCTGCGGTATCACGAGTGAGCATCATCATTCCACGTACGCCTGTTGGCGAAGTCGCATTAGGATCCCAATGTGATTCTTGATACGCCACTGCCGCCACCATCTTCCAGTCTAAATCTCCTGCATGTTTTTCAAATAACGGACGATATTTCGGTAACACATTTTTAATTGCATCTAAGTAACTTTTACTATCAACATAATTAAAACGATTTAAATAGTTAAAGTAACGTTCTTCAACCCTAGAAATCAGCCCCGTTTCATTGGCATCATTCATAAAATCCAGTACGCTTGCTTGTAATTCACTATACGAACTATTTGGCAAATACCAAACCACTGGCATTTCATCGGTTAAATCAAAACCTACCGATAAATTGGGGCTAATGTGTTGAGCGGCTGAAATATCCACAGATACCGCCACGGTGTAAGGAATTTTACCTTCAGCAACTTGTAGTAATAATTCCTCTTGCGTGTATTTATCCGTCGTTTGCCAATTCAAATTCGGATAACTTTCTTTCAAGCGTTGTAAAATAGGCAATACAGGCGAACCAGAGGTAATCCAAAGTGGCTCTTTTAAGTCTTTGATTTTATAAGGACGGTTGTTGCCTTTCTTATAGGCAACTTGCCACGAAGCCGAATAATAACTTGCCCCTATTTGAAAACCGTCGGGTTGATCCACGTGATGTAACAACCCAGCAGCCACCATATCAATTTTATTATTTTTTAGGGCGGCAAATAGTTGCTCACTATGTTCAAATGTCGTTACATCTAAGGTCACCCCTAAATAATCCGCAAAGGCTTTAGAAAGTTCATATTCAATCCCTGCAGAACCGCCTGCATTGATAAAATACGAAAGTGGGTGGTTAATCATTCCCACCCGTAATACCTTACTTTGCTGAATTTGCGTATAGTGGTTTTCTTCCGCTCGCATCAGTTTTTGCCACGGAAAAACCATATCCCAAGCCCACAATAACAATGCGAATGCAGCAACTAAACGAACAATCAGTCCTTTCAAAATATCCCCTTAAACTTAACGAGATCCACGAATATAGACTCGATAATTGACAGCTTCACTTGTTGGTTTATTCAACACAATGCTTCGACGCTCTTGTGGATTAAGCAGAATATCTTGCCAGCCAGCACTTGCTTGATTCTCCGCCACCAATTGCGATACACCGTTTTGGTCATACCAAAAAAACTTATAAACCACATTAACTTGCTCATTAGCTATATTTGTCAAGTTCAACTTGTCACTTTTTGCTTCCACTTGTACTTTTTGATTGATTGCTGCTTCAATGTTCACGATTGGCTTATCTTTTGCCACAATATAGCTTTGCGGATTGCTACCACAAGCGGTCAAAAAAAGTGAAAAAGTTGCAAAAAAACTGAAATTTTTAACCGCTTGCATCATTTGTTCACCATTTTTCCTAACGGTTCGCCACCCAGTAAGTGCATATGAATATGAAACACTTCCTGCCCACCGTGCGTATTACAGTTCATAATCAATCGATAACCATCTTCCGCAATTCCCTCTTTTTTAGCTATTTTCGCTGCCACCACAAACAAACGCCCGAGCGTTTGCTCATCTTCCGCTGTTACGTGGTTTACGGTTGGAATAAATTTATTGGGAATAATCAAAATATGGGTTTTCGCCTGCGGACTAATATCACGAAAAGCAGTCACTAACTCATCTTGATACACAATATCCGCAGGAATTTCTTTGCGAATAATTTTACTAAAAATGGTTTCTTGGTAAGTTTTTTCGGTCATTTTAAACTCCTCATTTAATCTGGCTTTTGATAAAAAATTTTGCCTTCACTCTCAATATGTTGAATAAAATTTTTGTTATTCAATTGATGATAAATAGATAAATCAAATAAGTAAGGTATGTTACTGCTTTCAATTTCACTCCCAATTTGGGAAGCGATTTTAGAGGTTAAATTCTGCCCCTTTAGGGTCATATCCACGTCAGAATTTGGACGATAATGTCCCATTGCACGAGAGCCAAAAATCACCGCTTGCTCTACTTCTGGGTGTTTCTGCAGAATAGCGATTAACTCGTGCTTATCCTGTTCTGTGAATCCAAAGTCTGACATAATTTTTCCACTTTTTGACTAAATTGCACAAATAATGGCAAATATTGTTCAATAATTAGTTGAAACTCGTGTTGTAAAATTTCGTGATCATAAGTATGAACGGAACGATTACGGCTATCCACCATTTCCAACCAAATACGTCCATCTTCAATCAAACCTCGACTAAAAGCTAAGCGAGTGGCGCTGCGAGAACCTAAAATTTCACTTTCGCCCTCATAACGCAAAATATCTTGCATAAGTTTCCACGCTAACTCGTGCGCCATTTCAAAATCTTTAATAACGGCTCGTTTGACTGTATCAGCTTGATTTTTTTTTTGAAAAAGCAACATCTTCTTGCAAATAACCTATCGCTTTTTGGTAGTTTTCTAATCGCTGTTTTAAACGTGTAATTTGCGCCTGTTCTGTCATTTTTCTTCCTACTCTAATCCTAAGGCTCTCGCTACTGGTGCAAAACTTTTACGATGTTGCGGGGTTGCGCCGAGTTCGGCTAATTTTTCAAAATGCAGCTTGGTTGGATAGCCTTTGTGCTTGGCGAAGCTATATTCAGGATATTGCTTATCCAGTTCTGCCATTTCCTGATCTCGAGCCACTTTAGCAAGGATTGAGGCGGCACTAATTTCTTGTACAAGGCTATCGCCTTTTATCACCGCTTGGGCAGGCATTGGGAGAGTTGGCACTCGATTGCCGTCCACCAAGACAAAATCTGGCTGAATGGCAAGCCCCGCTACAGCTCGTTGCATTGCCAGCATTGTGGCGTGCAGAATATTGAGTTCATCAATTTCTTCGGGTTCTGCTCGCCCAAGCGACCAACACAAGGCTTTAGCTTTAATTTCTTCAGCAAGTGCTAAACGTTTTTTCTCGCTCAATTTTTTTGAATCCGCCAGTCCTGCAATCGGCTTATTAGGATCTAAAATCACCGCCGCCGTCACGACCGCTCCAACAAGGGGACCTCGACCCACTTCGTCCACGCCCGCAATCAGCTTAGCATTGGGGTAAACAAATTCAGACATCAGCGATCCTCCGTTCTAAAATGCCGTTGGCTTTTACTTTCATTACGGCTTTCGATCAGGCGATGATAATTTTCAAAACGAATTGCAGAAATTTCACCATTTTCGACCGCTTGTCGTAAGGCACAATCAGGATCAGAACCGTGTTTACAATCACGAAACTTACAAGTACCGAGTACCGTTTGAAATTCACGATAGCCCGCAGTAATTTGTTCGGGCTCCAAATGCCACAAACCGAACTCACGAATCCCTGGAGAATCAATCAAATTGCCGCCCATCGGCAAATGATATAAATGGGAAGCTGTCGTCGTATGTTGTCCTAAACCCGATACATCGCTCACCACTCCGGTTAAGACTTGCGCTTCTGGCAAGAGTTGGTTAATCAGGCTAGATTTGCCTACGCCCGATTGTCCCACGAAAATCGACGTGCCTTTAGCAAGATAAGCGTGCAGCGCATCTATATTTTCCCCCGTATCGGCAGACAGCATTAGCGTTTCATAACCAATCTTTTGATAAATTTCTAACTGTTTTTTAGCCGCTTGCCGTTCTTCTTCAGAGAGCAAATCCACTTTGTTTAATACAATCAAGGCCGGAATTTTCGCCGTTTCACAAATTACTAAATAGCGATCAATAATGTTAAGCGATAAAGTTGGCAACACCGCAGAGACAATAATAATTTGGTCAATATTCGCTGCCATTACTTTAATGCCATCATAATAATCGGGACGGCTTAGCTCATTTTTGCGCGGAAAAACCGCCTCAATCACCCCGCTAATACCTTGCAATTGTTCATTTCCCAACCGCCAAGACACCTGATCGCCCACCACCACATTTTTCAAAGTGCGACGAAGATTGCAACGATAAATGTCGCCTGATTCGGTTTCCACATCCGCATGCTTAGCGTGGCGGGTCACAATCACGCCCGTTTGTACCTCGCCTAGCATTTCATCATTCCACTCAAATTCTTTTTTGGAAATGCGTTTATGATGATTCGATTGGATACGACGTTGCTGATTTTGGGTTAGTCTGCGTTTGCTCAAAAGAGTTTCTCGGTTGAAAAAAATTACGCTAAGAATACTAAAATTTAGAAAAAAGGGCTATTTATTTATCGAATCCAAGAAATTGACTAAATTGCGTTTTTGCTCGTTATTCAATTTTGTCCAGTGAAAATCCAAACGTTGTTTTAACGCATCGTGACGAATCGGCACGAAATGCTCTGCCGTAGAAAAAGTCAAGTTTTCCGCTTTGCTATCGGCGAAAAACCAGCTAATCGGCGTATCCAAAATCACCGCAATATTCACTAAATGTGCCACGTTGATTTTGGTTGCGCCACGTTCATAGCGAGAAAATTGTTGTTGTGATACCCCTATTTGTTCCGCCAGTTTCTCTGCCGTTATCCCCACTTCTTTTCGGCGTTGTAGTATGCGTTTTCCGATGGCTAAATCCACTTCCGCTGCCACAAATCTACTCATTTTTTGCTTCTCGTCAAATTTTTTACTCAATGAGTGATATTTTTTAGATTTTTACGCTTGTGTTTATTTCAACTAAGTTGTATATTTTGCAAAAAACACAACAGACGATTTTTTACTTATTTTTACCCAATTTTTTACTTAACCTTAATTAACTTACATAAGGAAAATTCTATGCAACCTTTCAAACTAACGTTAGTTTTAGCCCTCGTTCTTGGTTTAGCTGCTTGCGGAGGCGGCGGTGGTGGCGGTTCTGCACCTGCTTCAGTAAATTCTCCGTCTACCCAATTACCTGAATCAAACATTTTTATCGAACAAAAATCCTTTGAAAAAGGTGAAGTAAAAGATGTCGATGTTGGCTATGGAAAAGTTACAGGTTACAACAATAACTATTCTTTCAGCGGTGCTTGGATGGAGCCAACTGATGACGAATTATCTGAAATTGTCGTTGATGGTATTAAACATAAAATTGCGAAAAGTATTAAAAGTTTAGGAGGCTTAAAAGGTTATGTATTAGCAGAGGCTTTCAATTCTGCTTACAATGTGATTGTTAAAGATCCACAACGTAATATTTTCTATTTCGGTGATGAAACAGCTTTAGAAAATATCCCCAAAACAGGTAAGTTTGTTTATAAAGGTGTGGCAACACGTTATGACAATGTCAGTGGAGATATTGGCAATTTAGGCGAATCAACACTGATCGCAAATTTTGCCACCAAGAAAATTTCGGGCGAATTGGATATGAATTACCCGCGCCGTAATATTTCATTGGAAGAAACCGATATTGTGAATAATGGCTTCAATGGTGTTGCTGTTGCTGAAGGTAATTTCCCTTTTGTTATTTCTAGAACTGGTAAATACGAAGGCAAATTTTACGGACCAAATGCAGATGAAGTTGCTGGTAAAGCTATGTTTACAGGTAAAGATTATCTAGATAGAGATGATGGTTTGAAAGATTTAAATACCAGTTTTAATGCTTCAAAAGTCAAAGAAGAGGCTAGGACAACAAAAGACACATCAGCCCAAACATTGAAATTATTCACAGAAACCCCAGATGGTAAAGAAATTAGCCTTGATTTGCTTCCTGAAGGAAAAGTCAATATGAAAACAACTGACGGCACTTTACTTGGTGTAACAAATAATAATTCATTCTATGGCGTATGGCGCAGTGATGATTATTCAAAAAAAATTGTTGCTTACCAAGGTATTGAAGCCACAAATATTCCGACTTCAGGAACAGTAACTTACAAAGGTGATGCGACTTGGGTCAGTGGTTATGATTCAGCTTTGGAAAAAGGTGGGGTAACTACCTTAAATGTCGATTTCGGCAATAAAACCGTGGCGGGCGATA
This sequence comes from Actinobacillus sp., assembly GCA_041854605.1. Classification (GTDB taxonomy): domain Bacteria; phylum Pseudomonadota; class Gammaproteobacteria; order Enterobacterales; family Pasteurellaceae; genus Haemophilus_A. Next base: position 27,806 of record JBHACP010000055.1, read on the forward strand.
TTTCATTTTCTACCTGGAATGGTGATGAGTTCAGACGTGATATTACTCTACACAAAGGTAGCCTTTCTGGGGCGCATTTTGCTGGTCAAGCTAGTGTATTAGGTAATAGCGGTGGCACATATAGAGGTGCATTATTTGGAAATGGGGCAACAGAAGCAGCAGGATTGGTACAATTCAGCAATAATAGTGACTTAAATGTTTCATTTGGTGGTAAAAAACAATAATTAAGATTGGCACATACTTTCAAAATAATTAATCAATTCTAACCATTTTGAAAAATCATGAGGACTTTATGAAAAAAATTAAATTTTTTATACTTTCACTATCTATATTCACAACTACTACATTTTTAGCTGGCTGTGTTGTTCACCCTACACAACAACCTCGCTGGTATAAGGATGGGGTAAGCAAACAGCAAACCGAATCAGTTTATGCTCAATGTGTTTACAATGTTGGAATGAACAAAGTTGAAGCAATGAAAGAAGATACATTGATTCAATCTTGTATGAAAGCGGACGGATTCCGTTGGGGAATTCCTCCGCAAGCCTCAGCTATCCCAGCCTCAGTAGAGAGCGAACAACCAGCCGAACCTGTTGTAGAAAAATCAACTAAAAAATAAAATAATCAGATAGATTTTCAAGAGCGAACGATGAGTTCGCTCTTTTTTTGCGGTAGAATCTGCAAAAATTTCACCATTCCAAGAAACTATGCTAACTGCCAAACTCTATCGCTACGCGATTCCTTGTCAAACGGGCGTGGTGTTGCGTAAACAACCGCTAACCGAACGTTGTGGCTTAATTATTCAACTTGACCAACAGGGTAAAATCGGCCTAGGCGAAATTGCGCCGTTGCCAAGTTTTAGCCAAGAAAGTCTAGCGCTTGCAGAACAGCAGGCGAAAAATTGGATCGCTCGTCCCACAATAAATTTGGACGAACTTGCGCCATCGGTTGCCTTTGGTATTAGCTGTGCCTTAGCCGAATTGAACGATGAATTAGGCTGGGAAGGTAATTTCCAATCGGCGATTTTGTGCGATGGTGATTTGCCGAAATTTGCCGAAAAAGTCGCGCAACAGCAACATCCACTGGGGAAAGTTAAAATCGGCTTTGCACCTGAAAAAGAGGGCGAACTGGCCAATCAACTTTTAACGCAATTCCCCAATTTAACCTTACGCTTAGACGCAAACCGCAGTTTTTCTTTAGAACAAGCGGTCGAATTTGGTAAAAAAATTGCAAAATCTAACCGCTTGCGTGTTCAATTCATCGAAGAGCCTTGCCTAACTCCCGAGCTTTCCCTTGAATTTGCCAAACAAACGGGCATTGCGATTGCGTGGGATGAGACGGTGCGAGAACCGAATTTTAAGGTGCAAAAAGAAGGAAATTTAGTCGCCATTGTCATCAAACCAACACTCGTGGGTGCTTTACCTAAATGTATCAAGTTGATTGAACAGGTACACGGACAAGGGCTAAAAGTCGTGATTAGCTCTAGCCTTGAAAGTAGTTTGGGTTTAACACAGCTGGCTCGCATAGCCCTGCAATATACCCCCGAAATGACAGCGGGTTTGGATACGCTGAATTTGATGCAAGTTCAATTATTCAGAAAGTGGCAGGGCGCTGAATTGCCAGTGATGGGGGAGGCGAGTCTCTATATCAAAGAGATAATTTAGTGGAGAAGTATTGTGTAACAAAAAACCGCACTTGCGTAACAAGTGCGGTTAATTTATGTTGCTAAATTAGCAATTAGGCTTGACCTTTAACTTCTTTTAAACCGTTGAAAGGTGCTGGTGTGCCAGCTGCTGCTAATGCTTCTTCAATACGAATCAATTGATTGTATTTTGCCACACGGTCTGAACGGCTCATAGAACCTGTTTTGATTTGACCTGCCGCTGTACCTACCGCTAAATCTGCGATGGTTGCATCTTCAGTTTCGCCAGAACGGTGTGAAATAACTGCGGTGTAACCAGCATCTTTAGCCATTTTGATTGCGGCTAAAGTTTCAGTTAATGAACCGATTTGGTTGAATTTGATTAAGATTGAGTTGGCGATACCTTTTTCGATACCTTCTTTTAAGATTTTGGTATTAGTGACGAATAAGTCATCACCTACTAATTGGATTTTGCCACCTAATACTTTAGTTTGGTATGCGAAACCTTCCCAGTCAGACTCATCTTGACCATCTTCGATAGATTTAATTGGGTATTCGTTGCATAAACCTTCTAAGTAGTGTGTGAACTCTTGAGAAGTGAATGATTTACCTTCACCTTTCATTTCGTATAAACCGTTTTCTTTGTTGTAGAACTCAGAAGAAGCACAGTCCATCGCTAAAGTTACGTCTTTACCTAACACATAACCTGCTTTTTCAACTGCCTCTTTGATACACGCTAAAGCGTCTGCGTTAGAAGCTAAGTTAGGTGCGAAACCACCTTCATCACCCACTGCAGTATTTAAGCCTTTACCTTTTAATACTTTAGCAAGGTTGTGGAATACTTCAGCACCGATACGTAGCGCCTCTTTTAAGGTTGAAGCACCAACTGGTTGAATCATAAATTCTTGGATATCAACGTTGTTGTCTGCGTGTTCACCACCGTTGATGATGTTCATCATTGGTAATGGCATAGAATATACGCCTGGAGTACCGTTTAATTCTGCGATGTAAGCGTAAAGAGGTAAGCCTTTAGATGCTGCTGCTGCTTTAGCTGTTGCTAATGAAACTGCTAAGATTGCGTTTGCACCGAATTTAGATTTGTTGTCTGTACCGTCTAAATCGATCATGATTTGGTCGATCTCAGCTTGTGCAGTACCTTCTTTACCAACAAGTGCGTTTGCAATTTCGTTGTTTACTGCTGAAACTGCTTTTAATACACCTTTACCTAAGAAGCGTGATTTGTCGCCATCACGTAATTCTAATGCTTCACGTGAACCTGTTGATGCACCAGATGGAGCTGCTGCTAAGCCTACAAAGCCACCTTCTAAGTGAACTTCTGCTTCAACAGTTGGGTTACCACGTGAATCGATGATTTCACGACCAATTACTTTAACGATTTTAGCCATTGTTAATATCCTCTTAATTGAGATGAATGATAAAAGTAAAAAACTTCGTATATAGTAATGCGAAATTGTCTTTTTGTCTTGTGAAAATGTGATTTAGTTCGTAAAAAATGGCACTAATTTGATCTAAATAAGAAGAGTTATGGCTTTTTGCACAAAGAATGGGTGGTTTTGTAAGGAAATCGTTAATTTAATATAAAAGGGGTTAATTATGTGTGAATAAGGAAATAAAAGTTAAATCATTCTGTTTTCAGCGGAATCTATTGTATAATTTTTATAGTTTAAAATTGATATATGCGGAGAAGCAAAAATGTCTGTAGTGGCTCGTTATCATTCTTATGAATCTTGCGGTACGGTTGATGGACCTGGGATCCGTTTTATTCTTTTTTTGCAAGGTTGCTTGATGCGTTGTAAGTATTGCCATAACCGAGACACTTGGGATCTGCACGCTGGCAAAGAAATTTCGGTGGAAGACTTGATGAAGGAGGTCAGCACCTATAAGCATTTTATGCGAGCAACGGGTGGTGGTGTGACAGCCTCGGGGGGAGAAGCTGTGCTTCAGATGGAGTTTGTGCGTGATTGGTTCAGAGCTTGCAAATCGGAAGGGATCAATACTTGCTTAGATACTAATGGTTTTGTCCGCAATTACACGCCCGTGGTGGATGAAATGTTGGAAGTGACGGACTTAGTGCTGTTAGATTTAAAACAGCTCAATGATGAGATTCATCAAGATTTAATTGGGGTATCCAATAAACGCACATTAGATTTTGCTCGTTATCTCCAAAAACTCAATAAGCGCACGTGGATTCGTTATGTCGTTGTACCGGGTTACACTAATGACGATGATTCGGCTCATCGCTTAGGTAAATTCATTCAAGGAATGGAAAATATCGAAAAGGTGGAATTACTGCCTTATCACCGTTTAGGTGCACACAAATGGGAAACGATGGGTTACAAATATGAGCTTGAAGGTGTTCTCCCGCCACCGAAAGAAGATTTAGAGCGTATTAAAGGGATCATTGAAAGTTATGGGCATACGGTAAAATATTAAAAAAGGGGGGAGTTACATCCCCCCTTTTTTATAACTTTAAATTGGAGCAATATTACTTTCAGGTTTAGCATCTTCAATTGGGCGGATTTCTTTTTCAGGATTTTCGGGATCCTCTTTTCTTAATTGCTCCTCTTGAGGTTGCGCAGGTTGTTCTTCAGCTGGTTTAGCTTCTTCCTCTTTTAGCGCTGGTTCAGCTTCTTTTTTCGGTTCATCAACCGTAATTTGATTGATACGTGGAACTGCAGGCTGAATTTTTGGTTTAATATTGGTCTTTTTAACAGACTCTACATCTACTTGCAACTCTGTGCTGGCAGGTGTGTCTGTTAATTCTTTGTGGTTGTCATTTTTTTCTGGTTTAGCTTGAAGTGGAAAATCATTTTCCTCTTGTGGCAAATCATCTTCAGCTACATAAATATCTTGTATTTCAGGATTTTTCTTCACAACTAATTTTTGCCCTAATTCACTTTTAGAATCAAGCCAAATAGCCAAAATAGCTTCGCTAGTTGCTTTGCTAAATTCCTCAGGAATTACTTGATCATTCACCACAAAATAACCTTTATCTTCTAGTGCAATATAGTGAAGCGTATCGTTAGGCTTTAAGTCTGGGATAGCTTTACGTAAGCGATCAATCACATTATCTTGATCTTCTACTTTTATACTTAAGTTAGCCCAAGATCTGGCAATCGAAATAGCAAAGTCTCGACCATCAACGGGTTTGTCATATTTTAGACTCAACATCAATGGGCGAATATTTTCAGTGTATTCGCCTGTTTCAGTAAAAAGTGTGATGTTATAGATTTTGAATGGTCCCCAAGTGTAATCGATATCATTGATTTTTTTCCACTTGGCTAAACTTTGCCCACTTAATACAGTAAGTAAAAATAAAAACAGCAGTTTGTAACGCATAAGGCTACCTTAATAGTTTTTGTAATATAGAGTTAGACAATCAGGTGCGATTTTATAGAGCATATGATGATTTTAATAGAAACATAGACAAGAAAATTGATAAGATATTCAAAAAATAATTTATTTCTATCGAACTTACCACAATGCCTCTTTAACAAGCGGTGAAATTTACCGCAAAATTTGCAAAAATTTAGAGAAATTTGACCGCTTGTCATACTAACCGCCGAATTTTCGGTTCATTGCATCAAACCAAACCGTTGGCAAGAAACGTCGTAACCACCAAAATAACTTAGTTGGAAAAGTGACGGGATAGCGAGCTTTCGGTTTATCTGATTGCAATGCTTTTAAAACTGTGTCCGCTACTGCCGAGGCTGGCAAAGTAAAAGGATTGGCATTACCATTGGTAGTTAAACGCTTGTATTGACGTTCATTGACTTCTTTTAAAAATGAATGTTCTAGATCGATATATTGATGTAATTTTTCAACCGAATTAGGGCGAAAGCGGCTTTGAATCGGACCAGGTTCAATTAGGCTGATAAATATATTTGAGCCATACAATTCCACTCGTAGCGTATCTGCCAAACCTTCCAACGCAAATTTAGTAGCATTGTAAGCCCCACGATAGCTCATTGCGGCAAAACCTAAAATACTGCTATTGAGTAAAATTCGACCGCTATTTTGTTTGCGGAAAATTTTAAGGGCGTGATTCATCACTTCCCACGCGCCGAAAACATTGGTTTCAAAAATCTCTCGCAAAGCCATTCGGGGAATATCTTCCACACAACCTGGTTGTCCGTAACCTGCATTGCAAAAAACGGCGTCTAATTGACCGCTTGTCTTAATATAATCAAAGGATTGCTGGATTTGCTTGGAATCGGTGACATCAAGTTGTAAGCATTCAAAACCTTCAGATTTTAAACGCTCGACATCTTCCGCCTTGCGACAGCTAGCAACCACTCGCCAACCGTTCGCTTTTAAATGTTGTGCCGTAGCATAGCCAATGCCCGAAGAGCAACCTGTAATTAAGATCGTTTTCATATTTATACTTACTTATAAATAGCTAACAAAGCCATCAATATTTTCAGGGCTCGGAGCTTTTGCTACACCGCATTCAGGATCTTTGGGCGAACCAATTAGCAACAAGCCAACTACTTTATCGCCTGCTTCACAACCAAAGGCGATACGCAATGCCGAACCTTCCACCCATTTTTTGCTGATCCAAACGGTTTCAAAACCTTGTGCATTGGCAGCTAACTGCATTGCGTAAGTGGCACAGCCTGCCGTGACAATTTGCTCCCAAGCAGGGACTTTCTTTGATTCGTGATCAATTTTTGCCACCACGCCAATAATCATTGGAGCTTGGTGGGTGAGTTTTTGTGCTTTAGCCGCATTTTTCTCATCCATGGCAAACTCAATTGCTGCAGATTCCAGCAAGGCTTGCAGTTTCGGCATTTGCGCTTTTTCGATCACGATAAAATGATAAGGTTTCATTTTACCGTGATCAGGGGCTCTAAGTGCTGCTTTGAAAATATGTTCTAGCTGCACTTTATTGGGAGCTAAATCGCCGAATTGTTTATTGGAGCGGCGATATTGGAGTAAGTCTAAGATTTCCATACAAATTCTGATAAGTTATACCGAGAATGGATATTGAATCGCTGGATGATATTCGTAGCCTTCAACTTTGAAATCATCAAGGGTGACCCAAGTTTCTAAATCTTTGAGCGATTTAATTTCAGGGTTGATCCAAAGTGTTGGGGCTTTTAACGGTTCACGTTTTAATTGCACTTCACGCATCTGTTCCAGTTGATCTTCATAAATGTGTGCATTGACAATTTTGTGGAACACTTGCCCAGCCTTATGCCCTGTAATTTGCGCC
>JBHACP010000056.1:0-22925 GCA_041854605.1 Actinobacillus sp.
GATGCAGCGCATCGCCACTATGCGTAACCACATACGTCAGTATGTGGCAAGAACAGGAGAGCAAAAAAATGACACAACAATCTATTTTATTCATCGACCGTGACGGCACCTTAATTGACGAACCAAAAACCGATTTTCAAATCGACAGTTTAGAAAAACTCAAATTTGAGCCGAATGTGATCCCAGCTTTACTTAAGCTCAAACACAAATACCGTTTTGTGATGGTCAGCAATCAGGACGGCTTAGGCACCAGCTCATTTCCGCAAGAGACCTTCGACAAACCGCACAATGCAATGATGGAGCTATTCCGCTCGCAAGGCATTGAGTTTGATGACGTGTTAATTTGCCCACACAAGCCTGAAGACAACTGCGATTGTCGCAAACCGAAAACCAAACTATTACAAAAATATATCGACCGTGAACTGTTCGACCCTGCCACCAGTTTTGTTATCGGTGATCGTGCTACGGACGTTCAGTTAGCGGAAAATCTTGGTATTCGGGCGTTGCAATATCACCCTGAAAAATTAAATTGGGATTTGATTGCGGAAAAATTACTCGGCGAACCTGTGACCAGCATTGGCGACCGCCAACCACGTTATGCGGAAGTGGTGCGCAAAACCAAAGAGACGGACATTAAAGTGCAAGTATGGCTGGACGAAACCGGCGTGAACGACATCAAAACCGGCGTAGGCTTTTTCGACCATATGCTCGACCAAATCGCCACCCACGGTGGTTTCCGTATGAACATCTCGTGCAAAGGCGACCTATGGATTGACGAACACCACACGGTCGAAGACACCGCCCTAGCCCTCGGCACTGCGTTAAAACAAGCTATCGGCGACAAACGTGGCATCGCCCGTTTTGGTTTCGTGTTGCCAATGGACGAATGCCAAGCACAATGCGCAATGGATTTATCCGGCAGACCCTTTATCAAATTCAAAGCAGATTTCAAACGTGAAAAAGTGGGCGATTTCAGCACCGAATTGACGGAACATTTCTTCCAATCCATCGCTTTCACGATGCTCGCCACCTTGCACATCAAAGCTTGCGGCTCCAACGACCACCACAAAATCGAAAGCCTGTTTAAAGTATTCGGCAGAACTTTACGACAAGCCATTCGCATTGAAGGGAATGAATTGCCGAGTAGTAAGGGTGTATTGTAATGTTGTAGGGGCGAATTACATTCGCCCCAAGGTGCGGAAAATTATCGGTAAATTAGAGCGCTCGTAGAGTAATGCTTGGTTCAAGCATCTCCATGTTTATGTCATCAGAGATTAACAGAAGGAAATTATCATGAATATAGATGAAGCATTTGAATATTTAAATAAACACCAGATCGATTTTCAACCCGAAGGCGTAAATTTTAAAATTACATATAAATATCTAAAATCAGAAAAAGATAAAATACATGAAGCTCTTTCATTGACTTGTGGAAGACATGGTGCAGATATTTATATTGATGAGATGCATTATAAAGTAATAAATTATACTTATTTAATATTTAGACATAATGGAGATACAATCTCCATTTTAATAAATAAATATTTTGGTCCTTACTATGCTGAGATTTTATTAAGTAGAGAGAACAATATTGTAATTAATACAAATGATGTTAGCATTGACAATGTTGAACAAATAACAATTAATACGAAAGCTATCACTAGTATAAAAGCAAAGAAATTAGAAATTATCAATAATAGTTATAATATAGAGAAAGAAGATTTTTTAGATCTGATTAAAATAATAGAAAATATAGAATGTAAGTTATTGAGTAATGACAATCAAGAAAATAAAGATATTGATGATTTAAAAATCATGGCTGAAAGAATTCCTACTATAGCTTCTTTTCTTGCAGATATTATTGCTATAGTTCAACCTTTTTTTAGATAATTTATCTAATATTATTAATTGATAAATAATATTATGGTTAACCTAGTAATTATCAAAACAGCCTATAAAAACCTATTTTCTATAAAATTTTCATTAAAATAATAGGAATAAAAAATGCAACTCACCACCGACATCAAACAAATCATCCTTCAATCCCGCGAAACGGCCATTCGCGCGGTGGATTTCCAGCGGGTGCTGATGTATTGGCATATCGGCAAGCGGATTTTTGAAGAAGAACAGCAAGGGCAAGATCGAGCGGATTATGGCGCTTATTTGATCAAAGAGCTTGCTCAACAACTTGTGCCTGAATTTGGCAGTGCGTTTTCTTTGCGCCAATTAAATTGGTATCGCCAGTTTTATCGCACCTTTCCAATTGTGAACGCACTGCGTTCACAATTAAACTGGACGCAATATCGTATGTTATTACGCCTTGATGATGCGGATAAACGTGAATTTTATATCGCAGAAAGCGTGAAAAATAGCTGGAGTTCTCGTCAGTTGGAACGGCAGATTTACAGCAATTTGTACGAGCGTTTATTGCTAAGCAACGATAAAGCCAGTGTGCTTGCGGTGGCGAGAAATGAGGCAGTGCCGACCGATCCGAGACAGATTATTAAAGATCCGATGGTGTTGGAATTTTTAGGTTTACGCCGTGAAAGTGCTTATTACGAAAAGGATTTGGAGCAAGCGATCATTACCCACTTGCAAGATTTTCTGTTGGAATTAGGCAACGGCTTTTCTTTTGTGGCACGTCAAAAACGCCTGCATTTGGACGGCGATGAGTTTTTTGCCGATTTGGTGTTTTACAACCGCTTGTTGCAATGTTTTGTGGTGATTGAAATTAAAACCCACAAACTCACGCACCAAGATTTGGGTCAGCTGCAGATGTATGTGAATTATTTTGACCGTGTGGAAAAACTGCCCCACGAAAACCCGACTATCGGTATTTTGCTCTGTGCTGATAAAAATGATGCGGTAGTCAAATTCAGCCTGCCTGAAAATCAAAAACAAATTTTCGCCAGCCAATATCAGCTTTATTTGCCAACAGAAAAAATGTTATTGGACGAAATGCAGAAAGAAATTGAGAGCTTTGAGCAGAAAGTGGAAGAGCAAAGAGCGAGTTATTTTGCGCAAAGGCGAGATTAAAGTGCGGTTGAATTTTGCAAAGTTTTAGTAAAACGTTACAGTATGGAGAAAAAATGAGATACAACGAATTTAACCAACCGATTGGGGATGCTTTGCCAGACTTTCAAAAAGGTGAAAAGCCTGAGGCAATTTGTTTGAATGGGCGTTTTTGCCGCTTAGAAAAATTATCCGCTCAAAAACACGGAAAAGATCTGTTTGAAGTATATTCATCGTCTTTAGAAAATTGGACGTATATACCACTTGAGCCTTTTTCGCAAGAAGCGGCATTAATACACTATTTGGAACAGCTTGAACAAAGTAATGATCCTTATTATTTTGCAATTATTGATAAAGCCACAGAGCAAGCAGTTGGTACTTTTTCATTGATGCGAATTGATCTGAATAATCGAGCAATTGAAGTGGGTTGGGTCGTGTTTTCGCCTAAAATGCAGCGGAGTAAAATAGGTACTGAAGCTCATTTTTTGTTGGCAAGTTATGTTTTTGAGACTTTGCAATATCGCCGCTATGAATGGAAATGTGACAGTTTAAATCGTCCATCAAATCAGGCTGCGTTGCGACTTGGATTTAGTTTCGAAGGTACATTCCGCAGAGCTCAGGTTTACAAAGGGCGAAGTCGGGATACAAATTGGTATTCAATGCTCGATAGTGAATGGGAATTTAAGAAACAGCGTTTGCTGCGTTGGCTTGCTGATGATAATTTTGATGAGAACGGAGTGCAAAAAGTTGCATTATTTGCTATTTAAGGAGGGAAAGTGAATTTAGTCATCATCGACACAGGCTGTGCAAACCTGTCTTCTGTAAAATTTGCATTCGATCGCTTGGGTATTCAAGCGGAAATTAGCCGTGATTTAGCGAAAATCAAATCGGCGGACAAATTGCTGTTACCTGGCGTGGGGACGGCGATTGCTGCGATGAAAAATCTGCAGGATCGTCAGCTGATTGAAACCATCCAAAACGCTACTCAACCGATGCTTGGGATCTGTTTGGGGATGCAGCTGATGACGGAATTTTCCACCGAAGGTAATGTGGAAACTTTGCACTTGATGAACGGCAAAACGGAGTTAATCCCGAATACAGGCTTGCCGTTGCCGCATATGGGCTGGAACCCTGTGCGTTATGCGGCGGATCATCCGTTGTTTGCCGGCATTGAGCAAGACAGCCATTTCTATTTTGTACATAGTTATGCGGTGCTACCGAATGAGAACACTATTGCGACCAGCAACTATGGCGTGGATTTCTCGGCGGCGATTGCGAGCAAAAACTTTTATGGCGTGCAGTTCCACCCTGAGCGTTCGGGCAAAAACGGGGCGCAGTTGTTGAAAAATTTTGTGGAGAATATTTAATGGCGGAAGTGTTGGCCTTAAAAATCGGTTTGGTAGAAAACATGACTTTTGCGGACGGAACTACTTTAGAAAGCGCCATTCGCAAGCAACCTGTGGATAAAATTACCGTCCACGAATTAGGGGCGGAAGGCAATGATGTGGGCTTGAAAGCCCATCACGGCGGTGTAGATAAAGCGTTGTTTTTTATGGCGGAAAAAACCTTTGAAAAATTGACCGCACTTATCGGCAAGGATTTCGATTGGAAAAACACGGCGATTTACGGCGAGAATTTTATCGTTTCCGAATTGGATGAAACCAACGTTTGTGTGGGCGACCGTTATCAAATCGGCGATGTGATTGTAGAAGTCTCGCAACCACGCAAACCTTGCGAGCGATTGTCGCTTAACTCTGAATGTGCGGAGACACAAAAAATCGTGCGAGAGCAAGGTTTAACCGGTTGGTATGTGCGTGTGGTTCAAACCGGTGTTTGCAAAAAAGGCGACAAAATCCACCGCTTGCAACGCCCATATCCTGATTTGAACATTATGCACCTAAACCAACTTGCCGCACAAAAGCCCACAGAGACAATGCGTGCGGAGTTAGAAAAAGCGTTAGCTTGCGAAGTGTTGGCAGAGGCGTTTAAGCGGACGTTGAGAAATCAGTTGGGGCGGTTAATCCAAGGGTAACAAGTTACCCTTGGTTATGTATAAGCTTACCCCTTCGGGGTAATTGAGGAATATAATGAGTTATACACGTTTACTTTATCATATTGTTTTTCGGACAAAATATGGGGTTCACGCCATTAATGAACAATATGAAAATGAGCTTTATCGTTGTATTTGGAAATTTGTTCAAGATCATCAAAGCGTTTTATACCGAGTGAATGGAATGCCCGATCATATTCATTTATTTGTGGAAATTCATCAAACTATTCCTGTCTCGGAATTTGTACGGAAGTTAAAAAAGACAACGCATTTGTTTTTAGAAAAGAATAAATCATTATTTCCTGATTTTACTGAATGGGCAGTGGGTTATTGTGCATTAACTTATTGCGAAAGAGATAAAGCAAAAATTATTAACTACATCAAAAATCAAAAAGAACACCATAAACATACGAGTTTTATGGACGAAGCAAAATTTCTACTGGCTGAAGCTGGTGTAGAAGTTGATGCTAACTTTATTGATAGAAATTTATAAGCAGTACCTAGGGTAATAAATTACCCTAGGTTAATCATAAGCCTACCCCTTTGGGGTAGGATCATATAGGATAGGAAACAAACACAATGAAAAAATCCATTATTATTCCCGCCCTTGATTTGATTGATGGGCAGGTGGTGCGATTGCACCAAGGCGATTACGCCAAACAGACGACTTATAGTGATAATCCGATCGAGCAATTTGCCAACTACCTTGCACAAGGGGCGGAGCAGTTGCATTTGGTGGATTTGACTGGCGCAAAAGATCCTGTCAAAAGACAAACCGCACTTATCGGCGAAATTATTGCGGCGACTAAATGTAAAATCCAAGTAGGTGGAGGTATTCGCACCGAGCAAGATGTAGCGGATTTATTGGCGGTGGGAGCGAACCGTGTGGTGATTGGCTCCACAGCGGTCAAAGAACGTGAGATAGTCAAGGGCTGGTTTAACAAATACGGCGCAGAAAAATTCGTGTTAGCGTTGGACGTGAACATTGATGCAAGCGGTCGAAAAATCATTGCGATTAGCGGTTGGCAAGAGGCAAGCGGCGTGTCGCTGGAAGAATTGATTGACGATTTCCAATCGGTTGGCTTGCAGCACGTTTTATGTACGGATATTTCCCGTGACGGCACGTTGGCGGGGTCAAACGTGGATTTATACAAAGAAATTTGTGCGAAATATCCTGATGTCAATTTCCAATCATCGGGCGGTATTGGTTCGTTGGACGATATTAAAGCGTTAAAAGGCACAGGCGTGGCTGGCGTGATCGTGGGACGTGCGCTGTTGGAAGGTAAATTTAATGTAGCGGAGGCAATCGAATGTTGGCAAAACGGATAATCCCTTGTTTAGACGTGCGTGATGGACAAGTAGTCAAAGGCGTACAATTCCGCAATCACGAAATTATCGGCGACATCGTACCGCTTGCCAAACGCTATGCGGAAGAAGGGGCGGACGAATTGGTGTTCTACGATATTACTGCTTCTTCAGACGGAAGAACGGTGGATAAAAGCTGGGTGCAACGCGTGGCGGAAGTGATCGATATTCCGTTTTGCGTGGCGGGCGGTATTAAAACCATTGAGGATGCGGAGCAAATTTTTGCCTTTGGCGCCGATAAAATTTCCATAAATTCGCCCGCACTTGCGGATCCTGAACTGATTTCCCGCCTTGCGGATCGCTTTGGCGTGCAAGCGATTGTGGTGGGGATTGATAGCTGGTTCGAAAAAGAAACGGGCAAGTATTGGGTCAATCAATACACCGGCGATGAAAAACGTACTCGCCAGACCAACTGGCAGCTGCTTGATTGGGTGGCAGAAGTGCAAAAACGTGGTGCAGGCGAAATCGTGCTAAATATGATGAACCAAGACGGCGTACGCAACGGCTATGATTTAACCCAACTCAAACTCGTGCGTGAAGTCTGCCACGTGCCGCTAATCGCCTCAGGCGGCGCCGGCGAAATGGTGCATTTCCGCGATGCGTTTGTGGAAGCGAATGTGGACGGTGCACTGGCAGCGAGTGTTTTTCATAAGCAGATTATCAATATTGGGGAGTTGAAAGAGTATCTTGGGAAAGAAGGTGTAGAGATTAGGAAGTAAAAATGGAAATACATAGTATTGAAAATTTAATAAAAGTATTAGATGAAATTGGGCCGCCAAAATCAGGTTATACAAGATTTTTTAGAGGGCATTCAGATAAAACTTATAAGCTAGAACCTAGTATTTATAGAAATAAGGGACTAATTCGTAATGAGAGTTCTATTATTAGAGATGCTATTGTAAGTAGCCCTGATGACTTTAATACTTCAATGACTCTTTTTGAGACATTAGTAAAGCTACAACATTATGGGTATCCAACACGATTATTAGATTTGACGACGAATGTATTAGTGGCTTTATATTTTTGTGTTAGAAATGAAAGTGAATCAGAAGGAGAGTTGTTGATATTAGATATACCGAATGAGTATATAAAATACTATGATAGTGATACTGTGTCAATTTTATCTGCATTAAGTTTCCGTGATTATGATTTTGACATTGGAAATAGAAATAAAGATTTTATACATAATAGGCTTGTAGAAGATGTGTTAAAATATATTCAAACTCATGAATTATTGAAACGTAATGAAGATATTATAACAAATCAAAACGAAAGGAGAAAAGAACAGAAAAAAATGCTACTTGATGTAGAAAAATATGAAAAATCGCTTGTTTCTAATTTCAATATGTCAAGACAACTTGAGGAATTTAATAATCGTGATGATATATTGAAGTTAATACATGACATTAAAAAAGACAAACCAGGTTTTATGCCTAAAATAAATTCAAATGATCTAAAAAAAGTAATATGTGTTAAACCAAAATTAAATAATGCAAGAATTATTAGGCAACAAGGATGCTTTTTACTTTTTGGAATAAATGAGAAAAAATCAGATGTATCTAAAGTAGATAGTTCTTGGATTAATCAAGAGAAGATTTTTATATTGAATAAAACAAAAATTAAGTCAGAGCTGCAGCAATTTGGAATTAGTGAGAAAGTATTATTTCCAGAATTAGAATCTCAATCTAAAGAAATTTTGTCTAGATATAGAGAGTGAGAATATGCAAATTAAGAATATAGATTGGCAAAAAGTGGACGATTTACTCCCCGTTATCGTCCAAAACGCCCAAACCTGCGAAGTATTAATGTTAGGCTATATGAACCAAGAGGCGTTAAACAAAACTTTGGCAGAGAAAGTCGTCACGTTTTATTCTCGCACCAAACAACGTTTGTGGACAAAAGGGGAAACGTCGGGGCATTTTCTCAATGTGGTGGATATGAGCTTGGATTGCGATAACGACACCTTGCTGATTTTAGCCGATCCGATTGGCGAAACCTGTCATACGGGGGCGGAAAGTTGTTTTCATCAGTTTGAAACCCAATCCGAAGGCGATTGGACGTGGTTTAGCAAATTAGAACGCACCCTTGCCGAGCGTAAAAATGCCGATCCCGAAAGTTCTTACACGGCAAAACTTTATGCCAAAGGCACGAAGAAAATTGCCCAGAAAGTGGGTGAAGAAGGGGTTGAAACCGCACTGGCTGCGATGGCGAAAGATCGCGAAGAATTAGTTAACGAAGCGGCAGATTTGGTTTATCACTTAACCGTGTTGCTCCACAACGAAAATCTAGCGTGGCAAGATGTGATTGAAAAACTCAAAGAACGTCATCAAGGAATTGGGTTGCATCCTGAAGGGTCGAATAAGTAATGAAAAACCGCTTGTAACTCACTTACAAGCGGTTTATTTTTCGCTAAATTTTACAAATTCACCACAAATTTGCCCACACCTAATTCGTCTTCTTTGCGGGTGCGAGCAATTACGCTGGCAGCCGATTCGACGACGCGCAAGCCCATTTCATCTTCGGTGCGAACCACTTCGCCACGTAGCGAGTTGGTGTACACGTCGGTGATTTTTACATCAACAAATTTGCCGATCATATCAGGCGTGCCTTTGAAATTCACAATACGATTGTTTTCGGTTCTACCTGTGAGTTCCATAATGTCTTTCTTCGATGGACCTTCCACCAAAATACGTTGTTCGGTGCCTAACATTGCGCGACTGAACTGCATTGCTTGATGGTTAATCCGTTGTTGCAAACGCTCCAAACGAGCTTTTTTCTCTTCTTCTGGTGTGTCATCGGGTAAATCTGCCGCTGGTGTGCCAGGACGAGCCGAATAAATGAAGCTGAAGCTCATATCAAAGTTTACTTGTTCGATCACCTTCATCGTTTGCTCGAAATCCTCTGCGGTCTCGCTTGGGAAGCCGACAATAAAGTCCGAACTGATTTGGATATTTGGGCGTACTTCGCGCAATTTACGAATAATCGCTTTATATTCCAATATGGTGTGGTTGCGTTTCATCATTGTCAGCACTCGGTCTGAACCGCTTTGAATAGGCAAGTGTAAGAAGCTAACCAATTCAGGAGTGTCACGGTAAACTTCGATAATGTCGTCCGTAAACTCAATCGGGTGGCTGGTAGTGTAACGTACCCGATCAATACCGTCGATCGCCGCCACTAAACGCAGCAATTCGGCAAATGAACAAATGCCGCCGTCGAAAGTTTCTCCACGGTAAGCATTAACGTTTTGCCCCAATAAATTCACTTCACGTACACCTTGTTCCGCCAGTTGGGCGATTTCAAACAATACGTCATCCACTGGGCGAGATACTTCTTCGCCACGGGTGTAAGGCACAACGCAGAACGAGCAATATTTATTACAGCCTTCCATAATAGAAACAAATGCCGTTGGACCTTCAGCACGAGGTTCTGGCAAGCGGTCGAATTTTTCGATTTCTGGGAACGAAATATCGATCACCGAACGGCTACCGCCACGGATTTGCTCAATCATCTCCGGCAAACGGTGTAAGGTTTGTGGTCCGAAGACAATATCCACATAAGGCGCCCGTTCGCGAATGTGTTCACCTTCTTGTGAAGCCACGCAACCGCCTACGCCGATAATCAAATTCGGTTTCTCTTTTTTCCAGTTTTTCCAACGACCGAGCTGCGAGAACACTTTTTCCTGTGCCTTTTCGCGGATTGAGCAGGTATTTAGAAGCAACACATCTGCCTCTTCAGGTTTATCGGTCAGCTCTAAGTCGTGAGTTGATTTTAAGAGGTCTGCCATTTTCGCTGAGTCGTACTCGTTCATTTGGCAACCCCAAGTGGTGATATGTAATTTAGCCATTGTTTTCTTCAAAAAATAATAAAAACAAAAACGTAGGGTAACCCCTACGCTTTAATCAATTTGGCAGCTATTCTAACTGATTGCTCATTTTTTCGCTATAACTAAATAGTCAAGCAAAGCGGTAGAGTTGGCAAATTTTTTTACAAATTCTACCGCTTGTACACTTAGCCGATTAAGAATTCAGCCAATGTAATGCCTACTAAACAGGCTACCACTACTCCAACTAAACCTGGTGCCATAAAGCTGTGGTTGAAATAGTATTTACCAATTTTGGTTGTCCCTGTGACGTCAAAGTTCACCGTTGCGATATCTGACGGATAGTTCGGGATAAAGAAGTAAGCGTAAGTCGCTGGCATTAAACCGACTAATAACGGGGCTGGTAAGCCGATAGCGATACCAACTGGTAATAACATTTTCGCTGTTACCGCTTGGCTGTTTACCACCACAGACACCGCAAATAAGGCGAAGGCAAATGTCCAAGGTTGCGCTTTAATCATTTCTGTCACGCCAGCTTTAAATGAAGGCATTGCATAGCTGAAGTAAGTATCACTCATCCACGCAATACCGAAAATCGCAATGGTTGCCACCATACCTGATTTAAATACCACGCCGTTTGGCACTTTTTTCACATCAGTTTTGGTGAGAACTAAGATTAGACCACCAAAGGTTAACATTACGATTTGAATGATTTTATCCATACCTGCGGTTTTTCCTGTATCTGCCATCACAGGTTTTAGTGATGGAATCATTGCAATCACTACGATGGTGGCAATCGCTGCTAAGAACAAGTACACCGAGTTTTTCGCACTTGCTGGTAATTCTTCGTCTAATGAAGTTGAGCTGGTTTCTTCAATTTGTTTGCGAAGCACAGGATCTTGCATACGACGTTGGTATTCTGGATCTTGTTCTAATTCTTTACCACGACGCAAGCTATATAAAGAAAGGGCTAACACACCACAGAAGGTTGCAGTCATTGTTACTGCCACGATGTTAAGGAGTGTTACGCCTTCAAAACCTGGTAATTTAGTAATTTCAGTTAAGTAATAGGCTATCGCTGCGGAAAGTGGGCTACCTGTGATTCCTAATTGTGAAGCCACTGAAGCAGCTGCCATTGGGCGTTCTGGACGAATTTTGTTTTTTAACGCAATATCACCAATGATTGGCATAATAGAGTAAACCGAATGGCCTGTACCGAGCATTAAGGTCATAACGTAAGTGACGAGCGGACCTAAAAGCGTAATACGTTTTGGATTGCTACGTAAGATACGTTCTGCGATCTGCAACATAAATTTCAAACCGCCAGCGGCTTCTAATACAGAGGCACAAGTTACCACGGCAAGAATCACGAGCATTACATCAATCGGTGCTTTTGAAAGTGGCATACCAAGGAAGAAAACTTCCACAAATAAACCAATACCAGAAACCACCCCTAAGCCGATACCGCCGTAACGGCTTCCCGCATATAAAAATGCTAATAACAATAAAAATTCAAAATAAAGCATAGAAGCTCCTAAAAAATAAAAAAGTAAAGATAAAAATAATTTGAGCAGATTTTACTCCGCAAAATGGAGTAAAACTTTGCAATAGATCAAAATACTAATTAAGAGGTATAAAAAAACCCACTGACAAGCGGGCTTTTTTTCAAAAAAATTTGCAATTACTTAGTTAAAGTAAGAACGACACTTTCACCTTGTACCACAGCACCAGATTTTTTCACGAGGTTGCTAATTTCATCCATATTTGAAATCACCACTGGTGTTAATACTGATTTGGCTTTACCTTCCAATAAGGCTAAATCAAATTTGATGATCGGATCGCCTGCTTTTACGGTTTGACCTTCTTCAGCGATACGTGTAAAACCTTCGCCTTTTAATTCAACAGTATCAATACCGAAGTGCACAAATAATTCAACCCCATCTTCAGACTCAATTGAGAAGGCGTGGTTAGTTTCAAAAATTTTACCGATAGTCCCATTGACTGGCGAAACGATGGTGTCACCACTTGGACGGATTGCTACGCCATCACCTACAATTTTCTCAGAGAAAACCACATCTGGCACATCTTCAATGTTTACGATTTCACCTGAAAGTGGTGAGAAAATTTGAATTTCTTTTGCTTCTTTTTGTTTAGAACCAAAAATTTTACTTAAAAAGCTCATAATACGCTCCATTTCTAAATGTAAATACTTGCTTATTTTATACGAGATTTTCTCATTTGTATGCTACTTTCTGAAAAATACGTTTATTTTATTTAATAAATTAATTACCAATTAATAAATATTCACGTAATTTTACGAAATCAGCTGACATTGTATCCGACAACAATTCCATACGATTGTGCTTATCTAACGCATCGGGTAATGGTAATTCGATGTCTAAAATACGCTCTACCGATTCTTTGAACTTCGCTGGGTGTGCGGTGCAGAGGAAAATGCCTGTTTCGCCTGTTTGCAACTGGTTTTTCAACACTTGGTAAGCAATCGCTCCGTGCGGTTCGCAGAGGTAACCTTCCGCATACTGCGCTTTTAATGCTACTTCGGTCTCCGCATCGTTTAACGCTTCAGAACCTAAATCAGAAAGATCCCAGCCGTTACGTTTAAACAATTCTTCAACACGGGGCCAGTTGTTCGGACGGCTTACATCCATAGCGTTGGAAAGGGTTGCAACAGTGGCATTTGGCTCCCATTTGCCTGAACGCAAGTAACGAGGAACCGTATCGTTAGCGTTGGTTGAAGCGATAAAACGTTTGATTGGCAAGCCCAATGTTTTCGCAATTAAACCAGCGGTTAAGTTACCAAAGTTACCGCTTGGCACCGAAACTACCACTTCAGAACGTTTTTCTTTTGGTAATTGTGCCACCGCTTCAAAGTAATAGCAAATTTGTGCCAATAAACGGCTGATGTTAATGGAGTTTGCTGAGTTTAAGCCAATTGCTTGGCGTAACTCTTCATCATCAAAAGCTTGTTTCACCAACGCTTGGCAAGCGTCGAAATCAGATTCAATCGCTACTGTACGAATATTGCCACCTAAGGTGCAGAATAATTTTTCTTGCAATGGACTGATTTTGCCTTTCGGGTAAAGAATTACCACGTTGATGTTTTCTAAACCATAGAAAGCGTGTGCTACGGCTGCACCCGTGTCGCCAGAGGTTGCGGTTAAAATGGTGATTTTACCCTCACCACGCACTGCCGCTAGGGCTTGTGCCATAAAACGACCACCGAAGTCTTTAAAAGCAAGGGTTGGACCGTGGAAGAGTTCTAAGGCGTAAATGTTGTCGTTTACTTTCGCTAAAGGTGCGGGGAAGGTAAAGGCATTTTTGATCATTGCATTTAAAGTTTCGGCTGGAATTTCGTCGCCAATAATTGCGCCTAAGATCTTTTGACTGCGCTCAACCAATGGTAAATCCAATAAAGCATCGATGTCATCAAATTTGGGTAACACCTCAGGAAAGAACAAACCTTGATCTTTCCCTAGCCCTTGGCGTACACCTTGGGCAAAATTCACTTGTTCTTCTGGGTGCTTGATGTTGTATAAGTTCATCAGGAATTGTCCTTTATATTTGTAAAAATTAGAGAGATTTTAGCCGTTCCCCCTTATTAGTCAATGTACAAGCGGTCGAATTTGCAAAATTTTTTGCAAATTCGACCGCTTGTAAGTTTATGTTTCTTTTGGAGCTTCAAGCGGTTCCACTTTTGCTTGCTTCACCATATTGTCTGATACTTCCAAAATAGTCACTTTCATATTGTAGAAGTCAAATTGTACATCCTCGTCAGGAATTTTTTCCAAATGCTCGAGAATCAACCCATTAAATGTGCGAGCTTCTTCCACAGGCAAATTCCAACCAAATAATTTATTCAAATCACGTAGGTTAGCAGAACCTTCAATAATCACCGTGCCATCTGATTGTGGTTTTACCTCTTGCTCTAAACTTGGCGCAGTTGAAGTCGTAAATTCCCCCACAATTTCTTCTAAAATATCTTCCAGTGTGACTAAGCCTTTGATGTCGCCATATTCATCCACCACCAAACCAATCCGCTCTTTGTTGATTTTGAAGTTCATTAACTGGGTTGTAAGTGGCGTACCTTCCGGGATGAAGTAGACTTCATCCACTGCGCGTACTAACATCTCTTTAGTAAATTCATTTTTTTCGAGCATCAAGCGAAAAGCCTCACGTACACGCAACATCCCCAGCACATTTTTGTCCATATTGCCTTTGTAAATCACCACACGAGCATGTGCAGCTCCTGTGAGTTGGCGCATAATTGCTTTCCAATCATCGTCAATATCAATACCACCAATATCATGACGGGGTACCATAATATCGTCCACCGCCACTTTTTCCATATCAAGGATAGAAATCAACATATCTTGGTGCTCGGTTGGAATAAATTTACCTGCTTCAAGTACAACACTGCGTAGCTCTTCCGCACTCAATCCTTGACTTTCATCTTTACGGATACGGAGCAATTTCATCAAACCGCTGATAATAATGTTCATCAAAAACACGAATGGTAAAAAAAGTTTTTTCATCGGAGTGAGAATATAACTGACGAAAAAACCTACATTTTCAGGGTAAATGGCAGCAATGGTTTTCGGCAGAATTTCGGAAAAAACCAACATCACAAAGGTCAAAATCCCTGTTGCTGCCGCTACGCCCGCGTCACCAGCTAAACGCATACCAATCACCGTGGCAATTGCTGAAGCGACGATGTTTACAAGGTTGTTGCAGATGAGGATAAGGCTTAGTAGAACATCGGTTTTTTCAAGGAGCTTTTTCGCCAGCTTTGCGCCTTTATGCCCCTGTTCGGCAAGGTGCTTCATTTTATAGCGGTTTAGTGACATCAGCCCCGTTTCCGAGCCTGAAAAGAATGCAGAAAGAAAAAGTAGAATAGCTAAAGAGATAAACAAACTACTCAGGGGGATACTATCCAAAATAAATTTCCTATTATTAATGAACACACAAGCGGTCAAATTTTAAATATAATTTGCAAATTTTTGCGGAAATCTGATCGCTTACTTTTTGGCTTTACTAAATGAAATGGCTGCCAAAATAGCCAATAGTGAGCAATATCATACCCAAAATGGAATAAATAAGCACTTTATTTCCACGCCAGCGAAATTTCCATTGCCCTAGAAGCTGGATATTATACACAATCCAAGCCACAAAAGAGAAAATCGCTTTATGCACTTGTTCAGGTGCAAAAAAGTTATGTAGATAAATCATTCCACTAATTAGAGTGATAGTAAGCATCGCTTGCCCAGCAAGGGTTAGGGTAAAAAAGTGACGCTCAACAGTCATCAAGGGGGGTAAAATTTGGCATAAAACAAGTTTTTTACTGCGTAATTTTTTATCTAACCATTTGAGTTGGAAGGCATAAATTAGCGCAAGGAAAAAGAGTGCATAAGAAAATAACGCAATCCCCAAATGAAAAATCAGCCCTGGATTTTCAGCAATATTTTTAGTGAAGGTGCCTGTAGCAATGAGAGAAACCGCTACGCTACAAATGCCATACAAGTACACCACCATCATTGGAAACCAGATAGTGCGCCATTTCGGCAAAGCAAAAGTGGCGAACGCACTTAGCAAAAAACTCATTAGCGAATTAACGTTCGCAAGAGTAAAATTTTGCCCTTCTTGTATAAAAAATTCATTAGAAAGGCTGATAAAATGCGAAACTAATGCGAGTAAGCCAAAGCTCACTACGGCTTTCACATTCGGTTTTGCATTGCTAGCTTGCTCTTCTAAATTCACTAACGTGGGAATAACCCAAAGCAATGCGCCCGAATAGGCAATAATCGCAATAATGGCAAATAACATTTTTTATCTCGTATTATTGATGTTGCAAAATAGGAATTATTCTTAGAGAGTTTAAAGTACCAGTTTTAATGCTTTTTGGCTAGGTAAATGGCAAAAAATTCATTAAAATTTAGCATACATCAAATCTTAGTTCAGCAAGCGGTCACTTCTTTGCGGAATTTTGCAAATTTCCTTTTGACTCTTTGGCGTTCTATCTGTAATATATTGACCCTATGCAAAAAACAAAACTACCTCTAACAATCGACCCTTATAAAGATGCACAGCGTCGAATGGATTATGAAGGCTACTTTCAAGCAGACCTTTTTAACCGTTTGGGTGAGTTTATTGGTAATGTGTTAGGCGATGCAGAGGTTAAGCTCTCGTTGTATGTGGATCCGCAGAAACTCACTGTGATTAAAGGCACGGCAAAAATTGATGTGGAACTGGAATGTCAGCGTTGCAATAACCCATTTAAGCAAACATTGGAAACTGAATTTTGCTTCAGCCCGGTGTCGAATTTAAATCGTGCGGACGATTTACCTGAAATTTATGAACCAATCGAAACTAATGAATTTGGCGAAATAAATTTACTTGAGATGGTTCAAGATGAGTTTATCATCGAATTGCCTCTTGTCCCGATGCATTCTGCTACACACTGTGAAGTGTCCACAGAGGAACAGGTTTTTGGCGAATTGCCTGAAGAACTGGCGAAAAAACCGAACCCGTTCGCTGTATTAGCTAATTTAAAAAAGAACTAACTTAGGAGTATAGCCAATGGCTGTTCAACAAAATAAAAAATCTCGTTCACGTCGTGATATGCGTCGTTCGCACGATGCTTTAACCACTGCTGCAGTATCAGTAGATAAAACAACTGGCGAAACTCACTTACGCCACCATGTTACTGCTGATGGCTACTACCGTGGTCGTAAAGTAATCAACAAGTAGCTTTTACTTGAACTAGATATAAGAGACGGGAACTTTGGTTCCCGTTTTGTTTTTATCTGTTGTAAACGACTTTCTAGATATGCAAAAAGGAACTCAAATGAGTTCCTTTTCTGTTAAATGTTAATTAGTCCGCTAACTTCGTACCATATAAGTAAGTATAACCAAACGGACTTTGTTTGTAGTCTTGTACACGTTTGCTGACTGGCGCAAAGTTAATGGAGTGAGCCACATTGATCCAGGGTGCTTGTTCACGTAATAAAACTTGAGCCTGTTCGTAGATCTTCGCACGTTCCGCTTTATCGGTGAGGCTTAAGCCTTTTTCAAGCATTGCATCTAACTTAGGGCTACTAAAACGTGCATAGTTACTGTTACCCACGTTTGATGTGCCAAACAATGGTGAAATAAAGTTATCAGGGTCACCATTATCGCCCGACCAACCGAATGTACCAGCCGTTAATTCACCTGCTTTAGCACGTTTAAGGTAATCACCCCATTCATAAGTTACCAGTTTGGCTTTTACGCCAATTTTTTCCCAGTCTGCTTGGATAATTTCCGACATACGACGTGGATTTGGGTTAGAAGCACGCACCACAGGTTGTACCCATAATTCGGTTTCAAAACCGTTTGGATAACCTGCTTCGGCTAATAACTGCTTCGCTTTTTCAACACTGTACTCTGATTCAGGTAAACTGTCGTTATAGCCCCAAATGGTTGGAGGCAATGGGTTTTTCGCTGCCACACCTGCGCCTTGATATACCACATCGATGATCGTTTTTTTATCAACAGCAAGATTCAACGCTTGGCGTACTTTCACGTTATCAAATGGGGCTTTTTCCACATTAAACGCCACATAAGCGATATTTAACCCAGGTTGCGAAAGCAGTTGCACTTTCGGATCGGTTTTCATTTTTTCGATGTCGGTCGCATTCGGGAAATCGATCAAATCACACTGACCTGCTTGTAATTTCGCATAACGCGTGGTCGCATCTGGCACAATTTCAAAGATCAAGCGGTCGAAATCGGCTTTACCTTTCCAATAATCTTTGTTTGCCACATAACGGCTGGCTTGGTCTAACACATAACCAGTAAACGCAAATGGTCCCGTGCCAATTGGTGTAGTATCAATGGTTTCAGGCTTGCCTGCTTTTAACATGGCATCGGCATATTCCGCTGAATAGATTGACGTGAAATCCATCCCTAAACTGGAAAGGAAAGTGGCATCACGCTTATTTAGCGTAATTTTTACGGTTTGATCGTCTACTTTTTCCACTGATTTCAAAAGCGTAGGGAATTTCATCGCTTTAAAGTACGGATAAGTTGCCTTTGATACATTGTGATATGGATGATTCGGGTCTAATTGGCGATTGAACGAGAACACCACATCGTCTGCATTGAAATCACGTGTTGGAGTAAATTCTTTATTTGAATGGAATTTTACGCCTTGGCGTAGTTTGAAGGTATAAGTTAAACCATCTTCCGACACTTCCCAAGATGTCGCCAACGCAGGCTCAATTTCAGTTGAACCACGTTTAAATTCCACTAAACGGTTATATACTTGTTGTGAACTGGCATTATAAGAAATACCATCCATAGCCAGCGCAGGGCTAAAATGTTGTGGTGAACGGCTTACGCAGTTCACAAAGGTTTTTTCTGCTTTTGCGGTGGGTTTGTTTTCTGCGTTTTTATCATCGCAAGCACTCAATGCGAAGGCTGCGATTAAACCTGTAGCAACAGCGGTTAATTTTGTTAATTTCATAAGATCTCCAATTACAAGGGGAAAAATTATCCGAAGCGTACCTAGATTTTTTAGTCAAGTAAAGAACAAAAGACATTTTGTTATAACTTTATGGAATAAACAAGCGGCCTAATTTTGCAAAAAATTTACAAATTAGACCGCTTGTATAAAGATATGTGTAATGCAGCAAATCAATTATTTCGGATTCCCGATTGGTAATACTTCACGACCAAAGCTGTCATTGGTAATATCAGCAGCAGCTAAATAGAAAGCTAATAATGCCGTTAATAAACCGAAGTTACCACCGATATGGGTAATAGAATGGTTACCTGTAAAATCGCCAGCTGCTAACAAATAGAAAGTGATGGTTAAACTCAAGAAGATCGCTTGTAATGCTCGCGCTTTTGCTAATGTACCTAAAAACATCATCAGAGTGAAAGTTCCCCAAGCTACTAAATACCAGCCGACGAATACCGCAGATACACCTTCAGCAAAGAATACTTTAAATAAGGCAAATGAAATCCAGAATGCACCGTAGCTAGTAAATGCGGTAAAACCAAAAGTATTACCTTTTGAGAACTCAAACATTCCTGCGATCATTTGTGCTGCACCGCCGAAAGCAAAGCCCATAGCTAATACTAGGCCAACATTTTCGCCACCGAAAGTGCCGTTGTTGATCAGGCTTAATAACCAAGTGGTTAAAGCGAAACCGCATAAGCCAAGTGGCGCTGGATTCGCAGTTAAAGAGTTGTGATTTGACATGGAAGACCTCTATATAGTCAAAAGTGAGTGTGGATAAAATGAAGCGCCAACATTTTGGAGCGTCTAAAAAGTGGTCAATTATAACGACATAGATGCTACTTGGCTATCATACAAGCGGTAAAATTTCATAAATTTTTTGCAATTAGCTTAAAATTACCCCAATGGTAAATAATAAATTGGTAATCAATGCCAAGCCTGCCATTTGCCCTAAAATTGGACGCAATTCCGCAGGATCTTTATGCTGATAAACAAACTTTGCGTGTTTTACCAATAGTGGCACGGCAAGTAAGAACAAATAGTTATACCAATGTTGAAATTCAGAGATTGCAAAAATCAGATAAGAAACGACCGCTAGTACCAATAATGCTGCGTGATATTTCCGTCCATTTTCCGAGCCAATGCGTACAATCAGCGTATTTTTACCCGCTTTTCTGTCTTGGTTAATATCTCGCAAGTTGTTGATATTCAATACAGCGACCGACAACAAGCCACAGCCAAAGGCGGGGATGAAAATTATCGCAGGCAAGCTATGTGCTTGCAGATAGAAGACACCAATTACCGCTACAAAACCGAAGAAAATTAACACAAACAGATCGCCTAAGCCCAAGTAGCCATAAGCCTTTTTACCTACCGTATACGTAATGGCAGCGACAATTGAAATCACGCCTAAAACTAAGAATACCAATAAATCTTGAATGGATTGATAGGCATAAACACTTAATGTGGTCCCTGAAATAAAGGAAAGTAGTGATAAAATAATGACCGCTTTTTTGAGTTGTTCGCCTGTGATTTGACCGTGCTGAATAGCACGTAGTGGTCCGATTCGTTCCGCTGTATCCGAACCTTTCACGTGATCGCCATAATCATTGGCAAAGTTCGATAACACTTGTAATAGAATCGTGGTCACAAAGGCTAATAAAGTGATGACTAAATCAAATTGTCTCGCCCAATATGCTAAAGCCGAGCCGATAATAATCGAAGCTAATGCTAATGGTAGCGTACGAGGGCGAGCAGTGGAAAACCAAATAGAGAAATTATTTTTCATTGTTGTTCCTGTTCCGATAAAATAACGGCGGATATTCTAACAGAAAAACGGCTATGACTTTAACGCTTAATCCTATCGCCATTCTTGAATCGCCTTTTGATGAAAAATTTTCTGTGCCTCGCCAGCCCAATTTAGTGGCAGAAGGTAAAGGGATTGTGCGTTTGTTACCACCTTATAACACGCCTGAAGCAGTACGTGGTATTGAGCAATTTAGCCATTTGTGGCTAATTTTTCAGTTTCACCAAATTCCTGAACGAGAATGGCACGCCACCGTTCGTCCGCCACGGTTAGGCGGTAATGAGCGAATAGGGGTGTTTGCCACACGAGCTACGCACCGCCCGAATCCGATTGGGCTTTCCAAAGTTCGGCTGGAACGAGTTGAAATTACGGGCTCAGAGGTGTTGTTGCATTTAGGCAGTGTTGATTTGGTTAATGGTACGCCAATTTTAGACATTAAACCTTATATTGCCTTTGCCGATAGTGAGCCGCTTGCCGATTCAGGTTTTGCACAGGAAAGACCTGTGGAAAGACTAAAGGTAGTCTTTCTCGACGAAGTTAAACAAGCGGTCGAAAATTGCCAAAATTTTGCCAAATTTGGTATTCAAGACCCTGTGAATTTTATCCGAGAACTCATTGCACAAGATCCTCGACCTGCTTACCAACAAGGCAAACAAGCAGGGCGAATTTATGGAATGAACTTGGCGGGAATGGATGTACGCTGGAAAATGGATAAGCTGGATTTAAATAAAGCCATCGTTATTGAACTTATGACACAAAATTAACTCTAACTAGTTGAAAATGGGCTTTGGCTCATTTGAATATATTTTGAAGGACTAACACTTACCTATTTAAGAATATGAAAATGAAAAAATTACTTGTTATTTTACCATTTACATTTACTACTACTTTGGCAGAGGCTGAAGTGAACAGAGCTGTGAAATCTCCTACAGCAGGTTCTGTATTTGAATTTTCTACAGAAGTCAGTCGCGAAGTGGACAGAGATCTCATTAACGCAGTCATTTATAGCCATAAGTCGGGGAAATCACTCAAAGAGTTAAAAAATGCTGTTTCGGCAAATTTGAATAATGTATTAGAAGAGGTAAAAAAATATCCCAATATTAAAGTTCAAAGCAATGGAATGAGCCAGTATCCAAACTACAATAATCAAAATAAAGTAGATGGTTGGACTGCGGAAGGTTCGCTTAATTTAGAGAGTAAAGACTTTGAAGCAGTGGCTAAAGTGTTAGAGAATTTAGGCAATAATGTAGCGATTCGCAGCTTGAATTTTACGGTTTCAGCAGAAAAATTGGCTGCTGTTGAGGATGAAATTACGCTTGAAATTATTAAGAAATTCCAGCGTAAGGCAAACATGATTCAGCAAGGCATTAACGCAAAAGGTTATGTGATCACAGATGTTCAGCTCAATACTCTAGATGCTCGCCGTGCGATTTATAATTACAATCTCCCAATGGCAGCGATGGAAAAATCCGCCTCAGTAAAAGATGAGGCGATTCCATTAGAAGCAGGTAAACAAATTATTTCGGCTACAGCTTCAGGTAAGGTTATATTTAGATAACGATTCAAGAGTTATAAAAGGAAAAGGCGTGCTTAGGCACGCCTTTTTTGTCATTGGAAAACGGCAAGCGGTCGAATTTTAACAAAAATTTACAAAAATAAAGTTATTTTCAGAAGAAAAGTATCAATTATGGGCTATGAAATTGTAAATTTTATATGGATATAATATCAACACTAGCTCCAGATGGCTTACAAAGGGAAGTGTATAGCTTATTGATTTTTTTATTTTTTCTCTTCTGTAGATTGATTAAGGTTTTGTATGTTTAGTAAGCTATGTTATACTTAGGTAGATATTCATTACGAATTTTTAAGTAAGGTTATTTTAATTATGAACAAAATTTACAAAGTAATTTGGAGCAAAACCTCAAATTGTTTAGTGGTTGTATCTGAGTTGGCTACAAATCAAGGCAAATCTGCCCGCGTGGTATCCAGTGAAAGCAAAGTGTCTTCACTATTTGATAATATATTTAAATTAACGGCTATTTCAGCGTTATTGGCTAGCACAATGCCAACGGCAGAAGCTGCCATAGCTATTGGTAGCACGTATAATAATGGTACACCTAAGGAGGGGACGACTTATAGAGGAATAGGTTCTATTGCTTTGGGAACTGGGGCTAATGCAAATTCTCCTAATAATATATCAGAAGGGGGAGGCGCAATAGCTATTGGTGCAAATGCAACAGCAATAGGAGAGCAATCTATAGCTTTAGGTAGTGAAACATCATCAGCTGAACAAGCAACTGCTATAGGTAATGATTCTAAAGCTACAGGCTTTGGTTCAATTGTGATTGGTGGA
>JBHACP010000057.1:0-26613 GCA_041854605.1 Actinobacillus sp.
ATCAACAGAATAAAATTTTCATTGTAGAAACGATGAGAAAACGGGATATTCTGGCGACCATAGTGCGGTAGTTCTACCTGAATCCATTCCGAACTCAGAAGTAAAATGCCGTAACGCCGATGGTAGTGTAGTGATTCGCTATGTGAGAGTAGGGCATCGCCGGATTGAATTAAGCAAAGAAAGAACCTCATTGCAGTAATGCAGTGAGGTTCTTTTTGTTTTATAAGCTTCAGAGAAATCTCTTATAACTAAAACTAAGAACCCTACAAGCGGTCAAATTTCGCAAAAAATTTGACCGCTTGTAAAATGATTAGAATAAAAGCCTTTTATTATTTAATGGGAGGATTTAACCGTTTTTTTAAGAGGATTAGCTAAATAATGCGCGATGTGCTTCTAATTCTTTTTTAGTTAGGCTAAATACCCCTAAACCTCCATTTTTAAACTCAATCCAATTGAATGGAACTTGTGGGAATTGATCTTGTAAATGAATCATACTATTCCCCACCTCACAAATTAACACTCCATCATTAGTAAGATAGTCAGCCGCTTGGGCTAAAATACGCTTAGTCAAATCTAAGCCATCTTCACCTGAACCTAATGCCAATTCGGGTTCAAAATGGAACTCCTCTGGCATATCCTCTAAATCTTCCTGATCAACATAAGGTGGATTGATGACGATTAAATCATATTTATCTTGCGGAATATCGTTGAATAAGTCTGAACTGATTGGAAAAACTCGATGGTTCAGTTGATAGCGTTCAATATTGATTTGAGCTACGTCTAATGCGTCTAATGATAAATCTACCGCATCCACTTCTGCCTCAGGAAAGACTTCGGCACAAGCAATAGCGATACAGCCCGAGCCCGTGCACATATCTAAAATGCGTTTGGGTTGATGTGAAATTAAGCCAGCAAATTGATTAGCAATAAGTTCGGCAATTGGTGAGCGAGGTATGATTACACGTTCATCTACATAATATTCTGCGCCACAGAACCACGCAGAATTCGTTAGATAGGCTATCGGTTTACGACTGCCCAAGCGTTCTTGAATGAGGCAGAATACGCGATCTTTTTCTACATTAGTTATACGAGAAGAATACATTGCTTCGGGTACATCGACTGGTAAGTAAAGCCCTGCCAAAACTAATTGTTGAGCCTCATCCCAAGCATTGTCATAACCGTGACCATAATAAAGATCGGAAGCATTGAAATTGCTATATGCCCAGCGCATTACATCTTGAATAGTATGTAAATCTTCATAAGCGGACGAATTAGTTATTTTGTTCAGTAAGTCTAAATTATGTTGATGCATATGAAATCTCCAAATAGCGGGAAGTTTATACCATATTTCCGTGCTAAAATGTATAAAAATTTAGGAGCATAAAATGTTAGTAGATGATGATTTAGCTTTGTTTCAAGCGGCAATAAAAGGCACAAAAAAAATTAAGCAGAACACTTTTGTGCCGAATAGGGTCGAACCTCGTAAAAAAATGAATGAGCTACGTGAAATACAAGAGCAAAAGGATACCGAATTTTTCTTTTCTGATGAATATGAACCTCTGTTAAGAGAAGAAAATGAAAAAGTAAAATACTTGCGTGAAGGTGTAGATCCTTATATTTTGAAACAGCTGCGCCGTGGTGATTTTCAGCCCGAACTCTTCTTGGATTTGCACGGTTTAACTCGAGAAAAAGCAAAAAAAGAGCTTGCAGCCTTAATTCTCGCTTGCGAGCGTGAACAAGTTTATTGTGCCAGTATTATGACGGGCTTTGGCACCCGTACGCTAAAAGATCAAATTCCACGCTGGTTAGTGCAACACCCTAAAGTTTTAGCTTTGCACCAAGCCCCTAAAGAGTGGGGCGGTGATGCAGCTATTTTGATTTTAGTGGAACAAATTGAAAGTCCTGAAAAACGTTTATTTGAGCGATAATGATAAGGGAGGCGCTTATTCTCACTCTTTCTATTTTAAAAGTTCCGCAATCAATGCTTGGTGGCGAATTTCTTGAGCAGCTAATTTAGTGCGCTCTGCGGTTAAAATTGCTTTTAGTTCACCCAATGCCGTTTGGAAATCGTTATTGACGATCAGGTAGTCAAATTCATTGTAGTGGCGCATTTCTGATTCTGCTTCTGCCATACGTTTAGCAATGGTTTCAGCTGAATCTTGCCCTCGACCGATTAAACGTTTTTCTAATTCTGCTCGAGAAGGTGGAAGGATAAAAATCGTCTTTACATTTGGCACTTTTTGGCGAATTTGCCTTGCCCCTTGCCAATCAATGTCTAAGAAAACATCAATGCCTGTTTCTAGCGCTTGTTCGATCATCGGCAATGATGTGCCGTAATAATTGCCAAAAACTTCTGCCCATTCTAAAAAATGCCCTTTTTCAATTAAGGCTTCAAATTCGGCGTGCGTAGCAAAATAGTAATGCACACCATTTTTTTCACCTGGGCGAGGATTACGCGTGGTGTGCGAAATAGATAATTGCACTTCACTACGCGGAATATCGCTAAGAAGGGCGTTGATCAGAGAGGATTTTCCCGCACCACTTGGGGCGGAAAGGATATAAAGATTACCTAGACTCATAAAAAATTGTGTAGGGTGAACTTTCTTGTCCCCAAAAAAATGAAATAGAAAAGGTAAGCAAGAATGCCCACCCTACGGAATTATTTTTTTGCAAGCGGCGGAACAAAGGTAATACCTAAATCCCAAGGCTGCTCTATCCACGTTTCTTGCGGAATATCAATGACGTAATCATCGACTAAACTCGCTCCCATGGGTTTAGCAAATACCGTAACAAATCTCGCTTTTGGATACATTTTGCGAATTTCTTTTGCGGTGTTACCCGTATCAACCAAATCGTCCACCACAATAAAGCCTTCGCCATCAGTTTGGGCTGCGTGTAAGACTTTCAATTCACCTTGTTCATCGTGATCGTAGCTGGCAATACAAACAGTTTCAACGTGACGAACGCTAAGTTCACGAGCGAGAATAGCGGCAGGAAATAAGCCACCACGGCTTACGGCAATAATGCCCTTCCATTGCGAAGCGGGAAGTAAACGCTCCGCTAATTTGCGGGCGTGCATATGAAACATATCCCAAGTGACCACGTACTTTTCGTTAGTATATTTTTCGCTCATAAGTTATCCTTTGTCAGCAATTAAGTATAAAAAAATTGCGGTATTTTAACTTAAAAAAGGCTTTCGTGCTATTATTTCGTCCTACATACAAGCGGTTATTTTTCTCCAAAAATTTACGAGGTCAATATGTCTGAAATTGCTAATCTTCAACCAAACCTATTATGGCAATGGTTCGATAAAATTTGTGCGATTCCCCACCCTTCTTTTCACGAAGAACAATTAGCAGAATTTATTGTTAATTGGGCAAAATCGAAAAACTTGTTTGTAGAACGTGATGCCACTGGCAATATTTTAATGCGTAAACTTGCCTCTAAAGGAATGGAAGGGCGTCCAACTGTTGCATTGCAAGCACATTTAGATATGGTTCCGCAGGCGAATAACGACACTCAACACGACTTTCTAAAAGATCCAATTCAGCCTTATATTGAGGGCGATTGGGTGAAAGCGCGGGGTACTACGCTTGGTGCGGATAATGGCATCGGAATGGCTTCAGCATTGGCGGTTTTGGACAGTGAAGATTTAGTTCACCCTGAATTAGAAGTGCTTTTAACGATGGACGAAGAGGTTGGGATGAGTGGTGTGATGGGTTTACAGCCAAACTGGCTTAAATCTAGAGTTCTGATTAACACCGATACGGAAGATAATGGCGAAATTTATATTGGCTGTGCAGGTGGCGAAAATGTGAATGTGGAACTGCCATTAGAACGGGAAGCCAATAATCTGCCTGCGTTAAAAATAGTGCTAAAAGGCTTGAATGGCGGACATTCTGGTTGCGATATTCACTCCAACCGCGCTAATGCAATTAAAACGTTAGCCCGTATTTTAAAAGCAGTACAAGTGCAAGTACCATTTCAAGTAGCGGATTTACGTGGTGGCTCAGTGCGCAATGCCATTCCTCGTGAAGCACAAGCGGTCGTAATTGTAAAAAATTTTGCAAATTTCACCGCTTGTTTGGAACAAGTTACCGCGCAAATCAAAAATGAATTGCGTATTGCCGAGCCCAATTTCACCTTGTTAGTTGAACACACTGAAACACCCGTCCAAGTATGGACAGCCCCTTGCAGTGAAAAAGTATTAAATTTCCTCAACGTGCTACCCAATGGCGTAATTCGCAACAGTGATGTGGTAAAAAATGTGGTGGAAACTTCTTTGAGCATTGGTGTATTAGCGGTTGAAAAGGGCAAATTAGTGAGTACGATTTTAGTTCGTTCATTAGTAGAAAGCGGTAAGGAAGAAGTACGCGGCAAAATTCGATCATTAGCGGAACTCGTTGGTGCTAGCGTGCTGTTTTCAGGCGATTATCCAGGCTGGGAACCCGATACGGAATCAAGAATTACACCATTAACCAAACAAGTGTACGATGAGGTGCTTGGCTATGAAGCACAAATTAAAGTGATTCACGCAGGACTTGAGTGTGGATTGATTAAGGAAGTTTATCCTAATATGGATGTGGTTTCGATAGGTCCCACCATTCGTAACGCCCATTCACCTGATGAAAAAGTGCATATCCCTGCGGTAGCGATTTATTGGGAATTGCTGACGAAATTATTGGCGAGAATTTAAAAAATTAGGGCGAATATGAGTTCGCCCTTTATCTTTTATAATAGACCTAACACCTTGCGTCCATTGATCGAAGCAATATTCGCCATTTCTTCGAGGTTAGTGAAACGGCAACCTGCAGAAAGTAAGCTCAATTCTTGCCACATATCGCCTTCACACAATGGCACCATATAGTCACAGATATTATCGGTACCAATTGCCACTGTAATGCCTTCAGGAATGAGCTCATCAGCTGGGGTTAAAGCATTGTGGAACGGTTGTAAATCTTCTTTGCGTCCACTGTCAATCCAGGCCATCGGGCAAGCGATCACCATCATTTGTGCATCACGCATTTTTTGATAGAGCATTTTACGATATTCTTTTGGATGCGCCCCGATCGAAATACCATGAATGGCGACCACTCGTCCTTGCATCCCATATTCAATGGCTTTATCGCACAATTGCTCGGTTTCTTTTTCTTTAGGAGTATTGAATTGATCGACATGAACGTGCAACATTTTGCCAAGTGATTTCGCTTTATCCATTAAAATGTCCATCGCTTCCAAGCCTCTACCAAAATCTAATTCATCACGATAAGGCAAACCACCAATCATATCGACCATTTCAGAGCCAATATCGAACCATTTTTTAGCACTTGGCTCAATAACCCCCTTTAAGGTTTGGTTGGCAAATTTTAAGATAATATCGCTTTTATAGACTTCACGGGCCTTATGGGCGGCGATAATTGCGCGATCTTCACAGACCGCATCAATGTCTACAAAAGTCCCGAATGCAGTAACTCCTTGCGAAATCATCAATTCAATGGCTTGTGAAAAACGGCGATAATAATCATCTACGGTTGAATTGCGCTTTACTTCGTCCACTAAGTCCCATTTTTGTTGCAAATTAGCATTTTGGTAAACCGTGATTTTTTCAGGTGTCATCGTAAAAGCACGGTCAGCGTGAGCGTGAGAGTTTACCCAACCACCTTTTTTGATAATTTCATCACGAATATGACCTTTTAGGGTACGAATTAGTTGGCTCATTGTCTTATCCTATCTTTGTTTTGTAAATTTTGGGCGAAAAAATACCGCTTGTAGGCGGTATATAAAATTTAGTTAGAAATGAATAAAAAAAGAGCTACGCCTCGAAAAACGATGCGTAGCTTGGAAAATTTATATAAAAAAGTATGGAGATTCATTTCTAGTTCCTTTATTTGGACTAGGGCGGTAGTATAGCGATTTTTCAGAAAAATGCAAACGTTTGCAAGCGGTTGAAATTGGAATGTTTTTTGCATAAAATTCAGAACGTTCTCATTGGAGGGCGTGATTTTGTTGGCATCATTTATTCCTAATAAATCGGCTGAGAAATACCCCTAGAACCTGATCTGACTAGCATCAGCGTAGGGATTTGAGATAGACAGTCTGCCTCTCTTAAATTCTTCGTATTTTGAACAAGCAAAGGATCTCATAATGAAATTTACTCGATTACTATCTCTCTCCACTTTAGCGATTTCTGCTTTTGCTTATGCGGAGAAACCCATTTTAAATATTTATACTTACGACTCTTTTGCTTCTAAATATGGACCAGCAAAGCAATTAGAGGAAAATTTTGAGAAAAAATGTGCTTGCGATGTGCGTTTTTTACCCTTTGAAAATAGCGTAACGATGCTCAATCGCGTGCGTTTGGAAGGGGCAAAAACTAAAGCGGATGTGGTGATTGGTATTGATAATTTTACCAAGGCGGAAGCTGAACGCTCTGGCTTATTCGCAGAAAATGATTTAACTATTGCTGATGTTGCTTTACCAATAGCGTGGGAAAGTCATACTTTTTATCCGTATGATTATGGTGAATATGCGTTTATCTATAATAAGGAAAAGCTAAAAAATCCGCCAAAATCTTTAAAGGAAATGATTGAGCGTCAAGATTTGCGTATCATTTATCAAGATCCTCGCACCAGTACGGTCGGGCGAGGCTTTCTTGTTTGGCTAAATCAAGCCTTGAGCAGTGATATGCGTACCGAAAAATTATGGGAAACTTTAGCTAAACACACAGTGACTGTGGGTAAGGGATGGTCAGAAACCTATGGGGCTTATTTGAAAGATGAAGCAGATATGGTGTTAAGTTACACCACATCACCACTTTATCACCAATGGTATGAAAAT
The DNA here is from genome assembly GCA_041854605.1 of Actinobacillus sp. Lineage (GTDB taxonomy): Bacteria > Pseudomonadota > Gammaproteobacteria > Enterobacterales > Pasteurellaceae > Haemophilus_A. The sequence continues at coordinate 6,838 of JBHACP010000057.1, forward strand.
GATGACAAAAATGTCGCTGCAATATTTGAAGAGGGGCATTTAATTCAAGTAGAAACTGCCGCTATTTTGAAATCTTCTAAACAGAAAGTGTTAGCACAGCAGTTTTTGCGCTTTTTACATGAACCAGAATCACAAAAAATTATTACTAAATCTAATATTATGAAACCCGTTATTATGAGTGATATTGATCCACTCTTAACCGCTATGCCTAAAGTGAAGATTTTGGATAGTAATCAACCAAATAGTGAGCTTATTCAGAAATGGTTGGCTGATTGGCAAGCAGCTGTAAGTAAATAAGCGGTAAAATTTGAAAAAATATTTGCTAAAATGGGTTACTTTTGGTATTTATACCGCTTCTTAATGTAGCCCATTTTTTTCCATAGAAAAGCGTTGATTTTCGGGGATTTCCAACACACATACAGGAGTTGTATTATGTCAGTGGCAAACACCACTTCATTAGGCTTATTATCATTAGCAGGCGTTGAGCCTTATATTTTGAAGAAAGGCGAAGAATATATGAATGATGCTCAAAAAGAGCATTTTTCTAAAATTTTAAAGGCGTGGCATGCTCAAATTATGGAAGAAGCAGAACGTACTAAAAGCCAAATGCAGGAAGAAGTGGCAAATTTTGCTGATCCTGCTGACCGCGCAACGCAAGAAGAAGAATTTAGCTTAGAGTTACGTAATCGTGATCGTGAGCGCAAATTATTGAAAAAAATTGAGCAAACACTTCATAACATTGAAGAAGATGAATATGGTTACTGTGAAGCTTGCGGTGTAGAAATTGGCTTAAAACGTCTAGAAGCACGCCCGACTGCAGATATGTGTATTGACTGTAAAACACTTGCAGAATTACGTGAAAAACAATTAGGTTTATAAAATTTATAATATCCCCTCAACCCCCTCTTTATCAAGAGGGGGCTTTTTCATAAATAAGATTAGGTAGAGGTGTCTTATTTTTAATTACATTAAATCCATTTTCTTTCGTAAAAAGGAAAAAAAAACTGCCGACAATGTGGCAGAAAATGTAGAGAGAAAAGTTGATCATCGTTCTAGCCGCTCAGCTCCAAAATTAGCTGAGCCGTATCAAGTCACGAGAAAATCGAAAAAAATACAGGATAAAGTGCCATCGCACGTTTTGCATAAGAAATTTACTATCAATGCCAAACATTACAATATTACTCCAAAAGATTTTCCGAAAAATGCCCTTTCTATTATAGAAAAATTACATCGTGCAGGTTTTGAAGCCTATATCGTTGGTGGCTGTGTGCGGGATTTATTATTAGGCAAAAACCCCAAAGATTTTGATATTTCGACCAACGCACGTCCCGAAGAAATACAAAAGATTTTTGGTCGCCAATGCCGTTTAGTGGGCAGACGTTTTCGTTTGGCACATATTGTTTACGGACGTGAAGTTTTTGAAGTCGCTACTTTCCGAGCTGGTCACGAAAAACCAAATAACGGCAATATTTCTAAAGTCAGCGATGAAGGAATGCTACTGCGTGATAATGTTTATGGCACGTTGCGTGAGGATGCTGAACGTCGTGATTTCTCAGTAAACGCTTTTTATTACGACCCGCAGCATAATCTGATTTATGATTTTTTCGATGGTGTCAGCGATCTTAAAGCAGGCAAATTACGCTTACTAGGTGATCCTATACAGCGTTATCAGGAAGATCCTGTACGTATGTTGCGTGCTATTCGTTTTATGGCGAAGCTCGATATGTTCTTGGATAAAGCGACAGCGCAGCCCATCAAAGAATTAGCTCCATTGCTAGGCAATATTCCAGCAGCTCGCTTATTTGATGAATCGCTAAAATTATTACAATCAGGCGCAGGTTCCAAAACCTATGAATTATTGCGTGAGTACGGTTTGTTTGAACAGCTTTTCCCTGTTTTAACCCCGTTTTTTACCGAACATCACGATAACAATGCAGAACGAATGATCGAAAAAGCCTTGAAATCGACCGACGATCGTATTAAAGATAAATTACCAGTTAATCCAGCCTTCTTATTTGCAGCTCTGTTTTGGTATCCATTACGTGAAAAGATGGAAATTTTAAAAAATGAAGGTGGCTTGAATAGCTATGATGCAATGATGTTGGCAGGAAATGAAATTTTGGACGAAAGTTGTAAAGCCATTGCCTTACATCGCCGCCATACAGGTGTGATTCGGGAAATCTGGCAGTTACAATTTTTAATGACCAAGCGTTCAGGCAAACGCCCATTACAAACGCTCGAATTACAAAAATTCCGCGCGGGTTTCGATTTATTAGTGATGCGAGCCGAAATTGAAGGTGGTGATTTAGTTGAGCTTTCAGCTTGGTGGCACGAATTCCAATTTAGTAATAATGCTCAACGAGTAGAAATGTTACAAGCGGTTAAAAAATTGTCAAATTTTGCAGGTGATGAAAAGAAAAAACGTCGCCGTAAAACCTTTAGAAGAAAGCAAAAAACAGCGAAAGCTGAATAAAATAAAAGAGGAGAAAACATTATTTTTCTCCTTTTTTTTGTTATCTCATTTAAGATCTAAGTATCACTACCTTTTAAATCACGGGTATAAATTTTACTTAAAACATCTTGTAAATTCTCACTCATGCGGTTAGCCAGAATTACATCAGCACGTTGTTTAAATGTTGCTAAGTCTTTCACTACTTCAGAGCCGAAGAAATCGGTACCATTGTATTCGGGTTCATAAACAATCACAGGAATGCCTTGTTTTTTAATGCGTTTCATTACCCCTTGAATACTTGAACTACGGAAGTTATCCGAACCTGATTTCATGGTTAATCGATATACTCCTACAACCGAAGGTTTGCGACTTAATACATCATTGGCAATAAAATCCTTACGAGTGCGATTTGATTCTACAATTGCACTAATCAAGTTTTGTGGCACGTCTTTGTAGTTAGCTAATAATTGCTTTGTATCTTTTGGTAAGCAGTAACCCCCATAACCAAATGAAGGGTTATTGTAATGCGTACCGATACGAGGATCTGCTGATACACCATCAATAATATGTTGGGTATCAAGATTATGTGCTGCTGCAAATGAATCAAGCTCATTGAAGAAAGCTACACGTAAAGCAAGATACGTATTAGCGAATAATTTAATCGATTCTGCTTCTGTTGGATTTGTCAGAATAACTGGTGCATCGGGTTTTAAACTGGAATCACGTAAAATTTCCGCAAATTTTCTAGCCGCTTCGTTCGTATCGCCTACAACAATACGTGATGGATGCAAGTTGTCATATAACGCTTTACTTTCACGCAAAAACTCTGGTGAGAATAAAATGCGATCGCTATTAAAATTTTTACGCATACGTTGTGTAAAACCAACAGGAATGGTTGATTTAATCACTAAATATGCTTTGTTATTTTGCGCTAGTGCAGCCTCTAAAACTGATTCTACCGAACGTGTATTGAAGTAATTAGTGTCAGGATCGTAATCTGTTGGTGTGGCTACGATAATAAATTCCGCATCTTTATAGGCTTCACTTGCATCCGTCGTTGCATGCAGATTTAATGTTTTAGTTGCTAAATACTCGCTGATTTCATCATCTTGAATCGGCGATTTTTTTTGGTTGATCAATGCCACTTTTTCAGGGCTTAATTCCACTAAAGTAACTTCGTGGTGTTGAGCAAGTAGTACAGCATTTGATAACCCTACATAACCTGCGCCGACAACGGTAATTTTCATAAATACCTCTTTGCTTTCCTAAAAATTTAAATGTGATGCCAAACGGGCTTCACAAAGTTGTAATAGTGCTTCAGTAGTGTGTTTGCGATCTTCAAACAGTGTACTGATATAAATATGACGGGCGAGGCTTAAGGTAGTATAAATTTCTACCGCTTCTTCGCTTACGCCACTTTGCGCCAAGAATTCTGCCTTAAAGCCAGCCTCGTGGGTTTGAAGAGCACCTTCATTGGCATAATTTCTTAACGCAAATTCTTTGATATGTGCCAAATAATTGCCCGCATCTAATGCAGCGTGTCCTTGGCAAAGCAAATCTAAATCAAGCAACGCAATGTGAGCAGGTTTACTGTGAATTTCAAGCACTTGGTCTTGATAAAAATCACGATGAACACTTACAAGCGGTTGATTTTCTAGTTTTTTTGCAATTTTCTCACAATTAGCCAACACTTTAGCAATACGAACAGCCCATTGTGGCAGAATTTCTTGTGCTTGGTTTAATCGATCTTGCAAAATTTCTAGCTCATTAGCCTCAAGCCATTTTGGCAAATCTAAATCTTGCGCTACGTGGCTTTGGTGAAGTGTGTGAATTGCATTCGCCACGGCTTCACCCAAATAACCTAAACGTTCATTTGTTGGTAACAAAATTTCTTCAAAATTTTGTCCGTTCACACGACGTTGAAACCACGTGTTTAATTCAGGTAACTTGCCAACTACTTCTGGCACGCTAACCTTGGCATTGCTATTAAAACCAACTTTCCACAATGTTTTTTGCACATGGTAAGAACGTTTATCTAAGCCTTTAGCACGATATTTACCAATAACATACCGGCTACCATTGCTTGTTGAAATTTTATAATCGACTAACGCACGACGTTTTACTTTATAACGTCTTAAAGTGGCAGATTCTATAATTTCATTCGCACCTAAACCAAATTCTTCATGCAAAATGGTTTGCATTTTCTCAACACTTGTGAGTGTCTCTAATGCAGGCTCTTCAGTAAACACGTTTGTTGATTTACTTGGTTTAACATAAAGTGCATCGCCTTTAGCCAACAAAGTTTCCACTCGTTGCATAAGTTGCAATGTATACTCTTCCCAAAGCATTCCACGTTTACGGAAAGGTTCCGTACCAAGGCGGAGTAACGCTGAAGCAACAAACCAGTACAAACCTGTAATATCACGTTTACTGTTCTTTTTGTAAGAATGAATAAAGGTCTTTAACACCTCATCCGCTTGCCAACGTGGTAACACACCTTCAATCACCTGTAATTCTAAACGTGCTTGGAAAGTTGCTAAATCTAATAGCGGATTACCGTAAGCAGCTCTGTCCCAATCTAACACGTGCAGTTTGACTTCATCTGATTTACTTGTACGTTGAATGACTTGATCCAAAGAAAAATCACCATGAATCAACGCCCAACTGTCAGGTTGTGCATTTAGACCTGCTTCAACACGTGTAACTAAACGTTCAAACCACGCAGTCTGTTCAGGTAAAACATACTTAAAAGTATTCACCACACCCTTAAGCGATTTTATTTCATCTGCAATAGTATATTGTGTAGGATGTTTGTAAGGCGCACTGTGAATACGGCTAAGTTTTTTCGCTAACTTTTTCGTGAGTTCAGTATTAGGCAACTTGCCTTCTTCAGGGCAAAGACTATATCCTTTTTGCCAATGTGTAATGAGTGTACAACTTGAACCATCTGCTCCCATTAGTTGAACGCCGCCCTGTGCCACGCCAAAAGTGTTTCCCATCAACATTTTAGTAAATTCATCAGGGCTTGCGCTGCGTAAAATACCTAAAGGAATACCGTTTTGACTCACTCGAGCCACTAAACGGCGTTCTGGTTTATAACGCAAAATATCAACGCCTAATTCCGCACTAGGAATTTTTGGCAATGAACAGGCTTTGAATAAACGATTACGGTGTTTTTCATCAATCAACCATTTCAAATTACCGATTTCACGATCATGTGCAGGATGAAGCATCATAATGTAAAGATCAGCAATGGCTAGTGGAGCAAATTCCCCTCCTTCTTTTACCAATTTTTGGCGAGAAGGGCGAGTCCAAGATTCTTTAAAACGAGACTGTGTCAAAGCCTTTGCATAGTAATAACGCTTGCTACCATCAACTAATTTAATACATAAAGTACAAGCGCAGCTATTACTTGGTTTATAGCGTAGATATTGAACCTCAACGGCTACCGCTTCGCTCAAATTAGGTAGTAATTTGAGCTTAGCAAGTAGCAGATCTGCATCAAGTAGGGCTTGTAATCCAGGTAATTCACTGTCTCTTGCAATAATTTTTTTATCTGCTTCTGTTAGCATTTGAGAACTTTCCTTTTTTATTATTATGCAAGCGGCTAATTTACCTGCATTTTCCACCACTCTGCATATTGACCATTCTTCGCTAACAATACGTCGTGCGGACCTTGTTCTGCCACCATGCCTTTATTAACAAACAAAATTTTATCTGCTGTTGCAGCAAAATTTAGATCGTGCGTGATCATAATGGTGGTTCTACCTTTCATCAGATCTTTCAATGCGCTAATCACGAAATGTTCATTTTCACGGTCTAAACCTACTGTTGGTTCATCTAAGATAAGGATAGAACTCTTATTCACAGCTGCTCGTGCTACGGCAATACGCTGACGCTGACCACCTGAAAGAGAGCCTCCTCGTTCACTCAGTATCGTGTCATAACCCTCTGGTAACGCCATAATGAAATCATGAGCTTTTGCAAGTTTTGCTGCTTCAACAATTTCTTCATCAGTGATGTCATCTAAACGATTTGCTGCACCTAAAGCAATATTCTCACGAATACTCAAGCCAAATAGCAAGTTATCTTGTGGCACCATTGCTACTTGCTTACGCACGCTTGCCATCGTGAAATTACGAATATCTTTACCATCAATTTTCACCGTGCCGCCGTTAGGCTCATATAAACGTAATAAAAGACTAGTAATCGTCGTTTTACCTGCACCTGATGGACCAACAATTGCCACACTTTCTCCAGCATTGATCTTAAAGTTCATATCACGCAAAATTGGCACTGTGTCTTTATCTTTCTTACGATAGCCAAATGCAACGTGTTCAAACTCAATATCACCACGCACGTCTTTTAATTTTTTCGCATTTGGTCTGTCTTGAATGTCTGGTTGTTCATCAAGCAAATCTACAACACGTTCACCCGCAGCCAAGGCTTTTGAAAGACGAGCGGTATATTTCGCATATTCACGCACAGGGCGGAAAGAGTTATTTAAATACGACATAAATATCACTAGCTCACCAGGTGACATTGTGCCAGCCAATACGGCATTTGCCCCTTGGAATAAAATGACAGCTGTAACAAATGCCACTAACACATCCACACGGCGCTCAAGACCTGCTGTTAGACGCTTCGTTTTCACATCTTGTTTACGACTTTCAGTGTTATCACCTGAGAAACTGCGAATCACTTCTTTTTCAAGTGAAAGTGATTGAATGGTACGAATCGAACCAATATATTCATTTGCTTTTGAGGCAAGACTACCTTCACGCTTACGTTGCACGCGACTAGTTTCGTGAATTTTCTTACCCGATCGCTTAGTCGTAATAAATAACAACGGCAGTGATAGAATCGCAATTAGTGTGAGCTTCCAATCAAAATAGAACATCACCCCAAACATACCAAGCAAGATAAAGATATTAGCAAGCATTGGCATTAGAGCTGTTACGGTCGCTTCTCGCAACATAGCAATATCGTTGATCAAGCGCATCGTTAAATCGCCCGATTTACTTTCCATATGGAAACGTAGCGATAAACGTTGTAAGTGCGCAAATAAATCATTACGTACGCTAGTAAGAATACGGCTACCAGCTAGTGATAATCCGAGTGTACTTGAGAAACTTAATCCCGCCATCAATAAGGCGATTAGAACAACAGAACCTGCTGCAGCTAAGAGCAAATATTGGTTATCAATATTTGAAATGGTTGAAAGTGAAACTTCAAACACACTAGTATCAAAGTCAATATCGTCCACAGCCGCTTCGTTATTGACAATACCATCAGCTTTATCAACGTTTTCAACAACAGAGACCAAGATATAATCGATCACAAAGGCTAATGGCAAAGGTTTTAGCAAGCGCGCACCCGTTGCAAGTAAAAGTGTACAGATTGAGGTAATAATCAACCAACGTTCTGGATGAATATAATCTTTTAAGCGGTGAGCTAATGCCCACCAAGCATTATTTTTCATAAAGGCCGTCTTATTAAATGTTTTTTACAATTGCTAAAATGCGTTCTACAACCGATAACCAGCTATGCTCGTTTTCAGCCGTTTGGCGTGCATTTTTACCAAGTTGTTGTAACTTAGAGCTATCTTTAATTAAATTAGCAATACAGTCTGCCATTGCTGTTGGATTTTCTGCCTCAACTAGCATACCATTGTATCCGTGAGCAACCACCGTTTCTAAATGCCCAACACGGGTTGCAATCACTGGGATACCTGCCGCCATATACTCATAAATCTTTAATGGTGAGAAGTAGAAATGTTCCATATTTGGATAAGGCGCAACCGCAATATCCATTTGACCTAACCAATGCGCAACATCTTCAGGTTGTACTGCACCTGTAAATTTTACGTAGTCAAGTAAACCGAGTTTTTCGATATTGCTGTGCATTGATTCATATTCAGGACCATCGCCCACCACTAATAAACGTACATTTTCATTGCGTTGGCGCAAAATTGCCCATGCATCAACCAATGTTGCTAAGCCGTGCCAAGGTTTAAGTGTACCTAAGAAGCCTACTGTCACATCGCTACTAGCGGTCAAATTTGCTAGACGATTTGCATTTTGTTGTGCTGATGGTGCAAAACGATCTAACGCTACGCCATTAGCGATTATGTGCACTCTGCCTTTGGCTTTTTCAAAACTTTCCAAGTAGTTTGCCACACCTGGGGAAACTGCAATCATCGCATCGGCATTGGCAAAAACTGACTCTGCAATTTTTTGCGCTTCTTCTTCAAGTGGCAATTCTCGGTGTTTTTTCTGCTCTTCAATCAGCGGTGCATTTACTTCTAAAATACCTACACAGCCGTGTTTTTGGGCAAAATTCATACCTGCGTTACTCCATAAAGAATAACGCTCATAAACCATATCAAATTTCCCTTCTGCTTCTAGCATAGCCTCGACTTTCACATTCGCAGCTAAAGCTGCTCTAGCACGAATTTCTACAGAATCTTTAGGCAATTTGTCTAGTTTACAAATTTTGATATTTTTTAGTTTTTCAGGAGCATCACCACCTAAACGTTGGGCAAAAAGTGTTACATCTAAGCCTTTTTCCAGCATTCCTTTGATCACTTCCTGCACGTGTACTGAAGCACCTTTTGTACCAAATACAGGGATACCAGGGTCTGCACAAATATAAGCTACTCTCATTACTTACCCCTTATTTTGCTTGTGCTGCAACTGCGGCACGGAATAATTGACGTTGAACCGCTGCATTACGATCTTCTTCAAATTCGTTTTCAATTAACAAGCGGCTATTTTTTGAGAATTTTTTACAAAGTGCGTGGTCGTCTAATAAACGTTTCATTGCATCAGCTAAGGCTTCAGGATTACGATCAATGACACATAAGCCTGTTTCGCCGTCTTTCACTAATTCTGGAATACCTGCTACTTTAGTTGAAATAACTGGTGTCCCTAATGCCATTGATTCTAGCAATACCGTTGGTAAACCATCACGGTCGCCATCATCGTTAATCACACAAGGCGCAACAACCATATTAGCTGCTTTCATCATTTCGATAATGTCTGGTTGTGGCATTGGACCCACCATTTTGATTACATCGCCGATATTTAAACGTTCGATTTGTGCTGCTAATTCTTCACGTAATGAACCATCACCTACTAAGGTACAACGCATTTCGATGCCTTGTTTTTTCATCAATGCAAGTGAATCAAGTAGTACATCAAAACCTTTTTTCGGCACTAAACGACCAACTGCTAAAATGTGACGTTCACGTGAGGTAAATTCTGTGAATGGGAATTTTTCTAAATCCATACCGTTGTAGATACGAGTTACTTTCGCCGCATCTGCACCATATTCTGATTTTAAATAATCCACGTTGTAGTCTGAAACAGTGATAGTCGCAAACGCATCGCGCATTTTTTCATCTAAATAAGTTGGTTCATCATAGTGATAGTAAATATCTTTTGCATGAGCGGTGAAGGTATAACTAATCTCTGCAAAAATTGCTGCTTGGCGTGCCACAGTGGTTGCTTGTGTACCAAAGTGAGCATGCAAGTGCTGAATACCACGATTTTGAATTTCTAAGGCAATTTCAATACTCTGTGCTAATTCATTGATGTCACATTTTACTTGTGCTAATTTTTCGGCAAAATTAGGTAATTGAGCAAAACCTTTTTTAATGATTTGCCATGTGCTTTCTGGCTTGTGCTGTCTATGCTTGATACGAGTTACTGGCGCACGAACTTTAGATATGCCATCTTGGAAGTGCATTTCTTCAACAGGACCTAAAGCAAAAATATCAATTTTTGCCCCAGCGCGTTCGTGCGCTAAAATTTCGTTTACCACAAAGGTTTCCGAAAAACGTGGGTAGCGTTTAAGCACATATGCTACATAAGGAATTTGTTGTTCGACTGAATTATTCATATTTTGGGTTCCCACTAAAAATTTTTTAAATACCTACAATTTACTTTCCGAGTATTTTTGCTACTTCTTTTGCTACGTTATCCAGTCCATTAAAACGGATAGTTTCACGAGCATTGCGTTGTGGATGTTGGTTTGTAATCCATTCTGTGAGTGCTTCTGGCGTCAGCTCATCAGGATGTAAACAATCAATTATGCCCATTTCTGCTAAGCGTGAAGCGCGAATCCACTGCTCCAATCTTGGGTTAATACGAGGCACAACCAATGCGCGTTTATTAAACGACAAAATTTCTGTCGTAGTGTTGTAACCGCCCATTGAGATAATACATTCTGCATTATTCATCAATTTCAACGGTTCAGGCACAAAGTCCACCACCTTAATATCGTGGCGTTGATGGGCCATTTCGTGTAATTGTTCACGTTGTGCGGCAGGCATCAATGCACCTGTCACGAGTAAACCATTCCAGCCCTGTGGAAGTTGTGCTTGCATAAAGGTTTTAGCTAGTTCAAAACCATCCTGCCCACCACCTACCGCACACATTGCATAAGGTTTAGCTAGATCGTGATCATCAATAGTATCTAAACCGTGTACTTCCATTCGGCGGGTTTGATCAAGGTAGCCTACATAACGCAATTTCTCACTAATATCATCAGGCAAGCCATACTCTTTAGCGAAATCATAGATTTTTTCATCACCATATACCCAAATACTATTGAAATAGAGGCGAATGATTTCTACGTTTTTCAGTTTTTCCCACTGGTTTTTTACTGCTTCAGGCTCATCAATAATATCTCGCAAACCTAAAATGATGTGTGTATTACGGCTGGCAAGTTCAGGTAGGATATTATCTAATTCACTCATTGCGCCACGAGGTACGTTGTCAATAACAACAATATCGGGCTCAAAGGCTTCAAGCGAAGCTCGAATGATTTCTTTACGAATTTTCACCAAGCGCTTAATATCCGTTCCCAAAGATTTTGGGATATATTCCCCATCTTTGGTTTTGAAATAGGTCGGCATCGTGACCGAATCTGCGCCTTTGGGTAATTTAAATGCGCCTGATTCACGTACGCCTGAAAGTAGTAGTACATCTGCTTCAGGATTAGCTTCAAGAATGGATTGGGAGAGTAACATATTACGACGAATATGCCCTAAGCCCATAGTGTCATGTGAGTAAAACGCAATGCGTGGAACTCTCTTTAAATGTGATAAATTTGGCATATTTAACCATCCTAATTTGCTTGCCTTCTTGAGTGGGGCGGTAGTGTATTCGAAGTTACCAGTCAGACCAATGGAATTTAAAAAGTTTATATTTTTTACAAAAATAAAACAAAGTGGAAACAATTCATTATTAATACCATTAGAAAATTAAGAAAACTTTAACTTTTGATTAGAAAATGAGGTAAAAAGTTTCTTAGAGAAAATTATTTTATGCGAGTTGGAATAGAGGACTATAGGGGGAACTTTAGTTAATCAATAAAATAAAAAAGTTGCTAATGTTTTTATTCATTAGCAACTTTTTGAAAGTTAAATCTAATTTAAATTATAGATAGAATTTTTCAACAAAGTTTAATTTGTCGTCTAATTTCAATACTAATGGCTGGCCTGTAGGGATTTCAAAATCCATAATTTCAGCATCAGAAATGCCGATAATGTGTTTCGCTAATGCACGTAATGAGTTACCGTGAGCAGTGACAAGCACACGTTTACCAGTTAGTAATGCAGGGGCAATTTGGTCTTCCCAGAATGGTAATACACGTTCAAGCGTGATTTTTAAGTTCTCTGCATTTGGAATCACTTCTTTTGGAAGATGTGCATAGCGGCGATCGTTGTGTGCTGAGTTTGGATCTTGTGGGTCTAAATCTGGCGGAGAGATGTCGTAAGAACGACGCCATATGTGAACTTGCTCGTCACCATATTGTTCAGCGGTTGCTTTTTTGTCTAAACCTTGCAATGCACCGTAGTGACGCTCGTTTAAACGCCAGCTTTTTACTTGCGGAATCCATAACTGGTTAGATTCTTCTAACACGATGTTACAAGTTTTGATGGCACGCGTTAAAACAGAAGTGAAAGCGATGTCGAATTCATAACCAGCTGCTTTTAATTTTTGACCTGCTGCTTTTGCCTCTTCCATGCCACGCTCTGTTAAATTGACATCACGCCAGCCTGTGAATAAGTTTTTAGCATTCCACTCACTAAAACCGTGACGGATAAAAACGATTTCCATATGGGACTCCTATTGTTTAAGTTGATTTGAAAACTTTATATTTATAGCAAAAATTGCTCTACTTTAAAATAGGTAGGAGGTAAAACCTCACTAAAATTTGATCCAAGCGGTTAAATTTGCTCTAAATAATACCAAATGTTGCACGAATATAACTGGCAACTGCTTCATGTTCGTGAATCCCTATTTGCTCATTTTGTGGCAGCGCCGCTTTTAGACGAGAATCCGCATTTCCCATTACACAGCCCTTTCCTGCTTGGCTTAGCATTTCTAGGTCATTTAAACCATCGCCAAAGGCAATGCAGTCTGAAAGGGTATAACCCCGCAATTGTGTGAGTTCAGCCAAAGCATTGGCTTTTGAGACCCCTTTGTTCATTATTTCTAAACATTGTGGAGCTGAATAAGCAATATAAACCTGTTCGCCAAATTTCTGACGAATATGATTTTCAATGGACTGCACATCCTCTAACGTTTTACCAATGAAAAAAATTTTTTCGGTCTGCTTGCCGTGATGCTTAGTAAAATCAACTACTTGATAAGAAAAGCCTGAATCCCTGTGATATTTTTTAAGTTGCTCAATTTCTTGATTGATAAACCATTCATCCCCCTGATAACTATTTAAACAGATTCTTGTGTTATCAAAGGGGATTTGCATTAATTCAAAGGCAAGAGATTCAGGAATATGGTGATTTAAAACTTGTTCGCCCGTGAGGAAATTAGCTCTTGCGCCATTTGAGGTAACCAGCATTGCTTCACTTACGTTCACTTTATTGATGATATGTTTGACATCGGGTAGGTTTCGCCCAGTGGCAAAATAAATATCTATGCCTAGATTAGCTAGCTTGCTTAATGTTTCAATAGTGAAATGACCGATTTTGTGATCTCGATTGAGTAATGTGCCATCTAAATCAGAAATAATGGCACGAAAGGGGAAAGCCATAATAAATTCCTTTGTTTAATATTTGTAGAGTAGAGAGTGATAAAAAAATAGGAAATCGCGCAGAATTATGCGACATTTTATCACCTAAATCAAAATTGTTTAAAAAGTAGTAAATTAGTCGAAAGCGTAAAATCCTATATATGACTACATCCAAGGCGGTTTATTTGGATGAGAACGCTCAAAAATATATTTATTTCTATTTTTAAATATTTTCATAGATAAAAATGCTAAAAATATTTACGTTACTAATAAGAAAACGTTTGCGCAAAGTGAAAAATACTATTGACATTACTCCATATGAAGCTATCATAGTCTCTATTAAGTGAATTACAATGCAAACATAAACACACACAACAATGGAAAAACGACTTGCTCTTCGACTACTTTTATTATCGTATAATGTTATGCGAGGATAAAGGTTGTCAAAAGAACAATGAGTTCACTATCCAAATCTTGCCCGCATACAACAATATGCGGGTTTTTTTATTTCTTAAAAAAGAGATAATGCAAAGAGTGTAAAATGTGCAATGTACTAACGGAGAACTGTATGAACAACAATAACATTATTATTTTTGATACGACCTTACGTGATGGAGAGCAAGCATTAAAGGCAAGCCTTACTGTAAAAGAAAAATTGCAAATTGCTTTAGCGCTAGAACGTTTAGGCGTAGATGTAATGGAAGTGGGATTTCCTGTTTCATCGGCAGGAGATTTTGAATCGGTAAAAACGATTGCGCAAAACGTGAAAAATAGCCGTGTGGCAGCGCTGTCTCGAGCGGTCGATAAAGACATTGATGTGGCAGCAGAAGCGTTAAAAGTAGCAGAGGCATTTCGTATTCATACCTTTATTGCCACTTCCGCATTGCACGTAGAAGCTAAATTAAAACGTTCCTTTGAGGATGTAGTACAAATGGCAATTAACGCCGTGAAACGAGCGAGAGGCTATACCGATGACGTAGAGTTTTCGTGCGAAGATGCAGGACGCACAGGGATTGATAATATTTGTCGCATTGTGGAAGCCGCCATTACTGCGGGGGCAACAACAGTAAATATTCCTGATACGGTTGGTTTCTGCTTGCCAACGCAATACGGCAGCATTATTGCCGATGTAATGAACCGTGTGCCAAATATTGATAAAGCAATTATCTCCGTACATTGTCACAACGATTTAGGTATGGCAACCGCTAACTCTTTAACTGCAGTGTTAAATGGGGCAAGACAAATTGAATGCACCATCAACGGTATAGGTGAGCGCGCGGGCAATACTGCACTTGAAGAAGTTGTGATGGCGATTAAAACACGTCAAGATATGTTTAATGGTTTAGATACTCGCATCAACACCCAAGAAATTCACCGTGTCAGCCAAATGGTGAGCCAATTGTGTAATATGCCAATTCAACCGAATAAAGCGATTGTGGGTTCAAATGCCTTCGCCCACTCATCGGGTATTCACCAAGATGGTATGGTGAAAAATAAGAACACCTATGAGATTATGTCGCCTGAAACTATTGGCTTGAAAAAAGAAAAATTGAATTTAACGGCTCGTTCTGGTCGTGCTGCAGTACGTAATCATATGGCGGAAATGGGTTACCAAGATAGCGATTACGATCTTGATAAACTTTATTCAGCATTCTTAGCATTAGCCGACAAAAAAGGGCAAGTGTTCGACTACGACTTAGAAGCCCTTGCTTTCATTGATATGCAAGCGGGCGATGAAGATCGTTTAAAATTAGATGTCATTACTTCACAAACGATTAGTTCGTTACCAGCTTCAGCCTTCGTGCAGGTAGAATTAGATGGCAAACGCATTAACCAAACCTCAAACGGCGGTAATGGTCCTGTTGATGCAGTTTATAACGCGATTATGCAAATTGTGGGAATGGATCTCAAAATGTCGCACTATAACTTAACGGCAAAAGGCGAAGGGGCAGAAGCATTAGGTCAGGTGGACATCGTGGTAGAACATGAAGGACGCAAATTCCACGGCGTAGGTTTAGCAACAGACATCGTTGAATCTTCAGCTCGTGCTTTAATTCACGCCATCAATGCGATTTATCGTGCGCATAAAGTAGCGGATTTGAAAGCGAAAAAATAGTTTTAGTATTTTGGATAAAACAAAGCCTCACAAATATTTGTGAGGCTTTTTCGTTATCGTTAAAAATGTTGTTATAACACAATAAGTAACAACCCCCACAAGTGATTCGCACAGAATTTCAACATCTCTTTAATTTCAACTCCCACTATAACCTTTACTGAATATTTTAGTTTAGCGTTTTTATCATAGCTAAAGCTCCAACAAGCGGTTAAAAAACCGAGAAATTTTGCAAATTTTTTCTCAAATTTGACCGCTTGCTTTATACACAAATTGTGCATGAAGCAATCAAAGATACATTAAAATACTCAACTTTTATTTAAATGACAATACTTTACTAAATTAGTAAGGTTTCCCGCTGTCGAAAGTTATCTTTTTTTTGTAAACTCCCTCCCGAATTATTTACATTCCCTATGTAAGTATTCAGACATAACAATTTTCAATTACCTTTTTTAAAGGATTAAATATGCATACCAAAAAACGTAATTCTTATTTTGTGGGGAAAGTAAATCCTCGTCCGCTCAATACAACATTAACTACGTTAGCTTGTCTAGTTGCAGGATTTTATTCTGTTCAGGCGCAAGCGGCGACGATTTACGGCTGTAACGTGTCATTTTACAGCTCGGATAATGCGAACGGCTGTTCCGCTTCCGTTGCACTCAATCAGCAACTTGACGGCAGCGTTTATGGCGGTTATTCAACCAAAGGAGCAGCGAGTAATAATAACGTGACGGTTGCTCACGGGGCTTATGTGATGGGCTCGGTTTACGGCGGTAGTTCAGAAGACAAGGAAACCAACCACAACCAAGTCGTGATTGGCAACAATGTTATTGTAGGCAAAGACGGCACTTCGTGGGATGCTGGTGGTGATGTTAGAGGCGGTAGCTCAATCGAATCAACGGCTGACTTTAATGCGGTGCGTATTGGCTCAAATGTGACCGTTAGAGGCTTTGTAAGTGGTGGTAGCGCAGGAAGTTCTAATACCGCGGTAACGAATAATGTCAGTGCTGATAGTAATAGCGTACACATTGGCGATGCTTCAACCATTATCGAATCCGTTTATGGCGGTTCTGGTGGTAAAACAGCCTCTTTTAATGAAGTTTACATTGGTCACGATGTAAAAGTAGGTCCTGAAGTGAATATCACAAATGGCGGTATTATTACAGGAGGCTCTTCCTCTATACAGGCTGATTTTTTAAGTACCGAAGCGAACTCTAATGTCGTCAATATTGGCGATAATATTGCTGTTGCTCAAATTTATGGCGGTAACGCTTTATCAGATCCTTATAGCAGTAACAGCACCGCAAAAGATAACCGCATTATCATTGGTAACTATAGTAATACGCTTTTTGTTTCTGGGGCTGAAGGTTGGACAAATGGCACTGTTATGAATAACTCGGTAACTATTAGCAATGATGCGAAAGCCAGTCAAGTATATGGCGCACGCTCGGCTTCGGGTAACGTGACTAACAACTCAGTGTCGATTGGTCACAATTTAAAAGCAGACCGTGTGTATGGTGGCGATGCTTATTCTGCTATTGCAGGTGAAGGTAACGCCCATAACAATAAAGTCGTGATTGGCGAAAATGCCACGGTAAATGAATTTGTAATTGGTGGTAATGCACTCACTAACGCAAACAATAATAGCGTGGTGCTTTATAAGGGCTTTAATGTGAGTGGCGTTGCTGGTGGTGTGGCACAAAATGACACCACCAATAATACCGTCACCCTTTTCGCTGGTACAGTACAAAACAGTATTGCAGGCGGTAACTCAAATAACTACACAGGCAATACGCTGAATTTAGGTAGTGCAAGCGAAGGCATTGAAATGAACAAACTTTCCGCCAAAGAAGTGTTGAATTTCGATACCATCAATTTTTACCTGCCTGCGAATGCGCAGAATAACGATACGGTGTTGAAACTATCTACCACCTACCTTGAATTGGGCAACACCACGATGAATGCGTATGTGTCTGGCAATGCTAATTTAAATTCAGGCGATGTCATTCACTTAATTGGTTCTGAAGGAAAGTTGGTGTGGAATGGGCAAGGTCACGTCTATCAAGGTGTTACCCTTGCGCACGATCTAGCGGGCATTGCGCTTGATGGAGAGTCAAAAAACCTCGATCTAAAATTTAATAGAAGTAGCAAGCAAACTACTGCGACGACCAATACCAGCAACCCTACAAACACTGGGGCGACAGCTAATACAGGTTCAACAACGAACACTGCAACTAACACAGCAACTGCTACTACAACTAACACAGGTACAACGGCTAGCACAGCTAATGCAGCAACGGCAAATACTGTGACCACTGCAACCAGTGTAAATCCGAAAACGAAATCTCTCGTGCAGGGTCGTTTAGTTGCGCCAGCGTTGATTAACGGTAGTGCAGATTTTCTTTCGGGTAGTGTAAATTCACTTTATCAAAGCACTAATTTAGCTCAAGCAGGTGCTAATGGTAATGGCTTTGCGAATGCCCATGCAGATAATCGTGAAATTACTACAGGCAGTTATGTCGATCTAAAAGGTATTGCTCTTGATGCGGGTTATGCTTGGAATAAACCTGTAGGCTCAGGTAACTGGATGTACGGAGTGGCAGCTGAATACGGTTATAGCCACTATACTGCTCATTTGGATGACGGTACCAAAGGTAAAGGTAAGGCTTGGAATTTAGGGGCAAACGCTTTTACTAACTACTTATGGAACAATGGATTATATGTACAAGGTAGTGTGCGTGCAGGGCGTGTTTGGAGTGACTATCGTAGCAATGATTTCGTGCATGCAGGTGGTAATTCTGTAGATTACGACAGTGATTCGAACTATGTTGCAGGTCATGCAGGTGTAGGTAAAATTTGGCAACTAGGTAGCTCAAGCAACTTAGATACCTATGTAAAATACTTCCACTCACATACATCAAGTGACAAAGCAAAATTGAGCTCGGGTGAAACCTATGATTTCTCATCTGTTCGTTCACAGCGTGGTCGAATCGGTGCGCAATATAACCATAATTTAGGTAGTAGTATGAGCGTTCATTTCGGTGTCGCATACGAACGCGAATGGGATGGTGATGTGCGTGCACAATATCAAGGTAATGCCTTGGCAACCCCAACAATGAAAGGCGGTACAACCATTGGTGAAGCAAGCATGCAGTATAAATTCTATGGCAAGAAAATTAATGCTGCTCTCCAAGGCTTTGGCGGTCGCCAACAAGGTGTAGGCTTCCGCATTGGGATGGAATTTTAATTCCTAAAATAGTACAAGCGGTCTGATTTTGATTTTATCTGTATACCTAAATCAAAAATCGTACGCACTTAACCATTATTCTGTGGACTTCGCCTTAAAGGAGTCCACATTTTTTTCAGCTTCTATTCATCATCAATCGCATAGCCCTGTTCTGGCAATAATTTGCTATCCAAATAGGCTTTGCCTTCTATCTCTTTTAAACGATCAGCACAGAACCATTCAATCACGAGCGGATAGCAACGGTGTTCTTGTTCTTGCACTCGTTCAATCACGTCCTCAATTTCATCATCAGGAAAAATTGGCACCTTGGCTTGCAGCACGATAGCCCCTCCATCCAGTATTTCATTAACAAAATGAATCGTCATTCCGTGTTCGTTATCGCCATTTTCCATCGCTCGTTGATGTGTGTCTAACCCAGCATATTTAGGCAATAATGACGGGTGAATATTAAGAATTTTGCCCGCAAATTGGTGAGTAAAATCTTTGCTCAAAATTTTCATATAACCCGCAAGCACGATTAAATCAGCCTCAAGTGTATCGATTTGTTCCGCAATTGCCATATTCATTGCTTTATTACTATCGAAAGCTTTACGTTCAAACACAAAGGTCGGAATGCTGGCTTTCTTTGCCCGGATTAGCCCATAAGCATCGGCTTTATTGGAGATTACGCCACAAATTTTTCCTGAAATTCGACCGCTTGTAATAGCGTCGATAATAGCTTGCAGGTTTGAACCATTGCCTGAAATCATTACTACTATGTTTTTCATATTAATCTGTTTTATGTAGCAACTGTGTTCACACACAAAAAAGTTATTCAATTTTAACCCACAGATTCTGTGGATAAATAGCGTGTAGCGTCCCATTTTTCATTGCGTTTAACCAACGTATTCATAATGGTGAGCAGTTTACGCATACACGCCA
>JBHACP010000058.1:0-58761 GCA_041854605.1 Actinobacillus sp.
AGAAGTAAAATGCCGTAACGCCGATGGTAGTGTAGTGATTCGCTATGTGAGAGTAGGGCATCGCCGGATTGAATTAAGCAAAGAAAGAACCTCATTGCAGTAATGCAGTGAGGTTTTTTTGTTTTAACAGATAAAGGCATAGTAGACCAAAATAGTTAGTAATTCGGATTTACTATGCGAGTAAAAAATTCTCGCTATATTAAGTTTGCTCCTGCCACTTGATTTCCGTCACGGCGCCCCCTTTATAGTTAAAGGTATTTTTTACCGAATGTATAAACCATTTCATTATTTTTATTTTTTCCATATTATTAGGGCATTAGGGCGCTGATAGCCATCCAAAACAATTGACTTTGGAGTAGGTTTTAGCAAATTTCTCAGCAAATTTGACCGCTTGCTAACCAATTAAATAATATAAATTTTCGATTCTATGTTGTTCTTAGCACCTAAATCGGCGAAAATAGTGCAAATTTTCGGTGGCTTTCGTCAGCCTTTTTTATTTCATTCGAATAGAGAGCAAAATGTCATACCCACAAGAAGTTAATAAACGTCGCACTTTTGCGATTATTTCTCACCCCGATGCGGGTAAAACCACCATCACCGAAAAAGTGTTACTTTATGGCAATGCAATTCAAACAGCGGGCTCAGTTAAGGGCAAAGGCTCACAAGCGCACGCAAAATCAGACTGGATGGAAATGGAAAAGCAACGTGGGATTTCGATTACCACTTCGGTAATGCAATTCCCTTACAATGACTGTTTGGTTAATTTGCTCGACACCCCAGGGCACGAAGACTTCTCGGAAGATACTTATCGTACGCTAACAGCGGTGGATAGCTGCTTGATGGTGATTGACTCGGCGAAAGGGGTTGAGGAACGTACGATTAAATTGATGGAAGTAACTCGCCTACGTGATACGCCGATTTTGACCTTTATGAACAAACTCGACCGCGATATTCGTGATCCAATGGAACTGTTAGATGAAGTGGAAAGTGTGTTGAACATCCATTGTGCGCCAATTACTTGGCCAATCGGTTGTGGGAAATTGTTCAAGGGCGTATATCATCTGTATAAAGACGAAACCTATCTGTACCAATCAGGGCAAGGCTCGACTATTCAAGAAGTTCGCATCGTGAAAGGCTTAAACAGTCCCGAACTGGATGCGGCAGTGGGTGCGGATTTAGCTCAGCAGTTACGTGATGAATTAGAGTTAGTAAAAGGTGCATCAAACGAATTTGATCATGATCTGTTTATTAGTGGTGAATTGACGCCAGTGTTTTTCGGAACCGCTCTTGGTAACTTTGGCGTAGATCACTTTCTCGATGGTTTAACTGAATGGGCACCAAAACCGCAAGCACGGGTAACTGATGTGCGTAAAGTGGAAAGTTCAGAAGAAAAATTCAGCGGTTTCGTATTTAAAATTCAAGCCAATATGGATCCAAAACATCGCGACCGAGTTGCCTTTATGCGAGTGGTATCGGGAAAATACGAAAAAGGAATGAAGCTTAAACACGTGCGGATTGGGAAAGATGTGATTATTTCTGATGCGCTAACTTTTATGGCTGGTGACCGCTCACACGCCGAAGAAGCATACGCGGGCGATATTATCGGCTTGCACAATCACGGCACGATTCAAATTGGTGACACCTTCACTCAAGGTGAAATAATGAAATTTACGGGTATCCCGAATTTTGCTCCTGAATTATTCCGTCGTATTCGTTTGAAAGATCCGCTCAAGCAGAAACAACTTCTCAAAGGCTTGGTGCAGCTGTCGGAAGAAGGGGCGGTACAGGTATTTCGTCCACTTGCCAATAACGACTTAATCGTAGGGGCAGTCGGCGTATTACAATTTGATGTGGTCGTTTCTCGTTTGAAAACCGAATATAACGTCGAAGCCATTTATGAAAGCGTAAACGTGGCAACAGCACGCTGGGTAGAATGTGCGGATGCGAAAAAATTCGAGGAATTTAAGCGCAAAAATGAACAGAATTTAGCCCTTGATGGTGGCGATAACCTCACGTATATTGCTCCAACGATGGTGAATTTGAACTTGGCGCAGGAACGCTACCCAGATGTTGAGTTTTTTAAAACCCGTGAACACTAATTAACATTAGTAAAAAAGCTCCAAGCCTTGCAACTTGGAGCTTTATTTTTATCTATTTCAGATTATTTCGCTTGCGCTTTTTTCACCCATACAGCTGAAATTGAGAAAGCAACTAAGAATGAAATCGCCATACCCACAGAGTACATTGCAAGGCTATCTGGTTTGATTGATGGAATACCTAAGAAACCTGCTGCACCTAATGCTATCGCTTTTACGTTAAAGAATGCAATAAAGGCAGAAGCTAAACCTGAACCGATCATTGCCGCAATGAATGCTTGGCGGTAACGTAAGTTCACACCGAACATTGCAGGTTCTGTGATACCTAATAAAGCAGAAATACCTGATGGCACGGCTAAACCACGGACTTTAGCATCTTTCATTGCGAATGCTACACCTAAGCACGCAGCCCCCTGTGCGATGTTAGACATTGCTGCGATTGGGAAGATAAATGTACCGCCTGTGTTTGCCACTTCTGCCAATAATTGGGTTTCTACTGCAATAAAGGTTTGGTGCATACCTGTAATAACAATTGGTGCGTAGAAAGTACCGAACACACCACCACCGATAAAGCCTAATGTGTCGTATAACCAAGTTAGACCTGCTGAAATAGCAGAACCCGCTTCACGACCTAAAGGGCCGATAACCGTAAAGGCTAAGAAACCAGCGATGAAGAGTGACATCATCGGGGTCACTAAGTTATCTAAATAAGAAGGCACGAATTTACGGAAAGTTTTTTCCAAGGTTGCTAAAACCCACGCAGAAACGATGGTTGGAATCACGGTACCTTGGTAACCCACTTTTTCGATTTCTAAACCAAGCACGTTCCAGTAAGTGATTTTGCCCTCCATTAACGTTTTTGCATAGTTCCAACCGTCGGCCAACGCTGGGTGAACTAACAACATACCTAATGCTGCTCCTAAGAATGGGTTACCACCAAATTTACGGGTTGCTGAGAAACCTAATAGAACAGGCAAGAACACAAATGGCGCATTTGCGATGGTGTTAATAAAGTCGATTAAGTCTGCGAAGTGTGGATATTTGCTGGCTACCGATTCTCCTTCCCAGAAGAAGCCGACTGAGGTAAGCATTGAGTGGATACCCATTAGCAAACCGCCTGCTACGATGGCTGGGATGATAGGCACGAAAATATCGGCTAAGCCTTTAACCAAACGTTGTAATAACGGTTGGTTTGCGGCACCAGCTGCGGCAACTTCAGCAGTAGACATATCGCCAATGCCCATTTGTTTTTGCATTTCAGCGTGAACTTTGTTCACCGTACCTGAACCAAAAATAATTTGGTATTGACCGCTGGTTGAGAATTGACCTTTCACTCCTTCGATGTTTTCAATCGCTTCTTTGTCCACTTTGGACTCGTCTGCAAGGGTTAAACGTAAGCGAGTTGCACAGTGCGCAAGCGTCGTGATGTTTTCTTTGCCACCGAGTTTGGCAATCGTTTGCTCGGCAATTTTAGGAAAGTTCATAAAGCCCTCTGGATGAAGATAAAATGATGTTTGCATTTTAACTAAAACGGTTTAGCTAAAAAAGCAGAAATTTCAGAAAGTTGTAGAAAATGTGAACTTGATCACATTTTTGCAAAATTTTAGAGAATTTTAACCGCTTGTAATATAGGCTCTAAATTTGTTCAGGGTGATGAATCATCACAAAACGTTCCCAAAGCTCTTCTTGGGTTTCTTGATGGTCAGGGTCTGGTAAAATACAGTTAGTAATAGGGCAAACTTTTTGGCAAGTTGGTGTATCATAATGCCCTACGCACTCAGTACATAATACTGGGTCGATAACGTAAATTTCTTCGCCGATAGAAATTGCCTCATTAGGGCATTCGGGAAGACACATATCGCAGTTGGTGCACTTATGATTGATGAGTAAAGCCATAATTTCGCCTGTGGTAAAAGGTTCACATTATAGTAAAAATAAAAAAGATAAACAGCTCTTATTTATGCAAAATACCCGCACATTAACGATTAAAGATATTGCCGCTTATTGTGGCGTGAGTAAATCCACTGTATCTCGAGTGTTAAATCAAGATCCCAATGTGAAGCCTGCAACACGAGAAAAAATTGAACAAGTTATGTTTGAGTTGGATTTTCATCCAAATCGAACTGCTCGTGCTATGCGCAATCAGCAAGATAAAGTGGTGGGCATTATTGTAACCCGCCTGCATTCTACCGCTGAATCGCAAACTCTTAGTGCGATTTTAACCCAGCTTTATGCACAACAGGTGACTCCATTGATTGTCGAGAGCCAATTTGAGCCGCAAAAAGTAAAGCAGGAATTGGCTGTATTTCAAAGCCGCCAAGTAGATGGGGTGATTGTCTTTGGTTTTTCAGAACTTGAGATAGACATTTTAAAAAGCTGGAAAAAGCCGATAGTGACGGTAGCTCGGGCTTACAGCAACATCAGTGCCGTCTATTATGACGATGAAAAAGCCATTGAGGCATTAATGGAGCAATTCTATCAGCAAGGTCATCGCAAAATCGCTTATCTTGGTGTGCAAGAAAGTGATGAGACCACGGGGAAACATCGAATGCAAGCCTATCTAGATTACTGCGCGGCTCACCATTTAGTTCCTCATTTTGCACTGGGTGAATTGAACTTAGAGTCGGGCTATCAACAAATGGCAATATTAGCCGCCCAGCCTTTTTCTGCCCTAGTTTGTGCAAGTAGCAGCTTGGCAGCAGGTGCCTTTAAATATTTGCAAAAAATTGGCAAAAATTCACCGCTTGCGTGTGTGGGAACGAATACATTATTGCAAGCCTTTGTTCCTCAATTGATTTCACTTGATTTTGGCTATAAGCAAGCAGGAGAAATAGCGGTTAAATTGTTAATGATGCAATTTTCGGGTGAAAAACAAGTCGTTCAGCAAAAAATTCCATTCAAATTAAGTTAAAAAGTGTGATCTAGTTCACATTTTTTAACTTTTCTTACTATTTTGGGAACGTTCCCATTTACAAAAATACTCTCCTATATATAATGCTCCCAGTTTAATCAGAGGAGCATTTTTATGGCTAAGCAAAAAATTGAACCACAAAATGTGGATAGATTGATTGATTTAATCGGTGGGCGTGAAAATATTGCCACTGTCACGCATTGTATTACTCGCTTACGTTTTGTCTTAAATGATGAAAGCAAAATTGATGCCAAAGGCATTGAGGCTTTACCGATGGTAAAAGCGAATTTCTCCACAGGTGGGCAATACCAAGTGGTGATTGGGCAAGAAGTGGGCGATTACTACAAACTTTTACTGGAGAAGACAGGGTTAGCCAATGTCGATAAAGAACAGGTGAAAGCAGCTGCTCGCCAAAATCAAAAATGGTATGAGCAACTCGTTTCGCATATGGCAGATATTTTCATTCCATTGTTGCCTGCCTTGATTAGTGGGGGCTTGATTTTAGGTTTCCGCAATGTGATTGGCGATATTGCGATGTTTGAAAATAGTACCAAAACCTTGGTGCAAATTTCGTCATTTTGGGCAAGTGTGCATTCTTTCCTATGGCTGATTGGTGAGGCGATTTTCCATTTCTTACCTGTGGGAATTTGCTGGTCGATTGCTCGCAAAATGGGCACTTCACCAATTTTGGGCATTGTATTAGGGATCACTTTGGTTTCACCTCAATTGATGAACTCTTATGGATTAGGCTCGCAAATCCCTGAAGTGTGGGATTTCGGCATTTTAGCGATCGAAAAAGTGGGCTATCAAGCGCAAGTCATTCCAGCCATTATGGCGGGTTTAGCGTTATCTTATATCGAGCGCTTTATGAATAAGATTGTGCCTGATTTCCTGAATTTAATCATTGTCCCTGTAGTTTCGATTATTTTAGCGGTTTTCCTTGCCCATACCATTATCGGCCCAATTGGGCGTGAAATTGGTAATGGCGTGGCGTATGTTGTGAAAAATGCGATGACGGGCGATTTTGCGCCAATTGGTGCGGCATTATTTGGTTTCTTATATGCGCCGTTGGTGGTGACAGGGGTACATCAAACCTCACTTGCGATTGATATGCAAATGATTCAAAGCATAGGTGGCACACCTGTTTGGCCACTCATCGCTTTATCTAATATTGCGCAGGCTTCAGCCGTAGTTGGTATTATTTGGGTGAGCAAAAAAGCTAATGAACGTGAAGTGTCTGTGCCTGCAGCATTATCGGCTTATCTAGGTGTAACCGAGCCTGCAATGTATGGGATTAACCTCAAATATCGTTTCCCTATGCTATGTGCAA
This sequence comes from Actinobacillus sp., assembly GCA_041854605.1. Classification (GTDB taxonomy): domain Bacteria; phylum Pseudomonadota; class Gammaproteobacteria; order Enterobacterales; family Pasteurellaceae; genus Haemophilus_A. The sequence continues at coordinate 6,338 of JBHACP010000058.1, forward strand.
TGATCGGTTCAGCCTGTGCGGCGCTGATTTGTGGTTTTGCGGGCGTACTCGCCAATGGCATTGGGGTTGGCGGTTTACCTGGCATTCTGTCGATTCAACATCAATATTGGGGAATTTTTGCGGTAGCTATGGTGGTGGCAATTATCATCCCAATCGCTTTAACCATAATGGTTTACAAACGTAAAGAAAAAGCTGGGGCGCTAGAGTAAGCGGTCGAATTTTAAATAAATTTTGCAAATTCTATTTTCCTCTCATTTTCGAGTGAGAGGAAAAACAAGAGAACAAATAATATGATTAAAAACAACAACTGGTGGAAAAACGGCGTAATTTATCAAATTTACCCCAAATCATTCCAAGATAGCACAGGTTCAGGCACAGGCGATATTCAAGGTATTATCCAGCGTTTAGATTATCTTCAACAATTAGGCGTAGATGGCATTTGGATCACGCCAATGTATGTTTCGCCACAAATTGATAATGGTTACGACATCGCCGATTACCGCAATATTGACCCGAGCTACGGCACGATGGCGGATTTTGAACAGCTTACGACTGAAGCACACAAACGTAGCATCAAAATTGTGATGGATATGGTGTTTAACCATAGCTCAACGTATCACGAATGGTTTAAACAAGGCGAAGATCCGAGCAGCGAATATCACGATTTCTACATTTGGCGAGAAACGCCAACCAATTGGCAATCAAAATTTGGTGGTAGTGCGTGGCAGTGGTCGGACAAAGCGCAAAAATACTACTTGCACCTGTTTGCACCTGAACAGGCGGATCTCAACTGGGAAAATCCTAAGTTACGCCAAGAATTATTTAGCATTTGCCAATTTTGGGCAGAAAAAGGCATTGACGGCTTACGTTTAGATGTGGTGAACCTGATTTCTAAACCGAGCGAAAATCCAGAAGATTATGAGGACGATTTTGCAGGCGACGGGAGACGTTTTTACACCGACGGTCCGAAAATTCATCATTTTTTACAAGAACTCAATGAAAAGGCGCTACGTCCAAACGAGCTAATGACCGTTGGTGAGATGTCTTCGACAAAACTGGAACATTGCCAACGCTATGCAAATTTGCAAGGCACTGAACTTTCAATGACCTTTAATTTCCACCATTTAAAAGTGGATTACCCGAACGGCGATAAATGGACTTATGCCAAGCCTGATTTTATCGAGCTGAAATCAATTTTCAACTATTGGCAGCAAGGAATGCACAACAAAGCGTGGAACGCCCTGTTTTGGTGCAATCACGACCAACCTCGAATCGTGTCTCGTTTTGGGGATGAAGGCGAATTGCGCAATGTGTCGGCGAAGATGTTGGCGATGTTACTGCACGGAATGCAAGGTACGCCTTATATTTATCAAGGGGAAGAAATCGGAATGACGAATCCTAATTTTACCGATATTACTTCATATCGTGATGTGGAATCGTTGAACGCTTATCAAATAATGCAAAAAGATCCGAAAAAACGACCGCTTGCCTTGTCAATTTTAGCGCAAAAATCCCGTGATAATTCACGCACCCCTATGCAGTGGGATAACTCGCCTAATGCAGGCTTCTCCACAGGAAAACCTTGGATTGAAGTGGCAAGCAATTATCCAAACATCAATGTTCAGGAGGCGTTAGCCGACAAGCAATCGGTGTTCTATACCTATCAGCAATTGATTCAGTTACGCAAGCAGCAAACCATTTTAACCGAGGGTGATTACAGCGATCTGCTCCCTGCGCATCCTTCGGTTTGGGTTTATCAGCGACGAACTGAAACACAAACGCTGACGGTATTAGCGAATTTGAGCGCGGAGAAACAGCCTGTAAAGGTGGCGACAAGCGGTCAAATTTTGTTGAATAATTACGAACATTTTACCTATTCCGACGAAGAAGCGTGGCTTGAGCCTTATCAAGCGGTCTACTTACTAAAATAAAAAAGAAGGAGGCTAAGCCTCCTTCTTTATCTCTAATTTTTTTGCTGTTCCAAATAAAGCACTGTCGCTGCGACGCGTGAATGTACGTTGAGCTTGCGTAGTAGGTTGCGAATATGCACTTTCACGGTTTCTTCGGAAATGAAAAGTTGTGCTGCAATTTGTTTATTCGACATTCCAGTGGCAATCCATTGCAAGACATCACGTTCACGATCGGTGAGGACTGCCAACGGATCTGCTTCAGGACGGCGATTTAAAATATGGCTGCGTACGCTTTCACTTAGCACCACTTCGCCTTTCGCCGCTTTTTGGATATTGTCGATTAAATCGGCGGTGTCGCTATCTTTCAGCAAATAACCGTCCACGCCTGCATCCATTAACGCGAAAATATCAGATTGCTCATCAGAAACGGTCAGCACCACTATGCGAGCATCCACACCTTGCGCGCGCAAAGAACGCAAGGTGTCTAAGCCTGAAATCCCTTTCATATTTAAATCTAAAATGATTAAATCAGGTTCTAATTCAATGGCTAACTTCACCCCGTCGGTGCCATTACTGGCTTCCCCAACAACACTAAAATCGGTTTCTAATTCAATAATTTGGCGTATTCCTTGACGCATTAAAGGGTGGTCGTCAATTAGTAGAATTTTGTATTGCTCGTTCATTTTGCACTCCATCTCTTCTTATTCTTAGCCTAAAATTTTCCTTGTTCCGTTTAACCAAAACAAGTTCCCCAATTGGATAATTGGGGTTATTTTTGATCCTAGACTAAAAATTGTCTAGGAGAATTTTGCAAATCTTTCCAAGAAAATGACCGCTTGTTCCGCTATAATGGCAGAAACTTTTCACACAGAATTAAATTATGACTACAACAACTTATTTTGCCACAGCCGCTCGTGGTTTTGAAGAAATGCTCAAAAGCGAGCTGGAACAAATTTGCGATGCGCAATGTAAAGTTACACAAGGTGGTGTACATTTTACCACCACTCAAAAAGGAATGTATAAAGCGTTACTTCACAGTCGTTTAGCTTCTCGTATCTTATTACCCCTCATCACCACCAAAATTTTTAGCGATTTAGACCTTTACGCCTCTATTATTGGCTACAACTGGGTGGATCTATTCGACCCATGTGATACTTTTTACATTGATTTCAACGGCACGAATCGTGAAATCCGTAATACGCAATTTGGTGCTATGCGTGTCAAGGATGGGATTGTCGATTACTTTGAACGCAAAGGCTTTGCTCGCCCTGATGTAGACAAAGAGCGCCCTGACGTGCGTATTCACGTCTATCTCAACCGTAATGACATCGTGATTTCGCTGGATTTAAGCGGCGATGCTTTGCATATGCGTAGCTACCGTGAAGATACAGGCAAAGCCCCGTTGCGTGAAACGTTGGCGGCAGCAATTGTGCTGCGTTCAGGCTGGGATAAAAACTCACCGCTGGTCGATCCGATGTGTGGTTCAGGCACGCTGTTGATTGAAGCGGCACAAATGGCAATGAACATTCCTGCTCAAATTAACCGCAAGTATTGGGGTTTCCAAGCGTGGAAACAGCACGATATTTCGCTTTGGAATGAGGTTGTAGAAGAAGCAAAAGCTCAAATTACTCCCCTACTCCCTCTTTACGAAAAGGGGGAGCCTTCTTTCTTCGGCTGTGACCTTGATCACCGAGTCCTCACCAAAGCCAAACAAAATGCCGAAAATGCTGGCGTAGGGCATTTAATTCAATGGCAGCAAGGCGATGTGGCAGCACTAAAAAATCCTTGCCCTGGGCAAAAAGGTATGGTGATTTGTAATCCTCCTTATGGGGAGAGATTAGGCACGACACCTGCGTTAATTGCGCTTTATTCGGTGTTTGGGCAGCGTTTAAAACGTGAATTTGCAGGTTGGAATGCCTCGATTTTTAGTGGCGAGCCAGAGCTGCTGAATTGTTTGCGTTTACGTTCTTCTCGTCAATTTAAAGCGAAAAATGGTCCGCTTGATTGCGTGCAGAAAAATTATTTGGTCAGCGATCACACAGACAAGCGGTCAGATTTGGACGAAAATTTGCAATTTGAGCAAAATTCGCAAGTTGCTCAAGATTTCGCCAATCGTCTCGCTAAAAATATCAAAAAAATCGAAAAATGGGCAAAGCAACAGGGCATTGATGCTTATCGTTTATATGATGCCGACTTGCCTGAATATAATTTGGCGGTGGACAGATATGGCGATCACATCGTGGTACAAGAGTACGCTGCCCCGAAAAACATCGACGAAAATAAAGCTCGCCAACGCTTATTAGATGCGGTTTCCGCCACCTTGTATGTTACAGGTGTGGAAACCAATAAATTGGTGCTGAAAGTGCGCCAAAAACAAAAAGGCACGAACCAGTATGAAAAATTAGCGAACAAAGGCGACTATTTTTATGTGAATGAATATGGGGCGAAATTATGGGTAAACCTCACTGATTACCTCGATACAGGCTTGTTCCTCGACCATCGTTTAACCCGCAAAATGGTCGGTGAAATGGCGAAGGGTAAAACCTTCTTGAATCTTTTTGCCTATACTGGTTCGGCAACGGTTCACGCTGCACTTAACGGCGCAAAATCGACCACCACCGTGGATATGTCGAACACCTATTTAAACTGGGCAGAACAAAATTTAGAGCTGAACGAGATCAAATTGCGCAACCACCGCCTATTCCAAGCGGATTGCTTGCAATGGTTAGCGGAATGTCGGGAGCGCTTTGAGCTGATTTTCGTCGAACCACCAACCTTCTCCAACTCGAAACGAATGGAAGAGAGTTGGGATGTGCAGCGAGATCACATTAAGCTAATGACTCAGCTAAAACGCATTTTAACCGCCGATGGTACCATTGTGTTCTCCAACAACAAACGCGGTTTTAAAATGGACTTTGATGGTTTGGCAGCATTAGGTTTGCAAGCAGAAAACATTTCGCATAAAACCCTACCATTAGATTTTGAGCGTAATCCGCAGATTCATAACTGTTGGATGATTAAAAATGCGGAGTAAAAATGTTAGATATTGTTTTATTTGAGCCCGAAATTCCGCAAAACAGCGGCAATATTATTCGTTTATGCGCTAACTGCGGTTTTCGTCTGCATATGATTGAACCGCTGGGGTTTACGTGGGATGATAAAAAACTCCGCCGTTCAGGCTTGGATTATCACGAATTTGTTGATATTCAGAAGTACAAAAATTTCGAGGATTTCTTAGAGCGAGCAAAGCCAAAACGTTTGTTTGCCCTTACTACTAAAGGCGAGCCGAATCATAGTGATGTACAATATGAACTAGGCGATTTTTTGATGTTTGGCCCTGAAAGTCGTGGTATCCCAATGGCAATTTTAGACAGTTTACCAATGTCGCAAAAAATCCGTGTACCGATGTGCAAAGACAGCCGCAGTATGAACCTCTCAAACACCGTAGCAGTGGTAGTTTATGAAGCGTGGCGACAATTTGGTTATCAAGGTTCCGTGCCGAGACAAGCGATTTAAAACAAAAGGGCTTAATATAGATAATTAAGCCCTATGTTATTAGGTAATATTGTAAAAACAGTTAGGGTTGGATTAGCCCGTCATTTTCCATTGATACAGCCAGCTAAAATCAACGGTTTGATAATAAGTATTTGTCTATTGAATTACAAAAGACTTTGCAAATCTTTTCCCAAAATTGACTGCTTTTACGTTATAATGCTGTATAAATTATCAATTTTTTACAAATGTTATGGATTTCTCTTTACTTTTAGATGGCTTAAATGATAAACAACGTGAAGCCGTTGCTGCACCAATTGGCAATTATCTTGTTTTAGCTGGCGCAGGTTCGGGTAAAACTCGGGTTTTAACCCACCGTATTGCGTGGCTGATTGGCGTAGAAAATGTGCCTGAATCCAATATTTTAGCGGTGACTTTTACTAACAAAGCCGCTGCCGAAATGCGATACCGCATTGAAGCCACACTTGAACAAATAAGCAACCATAAGCTCTTTGGAATGTGGGTCGGCACTTTCCACAGTATAGCTAACCGCTTACTGCGTTCGCATTATTTGGATGCCGATTTGCCGCAAGATTTCCAAATTATGGACAGCGAAGACCAACAACGTTTACTCAAACGTTTGCTGAAGTTATACAATATTGACGAAAAACATTTCCCACCGAAGCACGTCGCTTGGTACATCAATGCACAAAAAGATAAAGGTTTGCGAGCCAGAGATCTTGATCACAGAGGTGATCCGAATGAGAAAAAGCTGATCGAGATCTACCAAATTTATCAAGATGCGTGCGATCGTGCAGGTTTGTTGGATTTTGCCGAACTATTGATTCGTGCTTATGAGCTGTTCAAGAAAAAGCCAACAATTTTGCAACGCTATCAGCAACGTTTTCAGCATATTTTGATCGACGAGTTTCAAGATACCAACAACATTCAGTACGATTTGATCCACCTGTTGGCTGGCAATTCCAGCAAAGTGATGATCGTCGGCGATGATGACCAATCGATCTACGGTTGGCGTGGAGCGTTGGTGGAAAATATCCAGCGTTTCTTAAAAGATTACCACAAGGCGGAAACCATTCGCTTGGAACAAAATTATCGTTCTACAGGGCATATTTTAGCGGCGGCGAACGAACTGATTGCCAATAATGAAGAGCGCTTAGGTAAAAAATTATGGACGGATTTGGGCGATGGCTATCCTGTCGAAATCTATTGCGCTTTCAATGAGTTAGATGAAGCTCGCTTTGTCGCTTCACAAATTCAGCAATGGAAAGAGGACGAGGGCGAATATAGCGATTGTGCGGTGTTGTACCGTGGTAACAGCCAATCTCGTGTGATTGAAGAAGCCTTGATTCAAGCTAACATTCCGTATCGCATTTATGGTGGAATGCGCTTCTTTGAACGTCAGGAAATCAAAGATGCCTTGGCGTACTTGCGTTTGATTGCTAACCGTCAAGACGATGCCGCTTTTGAGCGGGTAGTGAATACGCCAGCGCGTCAGATTGGTGATCGCACGCTGGATGTGATTCGTCAAATTACTCGTAATCGTGGCATTACTTTATGGCAAGCGACGCAAATAGCGGTGCAGGAAGAGCAACTTTCAGGCAGAGCGGCTTCAGCGCTGCTGCGCTTTGTTGAATTAGTTAATGCGCTTGATGACGAAACTTCGCAAATGAGCCTTGCTGAGCAGACCGATTTTGTGATCAAAAAATCGGGTTTGTATGAAATGTACAAGCAAGAGAAAGGCGAAAAAGGCGAAGTGCGCATTGAAAATTTGGAAGAGTTAGTCACCGCCACCAAGCAATTTATGAAGCCTGACGAAGCGGAAGAACTCACCGACCTTACCGCTTTTCTGACGCACGCTTCACTGGAAGCAGGAGAAGCGCAAGCCTCGCCCCATCAGGATTATGTGGAGTTGATGACCTTGCACTCGGCAAAAGGTTTGGAATTTCCACGAGTGTTTATGGTTGGGGTGGAAGAAGGTTTGTTCCCAAGCGGAATGAGTTCGGATGAAGGGCGTATTCAAGAAGAACGCCGTTTAGCGTATGTGGGTATTACTCGTGCCAAGAAAAAACTGACGATTAGCTATGCAGAACTGCGCCGTTTATACGGCAAGGAAGAACGCCATATTCCGTCTCGTTTTATTGCAGAGCTGCCCGCAGAGCATATTCGAGAAATTCGCCTGCGTGGCAACATTAACCGAGCGGCAAGTTTTGCAAACTTTTCACCATTTGCAAAATCTTCAGCAAAAACGACCGCTTCCATTTTGCAAGATGGCATGTGGAAAATGGGGCAGAAAGTTTATCACGCCAAGTTTGGGCAAGGGACCATTATCAACGTTGAAGGATCAGGCGAAGCCACTCGTTTGCAAATAGCCTTCCAAGGCAACGGCATTAAATGGTTGATTGCCAAGATGGCGAATTTGGAGAGAATGTAGAAAAAAATAGCCACGCATTGTGTGGCTATTTTGTTATAAATAAAGTGCCATCACTACTGCATTTTCCCTTCCACCCATTTGGGTTGGGTAGTAATTTTTGCGAATAGTGACTTCATTAAAGCCTAAGCTGTCATAAAGTTTTTGCGCAGGCAGATTGCTTTCCCGTACTTCTAGCCAAAGGGTTGCAATCTTTTTTGCTCTTAATTGCTCAATCAATTCTCTTAATAACTGTTTGCCCAAGCCTTTGCCTTGAAATATTGGATCAATTGCAATATTGAACAAGGTGGCTTCATCTAGCACGATTTGGCAAATTACAAAGCCGACGATGTTGTCCTTTTCAGTTAATTTCAAGTTAAGGTATTTCTCGCCTTGATTATTGAGCAAGGTGCCTTTGCTCCAAGGCACTAAATGAGCAGCTTGCTCAATGGCAAACAAGCGGTCGAAATCTTGCTCCGTCACTAGCTCAATCATTCCTGATCCTCAAAATGCTGACAAAATGTTTCCATTTGCTTCCATAAAGCTCGCTTTTCTGTAACGTTGTGCAAATCTTGCCACGAACTCGTTTGCCAAGCGGTCGGATTTTTCGCTTTTTTTGCAAATTTTTCCAAAAATTTGACCGCTTGTTGTTCTTCTTTGATCAACCAAAAAATCGGGCTGTGATCAAAAGCCAAGCGTTGCGCTTGTTCACGATCTAACCATTGATATTCGTATGGTTGTAGCGAAAGGGTGAAGAGAATATCGGCAAAAAGTTGGCTTTGTTGATGATTCTCTTGGCAGACCACCACTAGTTTTACTGCCTCATTGAGGCGAATTTGCGCATCGCCTTTTAGTACTTGCGGCTTGGTGAGCTGCCATTGGGTGATGCCCATTTCGTTGAGCAATTGATCTCGTCTATTCATCGTTATTCATTGCAAAAATTGATAGGGAATAGTAGCAAAAGTCGGTAAAATGCCCAAATTGTTTTTATATTTTTAAACTAATGTTGATTGAATTTGTAGGGGCTGGTTTTATACCTGCCTAAGCGTTCTCAAGTGCTTTTCGGGCGGGTATAAAACCCGCCTCTACAAAAACATCAATAAAATTGGAAAAAATGATGTTATCCCTCGAAAGTGAAGTATTAGCACGTCATTTGCCGATGTTTGAAGGCAAATCGGTGCTGTTTTTCGGCAATGTGCGTGACGATTTTGCCCAAACTTTAAAGCAAGCGAAAAGTACCAAAACCGTGAGCCAATATTTTGATTACGCTCGCAGCCGACAAACGGTCGAATTTTCGTTAGAAAATGCAAACGCAGCCGATTTAGGCGTATTTTATTGGACAAAAAACAAGCAAGAATGCCAGTTCCAGCTGCTGCAATGGCTGGCACAATGTGAAGTTGGGCAAAAGTTATTGCTGATTGGCGAAAATCGTGCGGGCGTGCGTTCAGTCGAAAAAATGCTGGCCCCCTTTGGTGATATAGCCAAAATTGACTCGGCGCGTCGTTGTGGATTGTATCATTTTGAATTGCACAGGGTGCCAGCATTCGATTGCAAAAAATTCTGGAAATCCTACCGCTTGCACGAACTTGAGATCTTTGCCTTGCCTGCGGTGTTCAGTTCGGCAGAGTTAGATGGCGGCACGAAATTGCTGCTTTCTACCTTCGATAAAGCAGATAGTTTAAAAGGAAAAGTGCTGGATTTTGGTTGTGGCGCAGGTGTGATTGGCGCAAGTTTAAAGCAGCAATTCGGTAAAATAAAACTGACAATGAGCGATATTCACGCAATGGCGTTGGCATCTTCCCGTCGCACACTAGCTGAAAATCAGCTAGAGGGCGAAGTTATCGCCAGCGATGTTTTTTCACATATTGCTGACCACTTTGATTTGATTATCTCAAATCCGCCGTTTCACGATGGGGTAGATACTGCTTACCAAGCGGTGGAAAACTTGATTCTGCAAGCGAAAAATCACTTAATCAAAGGCGGTGAATTGCGCATTGTGGCAAATGCCTTTCTGCCTTACCCTGACTTGCTTGACAAGGCTTTTGGCAAACACGAAGTGTTGGCAAAATCGACTAAATTTAAGGTGTATTCAGCGAAAAATTGGTAAAACTCGGGCATTTATGCCCGATAATTTTACGCTCTCGCCAATGTCCAAACTTGCACTTCTTTTACGCCAGCTTTTTTCAATTCGGCACAAATCATATTCATCGTGGAGCCTGTGGTTACTACGTCATCAACGATGGCAATTTTTTGGTAATTTTTGACCGCTTGATAGCGAAATGCGCCTTTGAGATTGCGACGGCGTTCAGCGGCAGTGAGTTCTCGCTGGGAAATGGTCGCTCGTATTCGGCTTAAACTTTCGGTATCCAGCGGAATATGGAGCCATTTGGCGAGCGGTTTGGCAATTAGTTCAGCTTGATTATAACCTCGTCGCCATTGTCGTTGCCAAAAGAGCGGTACGGGTAAAATTACCTCGGGCAGCGGCAAACCGTGTTCTCGTTGGGCTTGTTTTACAGCTAATAAGAGCAAACGGGCGAGAGCCTGATCGAGCCAATATTGATCTTGAAATTTGAAACGATGAATCCAATCTGCAAGCGGTCGATTATAGGCAGAAATTTGCACGATTCGCTGCCATTTAGGTTCATTTTGCAAACATTCGCCACAAGATGGCGCATTTTCACGCAGAAAGGCACCACAATGTTCACAATAAGGTTGGGGTTTCAATAATTTTACACAGCGAGAACAAAAGCCGTGTTGGGCGATGGCTAAATGCTGATCGCAATGTAAACAACGAAAGGCAAAAAAATTCATAAGATTTCTGTTCATATCAGTTTTTTGTGAACCATATCAAATTTTAAACAGAAATTTTGCGACAAGCGTCGAAAAATCGGTAAAATTTCGTCGTTACAAGAGGAGTTTTTTTATGAACAAACCAAGCCACCCCATTAAAATCGTCTTTTTCGATATTGACTGGACGCTTTACATCAAAGATGAAAAGCGCATTCCTGATTCGGTGATCAACGAAGTGTTACCTCGTTTGAAGGCGAAAGGCATTATTCCTGCTATTGCCACAGGGCGTAATTTAGAGGGGTTTCCTGATGCAATTAAGCCGTTTTTAAATGAAAATGGTTTTGAGATGTTGGTCACTATCAACGGACAGGATAACTTTTACCAAGGTGAGCTAATTAGTGATTACAAAATTAGCGTGCCACGTATTCAACAAGCGGTCGAAAAATTGGAAAAGCTTGCCATTCCTTACGCTTTTGTAGCACGTAAAACGGTGGCAGTTTCAGAACGTAATGAGATCGTGCATTTAACGACCTCGCCGATTACAGAAGATTACATTGTGGATAAGGATTACTATCAGCAAGGCGATACCGTGCAGATGTTGGCGTATTTCCCCGCTAGTCGTGATGCTGAAGTGGCACAAGCAGTGTTAGGCGATGATTTAAAAGCGGTGCGTTGGCACGATGAAGCGGTGGATATTCTGCGTAAAGAAAATTCCAAAGCCCGTGGTATTGCCGATGTATTAACGCATTTTGGTTTTAGTATTGAAAATGCAATGGCATTTGGCGATGGCTTTAACGATATGGAAATGCTGCAAGCGGTTGGTTTTGGCGTGGCGATGGGCAATGGGGAAGAAGAGATCAAAGCGATTGCCGATTTTGTGACCAAAGATATTCGGGAAGATGGGATTTTGTATGCGTTGGAACAGTTAAATGTCATTTAGAGTAATAATTGGTAATAAGGTGAAATGAATAAGCTATCTATAATTAGATAGCTTATTTTTATACCATAACAACGATATATGGAAATTAAATTGTTCTTTAGCATGGAGGGTTAGGCGTTGTTTTATTGAAATTATTTACCAAGATTTACTTATATTTGCACTTACCGTGACTTACATTCTGTATAATAAATTTACATAAAGAGCCTATAATCATAAATAGGTATGTGTGTTTTGTTTCAAGACAATGGGTAATTTTCATAATGAATAAAATAACTAAATTAAGTTTAGTCGCTATGCTAGCTTCACTTTTAACTGCTTGTTCAGGTGATTCTACTAGTGCTACTCCAGTAAATGCTGCAGCTCAAAATGCTCAGGCAGCAAAAGATGCTCAGGCAGCAAAAGATGCTCAGGCAGCAAAAGATGCTCAGGCGGCAAAAGATGCCCAAGCGGCAAAAGATAGTTCTTCAGCAACTAAAGACTTCACAGAGAGCACAGAAACAGAGGTAGTTCCTAACCCAAGTGCTAATAATGCTCCAATAACGCCAGATACGCCTGCGCCAACAGATAATTCTAATTCATCACCTAATGCGGATGTTAGAACCAATACTGAAGCCCTTAATAAGGATAGCAAGGTTAATGCGCCTACTGTTCCAGTGCCAATTACTCCTGACTTCCCTGTGAAGGGCTATGCTTATACATTAAGTGGTGAAAACCTTGCAACAAGATCTCCAGTCGCAGATACTGAGAGTGGTGATTTAAATATTTTAAATGTAGAAGGTAAAGCTATTACTCTATTATTAGATTCAGATAAGACTCTAAATGATGGACCAGAGATTTACACTCCTAAAACTAATAATAAAATCATAGCTGGGGTGCTTAGTGATAATTTACGTTATGGCGTTATTAAAAATGAATTAGGAAAACAAACTATATTTGTGCATGGGAAGCCAACAACGGATATGCCAAACAGTGGTATAACTCACTATAATGGTCCTGCCGTTTTTTTACAACCAACAGGAGAGTATTCTCGAGGGGGGGCGGAATTTGAAGTGGACTTCACTAAGAAAACCCTTACAGGAACAGTTTCACAACTCGTGAGTAGTTTACCAGAATATAAGTTAGAAGCTAAGATCAAAGAAAATACCTTCGAGGGTACAAAAGGTAATATAATGACAAAAGGTCGTTTCTATGGTCCTGCAGCTGCGGAATTAGGAGGTGTGTTCCATGATACAGGAACAGGTGTAGGTGGCGCATATAGCGCAAGGGAGTTTGATCCTAACAATGTGGACAGGAACCCTATTCCTCAATAAATATGGATTGGCTATCTATTATAGGGCATAATAGATAGCCTATTTTTTATTTCCATAAAAATAACGATGAAAACTAAATTTTTATTCTCTTTTCTGTGCGTATCGACTTTTTCTTATGCACAAACACTAGAGCAAGAACAAATTACAGAACGATTGAACGATCAGCGAGCGCAAGCTGAAATTGAACATCAGAATCCTGTTCAAATTGTCCAAGCCAAACCCCAAGCAAAGAGTGAAACAGGAAGAAGCATTAGCATTTCTAAAGAGGAGCTAGCCAAGCATCCTGATCTAGTAATGCGAGCAATGATTCCTGCGCTAATGCAGGGTAATACAGATAATGTGGAGTTATTGTTTCCGATTTATCAACAAATACCTGCGGAATATCAGGACCCGATTTTTACCCAATGGGCGCAAGCGATTTTGGCAAAAAAAGAGGGAAATTACACCGCTTCTATTTCTCATTATCGTCAAATTTTGAGTGCTCATTCAGAGGCGACGATGGCTCGTTTGCAATTGGCAGTTGCATTATTTGAAAATAATGAATTAGAAGCCGCAGAAGATCAGTTTCAAAAAGTTCGTTCAGAGCAAATTCCTGAGGAGCTTAAAGAAATTACCGAGCAATACATTACTGCGATCAGTCAAAAAGATCGCTGGACCTTTTCAGGTGGTTTAACCTATTTAAACGATCCGAATATCAATAATGCGCCAAAAGATGGTGCGACTTATGGAAACTGGTCTGCGCCGAAATCAGAATCAGCACAAGGGGTTGGCTTTAATTTAAATATTGGCAAAAAATGGTCGTGGGGTGGTGGTTTTTATAATGAACTGCGCCTCAATGGCAGTAGTAAATATTATTGGAACAACAAAAAATATAACGAAGCGACAGGTCGTGGCAGCTTAGGTATTGGCTTCCAAAATGCTAAATTTGATATCGCTATTTTACCCTTTATGGAACAAACGTGGTACGCAGGTGGTTCAAATAGTAGTGAGAGTTTAAAGCGTTATTCTAAAGCCTTTGGTGCGACACTTGAAAAGAGCTATTGGTTTTCACCACACTGGCAGTTGGAAAACGTCTATGAATATGCTGAACAGCGTTATATGGATAGAAAACACCTCAACGGCAATTCGCATTTCGTATTAAGCGGTTTAACTTATTTACCGAGTGCTAAACAGTATTGGTTTGGAAATCTAAGCTATCAACGTACCGCTACCCGCGATAAAGATGACAGCTATTACCGTAAAGGTATTAGTTTAGGTTGGGGGCAAGAATGGGGCAAAGGGTTTTCTACTCGTTTGTCGGTGAACTTTGCGCAGAAAAACTACAAAGCGCCAATGCCAATTTTTGGTGTACAACAACGCAATAGGGAATATGGCGTACAAGCCAGCCTTTGGCACCGAGCCATTCACTTTTGGGGTATTACGCCACGTTTAACTTATAACTACACCAAGGTGAAAAGTAACCACGTTTTCTATACTTACGATAAGCAACGAGTATTTATTGATTTTAGTAAACGCTTCTAAGTGACAAGCGGTCGTAAATTCTTAAAAATCTACGACCGCTTGTGTTTTCAGTATGATAGAAAAATTATAACAATTATTTTGTTACTGCATCTTTCATTTCAGTTGCTTTGTCTTCAACTGCTTTCATTGCATCAGTAGTAGCTTCTTTCGCTGCTTCAGCTTTATCTGCTACAGCATCTTTTACCTCTGCTGCTTTATTTGCTGCTGCATCTTTCATTTCTGCCGCTTTGTCAGTTACAGCCTCTTTCACTTCAGCTACTTTGTCAGCTGCTGCGTCTTTCGCTTCAGTTGCTTTGTCAGCCATAGTATCTTTCATGTCTGCAGCTTTATCAGTCACAGCTTCTTTCATTTCAGTTGCTTTATCTGCAACGGCTTGCTTAGTTTCGGTGGCTTGCGTTGCCATAGAATCTTTAGCTTCTGTCACTGCTGCAGGTGCAGTTACTTCAGCCGTTGTTTTCTTCGCTTGATCACAAGCGGCTAATGCCAATGTAGAACCGAGAATTAACGCTAATAATGATTTTTTCATTTTTTTACATCCTTATTACTTAAGAAAAAAGAGTGAAATAAGCGAAATGCTTAATAACGCTCATTTAGAACTGTCCATTTGCAATAAGTTCAGAAAAAATTAAAACCGATTAAAATTTATTCAATCGGTTTTAAATAATTACTCGAAAGTCATTACCGATTATTTTGTTTCGGGAGCTTTATCTGTAGCTGGTGCATCTGTTGCAGGAGCTTCCGTTGCAGGTGCAGTTGCTTCAGAGGTCGTTTTTTTCGCCTGATCACAAGCAGCTAATGCCAATGTAGAACCGAGAATTAACGCTAATAATGATTTTTTCATTTTTTCATCCTTACCTTACTTAAGAAAAAAAGAGCAAATAAGCAAAATGCTTAATTACATTTTCTTAGAGCCTTTCATTTGCGAATAAGTTCATAAAAAATAAAAACCGATTGAATTTTGTTCAATCGGTTTTGTGATTTAAGGTAAAAAATTCTGCAATAAATTACTCTGGTTTCGCTACTCGAGGGGCAGAGTGAATATGGCTTACTGCACTGGAGTGACCACCAAATCCTTTGCCATAGAAATAGTATTTTGAGTAATTCCATTCTTTAATCGGAAAAGTTTTTAATCCTTCTGCTGGCGCTTCGGCTTGGGTCATTACCGATTTAGTATGCTCTGCACGAGAGAAAGTACCTAATTTGCCTTCAAAAACATAGTTACTTTGATAGCTTGATACAGGCACTTTAATTTCATTTACAGCATTTTTTATCGCTTTTGCTTGCGTTGCAATTGCTTTATGGCGTTGCACTCGCGCATTTTTCTCTGCCACTAAATCACGAACAGAGTGTTGGCTTACTACTGCACCGAACGGCGTAATATGTTCTGCTACTTTGGTCACTTCCGGCTTTGGTTCTTTGGCAGCTGTTTTAGTGGAACGCTCGTGATATTCTTTCACTAAATCACGATCAGTTTGTTGGCTAACCACTGCCCCGAACGGCATACTCGTTACAGGTTTATTTTCTGTTACGGTTTCTAGCCGTTCAATTTGTAAAGACTGCTCTTGCTCAAGCATTTCATCGACCGATAAGAATGACGGTTTTTCTTGCTGTGGTTTGGGCGCACGAAGGGCGGGCGTGAGCAAGATTTTACCGCTTGCTGCTTCAGGTGACGCAACAGCTGCCACTAATGACATCGCTTTTGGCTGGCAATTATCACGGTTATTTTGGCGACGTTGATTTCCCACACGTAAATGACGAGGTAAACGACGTTGGCGTTCTTCACGATTGCTTTGACGCTCCTCTATAGTGGCTTCAGTTTGTAATGCAAGCGGTTGAATTTGCTCAACATTTTGTAAGTTCTCTGTCACATGGTTTGGCGTATGTTCTACAGCGGTAACAACATTATTAGGTAATGTGTTTTCTGCTGCGTTTTCAATACGCACTTTTTTGCGTAAGTCTCGGCGTTGGCGACGTTCAGCCACTTGAGCTTTTGGTATCTGCTCAGTTGTTGCGCCTGCAGTTTCTTCCACAATTTGACGGCGTGGTTGTTTTGCAGGTTTTTCGCTGTTTTGAACCGCTTGCACTTTCTCCTGAAATTCAGAACGTGGTTTATCATTGTTTGATTGACGGCGTTCGTTACGGTTACGGGAGCGAGAGTTACGGCGCTCACGTGGATTGCGAGTTTTTGAGCTTGGTTTTTCTTCTTCTTTTGGTTTGGCGGCGAATAGCGCTTTTAATTTTGTTGCCAAACGACTAAATAGTGAAGGTTTAGCAGGCTCTGATGGCATTGGCGCAGGTTGTAAATTTAATTCTGTGCTGTTTAACACTGACTCCACAGTAATCACTGGTTCATTACGATTCACTAAAGCTTCTTCAGAAGCTGTCGTATTGTTATGGCTTTCATCTTCACAACGTACTTCATAATGTTTTGCCAGATCATAACTTAAGGTGGATTTCACCTCGCTTTCACGTAAGCGATAAACTGCGAAGTGTGGCGTTTCCATACTTTCGCTTGGCACGACAACTACATTCACATCGTGACGGCTTTCAATACTTGAAATCGCTTTACGTTTTTCATTGAGCAAATAAGAAGCAATTTTGACTGGCACGATAGCGTGAATTTGGGCGGAATTGTCTTTAATCGCTTCTTCTTCCACTAAACGTAAGATGGAAAGCGCAATGGATTCATTGTCACGTACTTTCCCTGTACCTTGGCAACGTGGGCAAACGTGGCTTGAGGCTTCGCTTAACGATGGGCTTAAACGCTGACGGCTCATTTCGAGTAAACCAAAGCGTGAAATACGTGCGAATTGGATTCTTGCACGGTCTTGGCGTGTTGCTTCACGAATGCGGTTTTCCACTTCACGTTGGTGGCGAACTGGGGTCATATCAATGAAGTCAATCACAATCAAACCGCCTAAGTCACGCAAACGTAACTGACGGGCAATTTCATCCGCCGCTTCTAAGTTGGTGTTTAGAGCGGTTTCTTCAATATCACCACCACGGGTTGAGCGCGAGGAGTTGATGTCGATAGCAGTTAGGGCTTCGGTTACGTCGATGACAATTGAACCGCCTGATGGTAAGCGTACTTCACGTTGGAAAGCGGACTCAATTTGCGATTCAATTTGATAGTGACTGAAAAGCGGTACTTCACCCTCATATAAACGCACACGATTGATGAAATCAGGACGTACTAAACGAATATGGTTTTTCGCTTTTTCAAAGATTTTTTTGTTATCAATTAAGATTTCACCAATATCACGACGGAGGTAGTCACGAATTGCACGGACGATTACATCACTTTCTTGATGAATTAGGAAAGGTGCAGGTCGTGTTTCTGCGGCTTTTTTTATAGCTTCCCAATGGTGCAGTAAAACTTTTAAGTCCCATTGTAATTCTTCTGGTGATTTGCCCACACCTGCAGTACGAACAATTAAGCCTACATCTTCAGGTACATTCAAGCTATCAAGTGCTTCTTTAAGCTCTAAACGTTCATCCCCTTCAATACGGCGGGAAATACCGCCCGCACGAGGGTTGTTTGGCATCAAGACTAAATAGCTACCAGCCAATGAAATAAAGGTTGTCAGTGCTGCACCTTTGTTGCCTCGTTCTTCTTTATTTACTTGAACAATAATTTCTTGTCCTTCCTTGAGGTCTTTGATATTTAAGCGACCGCCATTAAATTCAGGAAAGTATTCACGAGAAATTTCTTTTAATGGAAGAAAGCCGTGACGTTCTGCACCATAATCGACGAATGCAGCCTCAAGGCTTGGTTCAACACGGGTGATTTTCCCTTTGTAAATATTGGCTTTTTTTTGCTCATGACCTGGCGATTCAATATCCAAGTCAAACAAGCGTTGCCCATCAACGAGGGCAACACGCAACTCTTCTTGTTGAGTTGCATTGATTAACATTCTTTTCATTGTGTTTCTCTTATTTCATTTTATTTATTGCTATTTTGAACCGTAGGATGGGCTTTAGCTCATTACTTTTTAATTTGATGGGCAAAAGCCCACATTACGTCAATCTCACGACTATCGAGCGGTTCTATGATTGCTTGTCTTACGCTAGTTCGTCTTGTCTTGAAAAAGCGGCAAGCGGTTATTTTTTTGCCTTAATTTGCGCTCTTTTTTAACAAATTCTAAAGGCAGAAATAACGAACCATTATGGCATTTTACCCTCTAAAAAAGCAAGGTAATTATATTGCTTTTATGCTTACATTTTATGTTTAAAAACGAGGCGGTTTTTGTTATTGTAAGCAAAGTTTAATTTTCATTTCAGAGGTAAAAAATGAGAAAATCTCTTATCACATTATTGATTAGCTCTGTGTTTATGCTGTCTGCTTGTAATGAAAAAGATACACAAGCATTCAATGAAAAATTACAACAAGCAGAGCAAACTATCGCTCAATTAAATCAAGAACTTGCAAAATCTCAGCAAAATCTGACCGCTTACAAAGCAGAAAGTGAGCAAAAACTTGCTGAAGTAGAAAAAGCAAAAGAAAAACTTCCTGCATTGGAAGTTGAAATTGTGCCACTTTTTGCTAAACGTGAAACAATTAAGCTGAAACCATCAGCTGATGAATATCGTCAAGAATTTAAAATCAATTATTTTATTAGTACGGCTAAAACAGGGCTTGAATGGTTAGATAATTTATTGGTACGCCAACTTTGGTTAAATTATGTACCTGCGGCGGTGAATGATCCTGCTAAAACACTGGATCCTAATCAAGTGACAGGTAAAGAAAAAGCGGAGTTACTCACACTCCTTGAGAAAGCCTATCAAGAAAATTTAGCGCAAAATGATGGCATTGGTTATAGTGATACAGCTGAAACGAGCTATGTAGGACAGCGTGGCAATATTGCCACTTTCTCACAAGCCTTTTATAGTTATTCGGGTGGCGCACACGGAATGTATTACACTAAATACTTAGTGATTGATACACACAAAAAAACGTTATTGACTTTAGATACATTAATGGCAAAAGATAATCAAGCGAAAGCCAAGGCGTTACTTTGGGATGAATATGTTCGTAGTTCACCAGTGAACGAGGAAGGTAAAAACGAGACATTTACAGATAAAGCAGATTTTTATCTTGCCGATAATTTCTATTTTACCGAGTATGGCATCACTTTTGTTTATCCACCTTATGCGCTAGGTGCTTTTGCCGAAGGGGAAAAAGAGCTAACACTCCCTTGGTTTGAAGCAAACAAGCTCATTACCACCGAGTATCAACGTACGAAAAAAGATGGTTTTGGTTTAATGCCAGAAGATGAACTTCGTTAATGTTAAAAAATAAAAAGGTCTTGCCAACAAAAATTGGCAAGACCTTTTTTAATTGTGTAAACTGATTATTTCACTGTCACACGAGCAAATTTGCGTTTACCTACTTGATACACGAAGGTGCCTTTTTGAGCATTTTGTTTCACATCTTCCACTTTTTGGCCATCAATTTTCACGCCGCCTTGCTGGGCTGAACGAATTGCTTCCGAGGTTGATGACACTAAGCCAGCTTCTTTTAACAATGTCGCTAATCCGATGTCGCCTTCAAACGTAAATTCAGGCATTTCATCTGGTATTGCGCCTTTTTGGAAGCGGTTGATGAACTCTTGTTCTGCTGCAGCGGCATCAGCTTCAGAATGGAAGCGAGCGATAATTTCTTTGGCTAGCAGAATTTTCACATCACGTGGATTTTTACCTGCTTCTACGTCCGCTTTTAATTGAGCGATTTCTGCAAGCGGTCGAAATGAGAGTAAATTATACCAATCCCACATTAGATTATCTGAAATCGACATTACTTTACCAAACATTTCGCTAGGGATTTCGGTTACGCCGATGTAGTTGCCAAGCGATTTCGACATTTTTTTCTCGCCGTCTAAGCCAACAAGGAGTGGTAATGTCATCGCCACTTGTGGTTTTTGCCCTGCGGATTTTTGCAATTCACGACCAACTAAGAGGTTGAAGGTTTGATCGGTTCCGCCAAGCTCAACATCTGCTTGTAACGCCACTGAATCGTGGCCTTGCAATAATGGGTAGATAAACTCGTGGATAGCAATCGGTTGTTGGTTGGTGAAACGATTTTTGAAATCTTCACGTTCGAGCATTCGAGAAACGGTATAGTTTGAACTCAAACGAATGATTCCCTCCGTGCCTAATTGACCCAACCAATCGGAGTTGAACACAATTTTAGTTTTTTGCGGATCTAAAATTTTGAAGATCTGCTCTTTGTAGGTTTCCGCATTGCGTAATACGTCTTCACGGCTTAATGGTGGACGGGTTGAATTTTTACCTGACGGATCGCCTACCATACCTGTGAAATCACCGATTAAGAAATAAACTTCGTGACCAAATTGCTGGAATTGACGCAATTTGTTCAATACCACCGTGTGACCCAAGTGAATATCTGGCGCAGTTGGGTCTGCACCTAATTTAATGCGTAATGGGCGGTTTTCTTTTAATTTTGCGATTAAATCTTCTTCTGAATAGATATTTTCAATGCCACGTTTAAGTTCGGCAAGTTGGGTTTCGATAGATTGGCTCATTATTGTTCCTTAGTCTGAAAATAGAAAAATGCGTGCATTATAGCGGATCTAACAGAAAAAAGGCGAAAAAAAACGCCATATTTTGTGGGGTAAATATGGCGTAAAGAGTTGGAGTGATTACCTATTATTTTTTTAAGTTGTTTAATGATAATAATTCTTATTTGGAAATGCAAGAACTTTTTTGAAATTTACAAATAAGAATTTTAAATATTGATGAAATATATAAAATATCACTAAGTAAGGCTTATCGTTGTAAGCCTATTGCCTCGTTTAGGTTTGCAGGCTAAAGAGGTCGCCATTTTAGGCTTAGATCTTTATATGAAACAACTTTTCGATTATGGTTTTTTTACGCCGATCCGCACCATGTCACGGCTTAGATGATATTCACCAAACCTTTGAACGCTTGGGAATAATGTTGATTATTGCAGCCCTCATTGTGGCGGCAGCAATTTTATCGCTTAACGAAACCTTACCACGGCTGTTTGATATTTCCGTGTTAAGTATCGTTTGCTTTGCGATAGCGATAGTGCTGGCGGTAAGGCTGATGCTCAAAAGAAAATAAGCAACAACAAGCGGTCAAATTTCATTGATTTTTTGCAAATTTTTGTGCAAATTTAACCGCTTGCATTTTCAGCGCAATAGGATTATATTGTACCTACTTCTCTACATTAAGGAGGTTGAATATGACGATTATGACCAGCCGAGAGTTTAATCAACAAGTGAATCGGGCGCAAAAAGAAGCACTGGTTGCGCCTGTGATTATCACTAATCGTGGCACGCCCGCATTTGTGTTGATGAGCTATCAAGAATATGAAAAAACGCAACAAGCGAAGCCGTTTGTAAGTATTGCAGATGTGCTTTGCCCGAGTGATCCAGATGTTGCGGATATTGAATTAGAATTACAGCCACGTAGCCGTGGGCAACGTCGCCCTGTAAATTTTGAGGATTAGGAGTTGAAATGTATTTACTTGATACAAATTTGATCAGTGAAATTAGGAAGTTACCTAAAAATAAATGCAATAAAGGCGTGGCAAAATGGGTAAAAGAAACTTCAAAAGATTTGATGTTTACCAATGCTGTAGTAATAATGGAGCTAGAACGTGGCATATTGGCAATTGAACGCAAAGATCAATTACAAGGTGAAATGTTGCGCCAGTGGTTTGAGTTTGAAGTAAAGCCTGCATTTAGCGAAAAAATCCTCAAAATCGACGAAAAAACGGCGCAAATCTGTGCCAAATTGCATATTCCTGATCACGCCCCTGAAAATGATGCTTGGATTGCAGCCAGTGCCATTCAGCATAATTTAACCTTAGTAACCCGAAATTCGGCTGATTTTGCTCGAACAGGGGTAAGGTTGTTTAATCCATTTAGTGAATAAAAAATCCCGTCTGAGAAATGTCAGACGGGATTTTTTACAAGCGGTCTATTTCTTCACTTTTTTTGCAGATTTCTTTGCGGATTTTTGTGCTTTTTTGACTGCTTGTTTTTTCTTCGGCTTATCAGCTTTGGCTTTTTTCGTCGTTTTCGCTTCTTTGAAAATTGGTCTGTCGCCTGCCTGTTTTGCCTTT
The DNA here is from genome assembly GCA_041854605.1 of Actinobacillus sp. Taxonomy (GTDB): domain Bacteria; phylum Pseudomonadota; class Gammaproteobacteria; order Enterobacterales; family Pasteurellaceae; genus Haemophilus_A. Next base: position 28,839 of record JBHACP010000058.1, read on the forward strand.
TGTTTTGCTGTTTTACCTACAGCAATGCCTTTGCGTAGATTATCTAACAAGATAAAATCAATTTTCTTCTCATCAAGATTGACGCTGAGCACCTGCACTTTTACAGGATCGCCTAAGCGATAGATAATACCCGACCCACCAACTAAACGCTGACGATCGGCATCATAGTGATAGTAGTCATTATCCAGCGTGGAAATATGCACCAAGCCATCAATCAGTAATTCGTTGATTTTGACGAACAAACCAAAACCTGTGACCGAAGAAATTACACCTTCAAACACTTCGCCAATATGATCTTGCATAAATTCGCATTTCAGCCAGTCTGCCACTTCTCGGGTGGCTTCATCGGCACGACGTTCGGTTTCTGAGCATTTGTCACCAAATTGGTCAATATCGTCCAGTTTGTAATGGTAGCCACCACCGTCGGTGTAATGGCGAGTATTGCCTTTTTCTTTTTCGATTAAATATTTAATCGCACGGTGCAATAACAAATCTGGGTAACGGCGAATTGGTGAAGTAAAGTGGGCATATTCCGTTAATGCTAAGCCAAAATGTCCGACGTTATCTGCCGCATACACCGCCTGTTTAAGCGATCGGAGCAACATCGTTTGAATGAGTTCACGGTCTGGGCGATCTGCTAGCTGCTCAATCAAGGCGGCATAATCTTTCGGCTCTGGTTTCAGCCCGACATCCCACGTTAAGCCACATTCACGAACAAATGAACGGAAACTGGTGAGCTTTTCTTCACTTGGTTTATCGTGAATACGGAATAGTGCAGGCTCATTAGCTTTTTCCACCAAGCGTGCCGCTGCAATATTAGCTAAAATCATACATTCTTCGATGATTTTATGCGCATCATTGCGGATGAGCGGTTCAATGCGTTCGATTCGTCCTTGCGGATTGAACACAAATTGGTTTTCTACTGTTTCGAACTCAATCGCACCACGAGATTGGCGAGCGGTTTGTAACACTTTGAACAGTGCGTACAATTCTTCCAAATGTGGTACTAGTGAAGCGTAGCGTTCACGCAATTTGGCATCGCCTTCCAGCATTCGCCATACTTTGGTGTAAGTTAAGCGCGCGTGCGAGTTCATTACTGCTTCATAGAATTTGTAGCTGGTGAGTTCTCCTTGGTTTGAGACAGTTATTTCAGTCACTAAACAGAGGCGATCGACTTGTGGATTGAGCGAGCAAAGCCCATTGGACAATACTTCAGGCAGCATTGGAATTACGCGATTGGGGAAGTAAACCGAGTTGCCCCGATTGGCGGCTTCTAAATCAAGTGCGGTTTTGGGGCGGACGTAGTAGCTCACATCAGCAATTGCTACCCATAAACGCCAGCCTTTCCCTTCTTTTTGGGCAAAAACGGCATCGTCGAAATCTCTGGCATCTTCACCATCAATGGTGACAAGTGGCAATTCGCGTAAATCAACCCGACCAACTTTGGCTTCTTCAGGCACTTCTTCGCTTAAGTTGCGAATCTGTTTTTCCACGCCTTCAGACCATACGTGCGGAATATCGTGGTTGCGTAAGGCAATTTCGATTTCCATTCCTGGTGCCATATTGTCGCCAAGAATTTCGGTAATGAAACCAACTGGACGGCTGAAACTGGCTTTGCGTTCTTGCAATTCCACTACTACCACTTGTCCCATTCGTGCGCCTATTCGTTTGTCGTCTGGAATAAGAATATCTTGACTAATACGGCTGTCATCAGGCACTACGTAAGCGATACCGCTTTCAAGGAAGAAACGACCGACAATCTGTTTTTTGCGAGCTTCTAGCACACGCACAATACGTACTTCTTTACGCCCACGGCGGTCTGTGCCATTGGGTTGCGCTAGCACGTAATCACCGTGCATAACACGGCTCATCTGTACATTCGGAATAAACCAATCGTCGCTTCCTTCCACTTGCAGAAAGCCGTAGCCATCACGGTGTCCGATGACTGTACCTTTAATCAAGTCCATTTTTTCGGGTAGGGCGTAGCGTTTGCCTTTGGTGAAGACCAGTTGCCCATCATTTTCCATTGCACGCAAGCGGCGACGCACGCCTTCGATTCGCTCTTCATCATCAATATGGAAGATTTCGAGCAATTGCTCACGACTCATTGGGGCATCGTGTTCTGCAATGGTTTTAAGGATAAATTCTCGGCTAGGAACAGGTTTTTCGTATTTTTCAGATTCTTGTTGGTAATTTGGGTCTATGATCATATTTTTTTCCTTTTAGGAGTTGGGTAGCATAATATTCATTATTAAAATTTATAGTGCTAGGTTTTGAGGGGATTTATAGAATGCGCCTTAGGTTTTTATCATTGCAAATTTTTATTAAAATTTAACCGCTTGTCATCATACCAACATTCCCCCGATTTCCCTAAACAAATTTAGAAAATAACTTGCTCATAACATAGCTAGTCGTTAAAATTTAATACTTTTACTTCACTCTTAAACGGAACTTTTCTCTGTTTAAACAATCACTAATTTCATTTCACATCAGGAAAACATAATGAGCGTTGATGCCCACAAGCATATTACCGTATTGCTTAATGAAGCAGTAGAGGGTTTGGCGATTAAGCCAAACGGCATCTATATAGACGGGACATTTGGGCGGGGTGGTCATTCACGTTTAATTCTAAGCAAACTGGGCGAAAATGGCAGATTGATTGCAACCGATCGCGATCCTTTTGCTATTAAGGAAGCAAACAGTATTTCTGATTCTCGCTTTTCTATTCACCATACAGCATTTTCAGCCATTCCAGCAATTTGTGAAGCATTAGGATTAAGCGGTAAAATTGATGGGATCTTACTCGATCTTGGTGTATCTTCCCCGCAACTTGATGATGCCGAACGTGGCTTTAGTTTTATGCGAGATGGCGCACTGGATATGCGAATGGATACCACTAAAGGTTTGTCAGCTGCACAGTGGTTGGAGCAAGTTTCGATTGATGATCTTACTTGGGTGCTCAAAGAGTTTGGCGAAGAGCGTTTTGCTAAACGTATTGCCACAGCAATTGTCAATTTCAATAAAACAAGCGGTCAAAAAATCACTCGAACTTTGCAATTGGCGCAAATTATCTGCGATGCTGTGCCATTTAAAGATAAACATAAACATCCAGCTACCCGTTCGTTTCAAGCTATTCGTATTTTTATCAACAGTGAATTAGATGAATTAGAAAAAGCATTAAATTCAGCTTTAAGTGTGTTAGCGCCTCAAGGGCGTTTGTCGATTATTAGCTTCCATTCACTAGAAGATCGAATGGTGAAGCAATTTATCAAGAAAAATAGCAAGGGCAAAGCCGTGCCGAAAGGCTTACCGATTCTGGAAAGCGAATTGAATAAAGATATTCCGCTGAGAGCTGTTGGTAAAGCGGTTATGCCAAGTGAGGCAGAAATTGAGGTAAATCCACGCTCACGCAGTGCAGTGTTACGAGTGGCGGAAAAACGATAAATAACGGAAAGAAATATGGCAAATAGCGAACGTTATCCTTTACGTCAAATCATTTTAGATGATTTGACTTCCAACAATAAATTAGCATTACTACTGTTAATTTTAATCGTGGTAACCGCCTTGGGAACGATTTGGGTCACCCACCAAACTCGTTTATTAACAGCAAAGCAAGGTGAATTGATTCAAGCGAATCGTCAGTTAGAAAATCAATATATTCATTTGCAGCTAGAAGAGCATATGAAAAGTCAGCGAACAAGGGTCGAAGCAGCCGCAAAAAGCTTTGGTCTACAATCTATACAGAAAGAACAAGAAGTTATTTTAGTACATTAAGAGTGGGATGATGTCAAAGTCAGTCAAAATAAAGCGTAAGAAGAATGTTGTTTCTCCAAGCAATGAAACGCAAAAAGAACATAAACAATCGGCGGCATATAAAAGCGAGCCAAGTTTTCTGCCAATTCGTTTTGGTTGGGTTGCTTTATTTATGATTTTGATGGTAGTTGGGCTTATTGGACAAGCAGCTTATATTCAGTTAGTTGATTCAGATCGTTTAATTAAAGAGGCAAACAATCGTTCGTTACGTACCAAAGAACTTCCTTTTACTCGTGGACGAATTTTAGACAGAAATGGACGCTTTTTATCACTTAGCGTACCGATGTATTCCATTACGATCGATCCCCGTGAATATTTTGATAGCAAATTAAAACGTACGCCAGAATCTTGGAAAGCCCTCGCCATAGAAACAGAAAGCTCAAAAAGTAAAATTGAGAAAAACGTCAGCAATTTTATTGTGCGTAAGAATCGCGCTAAAGGAAAAGTCGATTTTGATCCTCGTGCGATTCTCAATCCTAAAGATCCAAGCTATTGGACACTGTTGGCTCAAACCACTGGTTTAGACTATAACTTATTGATTGAAAAGGTGAAAAATAATCCTCATTCAACTTTTGTTCAATTGGATAACCAGCTTGGGCAATTAGAACAAGACAAGTGGAAAGCCTTAGCGAAAAGTTTAAATGAAAAATATAGTGTGGTGATGGAAAAGCTCTATAAGGCTTCACGTCAGCGTTTTGTCTATATTGCCCGTCATAAATCAGAAAGCATTTCCCGTTATGCACAAGACCTCAAATTAGATGCTATCGTTTTACGTGCGGAATCCCGTCGAGTTTACCCATTGTCTGAAGAAGCCTCACAACTGATTGGCTTTACTGATGTGGAAGATAAAAATGGCGCAGAAGGTTTAGAGCGTAGTTTTGACTCGTTATTGATTGGTAAAAGCGGTCGGCAAATCATCCGTAAAGATGCTCGTGGCAACGTGATTGAGAATATTCGTGATGAAAAACAATACGATCCGCAAGATGTTATGTTAAGTATCGACGAAGATTTACAATCAATGGTTTACAGTGAGATCAAAAAAGCGGTAAAAGAAAATAATGCGGAATCAGGTACGGCAGTGTTAGTGGATGTGACCACAGGTGAAGTATTAGCAATGGCAAATGCGCCTTCGTTTAATCCAAATAAGCGTGATACCTTTAAGCCAGAACTAATGCGTAACCGTGCGATAACTGATACTTTTGAACCTGGCTCAACGGTAAAACCATTAGTGGTTTTAACCGCATTAAAAGAAGGAGCGGCTTATCCTAACGAAGTGATTGATACTAGCCACTTAACGGTAAATGGTCACACCATTAGAGATGTTGCGCCCCGTAATAGCCTTACCCTTACAGGAATCTTGCAGAAATCGAGTAATATCGGGGTAAGTAAACTTGCCTTGCGAATGCCTTCCACTGCGTTAATGGATACTTACAGCAAGGTCGGCTTTGGCAGAGACACAGGATTAGGACTAGGCGAACAGCGAGGTTCCAATGGTGACCGTAAACGCTGGGCAGACATTGAACGTGCCACAGTGGCTTATGGCTATGGTTTAACGGTCACACCATTGCAATTAGCCAGAGCTTACGCAACCCTTGGCAGTTTTGGCATTTACCGGCCGCTTTCGATTACTAAAGTCGATCCCCCTGTGCTCGGTGAGCGTGTGCTTCCTGAAAAAATTACTAAAGAAGTGGTGCATATGATGGAAAGCGTAGCGCAAAAAGGCGAAGGTGGCGCAAGAGCGATGGTCGAAGGCTATCGTGTGGCGGTAAAAACAGGTACAGCTCGTAAACTTGAAAAAGGGCAATATGTTGAAAAATACCTTGCTTACACCGCAGGATTGGCGCCAGCGAGCAATCCCCGCTTTGCGTTAGTGGTTTTAATCAACGAACCGAAAGGCAGTAACTACTATGGTGGTTATGTTTCTGCACCACTATTCTCCAGTATTATGGGGTATACGCTAAAAGCCTATAACATTAAACCAGATAATTTATCTACAGAAACAGAATAAAATGAAAAGATTACTGACATTTTTGCCAGATTTGGCAAATTGGACAACGCTTTCAACCCTTAACAAAATGACGCTTGATTCCCGTGAAGTGGGCGAGGGTGATCTGTTTGTTGCGTTGAAAGGGCATAATGTGGATGGCAGAAAATTCATCAGCAAGGCGATTGAACAAGGCGCAACGCTAGTATTAGCCGAAGCCGATAGCGATGTACAAGCGGTGCAAATGACAAAAAATTTTGCAAATTCTACGGAAAATTCGACCGCTTGCGTGGTGGAATTTCCGCAGCTGCCTAAAGTGCTATCGAAAATTGCAAGCGCATTTTATGCTGACCCGAGCGAAAAATTAGTGCTTGCTGGCATTACTGGCACAAACGGCAAAACCACCTCCGCCCAATTGTTAGCACAATGGCATAACTTGTTAGGTGGAAAATCAGCGGTGATGGGCACTATTGGTAACGGCTTGTTCGGACAAGTACAAGAAGCAGCGAATACCACAGGTTCTGCGATTGAAGTGCAGCGCAATTTAGCCCATTTTGTTGAAATGGGCGCCGATTTTTGTGCAATGGAAGTGTCTTCACATGGCTTAGCACAATATCGTGCTGATGCATTAAGCTATGATGTTGCGATGTTCACTAATTTGAGTCGTGACCATTTGGACTACCACAACACTATGGCAGAATATGCGGCGGCAAAATTCCGTTTATTTAGTGAGCTTAACAGCAAAGCCCAAGTGTTGAATGCCGATGATGAGATTGGCGCAGAATGGCTGGCGAAATTGCCGAATGCGGTAGCCGTTAGCGTGAACCCCAAATTCGTGACGGAACAAAAATTCGTTAAAGCGACCAATGTGGGCTTTAGCTTACAAGGCGCAACTATTGAGTTTGCTTCAAGTTGGGGTAACGGGACATTGCACAGCCACTTAATTGGCACATTTAACGTGAGCAATATTTTACTGGCGATGGCTGGTTTATTAGTACTTGGTCACGATTTAGCAAAACTCATCGAAACCGCTTCACAGCTAAAAGGCGTGGCAGGTAGAATGGAATGTGTATTTGCTTCAGAAAATTTGCAAAAAGATCCTAAAAATCGACCGCTTGTATTAGTTGATTATGCCCATACGCCCGATGCCTTGGAAAAAGCTTTAGAAGCGGCGCGCTTACATACTGAAGGTGAACTCTATTGCATCTTTGGCTGTGGTGGTGACCGCGATGCGGGTAAACGTCCAATGATGGCAAAAATTGCCGAGCAGCTGGCTGATAAAGTGATTGCTACCGATGACAATCCGCGTACGGAAGATAACGTTAAAATTATGGCGGATATTGTGCAAGGCTTTGCAAATCCGCAGAATGTGCAGGTAATTCACGACCGTGAGCAAGCGATCAAAACGGCAATTGAACAAGCCAGCGCAAAAGATGTGATTTTGATTGCGGGCAAAGGGCACGAAGATTATCAGATTATTGGCACAGTGAAGCACCATTTTTCTGATCAGGAAGTGGCTAAAAAATATTTACAATAATTGTAAGGGCGGGTCCTGTGCCCGTCCGTGATCCCAATGCTTATCGGGTGGGCACAGGACCCACCCCTACGAATGAGATATGATTAAATTAACCACCCAACAACTCGCCGAAATTCTCAACGCAAAACTGATCGGTGATGAAAATATTACCGTAGCAACAACCAGCACAGACACTCGTCAAGCGGTCGAAAAAGGCTTATTTTTTGCCTTAAAGGGCGCAAATTTCGATGCACACGATTACTTAGAGAATGCTATCGAGCAAGGCTGTGTGGCGGTGGTAGTTGAGCGAGAAATGCCCGTTTCGGTGCCACAAATTGTGGTGGCGGATACTCGCTTAGCAATGGGTAAATTGGCGAAATGGCTGAAAGCAAAATTAAATCCGAAAACCGTGGCGATGACGGGATCGTCGGGTAAAACCACCGTTAAAGAAATGACCGCAAAAATTTTGCAAAAAATGACCGCTTGTGAAGATGAGGTACTTTACACTTTCGGCAACTTAAACAATGAGTTAGGCGTGCCGATGACTTTGCTGCGCTTAACTGAGCAACATAAATTTGCTGTGGTTGAGTTGGGAGCAAATCATATTGGCGAAATTGCTTATACTACCCAAATTGCTCAACCTGATGCTTGTTTAGTGAATAATGTGGCGGCGGCGCATTTAGAGGGTTTTGGGTCATTGACAGGCGTAGCAAAGGCAAAGGGCGAAATTTACCGTGGCTTGAAAGTAGATGGTATAGCGATCATCAACCAAGCGTTTTACTATCCCGAGTGGCAAAAAGAGATTGGCTCGCACGAGTTACAATCGTTTAGCTATACGGGTTCAGACCAAGATTCCTATGCTGATTACTGGGCAGAAAATGTGGAATTGCATCTAAACGGTTCGACTTTTACCCTACATTCACCACAAGGTGAAATTGAAATCAACTTGCCTTATTTAGGCGCACACAATATCTCGAATGCGTTGGCAGCCACGTCGTTAGCAATGGCAGTCGGAGCGGATTTGCAAGCAGTGAAAGCGGGTTTAGAACAACGTTCACTGGTGAAAGGGCGTTTGTATCCCGTTGAAATCAATGAAAATTGCTTGTTGATTGATGACACCTACAATGCAAATGTTGATTCAATGAAATCAGCGATCGATGTGCTAAAAAATTACCCCGCTTTCCGTATTTTTGCGGTGAGCGATATGGGGGAATTGGGGGCAGAAAGTGCCGCTTGTCATCAGGAAGTGGCGGATTATGCCAAAGCAGCAAATCTTGATTTAATCGTTTCATTCGGTAAGCAAAGTACGGTGATTAGTGGAAAAGCTGAACATCACTTTACTGATAAGCAAGCGATGCATGATTTCTTACTGCCGATTATTTTGCAAAAAATAGAACAAAAACAACCGCTTGTATTACTAGCGAAAGGCTCTCGTAGTCAAAAAATGGAAAGTTTAATTTCCGCTTTATGTACTTCTTTTAATATTTCTTTTTAAGGATAAAAAAATGCTCGTTTGGCTTGCTGAACTTTTAGTTCAATATCACACCGTTTTTAATGTGGTGTCTTACATTACTTTCCGCTCAATTATGGCGTTATTAACTGCAATGGGCATTGGCTTATGGATTGGACCCGAAGTGATCCGCCGTTTGCAACTATTAAAATTTGGTCAAGAAGTGCGTCACGATGGTCCTGAAAGCCATTTTAAAAAACGTGGTACGCCAACAATGGGCGGCGTGATGATCTTAGCCTCAATTGGCGTGAGTACGTTACTTTGGGCAGATTTACGTAATAGTTACGTATGGTTTGTGCTGTTCGTGCTGTTTGGCTATGGTGCGGTAGGCTTTGTGGACGATTATTGGAAAATCAAACGCAAAAACACTGATGGTTTGATTGCACGTTGGAAATATTTTTGGCTTTCGGTAATTGCCTTAATTGCGGTATTCGGCATTTATGCCGTCGGCAAAGATACAGCCGCTACCCAGTTAGTTGTGCCATTCTTTAAAGATTTTATGCCGCAGCTTGGTATTTTCTTCATCGTACTTTCTTACTTTGTCATTGTAGGAACTTCAAATGCCGTGAATCTGACTGATGGTTTAGATGGCTTGGCAATTGTGCCAACCATTATGGTGGCGGGAGCCTTTGCTTTAATTGCGTGGGCGACGGGTAACTATAATTTTGCGCAATATTTGCATATTCCTTTTATCGTCAATGCGGGTGAACTCGTGATTCTTTGTACCGCAATTATTGGCGCAGGTCTAGGCTTCTTATGGTATAACACTTATCCAGCGCAAGTGTTTATGGGGGACGTGGGTTCGCTCTCATTGGGCGGTGCACTAGGTACTATTGCTGTGCTAGTTCGCCAAGAATTATTACTAGTGGTGATGGGAGGTGTGTTCGTCGTGGAAGCCTTATCGGTCATTTTACAAGTCGGTTCGTACAAACTGCGCCAAAAACGTATCTTCCGTATGGCGCCGATTCATCACCACTTTGAACTTAAGGGCTGGCCAGAACCACGAGTTATTGTACGCTTTTGGATCATCACCTTGATGTTGGTGATGATTGGCTTAGTGACATTGAAATTACGTTAATTAGTTAAGGTGTGCTTTCGCACACCTTTTTCCTAGTACAGACTTTTTTACCTAGAACGGCAAAGCCGTACTAGGTTAGGCATAATTAAGCCACTTTGTGGCTCTATAAATAGAGAAATAAAGCAATGCAAAACCAATATAAAGACAAAACCATTACCGTCATTGGACTTGGTAAAACAGGTCTTTCTTGTGTTGATTTTTTAGTAAAAAAACAAGCCAACGTTCGAGTGAACGACACTCGAGCTAATCCAGCAGGCGTTGATCAACTGCCCAAAAATATTCCTCTATACACAGGCAGTCTAAACACTGAATGGTTACTCAATTCTGATCTCATTGTGATTAGCCCAGGACTTGCTCTTGCCACCCCCGAAATTCAGCAAGCGATTAAAGCAGGGGTGGAAATTGTGGGTGACATTGAGTTATTCGTACGTGAAGCGAAAGCGCCAATTATTGCTATCACAGGGGCAAATGGAAAAAGTACGGTAACGACACTGGTCACTGAAATGGCGAAACAGGCGGGCATCAAAGTCGGAATGGGGGGCAATATTGGGGTGCCAGCGTTGAGTTTACTTGATGACTATTATGAATTGTTTGTATTAGAGCTATCGAGCTTCCAATTAGAAACCACCTATTCATTGAAAGCGGTCGCTGCGACCATTCTAAACATCAGCGAAGATCATATGGATCGCTATAATAATTCGGTGATGGAATATCGTGCGGCAAAATTGCGTATTTATGAGAATGCAGAAACGATCATCGTAAACGGTGAAGATCCGCTAACCTTCCCAGATCAAGCGGTCAAAAATCTGAAAGAATTTGCAGAAAAAGAAGCTGATTATTCAATGCGTGATGGCGTGTTGTATTCGGGCGAAAATGCAGTTATTGCAACGAGTGAAATGTTGGTTAAGGGGCGGCATAATGAGATGAATGCCTTAGCGGCAATCGCATTGGCTGAGGCGGCGGATATTCCACGTGAAGGCATTGTGCAGGCATTGAAAACTTATGGTGGCTTAGAACACCGCTTCCAAGCTGTTGCTACCAATGATGGTGTGCGCTGGGTAAATGATTCCAAAGCGACAAATGTCGGCAGTACCGTGGCGGCATTAAATGGCTTAATCGTTACAGGTACACTGTATTTGCTGTTAGGTGGTGATGGCAAGGCGGCGGATTTTTCTGAATTAAAACCGCTCATCAATAAGCCAAATATCTTTTGTTATTGTTTCGGAAAAGATGGCGCCGAATTGGCGAAGTTGTCTAATCAAAGTGTGTTGGTGAAAACGATGGCGGAAGCTGTGGCGCAAATTCGTCCGAAATTGAAAGCTGGCGATATGGTATTACTTTCACCAGCCTGTGCAAGTTTAGACCAATTCAAAAACTTTGAAGAGCGTGGTAAGGTCTTTGTAGATTTAGCGCAAGGAGTGGCTTAATGCGAGAAAAAATAAAAGCTGAATGGGATAACTGGATAAGAGTGACACCCGCTAATTCGCTTTATGATCGCACTCTGATGTGGTTATTCTTAGGCTTATTAGTGATTGGTTTTGTGATGGTAAGCTCAGCTTCTATTCCAGTCAGCACAAGGCTAAATGATGATCCTTTTTACTTTGCGGTTAGGGATGGCATTTATATTATTGCTTCTTTATGCGCAGGGGCTTTTTTTGTACAAATTCCGATTGAAAAATGGGAAAAATACAATATTGTCCTCTTTTTTGTGGCAATAGCGACTTTAATCGCGGTGCTGGTTTTTGGTAAGAATGTAAATGGCGCAACCCGTTGGATTTCATTAGGGATTATGAATTTCCAGCCTGCAGAATTGGCAAAGTTGGCGATTATTTGTTATTTCGCAGGTTTTTATGTGCGTAAGTTTGATGAAATGCGAACGCACACATTAAGCTTTATTCGTCCATTGCTGATTTTATTGCTTTTTAGTTTGTTGCTGCTTTCTCAACCCGATTTGGGCAGTACCTTCGTATTATTTGTGCTGACCTTTGCGATGTTATTCGTTATGGGAGCAAAGGTGATGCAGTTTATCTATTTAGGTATAGCGGGGATCATCGCTTTTGCCTTTTTAGTTTTAACTTCAGAGTATCGTTTAAAACGCGTAACTTCCTTTATGGATCCTTTTGCTGATGCTTATGGCGACGGTTTCCAGCTATCTAACTCACAGATGGCATTTGGACAAGGGGAGTTTTGGGGGCAAGGGTTAGGTAATTCTGTCCAAAAATTGGAATATTTGCCTGAAGCGCATACCGACTTTGTAATGGCGGTAATTGGCGAGGAATTTGGCTTTTTTGGTATTTTAGTCATTATTTTATTGTTGGTTTTACTCACGCTCCGAGCTTTAAAAATTAGCCGTGAATCGTTGATTATGGAAGAACGTTTTAAAGGCTTTTTTGCCTTTGGGATTGCAATGTGGATTTTCCTGCAAGGCTTTGTGAATTTAGGAGTGGCATCAGGTTTGCTCCCAACCAAAGGCTTAACCTTTCCTTTGATTAGTTATGGTGGGTCAAGTTTAGTGATTATGTCGATTGCTATTGCGGTTTTATTCCGCATTGATCACGAAAACCGTTTAGAGCGAGTGGGGCATGCTCAAATACGAGATGCTTAATTAAACAAGCGGTTTGTTTTACAAAAATATACGTAAAACAGACTGCTTTATTTTTTCGCTTAAAAGCAATTTACTGTATAATATATACAATTTTGCCTAAAAAAGGCATTTTTCCATTCATTAGGCGATAAAATGGAGTAAAAAAGCTAAAAATGGCTAAAAAATTATTAGTGATGGCAGGCGGAACGGGTGGGCACGTTTTCCCTGCGATTGCCGTAGCAAGAGAATTACAAAAACAAGGCTGGGAGATTCGTTGGCTAGGTACGAAGGATCGTATGGAAGCTGAACTTGTACCCAAGCACGGCATCCCAATAGAATTTATTGAAATTTCAGGTCTGCGTGGTAAAGGGATTGGAGCATTATTAAAAGCCCCCTTTGCCATTTTTAAAGCAGTGCTGCAAGCTAAAAAAATTATTAAAAATTATCAACCTAATGCCGTGCTTGGTATGGGGGGCTATGTGTCTGGACCTGGAGGTATTGCGGCCAAACTGTGTGGCGTGCCTGTTATTCTGCACGAACAAAATGCGGTAGCGGGTTTAACTAATGTATGGTTAGCCAAAATTGCTTGCCGTGTCCTACAAGCCTTCCCAACGGCTTTTACGAATGGGGAAATTGTCGGAAATCCTGTGCGTGAAGATTTGTCACAACTTCCTCCGCCAGAAGTTCGTTTTGCTGAACGAGGTTACCCGATCAACATTTTAGTGATGGGCGGTAGTCAAGGTGCTCGCGTGATCAACCAAACTGTGCCACAGATTGCCGCCAAACTTGGGGCAAAAGTGTTTATTAGTCATCAAGTGGGAAAAGACAATTTGACAGATGTGGATAAAATTTATCAGCAAACAGGTAATGGCACTGCTGCTGAGTTTATCGACGATATGGCACAAGCCTATGGTTGGGCGGATTTAGTTATTTGCCGTTCTGGCGCTTTGACAGTATGTGAAATAGCCGCAGCAGGTTTGCCTGCAATCTTTGTACCATTTCAGCACAAAGATCGTCAGCAATTTTTAAATGGCAATTATTTAGCAAAAGATGGCGCGGCGATTATTATTGAACAGCCTGATTTTACTCCTGAAAACTTGTTAAAAGCGATTGAGCCGTTGATTGCTGATCGTTCAAAATTACTCGAAATGGCAATCAAAGCGAGAGCGAAAGCAACCCCAGCCGCTGCTCAACGTGTTGCGGAAGCGATTATTGAAGAGGCTAAATAGCCCTTACAAGCGGTCAAAAATATTAAACTTTTTGCAAAGTGAATGAGATAAGAAAATGAAAAATTTCCAAGATAAAGTTAAGAAACTTGTGCCTGAAATGCGCCGTGTGAATCAAATCCATTTTATCGGGATTGGTGGTGCAGGGATGTCAGGTATTGCAGAAGTATTGTTAAATGAAGGTTATAAAATTTCAGGTTCAGATATTGCTGACGGTGCAGTTACTCAACGTTTAGCTAAAGCTGGCGCAAGCGTATTTATCGGTCACGCTGCACAAAATATTAAAGGCGCAAGCGTGGTAGTGGTTTCAACTGCAATTGATGAAACTAACCCAGAAATTATAGCCGCTCGTGAAGCGCGTATTCCCGTGATTCGTCGTGCAGAAATGTTAGCAGAAATAATGCGTTTTCGTCATGGGATTGCTGTAGCAGGTACACACGGTAAAACTACTACGACAGCAATGATTTCAATGATCTATACGGAAGCAAAATTAGATCCAACTTTCGTCAATGGCGGTTTGGTGAAATCAGCGGGTAAAAATGCGCATTTAGGCGCAAGTCGTTATTTGATTGCTGAAGCGGACGAAAGTGATGCCTCTTTCTTGCACTTACAGCCAATGGTTTCGGTAGTCACTAACATTGAACCAGACCATATGGATACTTACGGTGGCGATTTCGAGCAAATGAAAGCCACTTATGTGAAATTTTTACGTAACCTGCCTTTCTACGGTTTGGCAGTTATGTGTGCCGACGATGTAACGGTGATGGAAATTGCGCCAAAAGTAGGTCGTCAAGTGATTAGCTATGGTTTTTCTGAGAAAGCTGATTATCGCATTGAAGATTACCAACAAACAGGCTTCCAAGGGCATTACACGGTAGTTTGTCCAAATGGTGAGCATATTGATGTGTTGCTTAATGTGCCCGGTAAGCACAATGCTTTAAATGCCACTGCGGCATTAGCGGTCGCCAAAGAAGAGGGTATTGGCAATGAAGCCATTCTTGCTGCATTGGCTGATTTCCAAGGTGCAGGCCGTCGCTTTGACCAATTAGGTTCATTTATTCGTCCGAACGGCAAAGTGTTGTTGGTTGATGATTATGGTCATCATCCAACGGAAGTGGATGTCACGATTAAAGCGGCTCGTTCAGGCTGGGAAGGCAAACGTGTCGTAATGGTTTTCCAACCACACCGTTATTCTCGTACTCGTGATTTATTTGATGATTTTGTGCAAGTGCTTTCGCAAGTGGATGCGCTAGTGATGTTAGATGTTTATGCAGCAGGAGAAGCCCCAATTGTGGGGGCAGATTCAAAAGCATTGTGCCGTTCAATCCGTAATCTTGGTAAAGTTGATCCAATTTTAGTCTCTGATACGGAACAATTAGGCGATGTTTTGGATCAAATTATACAGGATGGTGATTTAATTCTTGCTCAAGGTGCGGGTAGCGTAAGCCGAATTTCACGTGGATTAGCGGAGAGCTGGAAAGCGTAATAGGAAAGGAATATGAGATGAGCATTAAAAACGAAAAAATCGCTGTGCTGTTTGGTGGTGTATCGCAAGAGCGAGAAGTGTCATTAAATTCAGGAGCAGCAGTCACGGGAGCATTAAGAAGTTTAGGTTATGATGTAGTTGGTATTGATACCAAAGAATTTCCGATCGAAAAATTAAAAGAAAAAGGGGTTCAACGGGTATTCAATATTTTGCACGGTGGCATTGGTGAAAATGGTGTCCTGCAAGGTGCGCTAGAGCAAATGGGAATTCCTTACACAGGCTGTGGCGTAATGGCTTCAGCGGTGACCTTAGATAAATTCCGTACTAAATTATTATGGAATGCAGTAGGCTTGCCAACGGCAGATATGGTGGTAGTGCAGCGTGGACAAGCGGTCAATTTTGATGAAATTATTGCAAAATTGGGTTTGCCCGTGTTTGTGAAACCGTCATCTGAAGGTTCAAGTGTTGGGGTTTTTAAGGTAAAAACTAAAGAAGAACTAGAACCAGCAATTGCCGAAGCGTTAAAATTCGATTCGATCGTGTTAGTGGAAGAGTTTTTAGCGGGAGCAGAATATTCAGTGCCAGTGCTTGATGGTGAGGTGTTGCCAGCAGTGCAAGTGATTCCTGAAGGAGAATTTTACGACTATCACGCTAAATATGTGTCAGATAATACACAGTATGTGGTACCTGCATTAAATGATGAACGTCAAGCCGAGGTCGCTCAAATTGTGAAAGCAGCTTATGATGTAGTAGGTTGTCGAGGTTGGAGCCGTATTGATGTGATGGAAGATGCGCAAGGTAATTTTCGTTTAGTAGAAGTGAATACTAATCCAGGAATGACAAGCCATAGTATTTTTCCGAAATCGGCAGCAACAGTCGGTATCTCTTTTGAGAAATTAGTTGAACGTGTATTGGAGTTGAGTGCGTAATGACCACAGTTATTCGCAAGAAAAAAGCATCGAATTTAGGGCGATTTGAAGTATTATGTGATAAGACGATGTTTTTGCCGAAAAAGTGGTTAATGTCAATCAAACCACTGATCGTACTGCTCGTTTTTTTAGCTTCATTGGGTGTTTATTCTAATTGGTCTACTTGGTTAGAAAAGTTGGATCGCACACCGATTCGCTCCTATGCCTTAACGCATAAGATGCAATTTACAACTAATTCAGATATTCGTGAAACTTTAGCTCAAAATCCAAGTCTAAAAGGATATTTTGGGCAAAATATTCAAGAAGTTAAAAATAAGCTACTTGGGCTATCTTGGGTTCGAGATGTAGTGGTTAGAAAATTATATCCTGACCGCTTAGGCATCACTATCTTAGAACACAGCCCAGTAGCTGTTTGGAATAATATTAAATATTTATCGGATCAAGGTGTAGTTTTCTCTTTGCCTCCAGATCGATTTGATAAGACGGGGTTACCCGTAATGTTTGGACCTGATGCTGAAAGTAAAGTCGTGCTAGAGGCTTGGGGGAAAATTCAAGCAGATTTAAAGGCAAAAAATCTCGTACCTAAATCTATAGCAATGGACAATAGAGGCTCTTGGTCTGTGACATTATCTGATAATGTAGAGCTTCGTTTAGGACGTGGTGAATGGACAAGTAAAATTGACCGTTTTGTAAGTATTTTCCCAGAAATTGAAGTTCCTGAAGGACAGCGTTTAGCTTATGTCGATTTACGCTATGAGCATGGTGCTGCAGTAGGATTTCTTCCAATACAAAAATAATAAATTGCAAACGAATAAATAAATTATGAGTAAAATAGCAGAATCAAGAATTATAGTTGGACTTGATATAGGTACATCTAAAGTAGTTGCGGTTGTCGGTGAAGTATTGCCTGACGGCGTAATTAATGTGATGGGATCAGGAATTTGCCCCGCGAAAGGTGTAGATCGTGGTGGTGTGATTGATTTAGATGCTGCTGTACGTTCAATCCAAAGCGCCATTGAACAAGCTGAATCTATTTCAGAATGCCAAATTATTGGAGTAACGCTTGCGCTGTCTGGACAGCATATTACTGCATTAAATGAAACTGGAGCTGTACCGCTTGCGAACACAGTTACGGAAGAGGATATCGATTCTGCAATGAATTATGCTCGCTCAGTACGTTTGCCTGATGGGTTAGATATTTTACACGTGATTCCACAAGAATATAGAGTGGATAGATTGCCTGCTACGAAAAACCCATTAGGACTTTCTGGCAACCGTTTAGTGGCACAAGCACATTTAATTGCTGCGCATCAAGATTGGTTACGTAACTTAGTAAATGCAGTAGAACGAGCAAAATTAAAAGTTGATCAAGTAGTATTTTCTGGGTTGGCTTCCAGTTATTCAGTATTAACCGAAGATGAAAAAGAATTAGGCGTGTGCTTAATTGATATTGGTGGCGGTACAATGGATGTGCTGGTTTATACCGATGGTGCATTGCGTTTTAGTAAAGTTATTCCATTTGCGGGTAATAATATTACCGATTATTTAGCTCATGTGTTTGCGACTTCACGTAGTGAAGCAGAAAGCATTAAAATCAATTATGGCAGTGCAATTTCTCCTCCAACTAGTAATGCGGAGAAAAAAATAGAAGTAGCAGGTTTAGCTGGTAGTGCGCCTCGTATTTTTACTAAGGCACAAGTTGCAACGGTAACATCACAATGTTATACCGATTTATTCAAAGTAGTGGAGAATGAATTAGCGCATTTACGCCACGAATTATTCCAAAAAGGCATAAAACAAGAATTAATTGCAGGTTTTGTGCTAACTGGTGGTGGTTCACAGATGGAAGATATTGTAGAATGTGCGAAAAATGTCTTTGGTTCGCACGTTCGAGTTGGGCAACCACTAAATATTACTGGTTTAACAGACTATGTAAATAAACCTCAGTATGCAACAGTTTTGGGTCTTCTTCAGTTTAGTTTCTATAATGACGTTAAAGAAGGCGGAATTACTTTAAATCCTAAAGTTAATAATTTTGTTGAAGCCTTTAAACAGGGTTTCCATAAAGTGGTAAATGGGATTAAATCGAGTTTTTAATAAAATTTTATGATGTTGGCGATACGTCAATTCTTCAGGGAGATAAAAAGAATGTTCGAACCTATTTTCGAATCTACACCAGATGCAGTCATTAAAGTCATTGGTGTTGGAGGTGGTGGCGGTAACGCCCTAAACCATATGGTAAAAGCAAATCAAGAAGATGATGTTGGCAGTGTTGAATTTTTTTCGGTAAATACCGATGCGCAGGTATTGCGTACGAGTTCCGTGCGCCAAACGATTCAAATTGGTGCTAATATCACCAAAGGTTTGGGGGCAGGAGCAGATCCTAATATTGGTTATCAAGCTGCAGAAGAAGATCGTGACGCATTGGCTAATATGATTTCTGGCGCAGATATGGTATTTATTGCTGCTGGTATGGGGGGGGGGACAGGTACTGGTGCCGCTCCTGTGATTGCGGAAATTGCTAAAAGCCAAGGAGCTTTAACCGTAGGTATCGTCACTAAACCATTTAATTTTGAAGGCAAAAAGCGTACGCACTTTGCGGAACAAGGTATTAAAGAGTTGTCTAAGAATGTGGACTCTTTAATCATCATTCAAAATGAGAAATTATTAAAAGTTTTACCTAAAAACATCAAGTTTAGTGAAGCGTTCAGTGTCGCAGATAGCGTACTCCGCAATGCTGTATTGGGTATTACCGATATGATTACCAAAGAAGGTTTGGTGAACGTGGACTTTGCTGATGTGAAGAAAGTAATGTCAGAAATGGGACGCGCAATGATGGGAACAGGTATCGCAGAAGGCGATGGACGTGCAGAACGTGCGGCATCAGAAGCGGTTGCTAGCCCATTGCTGGAGGATGTAGATTTATCAGGTGCTAAAGGTATCTTGGTAAATATTTCTTCAGGTTATGACTTGGAATTAGCCGAAGTAGATACCATTATGAAATATATTACGGAAGTGGCAGACCCTGATGCGACAGTAATTTTTGGTTCGGCATTCTACCCTGAAATGGAAGGTCAAATTCGTGTAACATTAGTGGCAACAGGTTTAGGTCAAGCAGAAGAATTATCTATGCCTCGTGCAGCTATGATTCACCAGCCAGCACAACCAGTTCCTCAGCATGGACAGCAACAAAATGTAAGTATGGGGGGCTATCAACAACAGCCTCAACAGCAAGGGCAGCAGCAAGCCTCGTTTGGACAACCAAATCAGTTTGCTCAACCACAGCAACCTGTGGCTCCAAAACCACAACAGATTGATTCTTCTCAGGTGTGGTCGCCAAGTTCGATTCCAGGATTTATGCGAAACGGTCAATAATTTGACCGCTTGAGAATGGGGAAAATAATATGATTAAACAAAGAACCCTTAAACAAGCAACTAAAGTAACAGGTATTGGCTTACACAGCGGCAAAAAAGTGACTTTAACGTTACGTCCAGCTCCTGCAAATACAGGTGTCATCTATGCACGTACAGACTTAGACCCTGTGGTATATTTTCCAGCAAGTGCAGAGTCTATTCGTGATACGCAGCTTTGTACTTGTATGATTAACGATGATGGTGTACGTATTTCAACGGTTGAACATCTTAATGCAGCGATGTCTGCTTTAGGTTTAGATAATGTTATCGTTGAAGTAGATGCCCCTGAAATCCCAATTATGGATGGTAGCGCTGCTCCGTTTGTCTATCTTTTCTTAGATGCAGGTATTGAAGAGCAAAATGCACCGAAAAAATTTATTCGTATCAAAGAAACCGTACGAGTAGAAGAAGGTGACAAATGGGCTGAGATCAAGCCGTATGCTCACGGTTTGCGTTTAGATTTTACTATTGACTTTGATCATCCAATGATTAGCAAAGACGTGCGTAATTTCAAAATGGATTTATCGGCAGAAAATTTTATCCACCAAATCAGCCGTGCAAGAACGTTCACTTTTATGCGTGATGTCGAATACTTGCAATCAATCGGTTTAGCATTAGGCGGAAGTTTAGATAATGCTATCGTGCTGGATGAATACCGTATTCTAAATGAGGATGGCTTACGCTATAAAGATGAGTTAGTAAAACATAAAATGCTCGATTCAATAGGTGATTTATTTATGTGTGGTTACAACATCTTAGGTGATTTCAGTGCTTATAAATCAGGTCACGGTGTAAATAACAAATTGTTACGAGCGATTTTAGCAAATGGGAGTGCTTGGGAATTTGTTACTTTTGAAGATAAAACCGAGGCACCAGCGGGTTATCATATTGGACAAGAAGTGTTTATTTAATTTTTCTAAACATTACTTAATAAATCTGCACCTTAAATCAAAACTAAGGCGCAGATTTTTTATATATGTGTTTTGTTGTTTTATTTTATAGGCAATAAAAAACCTCACCCAGAGGTGAGGCTTTAAAATTTTATCAAAGTGAATTATTCAGCAATGATGCTTACATATTTGCGACTTTTCTCGCCTTTCACTTCAAATTTAACTTTACCGTCTGCGGTTGCAAATAAAGTGTGGTCTTTACCCATACCTACATTTGAACCTGCGTGGAATTTAGTACCACGCTGACGAACAATGATGCTACCTGCTAAAACAGATTCGCCACCAAAACGCTTAACACCAAGGCGTTTAGCTTCAGAATCACGACCGTTACGAGTTGAACCACCAGCTTTTTTAGTTGCCATCTACTTGATCTCCTCTGAAATTATGCTTGAATCCCAGTGATTTTCACTTCTGTGAACCACTGACGATGACCTTGCTGTTTACGACTATGTTTACGACGACGGAACTTAACGATTTTAACTTTATCGCCACGACCTTGCGCCACAACTTCAGCCACTACTTTGCTACCAGCAACTACTGGTGCGCCAATTTTAACATCTTCACCATTAACGACTAATAAAACTGAATCAAATTCAACTTTTTCACCAATCGCTACTTCAAGTTTCTCTAAACGAATAACTTGACCTTCGCTTACTCGGTGTTGTTTGCCGCCACTTTGGAAAACTGCGTACATATTTACTCCGCTAATTGTGCCATTTGCTCTTTCGCTGAGGCACTTAAATTCATATAAAATAGGGTTGCAATTCTACGGAAAAATTGACAACAGTGCAAGAACGATTTTGCGAAAATTTCAAAAATTCTGCATTTTCTCGCCAAAATCAAGTAAATAGCCATTATTTAACATTTTGAAGCAGGCTGAATTTAGGGTAGAATCGCTACAATTTTAACAATTTTATAGAAAATAATGACAACACAATTATTGACTCTCGATCAAATTCAAACTCTTTGTGCTGCTGATATGCAGCAAGTAAACGAAGAAATCTTAAAGCAATTTAACTCTGAAGTCCCCTTGGTAAACCAACTCGGGCAATATATTGTAAGTGGCGGTGGAAAACGGATTCGCCCAATGATTACGGTTCTTGCTGCTCGAGCTTTAGGCTATGAAGGCAATAAGCAAATTACGACAGCTGCATTTATTGAATTTGTCCATACCGCAACACTGCTGCACGATGACGTGGTGGATGAATCGGATATGCGCCGCGGGCGTGAAACCGCAAATGCAGTGTTTGGTAATGCAGCAAGCGTGTTGGTGGGGGATTTTATCTATACTCGCTCATTCCAAATGATGACTTCGGTTGATTCTTTGGACGTGCTGAAAGTGATGTCATCGGCAACCAATGCGTTGGCAGAAGGTGAAGTACAGCAGTTAATGAATGTGAATGATCCGAATACTACCGATGAAAGCTATATGCGAGTAATTTACAATAAAACGGCTCGTTTGTTTGAAGCGGCAACCCAATGTGTAGCAATTGTGGCAAATGCTAGCAAAGAGATGGAAAATGCCCTAAAAGAGTACGGCTGTTATTTAGGTACAGCGTTTCAGTTGGTGGATGATATTCTTGATTATTCAGCTAATGCGGTAGCGTTAGGCAAAAATGTCGGAGATGACTTTGTGGAAGGTAAGCCAACCTTACCATTGTTACACGCTATGCGACATGGTAATGAGGCTCAAGCCGCAATGATTCGTTCAGCCATCGAAAACGGCGGTGATCGTGAGAAGATCGACGAAGTATTAGCCATTATGGCGGAGCATAAATCGCTGGATTACACAATGCAAATTGCGAAAGCTGAGGCTCAAAAGGCGGTTGAAGCGTTGGCAGAGTTGCCAGAAAGTGAGTATAAGCAAGCGTTGATTTCGTTGGCGTATTTATCCGTGGATCGAAACTACTAACTCTCTTTATTACTTTTCTTTGCTTGTGTAAAGAAAAGTAACTAAAAGAAAGCACGCCCTGCTTTACTGCTTTTACTCACTTACTTTTGAATTTGCTTAACGGAAAAATTGAAAACTCGCAGGCATTACCTGCTCAAACACTCAATTTTTCCTACAAATTCAAAGTCGTTCGTGCAGCTCAGAAGGGAAGCAGATGCTGCAAGCGGTAAGATTTTTTAAAATTTTTACAAAACAGCCCCAAAGGGGCTGGATTATGCGTAACCTAGTACGGCTTTGCCGTGCTAGGAGGAAAAAATGACAGAAAACCAACAACCTCAAGAACATATTGAAAGTGTACGTGCTCGTCGCCGAGCCCAAAATCAGAAGAAAGACCCTAATGCCCTTTTCGTGCGCGAGAAATTAAACCTCCCTGGTGGCCATAATAAGTTATTATTACATTCTTGCTGTGCGCCTTGTTCAGGCGAGGTGATGGAAGCGATTTTGGCCTCGGGGATTGAATTTACTATCTATTTCTATAATCCCAATATCCACCCACTCAAGGAATATATGATTCGCAAAGAGGAAAATATTCGTTTTGCGCAAAAGCACAATATTCCGTTTATTGACGTAGACGATGATTATGAGAACGACCGCAAAGTGTGGTTTAAACGTGCTGAAGGAATGGAATGGGAACCAGAACGTGGTATTCGCTGCACAATGTGCTTTGATATGCGCTTTGAAAAAGCAGCACAATACGCCCACGAACACGGTTTCCCTGTGTTTACTTCGTGCCTCGGCATTTCTCGCTGGAAAGATATGAACCAAATCAACGGCTGTGGGCATCGTGCAGCAGAGAAGTATGATGACGTGGTTTATTGGGATTACAACTGGCGTAAAGGTGGCGGCTCACAACGGATGATCGAAATCAGCAAACGCGAGCGTTTCTATCAGCAAGAGTATTGTGGCTGTGTCTATTCACTGCGCGATTCAAACAAATGGCGCTTGGAAACGGGGCGAAATCGGATTGAGATTGGTAAGCTCTATTATTCGCCTGACTAATCCGAGCAGTCAAAGTCGCTCAAACTGATAAAATTTCTAATTACAAGCGGTTAAATTTCCGCAAAAATTTACAAGAGGAACAAATATGTCTAATTTTGCAATGGTATTCCCAGGCCAAGGCTCGCAAGCGGTCGGAATGTTAGCTGATCTTGCAACTCAATTTCCGATTGTTGAAAAAACGTTTGCAGAAGCAAGTGAAGTGCTTGGCTACGATTTATGGAACTTAGTCCAAAAAGGCACAGCCGAAGAACTAGGGCAAACGCAAAAAACTCAACCTGCGTTGTTGGCAAGTTCAGTGGCAATTTACCGTGTGTGGCAAGAGCGTTTCCCTGAATTGAAGCCGTCTGTGATGGCAGGGCATAGCTTGGGTGAATATTCTGCGTTAGTTTGTGCGGGCGTACTCAATTTCAAGGATGCGATCAAATTGGTAGAGTTGCGTGGTAATGCTATGCAGCAAGCCGTTCCTGCTGGTACGGGGGCAATGTATGCGATTATCGGTTTAGATAATGAAGCGATTATTGCAGCGTGCGAACAAGCGGCAAGTGAAACAGGCGAAATCATCTCAGCTGTAAACTTCAACAGCCCTGGGCAAGTAGTTATTGCAGGTACCGCGCTAGCGGCGGAAAAAGCGGGCGAGCTTTGCAAAATAGCAGGAGCAAAACGTGCGTTACCATTAGCGGTGAGCGTACCTTCACACTGTGCGTTGATGAAACCAGCAGCGGAAAAATTAGCAGTAGCTTTGCAAAATATGTCATTAAATCAACCGCTTATACCTGTAATTAACAACGTAGATGTAGCAGTGGAAACTGATGCAGAAGCCATTCGTTCCGCTTTAGTTCGTCAGCTTTACAGCCCTGTGCGTTGGACGGAAACGGTGGAAAAAATGGCACAAGATGGTGTGACAGCACTATACGAAATTGGGCCAGGTAAAGTGCTAACAGGCTTGGCAGGGCGCATTGTGAAAGAGTTGAAAGCACAAGCGGTGAATGATGTGGCTTCGCTTGAGGCAGTAACGGCATAAATTAAACACACGCCTCCCTCTGTGTGGGAGAGACAGCAGAAATTGCGTTCAGCAATTTTTGCAGAGAGAGGGATTTCCCCCCTCTCCCTGATTTTTTTTCTTCTAAACGAAGAAAAATCTGTCCCTCTCACACAAGGGGCGAGGGTAATCATTGATAAATTTGGAGAAACAAAATGCAAGGTAAAATCGCATTAGTAACAGGCGCAACTCGTGGTATCGGGAAAGCAATCGCAGAAGAATTAATGGCAAAAGGAGCAATTGTTATCGGCACAGCGACCTCTGAAAAAGGTGCAGACTCAATTTCAGCCTACTTAGGCACAAATGGTAAAGGTTTTGTGTTGAACGTAGCTGACGAAAATTCTATCGACGAATTACTCAAACAGGTAAAAGCCGAATTTGGCGATGTGGATATTTTGGTAAACAACGCAGGAATCACGCGTGACGGCTTATTAATGCGTATGAAAGATAGCGATTGGTTCGATATTATCCAAACCAACCTCACTTCAGTTTATCGCTTATCCAAAGCGGTACTTCGCCCAATGATGAAAAAAGGGGGGCGCATTATCACTATTGGTTCAGTAGTTGGCTCAATAGGCAACCCAGGGCAAACCAACTACTGTGCGGCAAAAGCGGGCTTAATCGGTTTCTCAAAATCGCTTGCAAAAGAAGTCGCTTCGCGTGGTATTACAGTAAACGTGGTGGCACCAGGCTTTATCGCAACCGATATGACCGATAAACTCAACGAAGAGCAAAAAAATGCGATCTTAAGTCAAATCCCTGCAGGCGAGTTAGGTGCTCCGAAAGATATCGCTAAAGCGGTAGCATTCTTGGCATCAGAGGATGCTCGCTACATTAACGGTGAAACTTTGCACGTTAATGGTGGCTTGTATATGAGCTAAGGTTCATCAAATGTGATTTAGCCCTTTGAAAAGTATTTCAAAGGGCTTTTTTATTTCTTCTAATAGTAGTGAAGTTTTTAAATTAATCAGATTAAATGTAAAAAATTTTTTTATTATCGACGAAATAAAATGCTTAGGGTAAAATTACTCAAATTTATTAAATTAAAGATAATAACAAAATACACTCATCTAATACTAAGGTTTAGACCGAGGGATTAGAAAAGTTTTTTTCGATAGTATTGTTGTTTATGTCAGTATAATGTAAGTTTATGATATTTTTTGGTAAATTAAACTATACGGGAAAATGGTATGTTTGAAGTAGATAAACCAACATTAAAAAAAATAGAGTTAGCTATTCTAAATTATGTAGTTGATTTTTGTGAAAAACACAATATCACTTATTTCTTGGTTGGTGGAACTTTATTAGGCGCTGTGAAATATAAAGGTTTTATTCCTTGGGATGACGATATTGATATTGGTATGCTAAGAGATGATTATGAACGGTTTTTAGAGCTTTTTAGTGCAGAAGATAGTAATTTTTATTTACATTATAATCATAAAGGAAATAAAGATTGCTGTTATGCGTTTACTAAAATTTGTGCAAAGGGCACGACAATAGACGATCTTTACCAAAATAAAGAAAAAATAGGTATTCATATTGATTTATTCCCTTTTGATTCTTTTAAAGATGAGGAACGAGGGAAAAAATTACTTTCCAAGTTTATCTTTATTAGAAGATTTATGGCGGCAAAAGGTAGAAAGATTAAATTTAATTCGTTGGCGGATGTATTTAAATCATTGGCAGTAATATGTCTTTTTCCAATCAGTAATTATTATTTTAATTTGCTCATTAAACGTTGGGTTAAAGAGGAAAGGCAAGACGATGGTTTAGTTGCGCTAATCATTGGCAGAAAAAGAGAATTTACCGCTTATCCTAAAGATTTTTTTACTACTTTTAGAAAAGTTGAGTTTGAAGGGAGAGAATATAATTCTATTGCTGGCTATGATGAAGATTTAAAAAGCATTTATGGCAAAAATTATCTAGAGCCTGTTTCCTTTGGCCATCAATTTGCTCACCATTATTTTAGAGCATATATTAATGACGATTGCCAAATTGAGTATTAAAACAAGTTTTGCCATGTAAATGTAAAATAGAATATCTGTTTTAAGTCATTTAAAGTAAGTTATCTTTCCATAATAATCGGTTGTATTTATCTCTAATTGATAAAACAACCGATTATTATTTGTTTTTAATGGAAAGATCAAAATCTTTGTTTTTATAGCATTTCGGTATAAAAATCCCATATAAATACAATTTACTATTGATAAATTCACATAAAGTTTGATCTAATTCATATTTCTAATCTCTATATTCCAAACAGCTCTAAAACATACTTTCTTATTATTTTTAAGTTATATCACTTCGTTTTATAAATACATCATTACACACAACATCATTTTAACTGTGGGGAAATTATGAGTATTGAAAACGAGTTTCCGTTACCTGCTGAAATTGCCAATTCACTAACGGGGCTGGACAATTTACAACTGGCGTGGCTTTCTGGTTATGCATGGGCAAAAGCGAAGGGAGTTACAAGCGGTCAAATTTCTACAAATTTTTATGAAAATCCGACCGCTTGTGTAGCATCAGAACCACTTAAAGTCACCGTCCTTTCAGGCTCACAAACAGGTAATGCCAAAGGGGTGGCGGACGAGCTTGCCGAACGCTTAAAAGCCGAAGGGGTGAACGTCATTCGTACGCAATTAAAAGACTACAAAGCGAAAAATATTGCCAACGAAAAACTCGTATTGCTCGTAACTTCCACTCAAGGTGAAGGCGAAGCACCAGAGGAAGGCGTGGTATTGCTCAAGTTATTAAATGGCAAAAAAGCGCCGAAACTGGATGGCTTGCAATTTGCCGTATTGGGTTTGGGCGATAGCTCCTATCCAAACTTCTGTCAAGCGGGCAAAGATTTTGACCAACGCTTTGCAGCGCTTGGCGGTGAATGTTTGTTAGACGTGGGCTTAGCGGATTTAGATTTTCAAGCGACCGCCGATAAATGGGTAAACGACATTGTTGAAATTGTGAAAGCGAAAAATGCTGCAATGTCACCAACGGCGGTAACCGCTGCGACACCGAAATCAGCAACGCCTGCAAGAGCATCACAATATAATAAAGAAAATCCCTTTCCTGCCACGCTTTTAACTAACCAACGTATTACCGACCATACCGCCGAAAAAGATGTGCGTCATTTAGAGCTTGATCTTTCAGGTTCAGATTTGAGCTATCAAGCTGGCGATGTGTTGGGCGTATGGTTTGAAAACGATCCTGCTTTGGTAGCGGAAATCGTCAAAGCGGTTGGCTTAAAAGGCGATGAAGAAGTGACCATTGAGGGCAACTTGTTCGAGCTTGCCTCTGCGCTACAAACCAAATTGGAACTCACCCAAAACACGCCTGCTTTCGTGAAAGGTTATGCTGAATTAGCCCATAATGAAGCATTAAATACGATTGTGGCAGATGGTGAAAAATTGCAAAAATTAGTAAAAAATACACCGCTTGTTGATGTGCTAAACGAGTTCCCTGCCACGCTTGCGCCAGACGCGTTGGTGAATTTATTGCGTCCAATTACTCCTCGTTTGTATTCCATTTCCTCTTCGCCTGCCGAAGTGGGTGAGGAAGTGCATTTAAGCGTTGGTGTGGTGCGTTACGAACACAATGGCAAAGCGCGTGCTGGCGGAGCTTCAAGCTATTTAGCTGATCGTGTTGCAGAAGATGGGCAAGTGCGAGTGTTTGTAGAACATAATGATAATTTCCGCTTACCGCAAGATACCACAAAGCCAATTATTATGATTGGTTCAGGAACGGGCATTGCGCCATTCCGTTCCTTCGTGCAACAGCGTGTCGCAGAGGAGGCGCAAGGTAAGAATTGGCTCTTTTTCGGTAATCAACACTTTGCACTTGATTTCTTATACCAAACCGAATGGCAGCAATTCGCTAAAGATGGTTTCTTACACAAATATAGCTTTGCGTGGTCACGTGACCAAGCAGAGAAAATCTATGTGCAGGACAAAATCCGTGATAATGGCGCAGAAGTTTGGCAATGGCTGCAAGATGGTGCTTATATTTACGTCTGTGGCGATGCTAGCCGAATGGCGAAAGATGTGGAGCGTGCGCTGCTTGATGTGATTGCGGAATACGGCAAGTTAAGTGCTGAAGTGGCGGAAGAGTATCTAGATGGTTTGCGTGAGGATAAGCGTTACCAGCGTGATGTGTATTAGTTGTCACTTTTTTGCTTGTGCAAAGAAAGTAATCAAAAACAGCACAGCCTACTATTCATCGAGATTATTTCCACAGCCCCAAAGGGGCTGAATTATGCGTAACCTAGGGTGTAAGTCCTAGGACAGGAGTGAAATTATGACAGACACCAAAAAACAAAAAGGTTTAGAGTGGCAGGAAAAGCCACTTTCAGATAATGAACGCTTAAAAGCAGAAAGTAACTTCCTGCGTGGTACCATTTTAGATGACTTGGAAGATGGCTTGACTGGCGGTTTTAAAGGCGACAACTATCAGATGATCCGCTTTCACGGAATGTATGAGCAAGATGATCGTGATATTCGAGCCGAACGATTAGATGAAAAGCTCGAGCCACGTAAATTTATGCTGCTACGCTGTCGTTTACCCGGTGGGATTATCAAACCGCAGCAATGGATCGAGATCGATAAATTTGCCCGTGAGAATTGCTATTATCGTTCAATTCGTTTGACTAATCGCCAGACCTTCCAATATCACGGTGTGCCGAAAACCAAACTGCAAGATATGCACCGTTTATTGCACAAAATTGGTTTAGATTCCATTGCCACCGCTTCGGATATGAACCGTAATGTGCTCTGTACTTCTAACCCAATTGAATCGGAGTTGCATCAAGAAGCCTACGAATGGGCGAAGAAAATTTCTGAGCATTTATTGCCTCGCACTAACGGTTATTTAGATGTATGGGTGTCGGGCAAGAAAGTACAAAGTTCAGATAGTTTCTTAGGGCAAGAAGATGAACCGATTTTAGGCAAAACCTATTTGCCTCGTAAATACAAAACCACAGTTTCCATTCCGCCGCTAAATGATGTGGATGTATTTGGCAACGATATGAACTTCGTGGCGATTAAAGATGAAGTGGGCAAATTGGCAGGTTTTAACGTGTTAATCGGCGGTGGTTTGTCGATGGAACACGGCAATACAGCAACTTATCCGCACGTGGCATTGGAATTCGGCTACATTCCCCGTGACCAAGTGTTAAAAGCTGCGGAAGCGATTGTCACTACGCAACGCGATTTTGGCAACCGTGCCGATCGTAAAAATGCTCGTACGCGTTACACTATTCAAAATATGAGCTATGAAGGCTTTAAAGCGGAAGTCGAGCGCCGAATGGGCTTTCCGTTTGAGGAAACTCGCCCGTACCAATTTACCGAACGAGGGGATCGCATCGGTTGGGTGAAAGGGATTGACGACAAATGGCATTTAACCTTATTTGTGGAAAGCGGGCGTTTAACCGACAATGATCCAAGCAA
>JBHACP010000059.1:0-52387 GCA_041854605.1 Actinobacillus sp.
ATTCCCGTTCGCATACGGAGGACCATCGTGCAGAATAAAGGATTTTTTCCCTTTTGATGCTTCACGAATTTTTTGATAGAGCTTTTTGTCGTACCAATTTTGTAACATCGCAGGTTCACGCTTAGCGAGATCCCCACGCATCGGAAAGCCTGTTTCAGGCAGGTTTAAAGTGTTTTTATAATCGGTCATTGTTGTTTCTCGTGATTAAAATTTTAATTGAAATTCATAGGGTGGGCTTCTAACCCACCATTTTTATATTCCCTGCAATTTCTTTAAAGCATCTACACTATCAGCAACCTGATACATTCGCAGGTAACGCTAATACGGTAATTTTATAGTTACGCTCTTTGAAAAAAATTAAGTAAATTATTTGCCGCATCTAAGTTTCATATAAGATATTCAATCTTTTATTTACAACTTTATTTAATAAGAAGAGTTAATATCTTCTGCCATCTTCTGTATCAAGCGGTCCGGTCATTAACATATCGGCAAAAGTATCCGCAAAAATTTCGTGAAACACATCGCTAAATGGCACATAGTCTTCTTTAAGGCTATTTAAATATCTGTCTCATTTAATTTCATTTTGCAAATTCCTCAAAAAATTCTACCGCTTGCAACCTATCCTGTTCAATCTGCGCTTTCAGTGCGTCGATATTTTCAAATTTTTGTTCATCTCGAATTTTATGCAAGAAGTTCACTTCAATCGTTTCACCGTAAATCGAACGGTTGAAATCGAAAATATGCACTTCGAGCAGCGGCTTAGTATCGTTGATGGTCGGGCGGTTGCCGACATTGGCGATGCCGTTGAATTTTCCCGCTTTGGTTTGCACTTGCACGGCGTACACACCTTGAATCGGAGTCACCAAACGGTTGAGCATAATGTTTGCCGTCGGAAAGCCGATGGCTCGCCCGAGTTTGTTGCCGTGGGCGACACGACCTGCGATCGAGTAAGGCTTGCCAAGTAGTTTTTCAACTAACGCTAAATCGTCTTTTTGTAAAGCCTCGCGAATCAATGAACTGCTGATGCGATCATCGTCAAGGCTGTATGTATAACTTTCCTCAACGGCAAAGCGGTATTTCAAACCTGCGTTGCGTAACGTTTCATAACTGCCCGCCCGTTTTGCGCCAAAGCGGAAATCATCGCCGACACTTAAATAACGGACTTTCAGGCGTTTTACTAATAAATCAGCGATAAAATCGTCTGCTGAAATTTGAGCAAATTTTTCCGAAAAACGGACACAAAGCACAAAATCAACCCCCGATTCTTCAAGATATTTCAATTTATCACGCAGCCGCATTAAGCGGGCAGGCGGGTGACAAGCGGTCGAATTTGCCGATTTTTTTGCAAAAAACTCGCGGGGATGCGGTTCGAAGGTCATCACTACCGAGGGTAAATCTAATGCTAAGCCTTTATCGATTAAACGAGCTAAAACGTTCTGATGCCCAAAATGCACACCATCGAAATTTCCAATTGATAAAACACAGCCTTTGGTCAATTCAGGGTGATTGGCTAAATTGTGAAATCCTCGAATTAGTTGCATTGTATATTCAGTTAGAAAATAAAAAAATTGCTGTGATTATAGCCTAAGTGGTTGGATTTGGCGATATTTTTGCAAAATGCTAATGAAAAATGACTGCTTATGGATGAGTGTCGTGTAAATAGTGCATAAAAATTGAGTTTTTAAGCAAAAATTTTATACAAATGCTACATTTTACTTTATCATATTAATAATTTTTTTAATGAGATGAATCCTATGGCAAATTTTGCTTATCTCCAAGCCAAGCGCAAACAGCTTAAAATGAAAGTAAACGATGTTTGTGAACAAGCTGGCGTAACCCGTGCCTATTTCAACCAGTTGGTGAGCGGTAAAATTAAAAATCCAAGTGCCAATAAATTGAAGGCTTTACACCGTGTGCTACACGTGGTGGAAGATCAAAACCAGCGTGTTGGTGTGATTTTTGGTAAGTTCTACCCCATTCATACAGGCCATATCAATATGATTTATGAGGCGTTTAGTAAGGTGGATGTGCTACACGTGGTGGTATGTACCGATTCTGAACGTGATTTACAACTGTTTAAAGAAAGTAAAATGAAACGTATGCCCACCAACGAAGATCGTTTGCGTTGGGTGCAGCAGATTTTCAAATATCAACAAAAACAAATCTTTATTCATCATTTGCAAGAAGATGGGATTCCAAGTTATCCAAATGGCTGGGAAGCTTGGTCAAATGCAGTAAAAACTCTGTTTGAAGAAAAAAATATCAATCCAAGCATTGTATTTAGTAGCGAAATTCAAGATAAAGATCCTTATGAAAAATACCTTGGTTTAGAGGTGCAGCTGGTCGATCCTGAACGTGAGAGCTTCAATGTTTCGGCAACCAAAATTCGTAATAATCCGTTCCAATACTGGCGTTTTATTCCGAAAGAAGTACGTCCGTTCTTTGTGAAAACTATTGCCATTCTTGGTGGAGAAAGTAGCGGTAAATCAGTGCTTGTGAGTAAATTGGCGAATGTGTTTAACACCACTTCGGCGTGGGAATACGGACGTGAGTTTGTCTTTGAACAACTCGGTGGTGATGAGCAAGCAATGCAATATTCTGACTATCCGCAAATGGCGCTCGGTCATCAGCGTTATGTCGATTATGCGACCAAACACGCTCACAAAGTTGCGGTTATCGACACTGATTACATCACCACTCAAGCTTTTTGCATTCAATACGAAGGCAAAGCACATCCGTTTTTGGATTCAATGATTAAGGAATATCCGTTTGATGTCACTATTTTGTTGAATAATAATACTAAATGGGTGGACGATGGTTTGCGTAGTTTAGGTTCACAAAAGCAACGTCAAAAATTCCAAGCATTACTGAAAAAATTACTCGAAAAATATAACGTTCCTTATATTGAAATTGAATCACCAAGTTATTTGGATCGCTACAACCAAACCAAAGAGGTGGTTGAAGCTATTTTAAATGACGAACCTATTCCACTTCAATTCAAACAGTACAATACGGAAACAGAAGAATGATTCTTTTTGCGGGCGATCCACACGGCAGTTATACACATATCTACCCTTTCGTAACGGAGCTGGGAAATGTTGCCCTTGTGATTTTGGGCGACTTGCAGCTCACTACGCCTGTGGAATTGGATCGTCTTTCTAAGCATTGTGATATTTGGTTCATCCATGGTAACCACGACAGCAAAACGGTGGCTGCGTTTGATTCTTTATGGGGAAGCGATTGGAAACAGCGCAATATTCACGGTAAAGTGCAAGAGATTCAAGGCGTGAAAATTGCGGGCTTAGGTGGCGTGTTCCGCGGACATATTTGGATGCCGCCCAACCGCCCAATGTTTTTCGATCCTATCCACTTTTGTCAATATACCCCGCAAGAGAAACTGTGGCGAGGCGGCGTGCCGCTACGTCATCGGACTTCGATTTTTCCTTCTGATGTAGAGGCGCTGGAAAATCAAAAAGCGGATATTTTAATTACCCACGAGGCACCACGTCCACATCAGCAAGGTTTTGCCATCATCAATCAACTGGCTCACAAGCTGGGGGTGAGAAAAATTTTCCATGGGCATCATCACGATAATTTTGATTATCGCGCTATTAACAACGATAAACATTTTGAAATTTTTAATATTGGCTTTAGAAGCCTCGCAGATATTGAAGGAAACTACTTGGTTAAAGGCATTGATGATCGGAATTTAAAGTAACAAGCGGTTAAATTTCCACTAATTTTTGCAAATACTGAAATAACCTTTTTGAGTTAAGAAATTTTCAGATAGAATGTTACAACTTTGCAACACTTATGAATGTTCGCACAAGATGATTAAAATTTAGAGGCTATACAAAATGCAAAATCCAAAAATTCTTGTGGTAGAAGATGAAGCGGTAACACGCAATACACTTAAAACCATTTTTGAAGCAGAAGGCTATCAAGTTTTTGAAGCAACTGATGGTAACCAGATGTTTGATTTGCTTTCTAACCAAGAAATTCATCTGATCATTATGGACATCAACTTACCTGGCAAAAACGGCTTAATGCTAGCTCGTGAACTGCGTGAAACGACCGAAATCGCTTTGATTTTTTTAACAGGGAGAGATAATGAAATCGATAAAATTCTTGGCTTAGAAATTGGAGCAGATGATTATATCACTAAGCCATTTAATCCTCGTGAACTCACCATTCGTGCAAGAAACCTGCTGAACCGTACAATGAATGAAGAAAAGCTCGCTAAAACAAATGAAAGTGTTGAGCAATATCGCTTTAATGGCTGGACACTTGATGTTAATAGCCGTAGCCTGATCACCCCTGAAGGCGAAGTCAATAAATTACCTCGTAGCGAATTTAGGGCTTTGCAACATTTCTGTGAAAATGTTGGTAAAATTCAAACCCGTGAAGAATTGCTGATGAAAATGACTGGACGTGAATTTAAACCACACGACCGTACTGTAGATGTAACTATTCGTCGTATTCGTAAGCATTTTGAAGATCACCCTAATACGCCTGAAATCATCGTGACGATTCACGGCGAAGGTTATCGCTTCTGTGGTGAACTTGAATAAAGATTTACGGTCTATTTCAGTGATCTCTTTTATTCATAAAGAGTTTTTCTTTATTTACAAATTTAAGGACACAACAAATGAAAAACATAACTGTATTAGCTCTTGCGGGATTATTTTCTGCCTCTGCATTCGCTGCACCAATAGGTTCAACCTTTACAGGTATTGGGGTTGGCGTTGATGTAACTAGTGCAAAATATAAAATAAATGGCGTAAAAGGTAAACAATCAACAGGTCCTGCCATTGTGGCTGATTATGGTATTGACTATGGCAATAACTGGGTCGGTATTCCACAGGTAAAAGCTAAAATTGGCAGCACCAAGGTTAGAGGTGGAGTAAAACAAAAAACTAAATATACCTTAGCTTATCAACAAGGTTATCGTGTAGGTTCTGATTTACTCCCTTATGCAAAAGTTGAAGTGGCACAAAGTAAAGTTGGCACCGCCAATTACCGCGGCTATGGCTACGGCGCAGGTGTAAAATACGCCGTCTCTAATAATATTGAAGTGGGTGGCGAATATACGCGTACCAATTTGAAGAAAAACGGGAATAAACTTAAAGGTAATGAATTTACCGCTAACATAGGTTACCGTTTCTAAATAACACCCATAAAAAAATGCCACAAGCTGTGGCATTTTTTGTTTGCGTTATTAGCCAAATAGCTTACCTAACGCATTTTTGGCAACCGCTGAAACAATATCGTTCACATCTAAGCCATTGCCGTTAGTGTCTGGAATTTGACCATCTGGGGTAATCATATCCACGATTTTCGGTAAGTATTCAGCCAATAAGTTGCCTGCTTCGGCTTGTTCCACCCCTGCTTGTTGAGCCACATTTTGTAACTCATCACCAAATACATTGTTGATTTGCTCACCTGAAACTGGTTGGTTTTCACCTGTGCCGATCCAAGATTTTAACGCCTCGTCTAAACCCCCTTGCTGGAATTTAGCCATCAAACCTTCTACACCACCTTGTGATTGTAATAATCCCTGCACCAAATTGATGACATTGGCTTGATTGCCATTGCCGCCACTTAAAACGGACGAAGCTACTGAGTTTAAAATGTTACCTAACATAAAATTTCCTTATAAATAAAAAAACACAAACACACAAGCGGTCATTTTTGCAAAAAATTTTGCAAATTTAACCGCTTACAACGAGCTTAAAATTTGGCGCACGCGCCCCAAATCTTCAGCCGTATCCACGCCAACTTGCGGTGCTTCTTTCGCAAGTTCAATATGAATTTTTTCACCATACCACAACGCTCGCAACTGTTCTAAGGATTCCAACTGCTCTAATTGGGTTGAATTCCAAGCCACATATTGTTTTATAAAGCCAGCTCGATACGCATAGATCCCAATATGGCGCAGATAATTTTGGCTTGCCACAAAAGTATCATCACAATCGGCAAAATGATCACGAGCAAAAGGAATTGGCGCTCGGGAAAAATAGAGCGCCATTCCGTTACGATCGGCTAAGGTTTTAACAACATTCGGATTAAACAGCTCCTCTTTGGTCGCCAATTTTACCGCAAGGGTCGCCATATTCACTGAATTTTTATCTAAATTGCGAGCAACTTGCTCCACAATCACAGGCGGAATCAATGGCTCATCGCCCTGAATATTGACGATAATTTCATCATCACGAATCGCCATTTTTGCAATCACTTCCGCTAACCGCTCTGTACCTGAATTGTGTTTGTCGGAAGTCATACAAACTTCTGCCCCAAAAGCTTTTGCCGTAGATTCAATTGCAGGATGCTCGGTGGCAATAATCACACGCGTTGCACCTGCTTGTTGTGCTTTTTCCCACACGTGTTGAATCATCGGTTTACCCGCAATATCCAGCAAGGGCTTACGAGGCAAACGGCTAGACGCATAGCGAGCGGGGATAATCACAGTAAAATTCATCATTCTAACTCTCTAACGCATCCAAATAACGTTCCGCATCAAGAGCCGCCATACAACCCGTTCCCGCTGAAGTAATGGCTTGGCGATAATTATGATCCATCACATCGCCTGCGGCAAATACTCCCTCTACTGACGTTGCCGTTGCATTGCCCTCTAAGCCTGATTTTACTTTAATATAGCCGTTCTCTAATTCCAACTGCCCAGCAAAAATAGCGGTATTTGGAGCGTGACCAATCGCCACAAAAAAGCCATCCACTTTCACATCTTCTTTTGAGCCATCTTTAGTTGAAGCCAAACGTACAGCTGTTACGCCCATATTATCGCCTAATACCTCTTCCACCACTCGGTCGGTATGCAGAATGATTTTGCCTTCTTCGACACGTTTAGCTAAACGACCAAGTAAAATTTTCTCTGCACGGAAGCTGTCACGGCGGTGAACTAAATGCACTTTGCTTGCAATGTTAGCAAGGTATAACGCCTCTTCAACGGCTGTATTACCACCGCCGACTACCGCAACAGGTTTATTACGATAGAAGAAACCATCACAAGTCGCACAAGCGGAAACGCCTTTACCTTTAAAGGCTTCTTCTGATGGTAAACCTAAATATTTTGCCGATGCGCCTGTGGCGATAATCAAAGCATCGCAAGTGAAGGTTTGAATGTCGCCTTGCAGTGTGAATGGGCGTTTTGAGAGATCTACGCTGTTGATGTGGTCAAATACAATTTCCGTATTGAATTTTTCAGCGTGTTTAAGCATTTTTTCCATCAAGCCTGTACCCGTAGTATGTTCGTATTCACCTGGCCAGTTCTCAATTTCATCCGTGGTAGTAAGCTGCCCACCTTGTTGCATTCCTGTCACCAGAACAGGATTTAAATTCGCCCGAGCCGCATAAACTGCTGCGGTATAACCCGCAGGACCTGAGCCTAAGATTAAAAGTTTGGCATGTTTAGTTGTCATAAAAAATCCTTTGCTTGCGTATAAAAAATTGCGGATATTTTAGCGTAAATTTCAAATAGTTTCATCAAACGGTCATTTTTGCAAAAAAATTAGCAAATTTAACCGCTTGCTTTTTTTCGCTCGGCTCTCCAAAACTCACCAATTTTCCGCTATAATTCTATAGTTTTTTCTCATTTTTAGCAGTAGGATTTTTTTATGATGCGTACTCATTATTGCGGTACATTAAACCGCTCGCACGTTGGTCAAGCCGTCACATTAAGCGGCTGGGTACACCGTGTGCGTAACCTTGGTCGTTTTATTTTTATGCAGATTCGTGACCGCGAAGGCATTGTGCAAGTATTTTTTGATGAGAAAGATGAAACCATTTTCAAAGTTGCCTCAGCCCTGCGTACGGAAGCCTGTGTGCAAATTCAAGGTGAAGTAATTGCCCGTGATGAGTCGCAAATCAACAAAGAAATGGCGACGGGCGAAATTGAAGTGTTAGTGAAAAATGTGTTGGTCTATAACAACGCCGATGCGTTGCCGCTCGACTTCAACCAAAACAATACCGAAGAACAACGCTTAAAATATCGTTATTTAGATTTACGCCGTCCTGAAATGGCGGAAAAACTCAAAACTCGTGCCAAAATCACCAGTTTTGTACGCCGTTATATGGACGAGCACGGTTTCTTGGATATTGAAACGCCAATGCTGACCAAAGCTACCCCTGAAGGCGCACGTGACTACTTAGTGCCAAGCCGTGTACATAAAGGTAAATTCTATGCGTTGCCACAATCGCCGCAGCTGTTCAAACAATTGCTGATGATGTCAGGTTTTGATCGTTATTATCAAATCGTAAAATGCTTTCGTGATGAAGATTTACGCGCGGATCGCCAGCCTGAATTTACCCAAATCGATGTGGAAACCTCCTTCTTAACCGCCGAAGAAGTGCGTGCGTTGATGGAAGAAATGATTCACGGCTTATGGCAAGAGCGTTTAAACGTGAACTTGGGCAAATTCCCGATCATGACGTGGCAGGAAGCAATGAGCCGTTTCGGTTCCGATAAACCTGATTTGCGTAACCCGTTAGAGCTGGTTGATGTGACAGATATTTTAAAAAGCGTGGAATTTAAAGTGTTCAACGAACCTGCTAACTCGCCTGATGGCCGTGTAACGGTGCTGCGTGTGCCAAATGGTGCAGCACTTACCCGTAAACAAATCGACGAATACACGCAATTTGTTGGTATTTACGGTGCAAAAGGCTTAGCTTGGGCGAAAATCAACGATGTAAACGCAGGAATGGAAGGCATTCAAAGCCCTGTAGCAAAATTCCTTTCGGAAGAAATTTTCAAAGCGTTAATCGAACGTACAAATGCAACTTTGGGCGATATTCTGTTCTTCGGTGCCGACAAATGGCAAACCGTGACCGATTCAATGGGTGCATTACGCTTAAAAGTTGGGCGTGATTTAGAATTGACTGATTTGAACGCTTGGAAACCGCTTTGGGTGATTGATTTCCCAATGTTTGAGCGTGATGAAGAGGGCAACCTTTCTGCAATGCACCACCCATTCACTTCGCCAAAAAATTTATCGCCTGAAGAGTTAGCGGCAGATCCTGTGAAAGCTGTCGCAAATGCTTATGATATGGTGATCAACGGTTACGAAGTGGGAGGCGGTTCGGTGCGTATTTTCGACCCGAAAATGCAACAAACCGTGTTCAGCATTTTAGGCATTAACGAAGAAGAACAAAAAGAGAAATTCGGCTTCTTGTTAGACGCATTAAAATTCGGTACGCCGCCACACGCAGGCTTAGCATTCGGTTTAGACCGTTTAACGATGTTAATCACAGGCACGGAAAACATTCGTGATGTGATTGCCTTCCCGAAAACGACCGCCGCCGCGTGTTTGATGACCGAAGCCCCAAGCTACGCCAATCCACAAGCGTTGGAAGAGTTAGCGATTGCGGTGAAAGTGGTGGAAAAATCAGTATAGCAAGCGGTCAAATTTCATCAAAAATTTACAAATGAAATACAAAAATCCTAATTCCGCACTAGTTGTTATCTACAGCCAAACTACAAACAACGTCTTAATGTTACAACGGAATGACGATCCTGAATTTTGGCAGTCGGTAACAGGTTCAATTGAACCAAACGAACAACCGTTTGAAACGGCAATTCGTGAAGTGAAAGAGGAAACGGGGATTGATATTGTGGCTCAACAATTAGAGCTGATTGATTGCCAAGAAAGTGTGTTGTTCGAGATTTTTCCACAATTTCGCTATAAATACGCCCCCGAGGTGACGCACAATCGGGAGCATTGGTTTTTATTGGGTTTGCCTAATGAAATTAAACCTGTTCTAACCGAGCATTTGGCGTATCAATGGGTGACGGTGGAAACGGCAATTCAAATGACAAAATCGCCAAATAATGCGGCAGCGATCAGGAAGTATTTAACAAATAACTCCCCTCTTTAGAAAAGAGGGGGATTTTTTCAAAACATAAATTTAACAGAGGAAAATAAACAATGGCAGGTCATAGTAAGTGGGCTAACATTAAACACCGCAAGGCGGCACAAGATGCACAGCGTGGTAAAATTTTTACCAAACTCATTCGTGAATTGGTTACGGCAGCGAAAATCGGTGGCGGCGATGTGGCTTCAAATCCACGTTTACGTGCGGCAGTGGATAAAGCATTATCAAGCAATATGACTCGCGATACCATCAACCGTGCAATTGAGCGTGGTGTAGGCGGTGGCGATGACACTAATATGGAAACCAAAATTTATGAAGGTTACGGCCCAGGTGGAACTGCGGTGATGGTCGAGTGTCTAAGTGACAACGCTAACCGCACTATTTCGCAAGTTCGCCCAAGTTTCACTAAATGTGGCGGTAACTTAGGTACCGAGGGGTCAGTTGGCTACTTATTTAGCAAAAAAGGGTTAATTTTAATTACCAGTGCAGATGAAGATGCTCTAACTGAAGCGGCAATTGAAGCAGGTGCAGATGACATTCAACCACAAGATGATGGGTCATTTGAAATCTACACCGCATGGGAAGACTTAGGTGCTGTGCGTGATGGTATTGAAGCCGCTGGTTTCAAAATCGAGAATGCAGAAGTGACCATGATTCCATCAACTACCGTGGATTTAGATGCAGAAACGGCACCGAAATTATTAAAATTGATCGATATGCTAGAAGATTGTGATGACGTGCAAAACGTGTATCACAATGGCGAAATCAGCGATGAGATCGCTGCTTTACTTTAATTTCTTTTTTGGAGAACATTATGAAATTTGTAAAATTCCTTCCTGCCGTTTTGGCGACAGTTGTTTTGGCAGCTTGTGCAAACGTCTCTGAGGTTGCCTCTTCCACCGCAAGTGCGGTCGGTGACGCTGGTAGTGCCGTGGTTGATGGCGCAAAATCAGCAGGTGGCGCAGTAGTTGATGGCGCCAAAGCTGCGGGTGGTGCTGTGGTTGATGGTGCTAAAGCGACTGGAAATGCCGTTTCAAGTGGAGTGAAGGCAACCAAAGAAGCTATTACTGGCACAAAAAAAATAACCTATACTTGTAGCGTAAATGGTAAAGCCAACCAACCTGTTTCAGCAGTTTATACTTTCAACAAAGGTGAGCCAGCAACGGCGACCGTTACCATTAACAAAAAAGTGGTTGGCAAAAATCTTAAAGTTGATACCACTTACACTGATGGCGTGAAATTCGTGGCAGGGCAAAAAGTATGGAGCTTAGACACGGGCTTTAATGCACAAACAGCAGAAACAACCGCGCCTGTAATGTTTACCGCGAACGATGTGATCCTTGCGAAAAATTGTGCTGTGGCAAAATAATTGGCTCATTTGATTGATATTTAATATAAAGTGGGTTTGTAAATACAAATCCACTTTTATTTTAGGAAAAGTAATGGCTATCATTTTAGGCATAGATCCTGGCTCGCGCGTGACAGGCTATGGCGTAATTCGCCAACAAGGACGACATTTGGAATACTTAGGCAGTGGTGCAATTCGCACCTCAGTAGATGACTTACCTACGCGCTTAAAACGTATTTATGCAGGAGTAACAGAAATTATTACCCAATTTCAGCCTGATATGTTTGCGATTGAACAAGTGTTTATGGCAAAAAATGCCGATTCGGCACTGAAACTCGGGCAAGCTCGTGGCACAGCAATTGTGGCTGCCGTAAATCACGAGTTACCTGTCTTTGAATATGCCGCTCGCTTGGTGAAACAAACGGTGACAGGAATTGGCTCGGCAGATAAAATTCAAGTGCAAGATATGG
Source organism: Actinobacillus sp. (assembly GCA_041854605.1). Classification (GTDB taxonomy): domain Bacteria; phylum Pseudomonadota; class Gammaproteobacteria; order Enterobacterales; family Pasteurellaceae; genus Haemophilus_A. The sequence goes on from JBHACP010000059.1 coordinate 11,704, forward strand.
TCACTCGAATGCTACAACTCTCCGCTCCGCCGCAAGCTGATGCGGCAGATGCTTTAGCGATCGCCATTACTCACGCCCATTCGATACAGCATTCGCTTACTGTAGCCAAACAAAGCCATCAGAAAGTAAACAGTGAAAAAGAACAAATTTTAGCCTTAATGAAGACGAGATATAGCCGAGGAAGATTTAGGTTAAAAGGATAAAATTTAAGCCCGCTGCACTAACGGGCTTAAATTCCGAGGCTGATAATTCATTAAACGTAGCGTTAATAACACTTTAATTATTACATCAAAGGTGCAAATTATTTTACTATGCTTCTAAATTTGCTTTAGCTGCGGCAATTGCTTCACGGACACGTTCAGGATTTACCCCACCTTTCGCACAACGTTTTTCTAAGCAAGATTCTAATGAAAGAATCGGATACACATCATCGCCAATTACTGCGTGGAACTGTTTAAATTCCTCAACACTCAAGGCTTCTAGCGGTTCACGTTTGCTAATCGCATAAACCACCGCCTCACCCACAATGTGATGCGCTTCACGGAATGGAATGCCTTTTGCCACCAAGTAGTCCGCTAATTCAGTGGCATTTGAGTAACCTTGTTGCGCAGCTTCTCGGGTGCGTTCAACATTTACGTTGATGTCTTCCAGCACCAATGCAGCAATTTCTAAACAAGCCTGCCACGTTTCCATCGCATCAAAAATGCCTTCTTTGTCTTCTTGCATATCTTTATTATAAGCAAGCGGCAAGCCTTTCAATGTCGTAAGTAAGCCGTTTAATGAACCAAATACACGCCCTGCTTTACCACGAATTAACTCGCAGGCATCGGGGTTTTTCTTCTGTGGCATTAAGGAAGAACCAGAAGTGACACGGTCTGAAAGCTCCAAAAAGGCGGATTCACCGCTGTTGAAGAAGATCAAATCTTCGGCAAAGCGAGAAAGGTGTACCATACTGATTGAAGCCGAAGAAAGCAGCTCTAACACGTGGTCACGGTCTGAAACCGAATCTAAACTGTTGCGTGTGCCGATTTTAAAGCCTAAATCTTGCGCCAACACATCACGATCGATAGCATAAGCTGTCCCGGCTAATGCGCCCGAACCAAGTGGGCAAGTGTGCATACGTTTGTAAGCATCGGTTAAGCGACTGTAGTCACGATCGAGCATTTCAAAATACGCCATACACCAGTGTGCAAAAGTAATTGGCTGCGCACGTTGTAAATGGGTATAGCCAGGCATTACCGCATTTTGATTCGCTTCGGCGGTCAGCACCAATTTTTCTTGTAAGTTGCGGATACGCTCTTGCATTACAATCACTTGCGCTTTACACCACATCTTCATATCGACAGCCACTTGGTCATTACGGCTACGCCCCGTGTGTAATTTTTTGCCTAAATTGCCCACTTTTTCTATCAGTTTTGACTCAACCCAGCTATGAATATCTTCCGCATCATCTTTTAAAATAATTTCAATTTTAGGCTCAATTTCATTGCGTAATTCTTTCAGCGCTGCGACTAAACGTAAATGTTCATCATCGGTAAGAATACCAACAGATGTAATCGCTTTAGCCCAGCCGATTGAACCTTCAATATCTTGAATCGCTAAACGATAGTCAAAACGAAGTGAATCGTTAAAAAATTTGAATTTTTGGTCTGCTTCCTGTGTGAAACGTCCACCCCAAAGTGCCATAGCATTATCCTTAATTAAAATGAGAAAAGGCGGAAGGCTACCTTCCACCTGAACAGCTGTTATTTTGCATAATTATGCAAAATAATTCAATAATTATTTACTTTTTTATCTATAAAAGCGAATTTTACCACCAACTATTTTACCTTATTACTTGCATCAAGCAGTCTAATTCTCATACTTTTTTGCATAATAAGCCTAAATCGTTATAATTCCTATATATTTTGCTCTTATTCTTTTAAATAACCATTGAGGAAAATGCTATGCAAACACAATATAAAGCCATTTTTAGCGATATGGATGGCACGCTACTCAATTCCCAACATCAAATTACCCCCAAAACTAAACAAGCCATCCAAAATGCCATTGCTAAAGGTGTGCCATTCATACCCGTTTCGGCTCGCCCTCCGCTAGCAATTACGCCTTATATGGAACAGCTCAATAATCCAAGCCCAATTATTTGTTATAGCGGCGCTTTGATTCTAGATAACAATTTAAACCCGCTATATAACGTGACAATTGGAAAAGCCGATCAACAAGCGTTAGACGAGATCTTAAAAAATTACAACTACATGGGCATCAATCATTATGTGCAAAGTGACTGGTTTAGTAATGACCCCAACCACCCAGCGGTTCAGCGCGAAGCAAGAATCACCAACCTGCAATCTACGAAAAACCCTGACAAACTGCTCCAAGCCAATAAAGTACTAATTATGGGCGAAGCCAATGAAATTTTAGCTTTAGAAACCTTATTGAAAGCACAATTTCCACAACTTTCCATTCATCGCTCGCTACCTGAATATTTAGAAATTATGCACAAAAATGCTACCAAAGCGAATGCGATTCGTTTTATGGAAAAAAGCCTAAATGTAACAGGTGAAGAAGTGATTGCTTTCGGTGATAACTTTAACGACTTGGATATGTTGGAATATGCAGGATTAAGCGTGGCAATGGGCAATGCCCCTGATGAAATTAAAGCTGTAGCGAAGCGTGTAACTGCAACCAATAATGAAGATGGGATTGCTTTGGTTTTGAATGAAATTTGGACATAGTAAGCAAATTTTCGGGCAAAAAACAACTGCTTGCAAGCGGCCGTTTTTAGGGAAATTTTTGCTTAATACATAAAATAAGGGCGATTTTCATCGCCCTTTTCCATCTTAAACTTAAGCTAAGATACCTAACCAATAACCTAAAATACCCACACCAAATAAAGCAAAAATGATATACATTGCATTTATTTTTTTACGGAGTAACCACATGCATAAGAAAGTAAGCAATAGCGCAGCCAAACCCGGCAATAAATCATTGAGTACACTTTGTACAGTAGTAACCACTTCTTCACCCATTGCATTTTTATAGCGAGAAAGTTCAAAAGGAATGTTGATACTGGTCCACTTAGATACCAATGAACCCATTACAAAGAGACCAAGAATGGAAGCTCCCTGTGTCAATTTTTGCAGACGACCACCACTCATATCTGACACAATTTCTGTCCCTTTTTCATAACCATATTTGAAACCATACCAACGAGTTAATGCTCGACAAAGGTTGATCCCAATAAAGAAAAGTAATGGACCTAAAAGGCTACCTGAAATGGCTAATCCTGCTCCTAGTGCTGCAAGCACAGGACGGAGTGTACCCCAAAAAATTGGGTCACCCACGCCAGCAAGGGGTCCCATCAAACCGACTTTCACACCGCTAATGGCAGCATCATCGATATCTGCACCGTTTGCACGTTCTTGTTCCATAGCAGCGGTTACACCCATAATGGCTGAACCAACCCAAGGCTGGGTATTAAAAAATTCGAGGTGACGTTTTAAGGCCGCAGCTTGGTCTTCTTTGGCGGAATATAAACGTTTAATGGTTGGAATCATTGATACACAAAAACCCATCGCTTGCATACGTTCAAAATTAAATGATCCCAAAAGGAAAGTTGAACGCCAGTAAGTTGCACGAATATCACCTGCGGTAAGTTGTTTTTTCTCTGACATAATTTACTCCTTATAGACCTTCTAACTCATTGTCTGCTAATTTTTTAGTGGCACGAGGCGCTGCCGCTGATTGGTTAAATTGTGGATTTAATTGGATATAAAGAATCGCTAAACACGCCCCTAAGAAGCCTAAACCTACTAAGTTGTAATTTGAGAATGAAGCAATTACGAAGCCCATAAAGAAGAATGGCATTAGTGCTCCCGCACGCATCATATTGATCACCATCGCATAACCTACTACCACGATGAAACCACCTGCTATTTGTAAGCCACGGGTTACCACTTCAGGAATTGCATTTAATGCCTCAGTTACGGCATCTGTACCTGCAACTAATGCTACAGCAAAAGTTGGAATGGCTACACGTAATGCCTGTAATGAAAGGCCTGCGAAATGACAGAATTCAATACCACGGAAATTTGCTTGTTCAGCAAAATCATCTGCCTTATGTTGCAAGAAAATGGTTAAAGTACGTACGAAGATGGTTAATACCTGACCCGCCGCTGCTACGGGAATTGCAATTGCAATCGCTGTACCTTTATCTTGGCCACCTTTGATTACCAAGATTGCTGCAATCACAGAAGCCAATGCTGCATCAGGTGCCATTGCTGCCCCGACGTTCATCCAGCCCAAGGCTAACATTTCAAGCGTACCACCGACGATGATACCTGTTTGTAAATCGCCCAATACCCAACCAATAAGCGTACAAGCGACTAATGGGCGGTGGGTTTGACGTTCATCCAGTACAGAACCCATACCACAAATGGCTGCCACCAATGTGACTAAAATAATTTCTATCGTTGTCATATAAAAATCCTCAATTAGAATTTGATTGCATCAAGTCGAGCTTTATCAAGCGCTTCTTTTTTGTTTGCAGCCACCTGTTGAAGTGACATATTTACGCCTAATTCTAACAATTTATAGAATGAGGCCAAATCTTTTTGGTTAATTGCTACCGCTTGTGAAATCAACTGATCACCTTCACGATAAGTCATTCCACCCACGTTTACATTTTGAATTTTCACTCCACCTTCAATCAAACGTACGATGTCCGTTGGATTAGTGACTAACCAAATAATATTGCGGCTTGCGTATTTTGGGTTATGCCATACTTTGATCGCTTTATCCACTGTAATGACATAGCCTTTTAGGTGTGGAGGGACAATTTGAAGCAGCAGCTCACGGCGAATATCGTCATTAGCAACATCATCACTAATAGCAAAAATCGCATCACATTTTACCGTTTTCGCCCAAGAGGTCATTACCTGACCGTGAATTAAACGACTATCAATGCGCATAAGTGAAATATTCATACGACCATTTGGATCGTATTGTGTCTTGTCATCTTCTGCAGGAACCTCCTCTTCATCTGAATCTGCTTTTGCTTTAGGGATCTCTCCTTTTTGATGGCAGGTTTTTATACTTAACTCACCTACTTCTTTGGCTATTGCTGCTAAATCTGAAGCACTTTCTTCATCTGACGAAGCATCCATAGCTTCCAGTAGCATAGGCAAGTTTACACCAGTTACAATATCATCTTGAGGGCGTTTGGCGAGTATACGAGATGCGGCGTTATATGGACTTCCACCGAATAAATCAACTAAAAATAAGACACTTTGGTTAGAAGGTAATGTGGCAATAATTGCCTCATATTTTTCGACCAAATTGTCAGGCCCTTCTCCTGGTAAAAATGTTACGACGTGTAGATTATCAATCTCACCGTATACCATTTTTGCCGAATTAACCAACTCACGAGAAAATTCTCCGTGAGTGGCTACAATTAAGTTCACCATAAAGGCTCCTTACTCAAAAAATGGAGTGTTACTAAACTATTTCACTTGAGAATATAAAAATGCAATCGTTTTCTTTGCAGGAGGATTCTAAATTATTGCTCAAATGGAGTGAATTAAAAGATTTCAACTTTTAGATCTAGATCACATATTTTTCGTGAAGAGAAAAACCTTGCAACAATATAAAATAATTTTATTAACAAAATTCTTACATATTTCACAGGAAATGATGATTTAAGGAAATAAAAAAGCAGAACAATGTGTTCTGCTTTTAATGGATTATTTTAAGAATAGATTATGTTCTTTTTCACGTCCGATCGTGGTATGCGCCCCGTGTCCTGCAATGACAATAAAATCATCATCTAAATCAAACATCTTAGTACGAATCGTATTGAGTAAAACCTCTAAATTTCCCATATAGAGATCAGTTCGCCCAATGCTATCTTTGAAAAGCACATCACCACTGAAAGCAATTTTATTTTCAAAATCAAAAAAGCCGATATGCCCAGGCGCATGCCCTGGTAAATGACGTACTTTAAATTTCAAAGCACCAACTGCTACTTCATCACCTTCATTTAACCAATGATCAGGTAAGAAACTGGGAACAGATGGGATTCCAAACATCTGACACATTGCTGGAAGTTGTTCAAAAAGCGGCTTATCATCAATGTGTGAGCCATAAACTTCTACACCGAAATGGTCGCGCACTTTTTCAACTGCCATAATATGATCAATGTGTCCGTGGGTTAAAAGTAATTTTTCAACTTTTAACCCTTGTTCTTCTACGAAACGAATAATTTTATCTGCTTCATCACCTGCATCAATAATGGCAGCATTTTTATCATTATCCCAAATAACAGAACAATTCTGCTGAAAAGGACTGACTGGGATAATTTGCAAATTAAACATAAAATTTAACCGCTTACACACCTGTCCAAGTACGAACAGGACCTGTATCGACATGAACGAAATTGCTGCGTGGATAATAACCAACGCCCCCATTGTACAAACTTTCTGCCGCTCGTTTCACATAACGAAGTGGAATACCTGTTATTTGAAAATCAACCGCTTGTCCTTTAATATGAAAGCTATTGCTTGCCACACCTCGATGATTACGACGCATAGTCGCATTCGTTTTCGCAGAACGATAACCACTAATCACTTTAATTTCAGCATTGCGTAAACCTAAACGTTGCTGAATCATATTCAATTTCACAAACAAATTAGGATCAATACTTTTTACCTGACCTGTACGGCGGTCTCGCATCAAATAGTTTAAAGCATTAAGTGCTGCCATATTGAAATGATTGCCGCCATTAAATTTCACTGCATAAGTATCACCAGTATTGATATTATGAAAACGTAATGACAATGGAACTACAGTTGAAAGGCTCGCCATTACTTTACTAGGCAGTATCGAAGCCCCCAAGACAACTCCCCCTAACGAAAGCCATTTACGGCGCTGAATATTAACTTGATTCATTATTTCCTCACATATTGTTATGACGGATAGAAAATGGTTAATCTCTAAATCATTTACTATCAACCATATATCAACCTAAAATTGAGCATATTATAAAAGAAAAGCTCCGAGGTCTAACCACTAGACCTCGGATTTTTTCAAATTTGTGAACTAGATCACAGATTTCACTTGACTCCAATTGATTGCCGCTTTAGGAATATTCGAGTCATATTTATAAATGTCTGGTAAAGATTGAACTTTGCCATTCTCAACCCAAGCCGTTACATAATAAAGATAAACTGGATTATCCGAACGAATTTGTGCAGAAGTCGTTTTTTTACTTGCTAACACATTTTGTTTTTTATCCATCGTCCAGCCGGCTTCTTGCAACAAAATACTTGCTAATTCGTCCGATTTTGCAACACGGACACAACCAGAACTTAACGCTCGATCTGCCTTACCAAATAGTTCACGATTTGGCGTATCGTGCAAATAAATAGCATCTGAACTTGGCATATTGAATTTATAACGACCAAGTGCAGCATTATCACCTGCTTTTTGACGAATACGGAAAGGTACATTTTTTGCGTTTAAATATTGCGACCAATTCACACTGCGAGGATTTACCTTATTGCCACTGCCATCTAAAATTTCATATTCTAAACGATCTGCAATACTTGGATTTTTGGCTAATTTAGGCACTAAATCTTTCGTTAAAATACTGGTTGGCACATTCCAAGGTGGATTGACAACTATATTGCTCAACTTGCTATACATAACAGGTGTACGGCGATCTTCACGCCCTACAATTACTTTTGAATGTAAAGCTAGCTTACCATCGCGCATATAGCTAAGCTGATAACTTGGAATATTCACAAAAATACCATTCTTAAAACTTGGAATAATTCGTAAACGCTGAGCATTCAAAGCCAATTGATAAAATGTAACCGCATCAGTTGGAGTTACTGGTAATTCTCTTGCTGCTTTAACATTTTTCGCTTTTTTACCCTTAGTTGCCTTTTCAGTACTAACTACTCCAGCTACAGAATCAGTCGGAGACATCGCTAATAAACGCTGTACGGTTTCTTGGTAAATATGATTATCTGGAACAAGGCTAGATACAAACGCTGTAGAACTATCAGCTTTCTGTGCATTTACCCAAGCAGAAATATGTTCAACACTTGGTGCCTTAGGCGTATATGAGCCTAGGTTATACAACCAATTATTAGCATTACGATAAACATTTTTGTTGTAATACAAATAATCTAAGAAACTATCCGTCAATAACATATCTCGAGCCAATCCTTCAGGCTGGTTCAAAATTTGTTGTAACGCTTTAGCAGATTTTAATGACACACCACTTGCTGCAAATACCGCATACTCTTTCAAAAATGCTCTTACAGCTGCCCGCTCATTCCACATTGGTGTGTAGCCATTATCTAAGTAAATTTTTGCTGTTGTACTACTTAGTAATAAACTATTGCTACCGATTGTTTGTTTTACTTTGCTTTCTGCTTCTGCGAGTTTGCGGGCTTCCTCTTGGCGAATAAGCTCTTGTTCTAAGGCGTAATCTGCACGTTTGGATAGCTCTGCTGCTCTTGCTTTTTGAGCTTCAAAACTTAACTGAGGTAACACTGCATCTGAAACAGAAGAGGATACTACAGCAGGTCGTGTAACATTAGGTGTAGATACTGCCTCTGCATTAGCAAAAACTACAAACAGCATTGCTAACGGTAACAATTTAAATTTATTCATTATAAATGTTTACTCTTTGCAAAATTTTTATAAAATTTAACCGCTTAGCTCACTATAAAGGGAACTAAGCGACTTAGCAATTGTTCGCATTATATACGATTTCATTGCTTTTTATCAATTTCTAACCAATCGACCATCATTTTCTCTGTTTCTTTCAAATAGAAATCAGGTGCTTCATAGTCTTTTGGTAAATCATCAATATTTTTAAGCAATTTCTTGCCCTCTCGTTTAAAACGCTCATTTAAGTTTTTCAAACGGCGAGCTTCATCTTCATCATTTTCTTTTTTGCGCTCTGCTAAATTTAATGATGCAAATTTACGCTCATCATATTCCTTGCGAATCGCAATATCTTCTTTGACTACAATAAACTCAGGCTCTTTTGCCGTACGTTCTTCATGTTTTTTAGTTAATTCATCAACTGCATCACGAGCATGTCCTGCTACTTTGTAATTTGCTGCAGGAATTTTATCCCAAGGAAGAGCGTTATCTTCAAAGCTCTCACCTGTTTTAGTGGCATTAATAATTTCTGGGAACTTGATATCTGCTTCAACCCCTTTAATTTGAGTACTGCCACCATCAATTCGATAGAATTTTTGGATAGTATATTGAATAAACCCAAGTGGGTCTTGATCTAAATCATACACAAAATTTAACGAACGGCTTTGTTGTACAGTTCCTTTACCAAAGGTTTGTTGCCCAACAATAATACCTCGATTGTAATCTTGCATTGCGGCTGCAAAAATTTCTGAAGCCGAAGCACTGTGGCGGTTAATCATTACCATCAATTTACCATCGTAGATAGATTTATCTGCTTCAGGATCTTCATGAACTCGAATACGATCAAAAGCGTCTCGTACTTGAACAATAGGTCCATCTTTAATAAACAAGCCAGATAACTCAATAACCTCTGTTAATGATCCGCCACCATTTTCACGTAAATCAATAATTAAGCCATCTGCTTTTTTGGCTTTCATTTGAGCTAATAATTTACGAACATCGTTGGTTAAACCAATATAGAAAGTAGGAATTTTAATCACAGCAATATTTTTGCCGTCTACTTTTTTCATAGTCAGTTTAGCTGCGCTATCTTCAATACGAACCTTATCTCGTACGAGGGTAATAATTTTAGTTTTACCACCTTTTTCAGGCTCAATCTCTAAGCGAACTTTTGAACCTTTTTTCCCTTTAATTTTGTCCACCACGTCATCTAAACGCCAGCCAATCACATCTTCGATTACACCTTTTTCACCTTGCCCTACACCCACAATTTTATCATTCACAGCAATGCGTTTACTGCGTGCTGCTGGCGCACCTGGCACTAAGGATTTAATTGTCGTTACATCATCTTCCATCGAAAGTGTAGCGCCAATCCCTTCTAGAGAAAGATTCATACTTTCTTGGAATGCTTTCGCAGCACGAGGCGATAAATAGCTAGTATGCGGATCAATTTCACGAGCAAAAGCATTTAAATAAGTTTGCAAAATATCATCTGCTTTCGTTTGAATTAAACGCTTAATAGCTAAATTATAACGTTTGATTAAGGTCTTCTTGATTTCAGGCCATTTTTTATCTTTTAAATACAACGCAATAATGTCATTTTTAAGACGTTGTTCCCACAATAAATTTGCTTCTTCTGTTGTAGTAGGAAACGCTGCTTTTTCGCGATCAATTTCAATTTGATCTGAACCTTTTAAATCAAGTTCTTTATCTAGAAGTGATAATACATATTTATAACGCTCGTAACGGCGTTTCATCATCAACTCATAAATATTAAATGCAATTTGCACTTTACCTTCATAAAGCTCATCATCAATTTTTGAGGCGTATTTTTTGCGTAACTCATCAATATCTGATTGTAAAAAGCTATTATGTGCACCATCTAACCAATCAATATAACGATTAAAAATCTTATCTGCAAATTCATCATCTAATTTAAATTTATGATAATGCGATTGTGTTAAACGAGCGGTAACTCGTTTAGTTGAGCGTTCATGTAGTTCTGTCGGCTTAGGAAGCACTAATGCACTTTCTTTAATTTTAGGCTCAACCGCAAAAGCAGCTCCAATCAAAGAACTCAATGCTAATAACAAGCTAAAACGACTTATTTTATTCAATTTCATAACAGTCCTAATCAATTATCAAGACAAACTAAAATAGACTAAAGCGGCAGGGCTTTTCCAAAGTTTTTACAAAATTTTAGAAAAATCCAACCGCTTGCGGATTAAACATTTACATTTATCTACCAAATTTACTTGCAAGTGCCGCTAAACTTTCGGCTGTTGCTTTGGGTGCATTACTCGTTATATCCTTATTGAAAGTTTTTTTCCCTTTATGTTGTGGGCGAGCTTTTGCATTTTCAGCACGCTGCTTTTTAAAAAATTCTTTGCGTTGTGCTTTACGTTGTTCTGCCTTACGGGCTACTGCCGCTTCTTTTGCTTGCACTAACGATTCTTGAGCGTGTTGAGCTTGCTGTTCATCAACAATGCCTGCTGCCTCCCCTTGTAAGCCTACACGTACTGCATTCACTGTACAGCAAGCAAGATAACGCCAACTATTTGTATAGACTCGCAATACTTGGCGAAGCTGTGTTTTACTTACCGTTTCGTCATCAGCTAAAGCTTCAGCTAAATCTTGAAATAAACCTACTTTCAGCGGTTTCGCTTTGCCTTCCACGCTAAAGCAGGCAGGAAATTTTTCTGCTAGGTAAGCAATTACTTCTTTTACAGGTGGGTTTACCTTATTCGCTACGGGTTGTATATTTTCTGTCGTTTTTGTAGCTACGGTCTGAGTTTCTAATTGTTGTTCTAACATAGTTTTTATCCATTAGTAATATTTAACAATATGTGTTACCACTGTCGGTTAAGGCTAAGGGTTGTACTATATTTTATTTAGTGTTTTTCGTCTATCTTTTTTGCTTAATGCTTGTTTGCATTGAGGCAATATGTTTGGGGAAAAGTTCCATAACTACCCCTTAATCAAAATAATGTTTGCTTTACTAGTAAATAAATGTTCTAATCAGTACGCTTTTCGTGGCTGATGTGAGATCTCTTTTTCTTCTCTAACTTATTGAGAGTGTTTAAGCTATCCAATCTTCTCTCTTTAAGCAAATTGTTTTATTTTTTAAGAAGGAAATTTCTATGTCTAAAGTAACAGGCACAGTAAAGTGGTTTAATGCAACCAAAGGTTTCGGTTTTATCGCTCCAGATCAAGGCGGTGAGGATATTTTTGTTCACTTCTCTGCAATTCAAAATGACGGTGGCTACCGTACATTAGAAGATGGCGCAAAAGTTGAATTTGAAATCCAAAAGTCAGATCGTGGTGATTCTGCAGCAAACGTGAAAAAAATCTAATTACAGTGAATGGGGCGTAAGCCTCATTCTTACTATTCAAAATGTGCTAAGCCATATTGATATAGCGCATTTTTTTTATAACCAAACGTATCTGCGACAATCGCAGCAGCTTTTTTCAGAGGCAGCTCTTCTGCTAATTTTTGTAATAATTTAACCGCTTGTAGGCTAAATTCTACTTCTTCATTGGCAGGCTTACCTTCCACCACCAACACAATTTCTCCTTTAATGCGATTACTGTCCTCATTTAACCACGTAATCAATTTGCCTAATTCATCACCGTAAATGGTTTCCCAAGTTTTAGTTAGCTCGCGAGCCATCACAACATAACGTTCTACACCAAAGATTTTTTGCATATCGGCTAAAGTATCTAAAATGCGATGGGTGGATTCATAAAAAATCAGCGTTCGCACTTCATTTTCAAGCTGTTCTAGCTTATCACAACGTGATTTTGTTTTAGCGGGCAAGAACCCTTCAAAACAAAAACGGTCTGAAGCAATACCTGAGGCACATAATGCGCCAATCGCAGCACAAGCTCCGACTACGGGAACAACTTGAATGCCAGCGTTACGGCAATGGCGAACAAGATGAAAGCCTGGATCGCTAATTAGTGGGGTACCTGCATCAGAAATCAAAGCGATATTTTCGCCTTTTGCAAGTTTTTCGACTAAAACGACCGTTTTTTGCTGCTCGTTATGGTCATGTAATGCAAAAAATGGCTTTTTAATACCATAATGGCTAAGTAATAATCCACTATGACGGGTGTCTTCAGCGGCAATTAAATCCACAGATTTAAAGGTTTCCAAGGCTCGCTCGGTAATATCAGTTAAATTACCGATTGGCGTAGCAACAATGTATAAAATGCCATTTTGTTTGTTTTTCATTTGCTTTTCATTCGTTTGATAAGTAAGATTTCATCTGTTAATTATACCCTTTTTTCTATGCTTTTAGGGAGCAATAAAATGGCAACACAACTTTCCCAAAAAATGAAAACCATTTTTGTACCAACATTTCTCGCATTCTTTGTTGCAGCTTGTACAACAACGAATTTAGTGACCGAATCTATCAAAGATGATGCCTACGCAAGTTCTGAGTTTTATCTCAATAAAGCAGATAAAGCACAGCTTCAAGAAGATAAAGTTTCTTACACCTTACTTGCTATACGTAAGTTGATTGAAGAAAACAAAGGTGAAGAAGCGCAAGATACTTTTAATCAATTAAGTTCAAACGTAAAAACACTGGAAGAAATCGCTAAAAACCCGGTTCAAAAAGTGGAATATGATTTAGTTTCAGCACAATTATCTGCTTTAAATGGGAAGAATACGGAAGTACAAAGTAAACTCAGAAGACTAAAATCAGCGCAATTAAGTCGTTCTCAGACGTTACGTTTTTATGCAACGCAAGCTCGTATTGCTGAAAATCAAAAAAATGCAGAAGAAATCGTACGTGCAAGATCACAAATGAATAGTTATTTAACTGACAATAAAGCCCGCCAAGAGAATAATGATAAAATTTGGACAACACTGCGTAAAAGCAATCGAGGTATCGAAAAAGCCAAACCTCAAGCTGGTGAAATGGAATTTGCTGGTTGGATCGCTTTAATCAGCTTATATAACCAAAATGTCACCCACCCTGCGCAAATGCCACAAGCATTAAATAATTGGCAAAATTTATATCCAAACCATAGCGCAATCAGTTTAATGCCAACTGAATTAAAAAATGTAACGGGCTATCAACAAACTCAGTTGAATAATGTGGCTTTATTGTTGCCTTTAAGTGGCGATGCACAAATCTTAGGTGAAATTATCCGTAACGGCTTTATGGACACTAAAGGTAACAATATAACAGCTGTTCAAATTTATGACACGGATACAGCAGATATAACTTCATTACTCGCTCAAGCCAAGCAAAATGGTGCAACGATGGTTGTAGGTCCATTATTGAAAGATCGTGTCGATGAACTATTAAATAGTAGCGAATTAAATGGTGTGAATGTTTTAGCTTTAAATTCAACATCTAATACCAAAAAACTCCCTCAGGTATGCTATTACAGCTTATCACCTGAATCTGAAGCCAAAGCAGCTGCAGATAAGATGTTTAAAGATAGACAAAGTATTGCTCTAGTATCCGCCCCACAAGATGATGCGGGGCAACGTTCTGCTGATGCATTCATTCAACGTTGGCGTCAGCTCACAGGCAATGATGCCGATGTTCGTTATTACAACAATGCGGAAGATGCTGTTGCTTCAATCCAAAGTGCAAGAGTGAGTAAAGGTGGCTTATATGTGTTAGGTAATGCTGAACAAGTATTAGGCATAAAACAGGGGTTAGACAACTCGCCATTAGAAGATCGACTTACTATTTATACCTCATCTCGCAGTAATAGTCCTGTGAATACCGTTGATTTTTATACTGCAATGGAAGGAGTAAAATTCAGCGAAATCCCATTACTGGCAGAACCTGATTCTGATGAATACAAGAAAGCAGAAAATCTTGCTGAAAATGATTTTGCCAAAATGCGTTTATATGCAATGGGAGCAGATGCTTGGTCACTTGCCAATAAATTCAATGAATTTAGCAAAATTCCTGGTTTTAAAATCTCTGGATTAACAGGAAATTTAAGTGCTGGTCAAAATTGTAATATTGAACGCAATTTATCTTGGTTACAGTATAAAAATGGCACTGTTGAGCAAGCATATTAATAAACGAACTCAGGGTTCGCTCTATGAGCAAAAAGCCCGTGCATTTTTAGAAGCACAAGGGCTTCGTTTTGTTGCCGCCAACCAAACTTTCAAATGTGGAGAGCTTGATTTAATTATGCAACAAGGGCAAACCTTCGTCTTTATTGAGGTTCGACAACGCAAAAGTAATAAATTTGGTTCTGCCGTAGAAAGCGTTGATTACCAAAAGCAGCAAAAATGGCTCAATGCAGCCAATATGTGGTTAGTAAAAACCCACAAACAGAGCCTTGATACAGCACTTTGCCGTTTTGATGTCATCGCTTTTGAGGGCAATGATCTCCCTGTGTGGATCCCAAATTTTCTAGGTTAAACAAAAAATAATGTTAAATAAAATACAAGATAGATTTAGCGAAAGTATTCAAATGCAAATTTCCGCCGCTGAGTTATTACCTAAACAGCTAAGTTTAACCGCAACTAAAATTCAAAATTGTTTATTGAAAGGTAATAAAATCATTGTTTGTGGGCACGGAAGATCTTATGCTAATGCGCAAATATTAGTGAGCCATTTACTACATTATTACGAACTTCCTCGCCCTAATTTTGCCGCAGTGCTTTTACAATTTGATGGTGTCATTGCCAGTGTTGCCGCCCAGGCAGGCGAAATTTCGCAGCTATATCGAAAACAATTACAAGCCGTCGCCAAGGAAGGTGATCTATTTATCTGTTTTTCACCATTAGGTGATGAAGAAGCGGTCTTAAATGCGATTCATTTTGCTAAAAATGAAGAGCTAGATGTTATTGCCTTTACCAGTAGCCATAACGACCACACTACAGGCTTATTAGACGAAAATGATATTGAGCTTATACTACCATCCACCAATGAAGCTCGAATCATTGAAGGGCATCATTTTTGTGTAAATTTACTGTGTGAACTTGTTGATCACTTACTCTTCTCTTAATTATTTAAGGAGTTATTTATGAATATTGCCAAACGTCTTACTTTTACTGCTTTGACAGCAGTTACAATGCTATCGTTGCAAGGCTGCATCGCAACGACTGTTGTGACTACTGCAGCAGTTGCCTCTAAAGTAGCGACAGATCCACGCTCAACAGGTACGCAAGTAGATGATGAGATTCTAGAAGAAAAGATTGCTTATAATCTGAACAATGACGCTCAATTGAAAGCAGAATCAAGAATCAATGTTGTTGTTTACAACGGAAAAGTGTTACTTATTGGACAAACACCAAGCGAAATGGCAGCAGAATCAGCCAAAAACATTGCAGCTGGGGTAAATGGTGTCACCGATATTTATAATGAAATTCGTATTGGCGAAAAAATTGAAGCATCTCAAATTGCATTAGACAGCTGGATCACCACCGTAGTGAAATCTAAATTATTGGTCAATTCAGAAGTCAAAGCAACGGATGTCAAAGTAATTACAGAAAACGGCGAAGTTTTCCTAATGGGTAAATTAAGTGCAACACAAGCCGATGCAGCTGCAGAAGTCGCGCGTAATGTAAGTAACGTGAAAAAAGTCGTCAAAGTTATTACCTATGCGCAATAATAGATAAAAAGAAGTCGGGGGCATTGTACCCGACTTTTTTATGAGTAAATTAAGCTAACCAAAAAAATCACTACCGTCAAAAACTCAAACACTCCCACCTGTTTCACATTCCAGCCCATTGCTGGTACGACGATCGCTCGCATTAACGCAAATAAACAAGCGGTGAAAATCCAAGAAAAATTTGCAAAGAGATAACCACAAGCCAAAACAAGATGTAAGCCAATGCTCAACTCCATATAAAGCGGATTTTTTCGCTCTCGCACCATACTTTTCACATACAACGTAGTAGTAATAAAGAACAACGTTGGGTGGAAAAATATCGCCCAGTTTAACTTTGGCTCAGCTAAATAATAAGTTGCCATTCCCACCACGCCAAAAGTTAAAATACCTGCTATATCATTGATAAGATTGCGCTCATCTCGTTTTCTCGCATAGTAGGATTGAACCATTCCCAGTGCTACAAGCGGTAGAAAAAACCACAAAACTTGCAAATTATCTAATAGGATCGGCAACGTAAATAAAAGACTTAATACGAGGTAAATTACCGCCCATTTTTTATTACGCTTGCTCGGCTTTTTACTGAATAGCGAAAAAAAAGGATAGGAAAACAGATAAAGAAAAAACCAAGCTATGCCAAATAAAATCAAGTGCCAATGAAAAGTAGGTGCAGTGAATACGGCATAAAGAAACGGCACAAAAGCCATCGCAAGTGCGCCGTGTTGGTTTGAAATGACGGGTTTATCATTGAACATAGCGAGCCAATTACTTGATAAATTCACTCAGAATTATGCGCAAAAAAAAGCGGTTTTTCAACCGCTTGTTTACTTAAAGGATTAGAATAATTTACGAGCTGCTTCGAAGAGTTCTTCCTTGAATGGGCGACGCATATTTTTTATCGCATCAACAATATCGTGGTGAACCAATTTTTCATTTTGGATTCCGACACAACGACCACCAAAACCCTGAAGTAGCAAATCAACCGCATACACGCCCATACGCGAAGCTAAAATACGGTCGAAGGCGCAAGGAGAACCACCGCGTTGAGTATGACCTAGCACCGTTGCGCGAGTTTCGTGACCAAAACGCTCTTCAATTTCTTTGGCTAATTTATGCACATCGGTCATTAACTCAGTAATCGCAATAATCGCGTGACGTTTACCTTTCTTAAAATCATTTTCAAGATGACGCATTAACGACTCTTTATCTAGCCCTCTTTCTGGCACAATAATATATTCACAACCGCCCGCCAACGCTGCACTAATGGTTAAATCGCCACAATGGCGCCCCATAATTTCGACAATTGAAATACGTTGGTGAGAACTTGAAGTATCACGTAAACGGTCAATCGCATCTAACGCTGTTTCTAATGCCGTTTGGAAACCAATAGTATAATCCGTACCAACAATATCGTTATCAATCGTGCCAGGCAAGCCAATACAAGGGTAGCCAAATTCTTCGGTGAGTAATTTCGCGCCCATATAAGAACCATCTCCACCAATTACCACTAACGCATCAATGTTATGTTTTTTAAGCGTCTCTACCGCTTGCTTACGCACTTCAGGATCTTTAAATTGTGGAAAACGGGCTGAACCTAAAAAAGTACCGCCACGGTTAATGGTTTCTGATACCGAACGACGATTAAGCGGAATCACTTGATCGTGGTACAGCCCATAATAACCTTCTTGAATACCGCACACTTCTAACCCAGCATTTAATGCTGTGCGCACCACCGCACGAATTGCAGCATTCATACCTGGTGCATCACCACCACTTGTTAGAACGGCAATTTTTTTGATCTCTTTAGCCATTTTTAAATACCTTATTTTAAAAATTAAAAAAATGAAAAATCGGAGTAAGCTCAACTTATATATTGCGTGGAATTTTACCACATTTTTGATATTTGAAAACCTACTCACTTAAAATCTCTAACGCAAAATCCAACGCGTTAAAAAACTGTTCTAAATCTGTGTTTGTATTGTAGTGAGCGAGTGAAATTCTGAGCGTTCCCGTCTGCGCCAAATAGCGCAAATACGGTTTGGCACAATGTTCTCCCACTCGAATTGCGACTTTACTTTTATTTAAAACCGCCGCAATATCTGCGTGATGTACTCCTCGTACCACAAAACTTATTGTCGGGCTATTTTGCCCTCCGATGATTTGCACATTTTTATAAGAATTTAACCGCTTGCGAGCCTGCTCCGCTAAATGATATAAACCTTGGTTTAATGCCTTAAAGTCCCATTTATTCAACCATTTGAGTACTGCACCAAAGCCAATAACACCTGCAATATTGGGCGTTCCTGCCTCTAAACGATATGGCAGCTCCGCCAACTCCAAATGGAGTACCGAGACCTCTTTTAGCATTTTGCCGCCAAAGACAAGCGGTCGTAATTCCGCCAAACTTTGCAATTTTCCTGTCAGCACGCCAACACCATTCGGTCCATACATTTTATGGGCTGAAAAGGCATAAAAGTCAGCATCGATCGCTTGCACATCCACTATTTCAGAACAAACTGCTTGCGCCATATCAATCAGAATTTTCGCCTGCGATTGAGCCCGAATCACCTGCACTAGTTCTTCCGCATTTTGCCGAACGCCCGTAATATTTGAAACTAAATTAAATGCCACTACCTTCGTTCGTTCCGACAAAGCTGCCACCAAAACATTGGACGCAATTTGGTCATTGTCATCTAACGGCAACACGATCAATCGTGCCCCAGTACGTTCTGCCAACTGTTGCCACGGAATAAAATTGGCGTGATGTTCCGCCACTGAAACAATAATTTCATCCCCAACTTGAAATTGATGTGCTAAGCCATAAGCCACCAAATTGATTGCATGGGTAGTGCCACTTGTCCAAATCACCGCTTGCGAATCTTCAACATTAAAACGTTCTGCTACTAGCGTTCTCGCCACTTCATAGGCTTGCGTTTGCGGCAAATCATATTGACTGCGATGAACTGATCCTGCCGAGGCATAAAACTGGCTAGTAGCATCAATCAGCACTTGTGGCTTTAAAGTCGTTGCTGCTGAATCTAAATATGCTACATCAGGAAATTGGCTAAAAAAGGGAAAATGGGCTCGAAATTGTCTATTCATCATCTTATTGCTGCTTTTTCATTGCATGATAAAGGCGATTGCAGGGAATGCCATCGCCGTTGCCATCCATATATTGCGCATTGCATTGGCGAAAATATTGATTGGCAGTGACAAAATTAGTGAAACTAGCACAACTACGTTTTTGCTGGCAATTTGCAGAATTTTGCGTATTTTTGACCGCTAGTGCGTTATTGTGAGAACTAACCTCTTTTATTTTTCGCCAATCACTCGGGGCAACGGGATTTTTAGCTTGCCATAAACCTAAACGCTGTTTTTGCGCTTGCTGCTGTGCTTGTTGGTAAATCGGTTGAGAGTAAGTATATGCCCACGCCCAACCTTGCTCTACCATTTTTAAATTAATATTTTGTACGCCAACATACACTTCCGCGAGCATTCGCCCGTATTGATCATAGCTTGACGTTTTAAGGGTAACCGTGTTCTTAAAAAGAAAACTCGCTAAGGCTTGTTTGGCTTTATTACCGTAAGGCTGTGCCAATTCAGGCGCATCAATATGAACTAAACGCACTTTCAACGGTGTACGATTGTGTAAACAACTGAGCGTGTCGCCATCAGAAATCCCCACCACTCGGCAAGCGAGCGTTCTTTCAGCAGCCACAAGCGGTGGAATTTGGGAAAAAATTAGCAAAAATAGAAAAGATAATAAACGCACCATAATGTTCGTGAGCGTGCCAAACACACTTTTTATTTTGATTGATAAATAGAGGCGTGCTCAGCACTCCCCTATAGTTCAGACTATCTTATCATTTTTTAACCGTTGGAAGAAATCTTTGGTTTCGCCGATAATCACTTTGCGCAAGGCAATCAGCGCAATTAAGTTCGGGAATGCCATCAAGCCGTTTACGATATCGGCAATTGTCCAAATTGTGTCTAACTGCAAGAAGGAGGCAGAAGCAATCAGAGCAATAAACAGCATACGATAAAATTTAATACCTGTAGTTTTGCCTTTGGTCAAGTAAACGAAGCAACGCTCACCATAGTAGCACCAACCAAGGATAGTCGTGAAAGCGAAGAAAATTAAACCCACCGTCACAATTACAGCACCAAAATTGCTCTCTAAACCTTGAGTAAAAGCTAGTGTAGTCAGCTCTGCGCCTTTGGCTTCACCTTGCCAAGTGCCTGTTAAAACAATCACTAAGCCCGTCATTGAACAGACGATAATGGTGTCTAAAAAGGTTCCAGTCATCGAGATTAGACCTTGACGTACGGGTTCTTTAGTTTGCGCCGCTGCCGCCGCAATAGGCGCAGAGCCTAAACCCGACTCATTCGAGAAAATACCACGCGCTACCCCCAATTGAATCGCCTGCATAACGGTGAATCCCACTGCGCCACCAAGGGCGGCTTGTGGATCAAAGGCAGCGTGAATAATTAAGCCGATGGCACTAGGGATTTTTTCTACATTCATCGCTAACACACTGACGGAAGCAATCACATAAGCGATCGCCATAAATGGCACAACAATGGTGGCAATCTTCGAAATGCGTTGTACGCCACCTAACACAATTGAAGCTACAACCAGCGTTAAAACGATGGAAGTAAATACCACAGGAATATCAAAAGTGGCTTCCAATGAATGCGTAATTCCATTGACCTGCGGGAAAGTACCAATCCCCAACAATGCGACCAACACACCAAAAAAAGCAAAGGCTTTTGCCAGCGGCTTCCATTTTTTGCCCATTCCCATTTCGATGTAATACATTGGACCACCCGCTACAAAGCCATCTTTGTCTTTACCACGGTATTTGATCGCTAATAAGCCTTCTGCATATTTGGTTGCCATACCGAAAAAGGCAATAAGCCACATCCAAAACAATGCACCTGGCCCACCAGAATGGATTGCCGTTGCCACACCTACGATATTGCCTGTGCCAATGGTTGCCGCTAATGCGGTTGAAAGAGCCGCAAAGGCTGAAATATCACCTGATTGTCCTTTGCCTCTTTCAGGTTTGAACATATAAGCAAAAGCACGTCCTAATTGAGCTAGTTGAATCCCTTTAAGGGCAAAGGTGAAATATAAGCCAACACCTGAAAGTAAAATAAGGAGTGGCGCCCCCCAAACCAAGCTATTGATTGTATTAAGAATATCACTAAATGACATTAGATAAGTTCCTCGTAATAAACTACTTACAAGGAAAGAAAAGGTGGGATGGGCTTTAACCCATCTTCGCAATAGAAATGATGGGCTAAAACCCATCCTACGAAATCTTTTCTCCCCTGTCCTTTTGCCTGAGCGTTTCACGATCTAGCGATCACTTGCGCCTTCGGCGGTCATCGAAATGACTCTCTCCAAGGGTTCGTCCAGTAACTGTCCTCGCAACTACCGTTGCACCTGAAAGATTTTACCTCGTCGGTCAAGCGTAAATTCGCTTATCTCCAGCCACCTTCATCCGAACTTTGTTTTCTAAAAAACGTCTGAGATTCTAGCAAGAATTTGCATTTCGTCAAGTATGTAAAATATTTTTAGCGTATAATGCCAACAAATTTTTCAATGAGAAGCCCAAATGAAACCAACTTTTAAAACCCTAGACGACAAACGAGCTAAACAGCGTGAAAAAAGAAATGATGACCATTTTGAAGTAAAACGTGGTACTGTGCGCCGTAGTGAGAATCCTCGTTCGCAATCAAAGCTCATAAAATCTAAACGTTCTGCAAAACGTAATGAAAATCCGACCGCTAGTTATCCACAAGAAGCCCGTAATGCTAGCGGTACTGGCACGGTAAAAATCAGCGTTTGGGGAAGCGGCTCAAATAATGGCGAAAAAGTGAAAAAAACAGGCGCATTATCGCCCCGTGCACCTGAAAAAATTAAGAAAAACCGATCTGAAGAGATGAAAATTTACGGTGAAAATGCCTGCATCACGCTTTTCCAACAACGCCCTGAATCAATTATTCGCCTGTGGGCAACGGTGGAAGGGGCAAAAAAATTAGGCGAGATGACCAGTTATTTAGCCAAAAGCAAAAAAGCCTACCACGTAGTCGATCGGGCGGAAATGGAACGGGTAACAGGCACAGAACATCACGGCGAAATGTGCTTACTGGTGAAAAAAGCCACCGCAATGACACTTGAAGGCTATTTACAAATAAGACGCCATAAAGATTGCTTGGTATTGCTGGATAACGTAAATAATGCACAAAATATTGGTGGCGTGATTCGTACCTGTGCTTTTTATGGCGTAAAAGGCATTATTGTTGAAAATGCTGACAGCCTTAATTCCAGCGCAGCCGCTCGTGTGGCGGAAGGGGGCTTGGAATTTATACACAGCCTTGAAACTAAGCACAAACAAATTGCCTTGGCTCAACTGCGCCAAGCTGGCTATCAAATTGTGCATTTAACTCGCAATAAACAAACCAAATCATTGGCAAAAACGAGACTGAGTGAAAAAGTGGTGTTTGTGTTAAGTGAAATTCTTGCCGCAGAAGTGGAATATCAAGAGGATACCACCGTTTCACTTTCATTTGCTAACCCTCTCAATAGCGGCTTGAATGTGGCGGTAAGTGCTGGCGTAGTATTAAGCCATTGGTATGCACAGTAAGCGATTTAGAAAAACAAGCGGTCGAATTTTGTAAAAAATTTGCAAAATTCGACCGCTTGCAAGCCACTTAATACAGCAACGAATAAAGCTGCCGTCTAAATTTCGGCACAATCGGATCACTTCCCAATGCCGCAAGAATGGCTAAAAATTGCGTTTTCACTTCGCCATTGCCTATCGATAAATCGGCTTTAAGCCAATCCCATAGCACCTGCAAAGCTTCTTCACTTTTATTAGCTTGATGCAACTGGTTTGCCAAACGAATCGCAATTTCAGGTGTACGACTCTTGGCGTAATCCGCTTGCAACTGCTGCAATTCAGGCGATTCCGCCGCTTGCTCCTGCAATTCAATTTGTGCTTGTAAGCCATTCCAACGGCTGTCTCGGTCTTGAATCGGGATCTGCTTTAAAATTTCGCGAGCTTCGTCTGCTTTTTTCATTACGATGTAAGTTTCTGCATACAGTAAAGCAAAATTACTGTTTTTCTTCTCAGAAAGTTCCCACGCTGCTTTTAACAGTGGCAAGGCTTGCTCATATTTTTCATCTTGCAAATGTTCAAGGGCTTGATTGAACTTCAGTTCCTCCTCTTTCGGCAAAATATTGGCTAACCGCACCCGCAATTCCTGTTCAGAAATCACTCCTTGAATTAAATCAATTGGCTGTCCATCTGTAAAAAGGTAAGTCGTCGGCACACTTTGAATGCGGAACTGCATTGCCAGCTCTTGTTGCTCATCGCAGTTTACCGTAGCCAGTAAAAACTGATTCGGTATTTCATCGGCAAGGCGACGAAGCAGAGCGTTCATTTCCAGCGAAGTCGTTTCGGTACTCGAGATAAAGCTAAACACTACGGGCATTTGTTGGGCTGCAGACCAAACTTCGCTGAAATTTTGTTGATCGAGGTTGATGATGTGTGACATATATTTCTCCTTCTTGTAGAGAGTTTTTTATTCGTCTAATACGACGTTTCTATTGGCAATCCTGCACGCTCCCACGCTTCAAAACCTCCTTTTACGCTATAAACATTGTCATAGCCCTGCTCCACCAAGAATTGAGCAGTATGCTGGCTACTGATGCCGTGGTAGCAAATGATAATTACAGGATCTTCATAATCCGCTTCATCTTGGAAGCGTCCGTAGCTTTCATTAGTTAAATGAAAAGCATCCTTCGGATGGCTATAAATATGGCGGCGCACATCTCGTACATCGGCAAGAATTGCGCCTTCTTTTTCCATCATCTCCCACGCTTGTTGCGGACTAATTTCGGTAAAGGTTTCCACTCAGTCTCCTCAAATTTATTTAGTATCAAAAAATAACAATAATTCTTATTTAAATTTTGGTTCTCAACCAGTATAATTGCGAACTGTTTTTATTCTACTTTTTATTTCACCTTTTAGATAGAGGCTTTTATGGATCAATTATTCCAATTCTTACAAAACTACGTGGATTATATTATATTAGGCTTATTGGCATTGATGAGTGTGATTTTAGTTTGGAAAATCATCGAACGTTCAATGTTCTATAAGGGCTTAAAGTTAAGCCAATATCAAACCCAAGAAGAGCTAGAAATCGACTTAACTCACAACCTGACCACAATTTCAACCATCGGCGCCAATGCCCCTTATATCGGCTTATTAGGCACCGTGGTGGGCATTCTTTTAACTTTCTATCAATTAGGTCATTCAGGTAGTGAAATTGATGCGGCTTCCATTATGGTGCATTTATCGCTTGCTTTAAAAGCCACCGCCGCAGGGATTTTAGTCGCCATTCCCGCAATGATGTTTTACAGCGGTTTTAACCGCAAAGTAGATGAAAACAAATTAAAATGGCAAGCATTGAACGCACGCAAAGCAGCGTAAGCGGTCATTTTTTTATAAAAATTGACGAGGTGTTCAATGAAAAAATTTGATGAAATTAACATCATTCCATTTATCGATATTATGTTGGTATTGCTTGCCATTGTGCTAGTCACAGCCTCTTTTATTTCGCAAGGCAAAATACAGGTAAATGTACCGAAAGCCACCACCACCCAAGCGGTGAAAGCGGATGATCTTGCGAAATTGGTTACTATCGATGCCAATAACCAATTCTATTTTAACGATAAACCTATCGATAAAACCCAACTTAACAGCGAAATCAGCAGTTGGCATAAAGAGCAAAAAGTAACCTTAAAAGTTGATGGTGCAGTGCGTTTTGATAAATTCGTAGAATTAACTGATTTATTATCCGCGAACGAAATCAAAAATGTGGCGATCATCACCCGCAAAGAAAAAGGCAAGTAAATGCATAAACGAAATTCTCGGATTGGTTTAATTGGTTCACTTGCCATTCACACGGCAGTAGTTGCCGCTTTTTGGGCATTTATCGGCAGTAAACCCAGCGTACAAACGGTGGAACAAGCGGTGGACAGCATTTCAATGGAAATGCTGGCAGGAATTTCTGCGCAAGAGCAAGTAGCCGTCACCACGGAACCAGTGGTCGAACCCGAACCAGAGAAAGAGCCTGACGAGGTGGTTGAACAAGCGAAACCTGAAAAAGTGGCTGAGCCAGTCAAAGCACCAGAAAAACCGAAAGAAAAGCCCAAAGAGAAACCGAAAAAAGACAAACCTAAACCAATCGAAAAACCAAAAGAGAAGCAAAAACCAGCTAAAGAAGAAACGAAACCTGCAAAGCCAATTAAAGCGTTAGAAGTCGGCAAAGAAGCGAAGCAAGGAATTGTGGCGAAAGCGGCTCCCAATGTTGCGCAAGGCATTAAAGCGCAAGCAGGCATTGTAAATGGTAGTCCACAAGATAAAGGGGCAATAGGTTCAGCTAATGGTAATGCCGCAAAAGGTTCTGGTAGTGGTGCTTCAGGTGGCGAGATCAATGCCTACAAAACCGCTTTGCAACGTGCTTTACAACGCCGTGCCAATAGTGCCTACCCTACACGTGAAAAAATGATGCGTAAAACGGGTACCGTGACATTAACCTTTTCTTTGGCAAGCTCTGGGCAAGTGACTAATGTTCAAGTCGTAAACAGCTCAGGAAACGATAATCTTGATGCTGCAGCGGTTAAAGCTGCCCAAAGCACCAAAGTAGAACCGCCACCCGCAGGCTTCCCAAGCAATGTGAGCGTGCCTGTTAAATTCTCAATTGAGTAATATACAAGCGGTCAATTTTTGGCAAAATTTTAACCGCTTGCCTAATAGAAACGGCTTAAGTACAATAAGCCGTTTTATTTTTATCACGAGGAAATTTTTATGTTTGGAAAAGGCGGCTTAGGCGGCTTGATGAAACAAGCTCAACAAATGCAAGAAAAAATGCAGAAAATGCAAGAAGAAATCGCTCAACTTGAAGTCACTGGCGAATCGGGTGCGGGCTTGGTGAAAGTCACCATTAACGGTGCCCACAACTGCCGCCGTATCGAAATCGATCCATCATTAATGGAAGATGATAAAGAGATGGTGGAAGACTTAGTCGCTGCGGCATTTAACGATGCGGTTCGCCGTGCCGAAGAATTGCAAAAAGAGAAAATGGCCAGTGTCACAGCGGGGCTTAACTTACCTGCTGGAATGAAATTACCATTTTAATTCGTAGGGCGGGTTTTATACCCGCCCAATCATTATGTGAACATTTCAGGCGGGCGCAGGTCCGCCCTTACAAATTTATGCAAACGAGCCCTTTACTTGAAAATCTAATGGAAGCCTTGCGTGTACTGCCTGGGGTTGGTCCGAAATCAGCACAACGAATGGCTTATCATCTCCTACACCGCAATCGTTCTGGTGGCATCAATTTGTCCAAAGCATTGAACGAGGCAATGACGCACATTGGGCATTGCCAGTCCTGCCGAGATTTTACCGAGGAAGACGAGTGTAATATTTGCCGCAATCCACGCCGCCAAATGAGCGGGCAGCTCTGTGTGGTAGAAACACCCGAGGATATTCAAGCGATTGAGCAAACGGGGCAATATTCGGGGCGTTATTTTGTGCTAATGGGGCATCTCTCGCCCATTGATGGCATTGGACCACGTGAAATCGGTTTGGATATTTTGCAAAATCGTTTAGAAAATGAATCCTTCCACGAAGTAATTTTAGCCACCAGCCCCACCGTTGAAGGGGACGCAACCGCGAATTATATTGCCGAAATGTGCCGAATGTTCAACGTAAAAGCAAGCCGCATTGCGCACGGCGTGCCAGTGGGCGGCAGTTTAGAAATGGTGGACGCCACGACTCTTTCCCATTCATTGGTAGGAAGACGAGATATTACATTTTAACCATTTTTAATTTGGGTTAAATTTGATAGAATCGCTCAGCTATTTACATTACTATTTCCACAGAGGACAAACTAATGGAAACTATTGATAGAATCAAAAAACAAATTAGCGAAAACCCTATTCTTCTTTATATGAAAGGTTCACCAAAATTCCCATCTTGCGGTTTTTCTGCGCGTGCAGTAGAAGCGGTAATCAACTGCCAAGTGCCGTTCGGTTATGTTGATATTTTAACCAACCCTGACATTCGCGCTGAATTGCCAAAATTCGCCAACTGGCCAACTTTCCCACAATTATGGGTAGAAGGCGAGTTAATCGGTGGCTGTGACATCGTGTTAGAAATGGCACAAAAAGGCGAGCTACAAACATTATTAAAAGAAGTAGCAGAACGCCACCCAGCTTAATCAAGCAAAAGGCAGATTGAATAATCTGCCTTTGTTTCTTACTTATTGGCTTGCCCCAAAAGCTCCGCCCCAATATTTACCGTCATCATAAACGCCGCCTAATTCTTTAGCGTTATTGCCATAGAATTTACCTTCAACCTCTGCTACTGTATTAAAAGTTGCCGTAGTCGCAGTTCCCGTAAAATTATTACCTGAAATTTGGCTATTTATATAAATTGGAGCAACATTACCTTCATTAAGGTTTAACGTACCCGTTAAGGTTTTTGTATTAAAGTTAGCAGTAAGTTGAGCTGTACCCTTTAAATAATCTTCATATAAATTACCATAAATTGTCCCATCTACATCTGCACTAGCAAAAGTGGAATGCCCTGTGTAATTAGCTGCTCCTGTAGTTGGCATATTGGTTGTTGGAGAGCCATTATAGAAGAAATAAAATTTATCATTGCCAGAATCATCTATATCAGCATCATATACGCCAAAACGTACATTTTCATACTTACCACAACAAACATGTAATTCTCTTTCATTATCACCAGAGCCTTCTTTAATAATAGTCCAACTTCCTGAATAGCCACCTCGTTCTAATTGAATTGTTCTACCGTCTACATCAATGGATGATAAATTTGGATTTTGTAATGCTACTTTAGTGAGCGTTAAATTTTCATTTTCTCCAGTAAAAATAAATACCCCACCCGTTTTTGTATCTTTGGCTGTTTGGCTATTTTCAGGCTGTGTTGAACTACCTCCGCCGCTACTACCACAAGCAGAAAGACCGAATCCAACTAAAAGAGCTAAAGCAATTTGATGATATTTTCCCATAACTACCTCAAAAAATAAGTTAATAATAAGTGAACAAGCGGTCGAATTTTTGAAAAATTTTGCAAAAATTTGACCGCTTGTCATTTATTTATTTTTTCTTCGCATATTTAAGCGAGTCAATTGCCACCGCTAATACGATGATGCCACCTTTAATAATGTACTGCCAATATGGATTTACGCCGATGTAAGTTAAACCGTAGTTGATGACGGTGAAGATAAGCACACCTGTTACCACGCCGATAATAGTACCCACACCACCTGCGAAGGAAACACCGCCCACCACACAAGCGGCAATAGCGTCCATTTCATACATAAAACCAAGGTTATTGGTGGCAGAACCGATACGCCCTGCTTCTAACATACCGCCAAATGCGTAGAACACACCTGAAAGCATATAAATGCCCATCAAGTTAAGTGGTACATTCACCCCTGATACACGTGCTGCTTCTGGGTTACCACCGATGGCAAAAATATTTTTACCGAAGCGGGTTTTGTTCCAAATTGTCCACATAATGATGGTTGCAATCACTGCATAAATGGTAATGTAGGAGAATTTAAAATCACCAAGGCGGAAAAAGCCTTGCGTAAAGGTGGAAAAATTATCGCTAAAACCTGCGATTGGTGAACCGCCTACCGCATCATAATAAAGTGAGTTGATACCGTAAACGACAATCATAGTTCCCATTGTAGCAATGAACGGGGTAACATTCAGATAAGCCACTACAAAGCCGTTAATCAAACCAATTACCGCACCAACGGCACACACCACAAGCACAACAACAGGAATGGGGATTTCACCTAAATCAGGGAAAACCTTATTCATATTATCCATCCCTTGCAGCAGCGTTGCGGCAATTACCGCTGCCAAGCCAACTTGGCGACCAGCTGACAAATCAGTTCCTTGGGTCACAATCAAACCCGCCACACCAAGTGCAATAATTAAACGCACCGAAGATTGGGTCAAAATATTGCTGAAGTTACGTAAACTTAAGAAACTCGGATCTTGCGCAATGATGATAAAAAGTAAAATCAACAACACAAAATAGATCGCATTTTGTTTCAAGAAATTAAGCATTTTGTTAGGTTGTACAGCGGACATAATTCACTCCTATTGTTCTTATAAGTATTTAGCCGCAAGTTGTAAAATTTCTTCTTGGCTGATTTTTGCCGTTTCGACAATACCCGCTAATTTACCATTACTCATTACGAGAATGCGGTCGGTCACACCCAGTAATTCTGGCATTTCAGAAGAAATCATAATGATACCTTTGTTTTTATTGGCGAGTTCTAAAATCAACTGATAGATTTCATATTTTGCACCAATATCGATGCCGCGGGTTGGTTCGTCGAGCATCAATATTTCAGGTTGAGTTAATAACCAACGTCCGATAATGACCTTTTGTTGATTGCCCCCTGAAAGCGAGCCGATGGATGTTTCGTGCGATGGCGTTTTCACATTCATCGCATCAATCACCCATTGGGTATCACTCTTCATTTTTTTATTACTGAGTAATCCAAATTTTCCTAGGTAAGATTTCATATTTGAAATCAAGGAGTTAAATTCAATACTCAAGTTCGCATAAATACCCGTTGAGCGACGCTCTTCAGTAACTAATGCAAAGCCGTTGTTAATCGCTTCAAACGCAC
Organism: Actinobacillus sp.; assembly: GCA_041854605.1. Taxonomy (GTDB): domain Bacteria; phylum Pseudomonadota; class Gammaproteobacteria; order Enterobacterales; family Pasteurellaceae; genus Haemophilus_A. The sequence goes on from JBHACP010000059.1 coordinate 41,737, forward strand.
TTTTGTTGTGTACTTCGCGATTATTTAGCAAAATTCGACCGCTTGCTTTCTCACGCACGCCGAAAATCGTTTCAACAATATCGGTACGTTTTGCGCCTACCAAACCTGCAATCCCTAATACTTCGCCTTTACGTAATTCAAAGCTAATATCTTGAATAGATGGCTGATTTTTAGCAGTTAAGTGTTCAACTTTTAAAATGACTTCTTTCGGTACGTTGTTTTTTTCTGGGAAACGTTGCGTCAGTTCACGCCCAACCATCATTGAAACCACTTGCTCCATTGAAGTATCTTTTATCGAAACCGTGTTCACCCATTTGCCATCACGTAAAATGGTGATTTCGTCACAAATTTTGAAAATTTCATCCATTTTGTGCGAAATATAAATAATGCCACAGCCTCGATTTTTTAGTTTCTCGATAATTTTGAATAGATGTTCCACTTCTTTTTCGGAAAGCGAAGAAGTCGGTTCATCCATAATCACGATTTTAGCGTTATAAGAAAACGCTTTCGCAATTTCGATCATCTGCATTTGTGAAACCGATAAATTCGCCACTTTCTCGCGTGGATCGACATCAATATCTAATTCATCAAAAATTGCTTTGGTATCACGATACATTTTATCGTGATCAACAAAAAAACCTTTTAACGGATAACGACCAAGCCATAGGTTATCCATTACCGTCACTTGTTTCACCAAGTTCAATTCTTGGTGAACCATTGAAATCCCATTTTCTAACGCTTCTTTTGAGGTCTTAAAATTAACTGGTTTGCCAAGAAAGAGAATTTCCCCCTCATCTTTGGCATAAATCCCAAATAGACATTTTAATAGTGTCGATTTACCTGCGCCATTTTCACCCATCAAGGCGTGAACACTATGGGATTTTACGGTTAGATTCGCCTTATCCAACGCTTTTACGCCTGGGAATGACTTACTAACATTGGTCATTGTGAGTAATACTTCACCTGACATATTTCACCCCGAATTAAAAATAAGAGGCAGGACACAGCCTGCCTCATATGCTTTTTTATTTTAAGAATTGTTCTAAGTTATCTTTATCTACGCCAATATATGGAATACGTACAACTTTTTTATCAATATTCCATTGAGTACCTTCGCCAGCGGCTTTGCCTGCAGCTAAGTTTGCGGCAAGTTGCACCACTGCTTTACCTTGGTTCACACCATCGTTAAGCACAGTTCCTGCCAACTCACCTTTTTTGATAAGCTGCAATGCTTCTGGTAATGCGTCCACACCAAAAATCGGTAATTTACGACCGTGGGCTTTCGTTGCTTCTAACGCACCTAATGCCATACCATCGTTATTTGAAATAATGACTTCAATGTCTTTCGCTTTACCACTTGATAACCACGCATCAACTTTATCTTTTGCCATTGCCGCGTCCCACATACCTGTATCTAGGAATAGTTGTTCGCTTTCAATACCTTTTTCTTTTAAGCCTTCAATGACATATTTAGAACGAGCTTCTGCATCTGGGTGCCCTGGTTCACCTTTCAATAATACATATTGGATTTTGCCATCTTTATTTAAGTCGAATGCTGGATTTGCTTTCCATTGTTTGGCAATTAAATCACCCTGAATTAAGCCTGACTCTTTTGGATCGGTCCCCACATAATAGGCTTTATCGTAGCTATCAACCGCCGCTTGACCTGGATCTTTATTGAAGAACACGACAGGCAAATCTTCACCTTTTGCTTTTTGTAAAATGGTTTTATAAGCTGATGGATCCACCAAGTTAATGGCTAATGCTTTCACGCCTTTTGAAAGTAATACATCCACTTGGTCATTTTGAATGGATTGCGTATTTTGTGAGTCATTCATCAATAACTCAACATCCTTGTAATTATCTGCTTCTTTTTGAATTTCCTTACGCATTAACGCCATAAAGTTATCATCATATTTATAGATAGTTACCCCAATACGATCCTTAGCTTGTGCAGAACCAACGGTTGCACCTAATGCAACAGCCAATGCGGCTGCGCTTAATATCAATTTTTTCATAGAATAGCCCTTTTGTAAAAGTTGTTATGATTAAGTTATCGACTGATAACTTGTGCGCATAATAGTGAAAATTTTTTAGAAAGAATGTGATCTACTTCACACATTTAAAAAAATATAAATTTTCACTCCAAAAAACAGACAACAAGCGGTTCAATTGCTATAATTTTTTGCAAATTCCACCTTCTTTTTGCTTATTATGAAACCTATTTTTCTTGAAATGCGCCACCTAAGAACCCTTATCGCCCTAAAGGAAAGCGGAAGTCTATCGCTTGCCGCACAACGCATTCACTTAACTCAATCTGCGCTTTCGCATCAAATCAATGCTATCGAAAGCCATTTTGAGCTTAAAATTTGTGAGCGTAAACCCAGCTTCCGTTTTACTCCAGCTGGAGAACGATTATTAAAGCTCGCCTATGAAATTTTGCCACAAGTAATGGATGCAGAACGTGAATTGGTGCAAATTACTCAAGGTGAAACGGGGGAACTACGCATTTCGATTGAGTGTCACACTTGTTTTGACTGGTTAATGCCCGCAATGAATAATTTCCGCCAAAAATGGGGCTTAGTTGAATTGGATATTGTGGCGGGCTTCCATACTGATCCTGTTGGTTTATTGCTTTCCGATCGGAGTGATTGGGCGGTAGTATCAGACAATACCCCAACCGAAGGCATTATCTATAACCCGCTCTTTTCCTATGAAATGGTCGGTGTTTGCTCGGCAGAGCATCCATTAGCCGAAAAAGAAATTTGGGAAGCAGAAGATTTTAAAGATGAAACTTGGATCACTTATCCAGTACCCGATGAAATGTTAGATCTCTACCGCAAAGTGTTAAAACCAGCAGGTATCAACCCCAAACGCAGAACAAGCGAAGTAACTTTTGCGATGATTTTACTGATTTCCAGCAAACGCGGCATTGCTACTCTCCCCTATTGGGCGGTGCAACCTTATCTAGAGCGAGATTACGGTATTGTGGCTCGTAAGATCACCAAAGATGGCTTATATAGCAATCTCTATGGTGCAATGCGTGAAAAAGATAGCCATAAAGCCTATATCCGCGATTTTGAAGATACGGTAAAAACGCAAAGTTTTGCGACCTTGCAAGGACTATCGGTGCTGACTGCATAAATAAACCATTTCTTATCATTAAAAAATACAAGCGGTGAAATTCGCAAATTTTTTTACAAATTCGACCGCTTGTAAACTCACCTAAAAAGACAAAAAGCCTCTGGAATAACTTCCAGAGGCTTTTCTATATGATTGAGCTAAGCGATGTGATTACATCATTCCGCCCATACCACCCATTCCGCCCATACCAGCGGCTGCGTCTAATTTTTCATCTTTTGGAAGGTCGGTGACCATACATTCTGTGGTAATCATCAAGCCTGCGATAGAAGCGGCGAATTGTAACGCTGAACGAGTAACTTTCGTTGGGTCTAAGATCCCCATTTCCAGCATATCGCCGTATTGTTCTGTACTCGCATTGTAGCCATAATTGCCAGAACCTTCTTTCACGTTACGCGCAACGACTGAAGCCTCCTCACCCGCATTTTCCACAATTTGGCGCAGTGGTGCTTCCATTGCACGTAATGCTAGCTTGATACCAACATTTTGCTCTTCGTTATCGCCTTGAAGCGTTTTAGCCACTTTGCTTGCGGCACGCACTAAGGCTACACCACCACCAGGTACGATACCTTCTTCCACCGCAGCACGGGTAGCGTGAAGCGCATCATCAACACGGTCTTTTTTCTCTTTCATCTCAACTTCAGTCGCAGCACCTACTTTGATAACTGCCACACCGCCTGCGAGTTTCGCAACACGCTCTTGCAATTTTTCTTTGTCGTAATCTGAAGTTGAATCTTCAATTTGTTGGCGAATTTGTGCTACACGCGCTTTAATTTGCGCCTCATCACCGATACCGTCGATAATAGTAGTGTTATCTTTTGTAATGACCACACGTTTCGCTTGACCAAGCTCTTCCAGCGTTGCTTTCTCAAGCTCCATACCGATTTCTTCTGAAATCACAGTACCTGCGGTTAAGATGGCAATATCTTGTAACATCGCTTTACGGCGATCACCGAAACCTGGTGCTTTCACCGCTGCCACTTTCACGATACCGCGCATTGTATTCACCACTAAGGTCGCTAACGCTTCGCCCTCTACATCTTCAGCAATGATTAACAATGGTTTACCCGCTTTCGCTACCGCTTCTAGCACTGGTAAAATTTCACGAATGTTTGAGATTTTTTTGTCCACTAAAATGATATATGGATTTTCTAACTCAACGGTACCCGCTTCCGGTTTGTTGATGAAATATGGCGATAAGTAACCGCGGTCAAATTGCATTCCTTCCACTACATCTAATGCGTCTTCTAAACCTGTACCATCTTCAACGGTAATTACGCCTTCTTTGCCCACTTTTTCCATTGCTTGCGCGATTAACTGTCCTACGGTTGAATCAGAGTTAGCTGAAATCGTGCCAACTTGTTCGATCTCTTTTGCGCTTTCACACGGCTTAGAAATCACTTTTAACTCATCTACCACCGCTGTTACCGCTTTGTCGATACCACGTTTTAAATCCATCGGATTCATTCCCGCAGCCACTGCACGTAAACCTTCGTTTACGATCGCTTGAGCCAATACCGTTGCGGTTGTGGTACCATCACCCGCCACATCATTCGATTTAGACGCCACTTCTTTTACCATTTGTGCGCCCATATTCTCGAATTTATCTTCTAATTCGATCTCTTTTGCTACCGACACCCCATCTTTGGTGATAGTTGGTGCGCCATAGGCTTTATCTAAAATTACGTTGCGACCTTTAGGTCCTAAAGTCACTTTTACTGCATCTGCTAACACGTTCACGCCTTTAAGCATTTTTACACGTGCATCATTACCAAATTTAACGTCTTTTGCTGCCATTTTTAATTCCCTTATTAAGGTGGGCATTCTTGCCCACCATTTAATTAAAAAAACTAGTTAATTTGGGGGCAAGAATGCCCGCCCCGCGAATTACTCTACGATTGCTAAAATATCATTTTCCGACAAAATCAGCACTTCTTCACCGTCGATTTTCTCGGTTTTCACACCGTAACTTTCATTGAAAATCACAGTGTCGCCTACTTTAACCGCTAACGACTGAACGCTGCCATTTTCTAAAATGCGACCAGTACCCACAGCAATCACTTTACCTCGGGTTGATTTGGTCGCGGCAGAGCCTGTTAAAACGATACCACCCGCTGATTTAGTTTCAACTTCTTCACGTTTTAAAATAACTTTATCGTGTAATGGACGAAGTGCCATAATTGTTTCCTCTTATATAAAATCAAAAATTTTGTGCGAAATGCACAACGCTTGCCTAAATATGGCTTGTTCTGCCGTTTTCAAGAGCAAAATCAAAAAATTTGCAAAATTTTGTAGAAAATCGACCGCTTTTCAGGTACTTTTTAGCCACGCAAACTAAAAAGAATCTGAATCCAATATGAAAAAAGTCTTACTTTTTATTCCACTATTTCTCTTGATTGCTGTCGCTGCATTTTTAACCGTGCCGCTAATGAACAAAGATGCGCTGTCACCCACCGAAGATTGGCAAGATAAACCTTTCCCTGAATTTGTCGGCAAAAATTTACTCGACCAACACGCGCGAATTAACAACAACAGTCTACCGAATGAACCCTATATTCTCAACGTTTGGGCAAGCTGGTGCACTTGGTGTATTAAAGAATTTCCAATTCTCCTAAAATTAAAAGCACAAGGGGTGCCCATCGTTGGGCTCACTTATTCTGACCAGCCAAATGATGCTCGAGCCGCACTTGGACGTTGGGGCAATCCATTCAATTTAATTATTGATGACTACGAAAAAGGTTTTTTGATTCAAACACTTAAAGTTTCCTCTGCGCCGTCAAGCTACTTAGTGGACAGACACGGTATCGTCCGTTATCAGCAAAAAGGGTATAACCCTGATTTTGAAAAAGACTTTTTACCTCGCTTAGAAACCTTGCGTAAGGAACCATAGAATGAAAATTTTGCAAAAAATTGCGTTTTTTCTACCGCTTATCACGGGCATTGTGCAGGCGGAAATGGTGGACACCTTCCAATTCCATAATGAACAAGATCGGGTACGCGCAGTTGCGCTGGCAAAATCACTCCGCTGCCCGCAATGCCAAAATCAGAATTTGGTGGAGTCTAACGCGACGACTGCCTATAAACTACGTTTAGAAGTATATGAAATGGTCAATCAAGGCAAAACGGACCAAGAAATCATTAACATAATGACCCAACGCTTCGGCAATTTCGTCAATTATCAACCGCCGTTTAATGTCCAAACGTGGCTATTGTGGGGAATGCCGTTGGGGTTGCTCGCATTGCTAATCGGCGCTATTGTTTGGCGAACTAAACCAAAGAGAAAATAAATGCAAACTAGAGAACAAATCAATCGAGAAACCTACCAACAAGCGGTCAAATTTGCCGAATTTTTTGCAGATGATGAACTCAAGCGAGAGTATTTGAAAGAGGCTGAAGAACGTTATCAATTCGAGAAAAAACACAGCCAAACTTTGCAAGATAATCGCAAAATGTCACCACTTGTCACCACTTTTATTTTGCTCATCATAGCGATTGTTAGCACTGCCATTTATTGGCAAACAGATCGCTATCAAACGGTTGAACAAGGCATACAAATGCACGAAGCATTTAAAGTTGAAACCGAGATTGAAAGCAAGGAACATAAAAACGACCGTTATATTATGAACCTACAAGACAGGCTTCGTCAGAATCCGAATGATGGCGATTTATGGTATGAACTGGGACAAGCCTATGCCTTGAATAATGATTTTAGCTCAGCACAAGTTTGCTACCAAAATGCGCAAAAAGTACTAGGCGAAAAAGCGGTGCTTTACGGTGCAATGGCAACTGCTGACTATTACGACAACGACCAAAAAATCACCGAACAAGGCAAACGATGGATTGAAAAAGCCTTAAGCCTTAATGATAAAGAAAGCACCAGCCTGCTACTGCTCGCTTCTGAATCCTTCAAGCAAAAAGATTACCAACAAGCCATTAACCATTGGCGCAAGGTGCTAGATAGCGATAATGAAGCTGTAGATAGACGTGCGATTATTCAGCGGATTCAGATGGCAAAAGAGAATTTAAATAGTATGAAATAATATAAATTATCTTATGACGATCACTGTATTTTCATTTTTGCCATAGAAATACTGTTGCTTGTCTATTCTCAGCGAACTAAGAAAGGTCTTTTCTAATCGACACCATCAATTGGTCAATTTTGAAGTTTTCGGTGTCGATAATTTCAAATTTATATTTGTCGTATAGCACAAAATCGGTCTTTTTCGGGATTTTGCGTAACATATACATCATAAAACCACCAATGGTTTCATAATTTTCAGGAGCCGGGAAGGCCTCAATCTCTAAGGCTCGCATTACATCTTCTAATGGCGTGGCTCCGTCAATCAACCAAGAATCTTCATCACGACGAACGATTTGCTCTTCTTCGGTAGAAACCAGTTCTCCCATTACAATGCTCATTACATCATTTAAAGTAATAATACCCACCACCAAGGCATATTCGTTTACAATTACGGCAAAATCTTCGCCCGATGATTTAAATTGCTCTAACACCTCATAAAGCGAAAGCGTATCGGGTATGAACAGTGCTTTTTTCAACAATTTCGCATCCGTTAGCGACACGTTATCGTTTTTTAGATACTGGGTGAGCAAATCGTGCGTTTCTAAATAACCGAGAATTTTATCTAAACCATTATCGCAAATTAGCACCTTGGAATAAGGAGCTTCACCTAAGGTGGCAAGCACTTGCTCATGGTTATCGGTTCTATCTAAAAAGACAATATTTTCGCGGGTAGTCATTGTTGAAGTCACACGACGTTCCTGCATTTCAAATACATTCTCAATGAGATAATGCTCTTGGGTTTTTAGCACGCCCGCTTTAGCACCTGCATCAACAACGGCGACGATATCTTCCGTTGTCATATTATCTTCACGTACGGTCGACACATTGAACAAGCGGAAAATGCTATTCGCGATAGAATCAAAAACCCAGACCAGTGGTTTAAACAAGATGATACAAAATTGCGTTATGCCCACAGTGTGAAGAGCAACAGTTTCGGGATTAGTCATTGCCAAACGTTTAGGGATCAAGTCAGCAAATAAAATAAAAGCAAAAGTAACAAGGGCAAAGGCTGTCCAAGAACTGAGCGATTCAGCGACTACAGGCTCAAACCATTGCTGAAAAATTGCTGCAAAGTAAGGATTGATAGCACTTTCGCCCACCATACCACCGAAAATCGCCACCATATTTAAACCGATTTGTACCACGGTAATAAATTTACCTGGTTTTTCTTGCAGATTCAGCACTTGTTGAGCTTTATAATTACCTTCATTGGCGAGAGCTTGTAGCTTCATTTTTCTCGCTCCAGCGAGCGAAATTTCCGCCGAGGAAATCACGGCACTAATAACAATGAGTGCTAAAATAATTAAGAATGTTTGCAATAAACTCATCCGTTAGCTTCCTTTATCTCCGATGTTTTGTAAATTTTTTCCCAAACTTGACCGCTTGTAGGCGTTGCCTGAAGGCAAAAATGTTCACCTAAATAATCAAATTCTAATTGATAAGCGTGTAAGTAAACACGATCTGCGGTTGCGCCTGAATAAAGCTCGTCCCCTAAAATCGGGCTGCCTAAACTTTTCATCGCCACGCGTAATTGGTGAGTTTTGCCCGTTTTCGGCTGTAAAATAAAATGGCGCAGATTCGGTTCAATTGCGTGTGAATGAAAGTGAGTAATCGCTGGATTTTCTTGGCTTCTACACAATTTCCACGCTCCATTGCGAGATTTTTGCATATCGCCGATAATTTTGCCCTGTTTTTTCTTCGGTTTTTGATTGCTCAATGCCCAATAAGTTTTTTGAATTTGGTGCTGTGCAAACAGATGATAAAAACGAGCAGCCGCTTCTTTATTTAAGGCAAAAATAAGTAAGCCAGAAGTGATTTTATCTAAGCGATGCACAAGCCAAACTTGTTCAACCCTAAGCTGTTTTGCAATTTTTTTGGTTAATCCGACCGCTTGATCATCTTTATGAACACTAATGCCAGCGGGTTTGTTAAGAATAACAAAGTCTGGATGTTGAAAACAGATTGGTAGATTATCCATAAATTCTCCTTAATAGGCGTATTCTAGCACAATGCAAGGAGCGGTTCGCTGCGTTGTAAAAATCATTTTTAGGTGCTATCATACTGTTTTTATTTACATTTAATGAGAAGAACAAAAAATGTCTGATAATCGCTACGGTGCTGATGAAATTACGGTTTTAAAAGGGCTAGAACCTGTCCAACAACGTCCTGGGATGTACACAGATACCACTCGCCCCAACCATTTAGGGCAAGAAGTGATCGATAATAGTGTCGATGAAGCACTGTCAGGTTATGCCTCGCAAATTGATGTAATTTTGCACAAAGACAACTCGTTGGAAGTGAGCGACAACGGGCGTGGTATGCCTGTGGATATTCACTCCACCGAAAAAATGTCGGGTGTGGAACTGATTCTGACCAAATTGCACGCAGGCGGTAAATTCTCGAATAAAAACTATACCTTTTCGGGAGGCTTACACGGTGTAGGGATTTCGGTAGTAAACGCCCTATCTGAACGTGTTGAAATCAAAATCAAACGTAATGGCAAGATTTACACCATTGCATTTGAGAATGGTCTTAAAGTGGAAGATTTAACAGAGGTTGGTACTTGTCTGAAAAAACAGACAGGCACCACCGTTCGTTTTTACCCCAATCCGAAATATTTTGATAGCCCGAAATTTTCAGTGAGTCGCTTGCGTCATTTGTTGCGTGCCAAAGCGGTACTTTGTCCGAAATTAACCATCAATTTTACAGACCATATCAATGACACGAGTGAAAGTTGGTATTATGAAGATGGTTTATCCGATTATTTAACGGAAGCTTTAAAAGAGTATGAAAGTTTACCGAACCCGCCATTTTTAGGCGATGTGGCCGCCGAAACGGAAGCCGTGAGTTGGGCATTAACTTGGTTACCAGAAGGCGGAGAATTAGTAGCGGAAAGCTATGTAAACTTGATTCCCACCGCACAGGGTGGTACGCACGTGAATGGTTTACGCAATGGTTTGCTCAAAGCAATGACCGAGTTCTGTGAAATTCATAGCTTGTTGCCGAGAAATGTTAAATTAACCGCGGATGATGTGTGGAATCGTTGTGCTTATGTGCTTTCGCTCAAAATTCAAGATCCACAATTTGCAGGGCAAACTAAAGAGCGCTTGTCTTCTCGGCAGGCTTCGAGCTATGTTGATGCTACCATTAAAGATGCCTTTAGTTTGTGGTTAAACCAAAACGTACAGCAAGGCAAATTGATTGCTGAAATGGCGATTAGCTCTGCGCAAAATCGCTTAAAAGCTGAGAAAAAAGTGGTACGTAAAAAATTAGTAAGTGGTCCAGCATTGCCAGGGAAATTGGCGGATTGTTCCTCACAAGATCTAAGTCGTACCGAACTTTTCCTTGTGGAAGGGGATTCGGCGGGAGGTTCAGCAAAATCGGCGCGTGATAAGGAATATCAAGCGATTTTGCCTTTACGCGGTAAAA
>JBHACP010000060.1:0-3897 GCA_041854605.1 Actinobacillus sp.
CAACGGCATCATGCACCAAATCAACTTAGAAAAAATGTCGCCTGTGGTACAAGTGCGTGATGGTGTAGCGTTCCCTGATACTTGCGTAGGTACAGACAGCCATACGCCCCATGTGGACGCTTTGGGCGTGATTTCGGTGGGCGTGGGCGGACTAGAAGCCGAATGCGTCATGCTTGGCTTGCCTTCTATGATGCGACTGCCTGACATCGTGGGCGTACATTTGACAGGCAAACGTGGGGCGGGCATTACCGCTACCGACATCGTACTGGCTTTGACTGAATTTTTGCGTAAAGAGCGTGTGGTTGGGGCGTATGTAGAATTTTTTGGTGAAGGAGCAAGCGAGCTGTCCATCGGCGACCGTGCCACCATCTCTAACATGACCCCTGAATATGGGGCAACGGCAGGGCTGTTCTATATTGATAAGCAAACCATTGATTATCTGCGTCTGACAGGTCGTGAAGATAAACAAGTGGAGCTGGTAGAGCAGTATGCCAAATTAACAGGGCTTTGGGCGGACAGCTTGAAAACAGCAGAATATGAGCGTGTTTTGACCTTTGATTTGTCCACCGTTACCCGTAACATCGCAGGTCCAAGCAATCCACACGCTCGTGTTTCTACCAGTGATTTGGCTGCCAAAGGCATTGCAGGCGTGGTAGAAAATCGCACTGATGGTTTGATGCCTGATGGTGCGGTGATTATTGCTGCCATTACTTCTTGTACTAACACGTCAAACCCAAGAAACGTGGTCGCTGCCGCCTTACTTGCCAAAAAAGCCAATGAACTTGGGCTAACTCGTAAACCTTGGGTTAAGTCTTCATTCGCCCCTGGTTCTAAGGTTGCCGAGCTGTATTTAAAAGAAGCCAATTTATTACCTGAACTTGAAAAATTGGGCTTTGGTATTGTGGCATTTGCTTGCACCACCTGTAACGGCATGAGCGGTGCTTTAGACCCAAAAATCCAGCAAGAAATCATTGACCGTGATTTGTACGCCACCGCCGTATTGTCAGGCAACCGCAACTTTGATGGACGCATACACCCTTACGCCAAACAAGCGTTTTTGGCAAGTCCGCCCCTTGTTGTGGCTTATGCCATTGCAGGGACAATTCGTTTTGACATTGAAAAAGATGTGCTTGGCGTGGTGGACGGCAAAGAAATTCGCCTGATTGATATTTGGCCATCTGATGAAGAAATTGATGCCATTGTGAATGAATTTGTCAAACCTGAACAATTCCGTGAAGTGTATATTCCCATGTTCAACCTTGACCGTAGCGAAAAAGCCGACAGCCCGTTATATGACTGGCGACCCATGTCCACTTACATTCGCCGTCCGCCATATTGGGAAGGGGCGTTGGCAGGGGAGCGTACATTAAAAGGTATGCGTCCTTTGGCGATTTTGCCTGATAACATCACCACCGACCATTTGTCGCCATCAAATGCGATTTTGCCAAGCTCGGCAGCGGGTGAATATTTGGCAAAAATGGGCTTGCCTGAAGAAGATTTCAACAGTTATGCAACGCACCGTGGCGACCATTTGACCGCTCAACGTGCCACGTTTGCCAATCCTAAACTGTTTAATGAAATGGTCAAAAACGAAGATGGCACAACCCGTCAAGGTTCGCTTGCTCGTGTAGAGCCTGAAGGCGAAGTCATGCGTATGTGGGAAGCGATCGAAACCTATATGAACCGCAAACAGCCACTGATTATCATCGCAGGGGCGGATTATGGTCAAGGTTCTAGCCGAGATTGGGCGGCGAAGGGCGTGCGTTTGGCAGGGGTTGAAGCGATTGTGGCAGAAGGCTTTGAGCGCATTCACCGCACCAATTTGATTGGTATGGGGGTGTTACCACTGGAGTTTAAGGCAGGAACCACTCGTAAAACCTTAGAGCTAGATGGTACAGAAACTTATGATGTGGTGGGCGAGCTTGCTCCACGCTGTGATATGACACTCGTTATCAATAAACGTGATGGCGATGTGGTTAAAGTGCCTGTAACGTGCCGTCTCGATAGTGATGCCGAAGTGCGGATTTATAAAGCTGGCGGGGTGTTACAGCAGTTTGCGAAGGAGTTTTTGGCGAATGGGTAAGTTTTGCTAAAAGCTAGATAAAGATAAGACGATTTTGTTAGTTTGTGATAAAATCGTCTTGTTTGTTTCAATTAGCAATCAAGGCAAAAAATAAGTAAGGCAAAATCCGACAAAAATAGTGATGGCAAAATGAACTGGTTAGGTGTTCTAAAAATAGTAAAAGAACTTGGCTTAACAAAAGAGATAATAAGCTCTACAAAGTATATTATCAATCAAACCCCAGCTACATACAAAAAAATCGCCAATTGGTGGAATGGCAAGAATATTGCTATTTTAGGAGCGACCGCAAGTGGAAAAAATAGCTTATTCAATCGTTTGGGCGGAGTTGAAGTAAGCACAGATTATAATCAGACTCGTGCAAATGAAAAAGTTAAAAACTTCACTTTTCGCTATAAATTATCTCACGCTAATCATAGTGAAACCATTAAATTTAAATGTAAAAACTCTGTAAATACAAGTGGTGAGACTGATGCAAGAGACCGTTATTGGCTTGATATTGCAAGTAAAGCAGACATTATTTTCTATTTAATTGATATTCAAAAAATTGAAAATAATGATAATATTTATTTAGATAGATTAAAATCTGATTTTAAATGGTTATCTGAAAATATGTCAAAATTCAAAGAGACATTAACCATTCATATTTTATTAAATAAAATTGATACAATAATTAAAGAAGATGATTTAGAAGAAATTGATAATTTATTTTCAGATAAAAATCATATTTTAAATATACAATCTATATATACAAAAATATTAGGTATAAACAAAGCCAATCGCATAAATAGTATACATTATATGAGTATGACTAACACTTATTTGTTTGAGCATTTTTTCAACAATGTTTTGTGCGATATATATGAAAATGAAGGAAAAAATAAATGAAAAATATATGGATTTTTCCTGATAGAGAACAAAACAGTAATTCTATATCCACAGACGGAGATAGAATTGCTAGTTTAACTGAACTGATTGATATAACCTTAATACCTAAAGCAATTGTTTTGGGTATACCACAAGAGCTTATTGCAAAATATACTGGAAAGAAATTTATTTTTGCTGAATACGCAAAAATGAGTAATGGTCAAAATTTACTATCTCTATCTATTATCGCAGGCACCGATAAAGATAATAGAACGGTTTATTTAACAAACTTACAGATATTTTCTCAAAATGAAAGATTTTCCATTCCACCAATTAAAACAAAAAATTTTCCAGAAATAGAAAATAAATATTTTGATGAATTTTTAGATGAAAATTCATCTGCTTATGATTCTGTAAAAATTATGTTGGAAAATATTGAAAGAAATAAACATTTAAAGACATTTTCTAGTGAAAATTTATATCAAACTACTGAAAAACACGATTGGATGCCTAAAAAAAAAGACATACAGAAAAAATTGACAATATTCTTAATATTATTCGTCAGTTTCTCAGTAATACTTCTATTGATTAATCAATAGAAACACAAGGAGTAATCATACAAACATCAGTCAAAGCCATCTACATACACAACGACATTTCAAAAGGAAATTTTTTATGACCCAAAAAACCATAAAATATGGTATTGAAATCGCTAAACGTCCAAAAATCGTTGCGACCAAAAAACTGGATTTAACAGGTGAACAAGGGCAACAAATCATTAAATCTGAAACAAAATTGGTATTACGCACTCATAAAGAAACTTTTAAACGTTTAGCGGATATGTAATGGATATTATTTGTTTTCCTTTTGAACGAGTGATTGAAATTAATGCTTATATCCTATCTACTGAAAAAGGCATGAAAGGACAGGCAGATATTGCAAAATTGCAG
>JBHACP010000061.1:0-115884 GCA_041854605.1 Actinobacillus sp.
ATGCTGTTAGCGTATGAGTTTTTACGAGTAGGGATTAAACCTTCTACAATGACAATTTCGCTGCTTTTTGCCAAGTTTTGGTGTTGTGCAACGATTTTCTCAAGTAATTCATCAGTTTGGTTTTGACCAATTAGTGTTTCTGCTTCGCTTAACATCAACGGCTCACCAACTTCCGTCGTATGAGATGTACGAATAATGGAAGTAGAGCGGTCAATTTTGTCTTCACCTGTAATTGGTTGGGCAATGGGCTTCAAAAAACCAACTTTTGTGCCTTTTTGTTCTAAAGCATGAACAAGACCAAGGCTTACACTGGTTAAGCCTACGCCTGTTGTGGTAGGGATAAGAATAATAGTTCTAGACATTGTAGTTTTCCATTAAGTTAATAAAGGAAAGGGCAGAGAATATCTGCCCTTGGGGATTATAATGCTAATTTAGCTGTATCTTGAGCAATCACTAATTCTTCATTAGTAGGAATTACAATTGCTTGGAATGCTGAATCATCGGTTGTGATCACGCCATCTTTGCCAAAACGTGCAGCAAGGTTACGGTCGTGATCTAATTTAATGCCAAATAATTTTAAGTGATTTAATGCTAATTCACGTACGTGTGCTGAATTTTCACCAATACCACCCGTAAATGCAATTGCATCTAGGTGTGAATCACCCAAAATACCCATATATGCACCGATGTATTTTGCTAAACGGTATGAGTAAACATCTAATGCGCGTTTTGCTTCAGGTTTTGAAGCATCTTCGTAGTTATCTTCAGCGTAGCGACAGTCGCTAGTGACTTCCGTTAAACCTAAAAGCCCTGATTTTTTCACCAATGTTTCTTCAACTTGATCCATTGACATACCTAAGTTTTTGTATAGGTAGAAAATGATTGCTGGATCGATGTCACCTGAACGAGTTCCCATGACTAAACCTTCTAATGGGGTTAAACCCATTGAAGTGTCGATACATTTACCATTGCGAACTACAGATACAGAACCACCGTTACCTAAATGACATACGATAGTATTTACTTGATCAACTGGTTTACCTACACGCTCGGCTACTTGTGAAGTGATGAATAAATGACTTGTACCATGCGCACCATAGCGACGAATGCCGTGTTCTTTATATAAAGAGTATGGTAGAGCATATAAAAATGCTTCTTCAGGCATTGTTTGATGGAATGCCGTGTCAAATACTGCAACATTTTTTTCTTTTAATTCAGGGAAAATACGGAATGCTTCTTTGATACCAATTAAATGGGCTGGGTTGTGAAGTGGCGCAAATTGGATGGCGTTTTCAATACCTTTTACAACCTCGTCAGTAATAATCACTGATGAAGTAAATTGTTCACCACCGTGAACGATACGGTGACCGATAGCACCAATGCTTGTTTTTAATTCTTCTGACAATAATTTATCAGCGATGAATGTTAATGCTTCACTATGCGCAGCACCTGCACCTAAATCCGCATTACCTTTTTCACCGTGTAATTTCCATTTGATGCGTGCATCTTCTAAATGGAATGCTTCTGCTAAACCAGATAATTTCTCGTCACCTGATACAGGGTCTAAGATAGCAAATTTTAAAGATGAGCTACCGCAGTTAAGGATAAGAATTAAATTTTTAGACATTGTCAAATACCTTTGTTTTGTTTATGAACGGGAGTCACATATCAATATGCAACTCTATCTGCATAGAATACACTTTTCATAGGCTGAATTAAAGGTAATATGCGAAATTTTTGATCTAGATGGGCAAAAATCAGAAAAAAGATCATTGCTATAGCCTTAATTTATTGCCACAAGCGGTGAAATTTTTCTATAAATTTACTAATTCCACTCTACATTTTAAAAAATCGCCTATTTTTCCCTTACATTGCTGAAGCCATTTTTTACTGTGTATTTGTGCAATTTTTTTGTCCTTAAAAATTGGAGTTAGAAAATCAAGCTCAGTTGGATAAATAGCATAAAACCTTTTCAAACTCACATAGCAAGAGACCACCGTACGGTTATGATAAGCAAAGCCATTTATATTAAGCCAATCCCTTTCTGATATTTCACTACACGCAAGCGGTCTAATTTTATCTAATAATTGCAAATTTAGCGCAAAAGGTTGTAAACCAAAATCAGCCTGAAAGACTTGCTTTGCTTCATTAACCAATCTTTTACCTTTTTCAGTTACAGGGTAGAGCATCATCGCACTATGCAATCCACTACTGGCTTCCTTGCTTGGGGTGATTTGCACCAACTCAAATCCACAGGCTTTCCAAAAATGATAGAGTGGTTCATTTAGTCCAAAACTTACTGACACAAAATCAACAAGCGGTTGTTTTTGCACTGAAATTTGCAAAATAAAATCAGAAATCAACCGCTTGCCGATACCTTGATTTTGCCTTTCTGTTTTTACGGCAATACGAGAAATTCGTACTGAGTTTAATCGACAGGCTTCAGGCAAATTGCCTTGATAGCAAAGATATTGAGCCACCAAGGAACCTTGCGGACGGCGTTCACCGCGCCAAATAGCTTGAGTGAGTTCTTCATCCAAGCCGCCTTCATTGACTGCCCAAAGCCCACCAATCAACTCATTATGTTCGGTTTGGGTCAAAATGATCTGATTATCGCTGTCCAACAAACGCCGTAAATCATTTGGTGTGGTTTTATAGTGCGCTTCAGCGAGTAAAGCATACAGCTCTTTTTTTGATGAAGAGAGGGTTGGATGGAATTTTAATACTAATAATCCATCGATAAACTTTTCTAGCGGATCATTTTCTAAATACCGCAAAGGCTTGCTTAAAACCCATTTTTTTACGATGCGTTGTAATGCTTTTGGTAGTTTCAATTCAAACCCACGCCCTGTACCTTCATAATTTTTAGTTGTCGTGATCAAGACCACTTTGTGGAAATAATCACAAAACGTCTGCAACAGAGGCAAAGGAAGGCTTGCTGCTTCATCGACAAATAGCCAAGCGTTCGTTTCGATATTTTGCTGTTCGATCAAAGCAATCAATTTATCTGGTGCAACAAACTGCAATTGCTCAGATTCCACCGTTCGCCAAAAACTTGGCAAAACAGAATGACTACGAGCAGTAATATAAACCTTTTCTGAACGTGCGATTTTTTCGGCTAACCTGCCTGCAACAGTGGACTTGCCATGCCCACGAGGAGCCGTGAGTAAATGAATATCAGCAGGATCAAGCGGTAAATTTTCTAAGATTTTTTGCTGTTCATCGGTCAGCTCAATAAAATCTTTTTGGGAAAGAGAGAGGGGAGATGCTGGCTTTTCTGTGGTAAATTCGAATTTATCGGCTAATTCTTTAAAATGAGTGTAAAAATTGGGACAAGCAATCGCTTTTTTTTCGTTCCAACGTAACGCATCAAAATCAAGGAGGGTTTCTACTTTTTCCCAGTTTGGGCAGAGTAGATACAGCACACCACCTTGCGAAATAGTACCAGCCACTATCGCAAAGGCTTCAAGGTTAAAATTTATACCATTTTCGGCTTGCATATCGTATAGCACAAAGGGATACTCACGCCCGAGGTATTGCTTAGCTTTATGGAAATTTTCTGCTGATAGAAAAATACCACCATCACCTAATAATAGCGATGATGGCATTTCTGTGAGAATGACGAGTTTGCGCATTATTCTTCAATTACTTTTTCAGATAAATAAGGATCTTCAAAACCAAGCCTTTGCATAATTTTCGATTCTAAATCTTCCATTTCTTCGGCTTCCTTATCTTCAATATGATCATAACCTAATAGATGTAATGTGCCGTGAATCGCTAAATGCGCCCAGTGTGATTCTAGTGAAATTTGTTGTTCTTCCGCTTCACGTTCCATAACTTGGCGGCAAATGACTAAATCGCCCAACAGCGACAATTCAACACCTTCAGGCACCTCAAAGGGAAAGGAGAGAACATTGGTTGGTTTGTCTTTACCTCGATAAGTTAAATTTAATTCGTGGCTTTCTGCCTCATCAACAACACGAATTGTCATTTCCGTTTCGGGGAAATCATCGTCTTGCGCTTCAAAAGCAAGAGCGGTCTGTACCCAATGAGTGAATTGTTCTAATGTCGGTAAACTTTCGCTGTTTTTGCAGGCAATTTGGAGGTCAATAATTGGCGTTGTCATTGGAAGAAATTCTTTTGGTAAAAATATAAAAAATTAGCTAATACTATGATAACAAAAAAACAGCCTGAACAGTAGGCATCAAATTAAGAATAAAAAAAATCCCCCAACCAAAAAGTGAAAGGGGGATGAGGTCTTACCTAAGGAAATGAAAAAAACTTTGCTACATACACATAAATTCATCTAGCGTAATATCAGACTTAGCTAAATAGATAAAGTTCCCATTTTTTTGAAAAAATTTAACAAAACTTTAATTTTAAAAAAGAGATTATTATTCAAAAACTTATAATTTAACATAATCTACATTATGCGAAATTTTATATGGTGAGTAGATCTTTACATTTTGTGAGTAGTTATTTACAAAAAGCCATATCATTTCTGATACGGCTTTAACGCTTACTTGAAAAGTTGTTTATTTTTATTTCTTGCGCTCAATCCATTTTCCGTTTTCGTAATCAACAATCCATTTTGTTTTCTTACCATTTTTTTCAGAAGTAATGTACTGGCGTTTTTCCTTACGACTAAAACTCACAATCGCTGGGTTTCCTTCACTGTCTGTTTGTGGTGCGTCTGCCAGGTATTGGAGTTTTGCGGGTAAACGGTCACGGAATTGTGCCAATTCAGCCACTTTGGCTGGACGACTTTCACGGACTTTAGGAAAATTATGTGCTGACATAAATACCCCTACTGCACTATCACGTAGTACAAAGTAGGCATCCGCTTTTTCACATTTCAGCTCAGGGAATGCAATTGGCTCTTTACGTGGTGGCGCAACTTCTCCATTTTTGAGAATTTTACGGGTGTTATCACAATTCGTACAGCCCATATATTTACCGAAACGTCCTAATTTCAAGTGCATATCTGCTCCACATTTGTCGCATTCAACAATTGGACCCTCATAGCCTTTGATTTTAAACAAACCTTGCTCGATGATATAGCCATCACAATTTGGATTGTTACCACACACGTGCAGTTTACGTGTTGCATCAATCATATAGCTATCCATTGCTGAATCACATTTTGGGCAGCGTTTGCGTGCCATTAACGCCTTAGTTTCCGATTCTTCGTCTAACACATTCAATAATTCCGCTTCAGGAATCAAATTCATGGTGGTTTTGCAACGCTCTTTCGGGGGTAAAGCATAGCCTGTACAGCCTAAGAAAACACCTGTGGAAGCGGTGCGAATTGCCATTTTTCTTGCACAAGTTGGGCAATCAATTTCTGTTGGAACCACACTATTTGGCTTCATACCACCTTCTAGCTCATCTAATTCCGCTTTAGTAAGCTGCTCAGAGAAATCTTTAAAAAAAGTATTGAGAGCTTCTTTCCAATCTTTATTGCCTTCTGCTATTTGGTCGAGGGTTTCTTCCATATTAGCCGTGAAATCATAGTTCATTAAATCACCAAAACTTTCATTTAAGCGATCCGTGACAATTTCACCCATTTTCTCCGCATAAAAACGACGATTTTCGGTGCGCACATAGCCACGCTCTTGAATGGTCGAAATAATCGCCGCGTAAGTTGATGGACGACCAATTCCTCGTTTTTCTAACTCTTTTACCAATGCGGCTTCACTAAAACGTGCTGGCGGTTTGGTAAAATGTTGGCTTGGCAGAATTTCATCAATTTTCAACTGTTCGTTTAAGGCAAGCTCTGGTAATTCTTGGTCTTCAGCCGTTTTACCTTGAATTGGTAAGGCTTTTGTCCAGCCATCAAAGCGTAGCACTCTCCCCTTCGCTTTTAGTTCATAATCCCCAGCCATTACCGTTATGCTGGTTGAATCGTATTTTGCGGGAGTCATTTGGCAAGCTAAGAAGCGTCGCCAAATTAAATCATACAAACGCTCTGCATCACGATCCATTCCTTTTAAATCTGCCATTTGCACATTCACATCGGATGGACGAATCGCTTCGTGCGCTTCTTGAGCATTATCTTTACTAGAATAGAAATTCGGTTTGGCGGGCAAATAATTTGCGCCAAAATTTTGCTCAATAAAGCCACGTGCCATTGCTAACGCATCTTGGCTCAAATTAGTTGAATCTGTACGCATATAAGTGATATAGCCCGCTTCATACAAGCGTTGAGCCAACATCATTGTTTTCTTCACACCAAAGCCCAAGCGGGTGCTTGCAGTTTGTTGCAAGGTTGAAGTAATAAATGGTGGGCTTGCTTTTGAATTAGTCGGTTTTTTCTCAACTTCAGAGACAATAAATGCAGATTTTTGTAAATTTTCGACCGCTTGCATTGCTTGCGATTCATTTTTGGCTGACCATTTTTTGCCTTTATAGTGAGTTAATTCCAACGGCAATTTTTTACGCTTTGCCACCGTATTAGCAAGAATTTCCCAATATTCTTCAGGCTGGAAGGCTTTAATTTCACGCTCACGCTCAACTAAAAGTTTTACTGCGACTGATTGTACCCGTCCTGCAGATAAACCTCGCGCAACCTTTTTCCAAAGCAGCGGCGAAACCATAAAGCCGACTACCCGGTCTAAAAAGCGACGAGTTTGCTGCGCATTAACACGGTCAAGATTCAAATGCTCTGGCTTTTCAAAGGCTTTTTGAATCGCATTTTTCGTGATTTCGTTAAATACCACTCGGCTAAAACGCTCATCACCACCACCGATGACTTCGCGTAAATGCCACGCAATCGCTTCTCCTTCTCTATCCAAGTCGGTTGCTAGATAGATATGATCGGCTTTTTTCGCCAAGGATTTCAGCTCAGAAACCACTTTTATTTTGTCGGGCATAATTTGGTAATTCGCCTTCCAACCGTGATACGGGTCAATTCCCATACGTTTCACTAATGCGTTACGCTCTTTGTCAGCTTTAATGTTGGCTTTTTCTTCAGCCGTCATTCCTTTGGTTGAAATCGGTTTTGCTCGTTCGGCTTTGTCTTCCGAGCCACTTTTTGGTAAATCACGAATATGCCCTACACTTGATTTCACTATATAGTTACTGCCAAGATATTTATTGATTGTTTTCGCTTTGGCTGGAGATTCCACAATTACAAGTGATTTTCCCATCGTAATATCCTTAAAATTTTGTGATGAAATGTAACTTTTTACATACTATTTTTACGATAGCAAGGCTTAATAAAAATTACAACTACTATGTATAGAATAAAATGAGAAAACAAAACGACCGCTTTATTTTCAAGCGGTCGTTTTTTCCATTATTTTGCAAGATTAAGCATTAAAATTTTTGACATACGTTCATAATTGTAATGCTCTCTCTTATAAGCTGGTAAGTCCTCCGTGCCTTTGATTTGGAAGCCTCGCTCTTGGAACCATTGAGTGGTGCGAGTAGTTAAAACAAAGAGTTTTTCAATGTTATGCATGATAGCACGACGTTTAATTGCTTCTAGTAGCACATCACCACGGGAAGAGTCTCGGTAATCAGGATGCACTGCGACACACGCCATCTCAGCCATTTTTTCTTCAGGATATTCATTCAAGGCAGCACAAGCAATCACAATACCATCACGCTCAATAATGGTGTAGCGGCTGATTTCAACCTCTAATTGCTCACGAGAACGCTTAACTAGAATACCTTGTTCTTCAAGTGGGCGAATAAGTTCAAGTAAGCCAGGAATATCGTGCGAAGTGGCAATACGTATATTTTCCGAACTTTCTAGAGAGAATTGTGTACCAATACCGTCGCGTGAAAATAGCTCTTGTAGCAAAGAACCATCTTCGCAATAACTGATTAAATGCGAGCGCTTAATACCAGCGTTAATAACATCAATGGCGGCTTGTAAAAAGCGAGCCGCAGATGAATGATACTGCCCTGCTGCAATTAAATTATTTAGATAGCGTTTTGCTTCACGGGGATGAATATCCGTGACAGTTTCACCTTTTTCATTTAATAAACCCTGAGTTTCACAAAAACCGATAAGCTTGTCAGCTTTTAGTTTGATTGCCACTTGCGTCGCAATTTCTTCAAATGGCAAATTAAACATTTCTCCTGTTACTGAAGGTGCAATAGGACTAATGACTACTACGGCATCTTGTTCAAGGTAATGTTCGATATTTTCAACATTGATGCGACGAATTTTACCGCTTAAGCCGTAATCTACCCCATCAATCACGCCGATCGGCTGAGCCAAAATAGCATTGCTACTTACTACATTTAACACGGGCGAATTGGGTAAACGCAACGATAAACGAGAAAAAATATCATAATGCAACCCGCCCACGGCTTGTTTGACAATTTCCAATGATTTGGTGTCCGTTACTCGAATATTTTTATGGTAACTTGTTTTCATTTTATTTTTAGCTAACAGTTCATCGATCTGATAACGTGCACCAAACACAATGACAATTTTAATGCCTAAAGTATGCAATAAACTGATGTCGTTAGTAATGCTAATAAAATTAGGATGTGCTACCGCATTGCCATCTAACATAATGACGAACGTTTTATTGCGGTGCATATTCACATAAGGCGTGGATTGTCTAAACCATTGGACTAATTCTGTGTTACGCATGATTTGTTCCTGTTCGTTGTATTTGCATACAATTATGGCGCATCGTGCATAAATATGCAATTTATTTGAATTTTAAATCAATCAACATATAAAAAACAGGCTAAACCTTTATGGCTTAGTCTGTTCCTTATTCATCATTAAATGTAGCAGAAGTCGCTGCTAAAATGCGATCAGCAAATTTACCAATACTTATGCCGAAATTATTTGATCGGTTCCAATCCATCAATGTACGGAAATTACTGGTGACTAAAAATGCACGACCTACTTCCTTATCTGGTCGAACTAGCCATAGATTTGTACGTGACATTGTCGCTAATTTACTCACTTCTTGATTATTCGGATAGGCTAAATAAATCCCCCAAGATTGCCATTCAGAAAAACTTTTCGCTTTATTGGCTTCAATGCCTGAAAAAGATAAATCAATGGGTTGTGAAAGCTTAACCTCTACCCCCCAAGGTAGACTTTTATCCCAACCAACCGTTGAAAGATAAGAAGCAATAGAGGCAAAAGCATCATATTCATTATCCCAAATATCTTTTTTACCATCGCCATCGCCATCTGCGGCATATTTCAAATACGCCGATGGCATAAATTGGGTCTGCCCCATCGCTCCTGCCCACGAACCTTGTAATTCATAGCGACTGATAGTGCCGTTATCTAGCATTTTCATTGCATTCACAAATTCTTGGGTAAATAATTTTTCACGTCTGCCGTCAAATGCCAAGGTTGCCAGTACTGAGAGTACGTCAAAATCGCCTTGATAATTACCAAAACTACTTTCCATTCCCCACAATGCCATAATATATTCTTTTTGCACGCCATATTTCTGACTTGCTTTGGTGAGAGGCACGCTATCTTCAAACCAACGGTCGGTTGCCATATTCACTTTAGTTTGAGTTAGCACCTTATTTAAATAGTTGGTTACACCATTCGGATTTGGCAATGAAGGCGTCAGCATGCGACGATTGGCTTGCTCGTGATCTAGTTGGATTGCACGGGCGTTATAGTTGATAAATTTTTGTGCATTTAGCGTTTTATCTGACACACCAGCACCTGCTGCTTTCTGTTTTAAGAAGGCGACATAATCATTGAAATTACTGATTGTACGAGATTTATCATAAGAGGCCTCAATAGGTAAAATTGAATAACTTATTGAGTCAATTTGTTTATCACTAGAACAGCTTGCTAGCATTGCTGTTATCAATGACAATGGAATTGCAAAAAATTTGTTTAATTTCATCATCTTATCTTGTATGTACAAGCGGTGAAATTTGCAAAATTTTTTACAAATTTCACCGTTTATTTCTATAAATTTATCATTCGATTTGGGCGAATCACGTTATCTTGCGTAATTTCCGCCATACCTAAAAATTGTTGTGTATTTGAAAACAGGCGTACTAAGCCGTAAATTGCTTGCTCATTTTCGAATTTAACTCTCTGACCAAAGCCGACAGCTTTAGTCTGTGCTTCGTCTAATACTAATTGGGGCAAACTTGCTACTGCGGTATCTATGGGCAACAATAAGCGATCTAATTCGCTGTCAGGAAAGCTATTCGCCAGTAGTTTAAGCTCTTCAATCGGCATCATTTCTGCCACTGGATAATTCGATACTGCTAATCGACGTAAAACGGTGACATGCGCCCCACAGCCTAACACTTCGCCTAAATCATCAATTAAAGTGCGAATATAAGTTCCTTTCGAACAATGCACTTCAAGCGACAGGAACGGCGCTTGATATTCAATGAATTTTAACTCAAAAATTGTGATAGGTCGGGCCTCACGTTCAACGGAAATGCCTGTTCGTGCATATTCATAAAGCGGTTTTCCATTATGCTTTAAAGCAGAAAACATTGTTGGCACTTGCATAAGATTGCCCCGGAATTGCGCTAAAACAGCCATAATTTCAGTTTCGCCAACAGCCACAGCACGAGTTTTAACAATTTGCCCTTCAGCATCAGAGGTATCGGTACGCTCGCCTAATTTCGCCGTGACAAAGTAACGTTTATCTGAACTCAGCAAAAACTGCGAAAATTTGGTGGCTTCCCCAAAACAAATCGGCAACATACCTGTTGCCAGAGGGTCTAATGCGCCAGTATGCCCTGCTTTATTAGCACGAAACAGCCGTTTGACTTTCTGCATAATATCGTTTGACGATATTCCTTGTGCTTTATCCAGCAAGAAAATGCCGTGAACATCACGTCCTTTTTTCTTTGGTCTTCTGCCCATTACTTTTCCACGTGCTTCGCTTCATCATTTTTAATTACATTGGATACAAGGTTTGACATACGCATTCCTTCCACCAACGATTCATCGTAAATAAAACGAAGTTCTGGCACAATGCGCAAACGCATTGCTTTACCCAGTAGCGTGCGAATATAAGGTGAGGCTTTTTCTAAACCTTTCATTCCTTGTTTAATGGCTTCTGGGTCGTTATCAAATAAAAAAGTAACAAAAATTTTCGCATAAGCTAAATCACGCGAAATTTCCACATCGGATACTGTCACCATCCCTACCCGAGGATCTTTTACCTCACGTTGTAAAATCACCGCAATCTCTTTTTGTAGCTCTTGTGCTACACGATCACTACGTTTAAATTCTCTGCTCATTCTATTTTATTATCCTTTTTATAAAAATGGGGGATATTCTAGCAGATTTATCAGCAAAAAGGGCAAATAATGCTAAGTCACTCTCCCTCTTTTAGGGTTAAAAACTAAAATGATTTCTTATTTTTTGGTATTTGAGTGCAATGTTGATAAACCAGCTAGATTTGCCAAACCTAAAACAATCAGCACCAGTTTTTATCGTTTAGCCGTTTTTTCTGTTTTATTTGCTGTTTACTTGCACAATGCGCTAGCTAATTTTGTAGCATATGGTAAACTTATTGGGAATTTTAACCGCTTAAGGAGTTAAATAATGTTTGATTTAGAATACAAAAAACAGATTTCTACCGCAATTCCTGCTCTGCTTTGCGACTTTTACAAAACCTCACATCGTATTCAATATCCTATCGGCTCACAATTTTTATACAGCACATTTACGCCACGTAGTAACAAACACGCTCCGTATTTAACCAAAGTGGTTTCCTTTGGTTTACAAGCCTTTGTAAAAAAATATCTCATTTATTATTTCAACGAGAATTTTTTTGCCCGTCCACAAAACGAAGTGGTAACAGAATATCAAAACTTTATTCAACAAACGCTTAATTTAAACGATACAGGTGAACATATTGCCCAGCTACACCAGCTTGGCTACCTCCCCGTTCGCATTAAAGCGATTCCTGAAGGCAAAGCGGTGGCAATAAAAGTCCCCATGCTTACCGTTGAAAATACCCACCCTGATTTCTTTTGGCTAACCAACTATTTAGAAACTTTGCTGAATGTATCACTTTGGCAACCAATGACTTCAGCTTCTATCGCCTACGCCTATCGCCACACACTCACCCAATTTGCACACGAAACTTGCGATGATTTAACTCACATTCCATTTCAATCACACGATTTTTCAATGCGAGGGATGAGTTCGTTAGAATCTGCCGAAACTTCAGGTGCAGGGCATTTAACCTGCTTCTTAGGTACAGATACCATTCCCGCCATCAGCTTTGTACAAGCCTATTACGGTTCAGGCAATCTGATTGGCACCTCCATTCCAGCTTCTGAACATTCGGTCATGAGCGCACACGGTGTGGACGAGCTACCGACTTTTCGCTATTTAATGCAGAAATTTCCGAATAATATGATCTCCATTGTGGCAGATACGACCGATTTTTGGCATAACATTGCAGTCAATTTACCATTACTCAAAGCGGAAATTATAGCTCGCCCTGCTAATGCCAAAGTAGTGATTCGCCCTGATAGCGGTGACTTTTTTGCAATAATTTGCGGAAATCCGACCGCTTGTAGTGAACAAGAACGCAAAGGCTTGATCGAATGCTTGTGGAATATTTTTGGCGGAACGGTCAATCGTAAAGGCTATAAAGTGCTAGATCCGCATATTGGAGCGATTTATGGCGATGGTGTGACCTTTGAAAAAATGCGAAAAATTTTAGAAGGCTTAAAAGCTAAAGGTTTTGCCTCTAGCAATATCGTGTTTGGCGTTGGCGCACAAACCTATCAAAAAAATACTCGAGATACGCTTGGTTTTGCGATGAAGGCGACTTCTATCACTATTAACGGCGTAGAAAAAGCCATTTTCAAAGATCCTAAAACGGACGATGGCTTGAAAAAATCACAAAAAGGACGAGTAAAAGTGCTCTCGTCTGAACATTATATCGACGGCTTAACGGCTGCTGATGATTTCAGTGGCGATTTATTGGAACTCTTATTTGAAGATGGTAAACTAATCACGCAAACGACTTTTGATCAAATTCGCCACAATTTACAGACAGAATGCTAATCAACCCAATGCGAAAGCATAAGGAGGAACTATGCGTTTTCTCAAACAAACCTTAGCACTTTCACTGATTTTAAATTTAACCGCTTGTGCCCTTACGCCAGAACAGCGTGCAGAACGTGAAGCACGACGGGTGCGAGAAGCTCAAGTCCTACAAGTGGCTCTCGCCAAGCAGTGTGATGCAGAAACTGCCGAGCTGATGTATGAGCAGTTCAATCCGCCCGTCAGCCAAACGGCTAAAGAAGAAGCGGCATTTAAAAAACGTTACATCCAAAAAGTGAATGACCCGATGTTTCAAGCCTGCTACAAAATGGCAACCGAAAACTATAAGGCACAAGTAGAACTTGAAGAAATGCGACGTGACTACTATCACCGCCCAATGTTTTACCACCCGTGGTATCCGTGTTATTACTGTTGGTGATATATTTCTCATTCAGAACACTCCCTCTGTCTAACAGAGGGAGTTTAAAAAAATACTTGTCCATTTTTTGCTATGAGATCCAATTGAGTGAGTATTTTGTCCGAAATCGCACATGAATTTAATGTGCCTTTGCATTTTATCGGCACGGATTTCCAAAAAAATGTTTGGCAAGTTTTGCAACAAATCCCTTATGGCGAACCCCGCTCTTACGGGCAACAGGCAATGATTTTGGTAACCCCAAGGCTGTCAGAGCAGTTGCCAGTGGTATGAACAGTATTGCTATACTCGTTCCCTGCCACCGAGTAATCGGTTCAAACGGCGAATTAACAGGCTATGGCGGCGGGCTGTGGCGAAAACAATATTTGCTTGAGTTGGAAAGCTGAGAGATGGTTTAACTAAATAGCTTTATAAAAAAGCAGCGGCGCAAGAGATATCACACTTGTGCCACTGTTTTTTGTAGCTTTACAAGCGGTCAAATTTTGCAAAAAATTTGCAAATTTCAACCGCTTGTAGTAATGAATTAAATTGAACGTTTCACTTCAACCACTTCGAATACCTCGATTTGGTCGCCGACTTTTACGTCGTTGTAGTTTTTCACGCCGACACCGCATTCCATATTGCTACGCACTTCTGATACGTCGTCTTTGAAGCGGCGAAGCGAATCCAATTCACCTTCAAAGATAACCACATTGTCACGTAATACACGGATTGGGGCGGAACGTTTGATGATACCTTCAGTTACCATACAACCTGCGATGGCACCGAATTTCGGATGACGGAATACATCACGTACCTCTGCCAAGCCAATGATTTCTTGTTTAAATTCAGGGGCTAACATACCGCTCATTGCGGCTTTAATTTCGTTTAATAGCTCATAAATGATTGAGTAGTAACGTAAATCAATGTTTTCACTTTCGATAACTCGGCGAGCAGAAGCGTCTGCACGTACGTTAAAGCCGACCATAATTGCATTTGAAGCCGCCGCCAAGGTAGCATCCGTTTCAGTAATACCGCCGACACCAGAGCCTACCACTTTCACTTTTACTTCGTTGGTTGAAAGTTCGTGCAATGCTTGAACAATCGCTTCCACAGAGCCTTGTACGTCTGCTTTTACGATAACATTAAGTTCTGCCACATCACCTTCGGTCATATTGCTGAACATATTTTCCAGTTTCGCTTTTTGTTGGCGAGCCAATTTCACTTCGCGGAATTTACCTTGACGGAATAATGCTACCTCACGGGCTTTCTTCTCATCACGCACAACGGTGGCTTCATCTCCTGCAGCAGGTACGCCTGATAAGCCTAAAACCTCAACGGGAATTGATGGGCCTGCGGACTCAATCTCTTTACCATTTTCATCACGCATTGCACGTACACGACCATATTCAAACCCACAAAGTACAATGTCGCCTTTATTTAAAGTACCTGATTGAACCAAAATAGTTGCTACAGGACCTCGACCTTTATCAAGATAAGATTCAATAACCACACCCGAAGCCATACCATCTTTCACAGCGGTTAATTCTAATACTTCAGATTGGAGGATAATGGCATCTAATAAATCGTCGATACCTGTTCCTTTTTTCGCCGACACTGGCACAAATTGCACGTCACCACCGAATTTTTCAGAAATTACTTCGTGTTGTAGCAATTCTTGCTCGACACGATCTGGGTTGGCTTCTGGTTTATCGATTTTGTTCACCGCAACCACTAATGGTGCACCTGCTGCTTTAGCGTGTTGGATCGCCTCAATGGTTTGAGGCATTACGCCATCATCCGCCGCAACCACGAGAACTACAATGTCCGTCGCTTTCGCACCACGGGCACGCATTGAGGTAAAGGCAGCGTGTCCTGGTGTATCTAAGAAGGTAATCATCTTGCCATCGTTGGTTTCGACATGGTACGCACCGATGTGTTGGGTAATCCCGCCTGCCTCACCAGCCGCCACTTTGGCTTTACGAATATAGTCAAGCAAGGAAGTTTTACCGTGATCCACGTGTCCCATAATAGTCACCACTGGCGCACGAGTCACTTTTTCAGCGTGCACATCACGATCGCCTAATACTTCTTCTTCAAGTTCATTTTCGTTACGTAGAATAACTTTGTGACCCAACTCTTCTGCCACTAATTGTGCTGTTTCTTGGTCAATCACTTGGTTGATGGTGACCATTTCGCCCATTTTCATCATTAACTTGATGATTTCGGTCGCTTTTACTGCCATTTTGTTGGCAAGTTCTGCCACTGTGATGGTTTCACCGATAACTACGTCAGCTTTAATCACTTGAACAGGTTTGGTGAAAGCTTGTTGAAGAGCCGCACCTTTTTTACCGTGCTTACCTTTACCTTTCACATCTTTTTGATTGCGACGATCGGCACTACGTTCGTTTTTATTCTCTTCACGTCCGCCTTTTTTCGATTTGACTACACCGCCTTTGTTACCGCGACCACGATTACCTTCACTACGGCGATCATTATCACGGTCTGCATCACGTGCATAGGTTGAAGTGAAACGTTCATCTTCAAAATCATCATTACCTGAGTTATTTTCAGTCGCTTCTTCACGTGTAATTTCCGCTAAACGACGGGCATTTTCAGCTGCTCGTTTGGCTTCCATTTCTGCTTTTTGTGCGGCTAATTCTTCTTGTTTGCGACGAAGTTCCGCTTCTTCTTTTTTCTTCGCTTCTTTTTCAGGATCAGCCGTTTTCGCTTGTTTTGGCTGTTCTGGTTTTGGAGTAGCTGCTTTTGGTTTGCTGTTTGGCATTATAGGCACTGAAGTAGCTTTTTTACTCTCTTCAACAGCCTTCGTTTCAGCTTGAGCGGCTTCTTTCGCTGCTTTATCTTCAGCCGCTTTTTTTTCTGCTCTCGCTTTTGCGGCTTGAAGTTCTCTCTCTTTTGCCGCCTGTAAGGCTTTTGGATCTAAAGCAACTTTCTTTTCTTTCACTTCAACGGTTTTGGTTTTACCGCCTTCTGTGGTCACTTTCGCCGCTTGGGTTTTGCGGCTACCAAGTGTTAGTTTTTTCTTTTCTGTATTATCTGTCATTATGTTTCCCTCTTCGGGTTTTGCAAAAAATCTTACGGATTTAACCGCTTGTAGGGTGCAACAACTTGCCCCTACAAATTAACTAAACCAACACATCTGACGTGCTGCCATAATGAGTTTGCCTGCTTTATCGCTGCTTAACTCTTCAATGTCAGCCAAATCATCCGTGCCCTGCTCTGCTAAGGTCTCAAGGTTGGTAATGCCTTTTCCCGCTAATTTGAATGCAATGTGGCGTTCCATACCATCGAGGTTCAATAAAGCATCTTCAATATGAGCCGCTTCCAACGCTTGCTCTTCTTCTAATGCTTTCTTGGTAATCGCATTTTTAGCCCGATCTTGCAATTCTTCGACTAGATCTTCATCTTCCAAACCATCGATTGCCGTTAGCATATTGATTGGTGCATAAGCAACAGCTTCTAATGAAGTAAAGCCTTCTCCAATTAACACTTCCGCAAATTCTTCATCAATTTCAAGTGCTTCGGTTAATAAATTGATCACTTTACCATCTTCAGCCTGCGCTTTTTGTTCAGCTTCTTCCACTGTCATTACGTTTAAAGTCCAACCGGTTAGCTGGGTAGCTAAACGTACGTTTTGACCATTACGACCAATTGCTTGCGCCAATTTAGAGGCTTCAACAGCAATGTCCATTGAGTGATTTTCATCGTTAATCACGATAGATTGCACGTCAGCTGGAGCCATGGCGTTGATTACAAATTGAGCAGGATTGTCATCCCACAACACGATGTCCACACGTTCGCCGCCTAATTCATTGCTGATGGCCTGTACACGTGCGCCACGCATACCGACACACGCACCTACTGGGTCGATACGTTTGTCATTGGTTTTCACCGCAATTTTGGCACGGTAACCTGGATCTCGGGCAGAACCTTTGATTTCAATCACTTGCTCACTAATTTCTGGCACTTCAAGTTTGAATAGTTCTTCTAACATCACAGGTTTTGCACGTGTTAAGAAGATTTGCGGACCCTTTGATTCGGATTTGATGTCATATAACACACCACGCACGCGGTCGCCCGGGCGGAAGTTTTCACGTGGTAACATATCTTCACGCACGATCACAGCTTCCCCTTTGATGTCTTCCGTTTTGCCTTGCAATTCTAAGAAGATATTGTCACGGGTAGCTTTTTTCACTGTTGCAATAATGATTTTGCCCAAATCAGGACGAAATTCATCAATGATTTTGCTTTTTTCCGCTTCACGGATTTTGGTTTTCACCACTTGGCCAAAAGTTTGAATCGCTACACGACCAAACTCAATTGATTCCACCTCATCTTCTACAATATCGCCTAGTTGCACATTAGGGTTCTCAAATTGAGCGGCTTCCAAACTAATTTCACGAGTCATATTGTGAACTTTTTCCACCACCAACCAACGGCGGAAAGTTTGGAAATCTCCTGTTTTACGATCGACGGCCACACGCACATCGATGTCTAAGTCACGACTTTTTTTCGTCGCTAGCGTTAAAGCTGTTTCTAGTGCTTCAAAAATCGCTTCTTTGGGTAATTGTTTCTCGTTTGAAACCGCTTCAGCGGCTAAAAGAATCTCTTTGCTCATTGAAATATTCTCTTTAAATTCAATTAAAAATTAAAAACTGGAACTAAATTCGCTTTTTGGATATTGCCAAAGGCAAATTGGCGATCTTCACCATCCACTTTCAAGGTAATAAAATCCCCCTCAACGGCTTCAATCGTGCCTTGCCATTTACGGCGATCAAACATCGGAATACGTAAATGAATGACGATTTCTTTGCCTTTAAAGCGTTCATAATGTGCCACCGTAAACAATGGGCGATCTAAGCCTGGACTTGAAACTTCAAGGTTATATTTATCAGCAATCGGATCTTCCACATCTAAAATTGCACTAATTTGGCGGCTTACATCGCTACAATCGTCAATCGTTACCCCACCTTCTTTATCAATATACAAACGCACCGTCAAAAAACGGCCCGCTCGCTGACATTCAATCCCGACTAATTCGTAGCCCATCGCTTTAATAGTGTCTTGCGTTAGCTCGGTGAGAGTTTGTTCTAGAGTTGCCATAATCCTCCTCGTAGTGCGTTGCAAACGCTGGCTACGGATATAAAAAAAGCACTGTTTAACCAGTGCTTACAATATGAATCAAATTGTACTAGCCGTTTGCTCTAAATCTTAAGCAAGCGGTTTGTTTTCCTCTATTTTTTGTAAAAACAAAAGATTAGATAAAACAAAACTCACAGATCTTACGCAGTATCTGTGAGCCTAAAACTGGTTGCGGGGGCTGGATTTGAACCAACGACCTTCGGGTTATGAGCCCGACGAGCTACCAAGCTGCTCCACCCCGCGTCTGACAGGGGTAAATTATAAAGATTTTTAAACTTCTGTCAAACACTTTTTTTAAATTTTTTCTGTTCTTTAATTTTGAGTGAATAGTGTGTAGAATAGCACGTTATTTTTTATACAGAATAAAGAGAAATTTATGAGCGACGAAATTTTAGAACCCGCAACAGAAACTCGTGCGAATTTTATTACCCATATTATTGATGAAGATTTAAAAAGTGGTAAACACAACAACGTTTATACCCGATTCCCGCCTGAGCCGAATGGCTATTTGCATATTGGTCACGCTAAATCAATTTGCCTAAATTTTGGTCTTGCGCAAGATTATCAAGGTAAATGTAACTTACGTTTTGACGACACTAATCCAGTTAAAGAGGATGTGGAATACGTTGATTCAATTAAGCAAGACGTGGAATGGTTAGGTTTTAAATGGGAAGGTGAACCTCATTATGCATCTGATTATTTCGATCAACTTTACTGCTATGCCCTTGAGTTAATCAAGAAAGGTTTAGCTTATGTGGATGAACTTTCTCCTGATGAAATGCGTGAATACCGTGGCACCTTAACCGAAGCAGGCAAAAATAGCCCATATCGAGACCGCCCAATCGAAGAAAACTTAGCCTTATTCGAGAAAATGAAAAATGGCGAATTTGCCGAAGGTAAAGCCTGTTTACGCGCTAAAATTGATATGGCTTCACCATTTATTGTGATGCGAGACCCAGTTTTATACCGTGTGAAATTTGCGCATCACCACCAAACAGGCGATAAATGGTGCATCTACCCGATGTACGACTTCACCCACTGTATTTCAGATGCGATTGAACGTATTACGCACTCGCTTTGTACGCTAGAATTCCAAGACAACCGCCGTTTATATGACTGGGTGTTGGAAAACATTTCGATTGAACGTCCATTACCGCACCAATATGAGTTTTCTCGCTTAAATTTAGAAGGCACATTAACCTCTAAACGTAAATTATTGAAATTGGTCACCGATGGTATCGTGGATGGCTGGAATGACCCTCGAATGCCAACCATTTCAGGCTTACGCCGCCGTGGCTATACCCCTGCAAGTTTACGTGAGTTCTGTCGCCGTATCGGTGTCACCAAACAAGATAACGTAGTGGAATATTCAGCGTTAGAAGCCTGCATTCGTGAAGATTTAAATGAAAATGCTCCGCGTGCAATGGCGGTAATCAATCCAGTTAAAGTCGTGATTGAAAACTTCGGCGAAAAAGAAATCTTAAAAGCTCCAAATCATCCAAATCGCCCAGAACTTGGCGAGCGTGATTTGCCATTCACCCGCGAACTGTACATTGATGAAGCCGACTTCCGCGAAGAAGCCAATAAGCAGTACAAACGTTTAGTGTTAGGTAAAGAAGTGCGTTTGCGCAATGCCTATGTCATTAAAGCAGAACGGGTAGAAAAAGATGCAAGCGGTCAAATTACCACCATTTTTTGCACTTACGATCCTGAAACTTTAGGTAAAAACCCTGCGGACGGACGTAAGGTGAAAGGCGTGATTCATTGGGTTTCTGCCGAAGAAAACCAACCAGCAGAATTCCGTATTTATAACCGTTTATTTACCGTACCCAATCCTGGAGCGGAAGAGGATATTAACGCTGTACTAAATTCTGAATCGCTTGTGATTAAACAGGGTTTTGTTGAACCAAGTTTGGCTAACGCAAAAGCAGAGCAAGGCTATCAATTCGAGCGTGAAGGCTACTATTGCTTAGACAGTAAAGATGGTTCGGCGGATAACCTCGTCTTTAACTTAACAGTAAGCCTAAAAGAAGGTTTTACGGCTTAATTTTTTATTAACAAGCGGTCAATTTTGACCGCTTTCTTGCAAAGAGGAAATATTATGCAAAAAATCGTATTCTTGCTCTTAAGTGTTATCGCTGTTTCAGCGTGTTCACAATCAAAAAATGTTTATTTCAATGGCGCAGAAGGTTCACATTCTGGGATTCGTTACAGTTCAACCGATAAAGAGTTTGGTTTAAATCCATAAACTAAACATCAATAAACAAGCGGTGAAATTTGCAAATTATTTTGAAAATTTCACCGCTTGTGTGTTTTTAATACTTACGTTCTAGCTCTTCTTTGTAGAACATTTGTGGTTTCTCTACATTTTGCAACTGCTGATAGTAGTAATCGTACGCCAGTACATTTTGGATATAACCTCGGGTTTCAAAGAATGGCACCGAAGCAACAAATTCATCTAAAGCTAATTTGCCATTACTACGCGCTAACCACTTATCAACTCTACTCGCCCCCGCATTATAAGCTCCTGCAATCAATAATCGATTATTCGGATATTTCGCATTCAATTCACCTAAATGGGTAGTACCAAGCATAATGTTGTTAAATGGTTTAAGCAGGTCATTTTCACCCGCAAAGGGTAAACCGTTATCTTTCGCCGTTTTCTGTGCCGT
Organism: Actinobacillus sp.; assembly: GCA_041854605.1. Classification (GTDB taxonomy): domain Bacteria; phylum Pseudomonadota; class Gammaproteobacteria; order Enterobacterales; family Pasteurellaceae; genus Haemophilus_A. Next base: position 21,233 of record JBHACP010000061.1, read on the forward strand.
GCTTGGCAACATTTGCATTAAACCAATCGCATTGGCGTGTGATTTTGCTTGTGCATTCCACGCACTTTCTTGACGAGCAATGGCTTGAGCAAACGTTTTGCTAATTTTACTGCCCTTCAAATTCATCACGAACCAATTAGCATAAGCATCGGGCAAACGCAAATTGATATAATCAAAGGCTTTTGCCTGAATCGTGCCTTCTACCGCCAGATCATACCAACCACGAGCCAGCAACTCATTGGTTACGCCTAATTTTTCATCAGCAGACAAGGCTCTGAACCAATTAACCAAATCCATACGAGCAGAATCAAAACGATCTAGCTGGCGCAGCTCTTGCAAGCGGTTGAATTGTGAAGAAAATTTGCGAAGTTGTTCCTCATTTAACGCTTTGGTTTTTAACTGTTTAAATTGATACTGTTCACCAAGTTGCTGTGCCGCAAGCATTGGATAAAAGCCTCGCTCTTTAGTTAGTTCGGCAAACATCGCCTTACGTTTTGTTTCATCTTTCTCATTTTTGGCTATCCAGTAACGCCATTCTAATTTTGCTTCAGCTTCATTAGAAAGCAAAGCAAGCCAACTCGTGATGTCCGCACCTTCTCCTAATGCCTTACGCAAGCGACGTTCGGTGAGATTATCCGCTTTAAGCTCAATAAGTTGTAGATCTCGCCATAATTGGAAAGTAATATTAGGATGATCAAACAAACGATTGAGATAGGTAATTTTCCAATCACGAAGCTCCTGTGCACTTAAAGCCAATTTTTCTGCCCACTGTTGAACTGGCACAAAAGTTGGATTGCGCATATCTTCTGGCAACGTTTTTGCCCATTTCGGAAAAATAATTTTAGCAACCGCTTTAGTTTGTTCATTTTGTGGTTGAGAAGTAATAAATTCATCAAGCTTTGCTGGCGCATTCATCACTTTTTCAGTCGCAATTAACCAGCGATTGAGCTCATTATTTTCATTGGTAATCAACGAACGTAACGCCTCTTTGGCATTTTTTTCCACTAAATTGACCGCTTTTGCACGATAATCGCTATCGGTGAGTGATTTTTGATGCACTTCGGCAATTGCCTTGCATTCAGTTGGGATATTGGAGGTTTTCAGCCAAAACGAATGGTATTCTTTGAAAAATTCATCTGAAAGAAAGCCCGTTTCTTTATTTTTTAATACGTTCTTCTCATTTTCAGTAGCTAAACTTTTCTTAGCATCTAATTTTTCTTCTTTTTTCGATAACTTATCGAAATAAGCCACAAATAAGCGACATTGATTCTGTTCATTTTCAGGAACGACAGATTTGCTATATTCTACCAATTCCGCAAATTTTTTCTGATTATATAATTGCTCAAATGGAATTTGCGCTAAACGTTTTTGATATGGTGAATTTGGATATTTTTTACTGAAAGCAGACAACTCCGCATCTACGGCTTGATTCGTATCTATTTTAGCCTTTAGCAATGCCCACTCCGCCTCCATTAGCAATGGGTAACCGTCTAGCACTGCCAATAATTGATAGGCTAATTCAATCGTTTTGGTGGATAAATTTTTCTGCTTGCTGGCGGTATCCAGTAGGTATTCTAAAGCAAGAAAGTTGGTACGCTGCTGTAAACGCTCCTGTACGGCCCTCTGCACCACTTGCCAATTTGATTTGCTATCAGCATTTTGAGCTGACGCATCAGTGTCAGTAAAATTTTGGCTAGCTGGTTTTTCGGCTGCAAAGGCGAAAGCACTGATGACTAATAGCGATAAAAGGCTTTTTTTAAACATATCAGTTCCATTTTAGAGGCGGTCTCTGCGGCTGCCCGTTCAAAACTCGGGTGGGACCGAACCCACCTATATAAAAATTTAGAATAAAAAGACCACTTGAAGTTCCAACTATAGAAAATACAAGCGGTCATATTTGCTGAGTTTTTTACTCTTCCATCACAACTTTGGCTATGTAATCTAAGTTGCGATAACGTTGTGCGTAGTCAATCCCATAGCCAACCACAAATTCATCGGGAATAGCAAAGCCAATCCACTCGACAGGTACGTCCACTTCGCGACGTGAAGGTTTATCTAACAATGTACAAATAGCAATCGACTTTGGCTCACGTAATTTGAGAATTTCACGCACTTTAGACAGAGTAAAACCCGTGTCGATAATATCTTCTACAATCAGCACGTCTTTGCCTGCAATTTCACCATCCAAATCTTTAAGAATTTTCACATCTCGACTAGATTCTGTACCTGAACCATAACTTGAAGCAGTCATAAAATCAACTTCCACTGGCACCTTAATATGGCGAACCAAGTCTGCCATAAACATAAACGAGCCGCGTAATAAACCGACTATCACCAAGTTTTCACTTTGTTTGTAATGATGGTTAATTTCATTTGCTAGTTCAATAATGCGTGATTGTACTTCTTCGCGAGTGATTAAGGTTTCAACTTGATGTCTTTTCATCATTGCTCCTTATTTAGAACAAATTGCTAACGCCTGTTTTAAATCTGCTTTCAAATCGTCCACGTGTTCCAAGCCTACCGAAAAACGCAGCAGCGTATTGGTAATACCACGAGACACACGTTCCGCTTCAGGGATGTCCATATGGGTTTGAGTGGCGGGGTAAGTAATAAAACTCTCCGTGCCGCCTAAACTCTCAGCAAAAGTAATCAACTTCATCGCTTTTAAAAATTTTGGTACCCATTCTTCTTTTTGCAAGCGAAAAGAAAGCATACCGCTTTTGCCTGAATAGAGTACGCTGTCAATTTCAGGTTGCTCATTTAAGAATATAGCAAGTTCTGCAGCATTGGCTTGATGCCTTTCCATACGAAGTGCCAAGGTTTTCAAACCACGCACCGCAAGGTATGAGTCAAATGGTGAAAGCACCGCCCCTGCACAGTTTTGAAAGTAGAACAGACGTTCTGTCAGGTTTTGCCCGTTTACTTTAGTGGCTTCCGAATCTTTCGCCACGATTAACCCAGCCAACACATCATTATGGCCTGAAAGGTATTTAGTCGCACTGTGAATCACAAGATCGGCTCCTTGTGAAATTGGTTGGAACAGTACAGGCGTTAAGAAAGTGTTATCCACAATCAGCATTAAATTGTGTTTTTTGGCAATGTTGGAAATTGCCGCTACATCACACTCTTCCATCAATGGATTCGAAGGGGTTTCGACGAAAATCGCTTTAGTGTTTGGCGTAATTGCTGCTTCAATTGCTGCTAAGTCTGCCGTATTCACATACACGGGCTTGATCGTGTTATGATTTTTATAACTGAAATCAAACAGACGATAAGAACCGCCATACACATCGCTGGAAATAATCCATTCATCTGGTGCTTTAAATAGTGACATCACCAACTGAATCGCCGCCATTCCCGATGCCATCGCAAAGCCTGCATCACCGCCTTCAAGATCGGCAATGCCCTGCTCTAACACAGCCCGCGTTGGGTTTTTAGTGCGAGTATAATCCCAACCTGTTGATTCGCCTAAACCATCACGCCCGTAAGCGGTGGATAAAATAATCGGCGTTGCCACTGCACCTGTGCGAGGATCGGTGCGATTACCCATTTGTACAAGGGTAGTTTCGATATTGTTGTATTTGGTCATTTTTGTATTGCCTTATTGATGTAGGGGCAAGGCCTGTACCCGCCCGTATATTTAATTTGTTTTCGGGTGGGCACAGGACCCGCTCCTACAGATTATAAATTATTAAGATCTAACACATCAGTCATATCAAACAGCCCTATTTCTTTGCTGTTCAACCATTTGGCTGCACGCACGGCACCATTGGCAAAGGTCATTCGACTAGAGGCTTTATGGGTAATTTCGACACGTTCGCCTTCGTCCGCAAACCAAACGCTATGCTCACCGACTACATCGCCTGCACGGATAGTGGCAAAACCAATTTCATCTCGCTTGCGCTCGCCTGTAATGCCTTCACGTGCAAAAACGCCGTGTGTTTTTAAATCACGCCCAAGGGTTTTAGCTATATGTTCACCCATTGACAGCGCGGTGCCTGATGGTGCATCCACTTTGTGGCGGTGGTGTGCCTCGATTATTTCGATGTCGCAATAATCGCCCATCACTTTGGCAGCTTTTTCTAACAACTTAAACACCAAATTCACACCCACGCTGTAATTTGAGGCGAACACGATACCGATTTTTTCTGAAGCATCTTTAATCGCTTGTTTGCCTGCCTCATCAAAACCAGTGGTACCAATAATCATCTTTTTGTTATTGGCAACACAGAAAGCTATATGTTCTAACGTGCCTTCTGGACGAGTAAAATCAATCAACACATCAAAGTTTGAGTTTTCTGTTAATGAGCCAACAATTTGAACCCCTAAATTGCCACCCCCCGCAACTTCGCCTGCATCAGAACCAATCAAGGATGAACCTTGACGTTCAAAAGCAGCTGAAAGCATTACGCCATCTAAATTATTTACCACGGTAATGAGATTACGCCCCATTCTGCCGCCCGCACCGACGATCCCAATTTTTAATGTCATATTTGTTCCTTCTCTGTTGTCTGTTTTTTATTTTACAAGCGGTCAAATTCTACTAAAAATTTGCAAAAAAATTGTGAAAAAATCTACCGCTTGTCAGACTATTTTTCCGCTTTTCCCATCACCGCAATATGCACGGTAATTTCTTCACGATCGTGATAAAGGTGTTTTGCCTGAATGTTGAACCAAAAGCCCACTTTTTCTAACTCTTCTTCCAAATATTGCAAGCAAAGTTGTACTTCCTGATAACGTTTTTTCATCGGCAATTTAAGGTTGAAAATAGTTTCTCGACACCAGCCGCTAATCAGCCATTTCGCTATCAATTTGGCAATGCGCATCGGTTGTTCCACCATATCACAAACTAACCAATCTACGGTTTTTCGTTTGGGTGGTTGGAACTTAAAACCATCTTCAGGGCAATGTTCAATGCGCCCTGTATCGTGCAAGCTAGCCGCCATTTTGCCGTGATCAACGGCATAAACGAACACGCCCCGTTTAACTAATTGATAAGTCCAGCCACCAGGGCAAGCTCCTAAGTCCACACCTATCATAGTATCATTAAAACGTTTTTTCTCTTCAGCTGGCGGAATAAAAGTCAAAATCGCTTCTTCCAGTTTTAGTGTTGAACGACTTGGCGCATCCGCAGGGAATTTCAAACGTGGAATGCCCATAAAAAACGGTGATTTATTGTGATTATAAGCATAACCAACATAGCAACAGCCCGCACGCACAAACAAAATATGCAAACTGATACAGCCCTTCGTGGTTTCAGATTTGCCGAGCCAGCCCTGCTTTTTTAAACTGTTACGCAACGGCACGGTAAATTTACGGCAAAAAGTCAAAAGCTCTTTCGCTTCGTTAGTGTCAGGCGTTTCGACCAAAATATCTGAACTATTGCGCGGATTTAACGCTTGATACTGCGCTAAAATTGGCGAAATACGATCTTCCGCAGGTAAATCCTGCAACAACTCACCCACCACAATCATTTGACGAGCGAAAATCAGTTGCTCAAATTTCAACTCCCGAGCGAGTCTATCTGCCTCGCCTGCTTGGTAGCATTCAAAAATCACATAACCGCTGTTTTCTTTTAAATTGGCAAAGCCGAATACGCCCAATTGAGCTGCTTTATCAGTGATCTCGACTGCCACTTCTTTCTCAAAACCCGCACGGCAATATAAGGCTAGTTTGTTCATTGTTTACGACTTCTCATACTAATAAAGGCTAACGTTGCCCAGCCAAGCATAAAACTAACACCGCCAACAGGAATCAACCAATGAATGGTCGGCACAGCAAATGCCAATAAATACAAATTGCCACTAAATAGCAAAATACCTAACGCCCAACTTCCACCAATAATATTGAAGGCTGTTGCTCTACAAGCGGGCGGATTTTGATTAGAATTTGCAATTTGGAACAAGCCTAATCCTAACAATGCTAAGGTGTGGAACATCTGATATTGCAAACCCGTAGCAATCCATTCCAGTGCTTGAGCGTTTAATATTTTTTGCAAGCCATGTGCCGCCCCTGCGCCCAAAGCAATACAGAAAAAGCCGCTTAGAGCGGTTAGAAATAGAAATTTATTTTTCATTTTTACTCCTATTTAACTTGCCATAATGGTCTCAATATCAACAATTTCTTTTGGACAACCGCTAGTTAAATTTTTATTACCGTACTCGGTCATCAATAAATTATCTTCAATACGAATACCAATACCTTTGTATTGTTCAGGCACATCAGTATCTGATGGAATGTATAAACCAGGTTCAACCGTGATCACCATACCCATTTCAAGGGGCGCAGAACGATCATCACCATAATCGCCCACATCGTGCACATCCAGCCCTAACCAATGCCCTAAGCCGTGCATATAAAATCGGCGATAGGCTTTTTTCTCAATAAGCGTGACAATATCACCTTTTAAGATACCCAATCGCACCAAGCCTTCAGTTAAAATTTCGACTACTCTGTCGTTTGCGACTTTAATTGAGCTATTTGGTACCAGCAATTTTATTGCTTCTTTTTGAGCGTGCAAGACCAATTCATAGAGTTCACGTTGTGGTTCGCTAAACTTGCCATTCACTGGAATGGTACGAGTAATATCACCAGCGTAATGAGCAAATTCTGCTCCCGCATCAATCAACAATAAATCCCCCTCTCGCATTACCGCATTATTTTCGTTGTAATGCAAGATACAAGCATTTTCGCCACTAGCAACAATTGAATTATAGGCAGGGAAACGGCTGCCAAAACGAGTAAATTCGTATTGAATTTCACCTTCTATCTCCATTTCGTAACGATTTGGACGGACCTGTTTCATCGCCCGAATATGCGCCATTGCCGAAATATGGCAAGCCTGCTGAATTAAGGCGATTTCAGCGGTCGATTTGATCTGGCGCATTCGGGATAACATCGGCTTCCAATCCAGCGGTTCAGGAAAAACTTGTTCCACAACGCTATCGCCCCACTTCTGCACGCCTTTTGCGTAATAACAAGCGGTCAAATTTTCTGTTTTTTTTGCAAAAATTTCCGCAAGCTGTTCAATATCAAAAGCTAAATCCATCTTTAACGCAGTAGGGGCTTGTTCAAGTCCTAAACGGCGACCATTCCACGTCTCTTTCAACGGATCTTTCTGACGTAAGAAAATCGAACATTCACACTTTCCAGCTTGTTTAATTAACAATAAAGCCGCCTTCGGTTCCGCAAAACCCGTTAAATACCAAAAATAACTATCGGCACGGAACAAGTAATTGCAATCGTTATTACGACGCTTTTCCGTTTCGGTAAACACAATTAACGCCGAATTATCTTGCATTTGTTCAAACACTCGATGGCGACGTTCCACAAATTCTTCTTTCGGGAGTTCAGCTAAATAGGCGAGAGCCATTTTTTGACCCTTATTGATAAAAATAAGACGTAGTCTAAATGCCCGCCTCTTTCAATGCAATAAATTAGCTCGCCTTTTTCTTGTTTTTCCTTTATTTCCTGCGGTTTTCTTGTAAAATACGGGAATTATTTTTTTCATAACAACTCACTTTGAGGTTATCAATGTCTAAATTTCCAACTATTTCAGAAATCCTTTCTGGCAAAGTTGCCGTAGGTGAAGAAGTGGCAGTGCGTGGCTGGGTACGTACCCGCCGTGACTCAAAAGCAGGTTTTTCTTTCTTAGCCGTTTATGATGGTTCTTGCTTCGATCCCATTCAAGCGGTGATCAATAGTGATGTTGCCAATTATCAAGATGAAGTTTTACGTTTAACTGCAGGCTGCTCTGTGATTGTGACAGGCCAAGTAGTAGCTTCACAAGGCGAAGGACAAGCAGTCGAATTACAAGCAAAATCTGTAGAAGTAATAGGCTGGGTGGAAGATCCTGACACTTACCCAATGGCAGCAAAACGTCATTCTATCGAATATTTGCGTGAAGTGGCACACTTACGTCCTCGTACCAACTTAATCGGTGCTGTGGCTCGTGTGCGTCACACACTTGCCCAAGCTATTCATCGTTTCTTCCACGAGCAAGGGTTTTATTGGGTAGCAACACCGCTTATCACCGCTTCCGATACTGAAGGAGCAGGCGAAATGTTCCGTGTTTCTACGCTGGATTTAGAAAACTTACCACGCACAGAAAACGGCAAAGTCGATTTCAGCCAAGATTTTTTCGGAAAAGAATCATTCTTAACGGTTTCGGGTCAGTTAAATGGTGAAACCTACGCTTGTGCATTAAGCAAAGTTTATACCTTCGGTCCTACTTTTCGTGCCGAAAACTCAAACACTACTCGCCACTTAGCGGAATTCTGGATGGTAGAACCTGAGTTTGCTTTTGCCGATTTAGCCGACAACGCCAAATTAGCAGAAGCTATGTTGAAATATGTCTTCAAAGCCGTATTAGCAGAACGCCCAGACGATATGGCATTTTTCGCTAAACACGTAGATAGCCAAGTGATCGAACGTTTAGAAAACTTTATCGCTTCACCATTTGCACAAGTGGATTACACTGATGCCATTGATATTTTATTAAAGTCAGGCAAAAAATTTGAATTCCCAGTTTCTTGGGGTATTGACCTTTCTTCTGAACACGAACGTTTCTTAGCGGAAGAATACTTCAAATCACCAGTGGTAGTAAAAAACTATCCGAAAGACATCAAAGCCTTCTATATGCGCTTAAATGATGATGGCAAAACCGTAGCGGCAATGGACGTTTTAGCCCCTGGCATCGGTGAAATCATCGGTGGTTCACAACGTGAAGAACGTTTAGATGTATTAGATAAACGAATGGTCGAAATGGGCTTAAACCCTGAAGATTACTGGTGGTATCGTGATTTACGCCGTTATGGTACTGTGCCACACGCTGGTTTTGGTTTAGGTTTTGAGCGTTTAATCGTGTATGTGACTGGTTTACAAAATATCCGTGAAGTGATTCCATTCCCGCGAGCACCGCGTAATGCGAATTTCTAAATATCGAGAATAAACAAGCGGTTAAATTCTCATAAGACTTTGCAAAATGCAAAATTGATAGTAATCTACACATACCAAGAGTAACTTGGGATTTTCAACAAGAGGTACATTATGTATTTTGAAATCTATAAAGATGCAAAAGGCGAATTTCGCTGGCGTTTAAAATCGGGTAACCATCAAATCATCGCAACAGGTGGTGAGGCTTATGCTACTAAGCAAAGTTGCCAAAAAGGTATTGATGCCGTGAAAAAAATCACGACAGAGACAGAAGTGAAAGACTTAAGTGCTAAAGAATAAGAAAAACGGCTAGGGCTGAAATCCTAGCCGTTTTTGTCTATTTCTGCTTTTTTAAGCGTTTGTTAGTCTAATTTTCAATGGCACCGCAAATTAAATTCAGATCATACTAATAGGTAACGCAACTAAATCTTCTGCCAGCCACATTTTTTGGGGATGTTGATTTATAATTACGCCGTTACCAATTTTTACTTCAGAATCAGGCAAATTATCTTTCAAAATCTCAAACGCTTTTGCCATTTTTTTATTAGGACTAGCCGAGGTTTTGATTTCTACGGGATAAATTGTACGATCGTATTCAATCAATAAATCAATCTCTTTTTGATTGGTATCTCGATAAAAATAGATAGGCGGTTCTATGCCGTTATTGTAGAAAGATTTAATGATTTCGCTGACGACAAAAGTTTCAAAAAACTGACCGCTTTTCGCCCCTTGTTGAATAGTTTCAGGAGTGAGCCATTTTGTTAGCCACGCCATTAAGCCCGTATCCATTAGATAGACTTTTGGCGTTTTAACTGCACGTTTTAAATGATTATTGCTATATGGCTTGAGTAAATAAATAATGCCTGACGTTTCTAGAATAGTTGTCCAGCGTTTAATGGTATCAACTGATACACCAATTTCTTGTGCTACATTACTATAATTCAACAATTCCCCACTACGAGCTGCTATTGCCACCATAAAACGAGTAAAATCGGCGATGTTGCTGATATTGCTCAAAGCTCGCACATCTCGTTCAATATAAGTTGCTACATAAGAGGCATAATAAATATCCCAGTTCGTTTCTTGCTCATACAAGTGAGGCATATAGCCTTGATGGATAATTTTCCAAATATTTTCAACAGGTTGAGCGATTCTTTCACGTTCAGCAAGATAGCTTGTTGTAGGCACAAACGGCTGATGAAAATCAATTTGCTGAATTTCACGTAGCGAAAACCCTTGCAATTTTAATACCGCAATTCTGCCCGCTAAACTTTCCGTCACATTTTGCATTAGCTGAAATGCCTGCGAGCCAGAAAGCAAAAACAATCCTGCTGTTTTTTGCTTATCAATCGCTAATTTTAGGTTTGAAAATAGCTCTGGTACGTATTGCACCTCGTCTAAAATCAGCTTGCCTTGATGGTTTAGCATAAACAATGTTGGATCATTCTTCGCCTGCGCTAACAATACAGGATCATCGAAAGTCACATATTGATAGTCAGTACCGATATGTTGCAACAACGTCGATTTCCCCACTTGGCGAGGGCCTGTCACCAACACCGCAGGGAATTGTTTAGTCAAAGACTGCAACAAAAGTTGCATTTGTCTAGTATAGAAAGCCATAAAATTAAGTTTAATTTAAGATGTTATCGCAAATTAAACTATAAATTAATGAAAAAGTAAAGAAAAATAAGTTTAATTTAAGATGATACCACAAATTAAACTTATTTCACCCAAAAACAAGCGGTCAAATTTTTCCAATTTTTTGCAATTTGCAAATTTTTAGAGAAATTTGACCGCTTGCATGCTGCTGCCCGTCATTTCCACCAATTTTCCAGTACCAATTTAGGCACAAACGAAAAGGCTTTGTCACTGGAAACTAACACACACTCATTTGCCAAGGCGTGGGCAGCGATCATTTGATCTTGCACTCCCATTGTTTTCCCGGATTTTTCCATTTCAGCCCTTAACCAGCCATAGGTTTCGGCACATTGATAATCCCAATCTGCAACGGTGATAGCACTAAGAAAGGTTTCTAAAAACAGAGCTAATTGTTTGTTGTTCCGTTTGGCTACGCCATAAAATAATTCAGCCGCCGTGACGGATGAAACGCAAAGCAAATCAGGATTCAGGCTTTGCAATTTTTGCACAACAGTCAGTTCATTGCGAAAGAAATAACTGACTGTATTGGTATCCAACATATACATTTAAAACCCCTCAAATGGATCGCGGGTAGCGGTTTCCTGCTTGCGTTCTTCGGGAGACAAAAAACTGCCATCGCATTGAATGGTAGGCAATAACTCAAATACTTTTTGCCAATTTTGTTGAGTTCTCGAGCGGGTTGAAAGCGTAATGTCGCCGTTCGCTTCTTTAAATACAAACACCTGCTCGGCATCAAATTCAAATTCTACGGGCAAGCGCACTGCCTGATTACGCCCGTTTCTAAATAATCGTGCAACTTTTTCCATTTTGTTTCTCCTTTACAATAAAATTTGGCATATGTTTTAGTATATGCTTGTAAGGAATGGATGTCAAATAGCCATGTCAAACCTTGCTCTTCATTAATATGCGGAACTTCAAAGTCACGATAGCTATAAGAAGACAGTTCAACAGTGCCATCAGCTTTACTGCCTCCTGCCACAACCAATTCTTTTTGCGTCGCACATCCAGTTAGCATTAGTCCAGCTAATGTAAGTATTGTTAGTTTTTTCATTTATAAGATCTTCATAAGGTAAAAAAAGTAAATGAACTGTAAAAAAACAGTTATCTGTCTATAAAGATCTAGAAAATAATTTGATTGATTTCAAAAAATTACCGAATGAACAAAAAACAATCGAGCCTAGGCTAAACCTCCAACAACCTCTCCCTGACCCAATGAATCCGATCTCTCACCTCTGCCGCTTTTTCGAACTCTAAATCCCTTGCGAAATCACGCATTTGTTGTTCGAGCTGTTTGAGTTCTTTTTCCAACTCTTTGCGGGAAGTAGGGGCGGAATTTGCAAAGTTTTCGGCTTTTTTGACCGCTTGTTTGCCACGTTTCGGTTTGTCGGTTTGTCCGATGTCGAGCATTTCCGCCACTTTTTTGTTTAGAGCTTGTGGCACAATGCCGTGTTCTTCGTTGTATTTGCGCTGTTTTTCACGGCGACGTTCGGTTTCCTGAATCGCTTTTTGCATAGAGTTGGTAATGCGGTCGCCGTAGAGAATTGCTTTGCCGTTGAGGTTGCGTGCAGCACGTCCGATGGTTTGAATCAGCGATCGTTCCGAGCGCAAAAAGCCCTCTTTGTCGGCATCGAGAATGGCGACCAGCGAGACTTCGGGCATATCCAAGCCTTCTCGCAACAAGTTGATGCCAACCAACACGTCGAACATACCAATACGTAAATCGTGAATGATTTCGACCCGCTCGACGGTGTCGATGTCGCTGTGTAAATAGCGCACGCGCACGCCGTGTTCGTCGAGGTAATCGGTCAAATCTTCCGCCATTTTTTTGGTGAGCGTGGTAACCAGCACACGTTCGTTCAGTGCTACCCTTTGATGAATTTCAGAGAGCAAATCGTCTACCTGCGTGGCAACGGGGCGCACTTCGATTTCAGGGTCGAGTAAGCCCGTCGGGCGCACCACTTGGTCGATCACATCGTTGTTCGATTTTTCCAATTCGTATGGGCCTGGGGTTGCCGAGACGTAAATCGTCTGCGGTGCTAAGCGTTCAAATTCCTCGAAGCGCAGCGGGCGGTTATCCAGCGCCGACGGCAAGCGAAAACCATATTGCACCAAGGTTTCTTTTCTCGCACGGTCGCCACGGTACATTCCGCCGATTTGCGGTACAGTGACGTGCGATTCGTCAATCACCAAAATACCGTCCGACGGCATATAGTCGAACAAAGTCGGCGGCGGTTCGCCCTCTTTCCTGCCTGATAAATAGCGTGAATAATTTTCAATCCCCGAACAGTAACCAAGCTCGTTCATCATCTCGATGTCAAACTGGGTGCGTTGGGTAAGTCGTTGTTCTTCCAGCAATTTATTTTCTTTGATGAAATAGTCACGGCGCTCGACCAGCTCTTCCTTAATCTGTTCAATCGCCTCTAAAATTCGTTCACGAGGGGTAACGTAATGAGTTTTCGGGTAAATCGTATAGCGTGGTACTCGCCCTAAGCTATGCCCTGTCAGCGGGTCAAACAGCGACAGATTTTCGATTTCGTCGTCAAACAATTCAACACGCAACGCCACTTCGTCCGATTCGGCGGGGAAAATATCGATTACCTCACCCCGTACACGGAAAGTCGAACGCTGAAACGCCTGATCGTTGCGGGTATATTGCAATTCAGCAAGACGCGAGAGAATCTCACGTTGATTGATAATCGCCCCCACCTGCAAATGCAACATCATTTGCATATAGACATCTATATCGCCCAAGCCATAAATAGCGGAAACCGAAGCCACGACGATAGTATCTCGACGTTCCAAAAAAGACTTGGTTGCCGACAGGCGCATTTGCTCGATCTGCTCATTAATTGAAGCATCTTTCTCGATGAAAGTATCACTCGCAGGCACATAAGCTTCGGGTTGGTAGTAGTCGTAGTAAGAGACAAAATACTCCACCGCATTTTCAGGAAAAAACGCCTTCATTTCCGCATAGAGCTGGGCGGCGAGGGTTTTATTCGGCGCAAGCACCATGGCGGGACGGTTAAGGGTGGCAATCACGTTGGCTATTGTAAAAGTTTTACCTGAACCCGTTACGCCAAGTAAGGTTTGGTGTGCCAAGCCGTCATTAAGCCCATCGATCAGTTTTTCAATCGCCGAAGGCTGATCGCCAGAGGGGTTGAACGGGCTGTGGAGAATAAAGGGTTTGCTTTGTTTGAGATCTTGAATTTTCTGCATAAAAAATCCTACTGAATAAGCTTATCAGGTTATTATTTGCTTTAGACTATTTTATCCCAACTATTTCAAAGAATTTACGATAGGCTTCAGCCTTCTTCGTTAAACTTAGCGGATAGGCTCTTGAGGTGGAGGGCAAGCGGTATAAAAATAGATCTTTTTTACCATTAAATGGATAGGCTATGAATTCATTAGTTTTAGGTGATTTTACTTTTTCAGGTAATAAGCCAAGTAAGGTATCTGTCGCTAATCCTCCTGTCGTAAAGAGCCATTTTAGCTTAGGTAAGGTCTGCAATAGTTTTGCCATATCTACGGGTTCCACAATTTTCAAATCTTTATCCGCCGCATTACCTTTGGTGCGAATGGCGGTTTGAGCAGATGAGCAAAGTGCAATGCCCTTTTCTCGCAAAAATGCTTCAATGCGAACAGGGTCAAATCGCTTTTCATCACCGACCCGGAAATAGTTTTCATCGTTATAGAAAACAATCCCCATCACTCGCCACATTTGATTCGTGAAATTAGGATAATGAAACTCCATACATCTTTTCTCACGGGTAGGAGGGAAAGTCCCCATCATTGCCACTGTAGCCTGTGGTGGTAAAATAGGAGCGAATGGGTGATGTTCAATTATTTGTTCTATCATTTAATTAATGCCCTCAATGCCGCTAATTTATCAGCTTTACTTCCCGCTTGTTCAGCGATTTTATTGAGATCGCTGACTAAGTGAGGCTGGCTTTCTGCGTTTGAATAAGTAAATTGCACACCATCAGAAAGCTCTTCTGCATATTGAGTGAGTTTTTCTAATAATACCAATTTTTCAGGGTTATCGTGATAAAGCTCGGTACATTTTTCGATTGATTCAGTAAAGGCTTCCGCTTTATTATCAATTTGTTGCTGGCAATATTTCTGCCATTTAACTTGTTCAGCACGATTTAAGGTTTCAGGGTAATGCTTCGCACGATAATTAAAGAGCAACTTCTCTACTCTAGGATCAGCAAAATTTAACTCGTGGTGCGCTAATTCTTCAGGTTTTAAGCTGCGCAGAATTGCCATATTGTTTTTATCTGCAGGCGAGAAAAAGCCATCATATAGTGTTGCTTCCACATTCTCGCTAGGGGTGAAGCTACGTTCTTCATTGAAGATTTCATAAACTTTTTCACGCACGAGGCTCTTATGATCTTTTAGGAGCTTTAAGTTACGTAAACATTGTTCCCGATCAATGTCTAACCGCTCCGCATTTTCAGGCAGAAGCACTTTAGCTGGTGCAATAATCGGGCATTTATTGATATGCACGCCTTTAAGCGGTACTGGTGATACGCCTTCCGATAATTCTTCGCGCCTAGTATATAAACGTGCACTCAAATCCTCCACTGAGTCGTTGATTAACGGCATTACATCACCGCTCAAATCTACGCAAATCACTTGATTTTGATTAGCTGGATGCCACGTAACAGGCGCAATCCAAGCCGTATTACCTCGCGCATTACCAAACATTCCTGATACATGTACCAGTGGAGTCATTTCCGCCGTATCAATCAATTTCTCAAGCTCTTTTTTACTACGATGTTGCCAAAAGAAATCGAAAAATTTCGGTTGTTTTTCCTTGATGAGCTTTGCTATAGCGATGGTCGCATAAACATCTGACATAGCATCGTGAGCATTTTCGTGCGCAATGCCATTTACCTTAGTGAGGTTTTCTAGTTTGAAATTGGGCACGCCGTTTTCATCTTCAACCCACGTGATACTATCAGGACGTAAGGCATAACAGGCTCGCACGACATCTAGCAAATCCCAGCGTGAATTGCCATTTTTCCAGCTATATTCATATGGGTCGAAAAAATTACGAAAGAAGGTGTAACGGGTCATTTCATCATCGTAGCGAATATTGTTATAACCGATAACACAAGTATTAGGCTGGCTAAATTCTGCGTGAATCCGTGCAGCAAATTCAGGTTCAATCAAACCTTCAGCGTTACATTGTTGCGGTAAAATTCCTGTTACTATTACTGCTTCAGGCGAAGGTAAATAATCAGGCGACTGTTTGCAATAAAACATCACAGGTTCCCCAATAATATTAAATTCATTATCTGTACGGATTCCTGCAAATTGGGCTGGTCTGTCTAGGGCGGGATTGATACCGAAACTCTCGTAATCGTAGAAGAAAAAGGTTGGCTGATTCATTACATATTCCATCAAGAAATTTGGCGTAATTGTAGCATAAGCAAGCGACCAAATTTGGCGGATTTTTTGCAAATTTTAAAAAAAAACCCCAACCGTTGCCGATTGGGGCTATAAGCTTTTTGGCTATATTAAGATTACCAGTATACACGCATACCTACGCCAACAGCTTTATCAGTAGTTTTGCTTGCGTAGTTATAACCACTCGTTGTTGCGTCATAGTCTTTGGTACGTTTATACTTACCTTCAACATAGGCAACCACTTGTTTGTGTAGTTTGTAATCAACACCAAGTAAGAAACCGTGTGTTTTTTCTTTACTTGAATCAGCTTTGTTTTTAGTCGTTTCAGCACGTTCGTATAAATAGTTACCATAGATACGTGAAGCAGGGATTACTTGGTATTGAACACCTGGAGCAACATAGAATGCTTTAGTACGTTTTGCACTTTCTTTTTCATATTTATAACCTAAATCGGCAACTAATTTAACTGGACCAATTGTATAACCAACAGCTACCTCATAGCCATCTTTATGGTGGTTATAATTTTGACCAGTTACATAATTAGCACGACCAACACCACCTTCAATGTTAAATGTATTGCCACCTAATGCAGTTTCATATACTGCACCTAAACCATAGGCATTTTTAAGTTCATTTGGAAGAACTTCACCTACTGCATTTCGTTTTTCTGCAAAATTATAGTTTGCACCAATTTGTAAACCTTCAATACCCTTGTAATCGTAACGAATAACTTGAGTGCCAGAAGTTTCAATATATTCAGGAACGATGCCATATGCATAATCATCTGTTTGACCGTACTCATCAGCGATTGTTAATTGGCGACCAAAAGTTACTTCACCAAATTTTTTGCTGCCTAAACCAATGTATGCTCGTTTAGCATATAAGTCACCAAATTTGTCTGAAGATGAATTTTTGTCAAAGCGAATTTCTAAACGACCTAATGCATAGAAATCTTCCGCTAAGTCATGTTTCACACGAATACCAAAACGAGAGTCTGTATTACGTAATGTAGTGTGAGCATGTTTTGTTTTATCTGTACGCACAACGCTACCGTTTGCAGCTTTAGTTCTATTGCTTGCACGTTCAAGAGTTAAACGAAGAGAACCTTCAACTTCTACTTTAGTACCTTCCGCATCATACGCAGTAAAAGCGTGAGCTGAAGAAGCTGCAAATGCTGCTACTGTTAATGCAACTAATGTTTTTTTCATAATGTTCACCTATCTTAATGGAGGTTGATTTTTATTTTTGTTCTTTTTACAAAGAACGGATTTAAAAAACGCTCATATCTACCCCAGTTGGGTAAATACTTTGTGCAAGCGAATAATGTCAAAAAGACAAAATGCTGTCAATAGTTTGTAGATTATGCTACAACGCATAAAATATTATTTGAAATCATATAGTTATACAAAACTTACTAATTATATTAAATTTGCAAGAGCTTAACTTACAAAAAGTAAACAATATAACTTATTGAAAATTAAAGAAAATTTGTGCATTTTTGATTTGAAATAAAGTTTCATAAAACTTCAATTATTTTGTGACTTACTTCACACATTTAATAAAATCTTGCATTATTTGCCTCTTTATGTACAACTTTTAACGTTGGAATCTTCATTTTCTCACTATATAATGATAAAAAATGATTAATTCTGAATAAAATATGAAAGGTTTTTGGCACAATATTGAGCGCTTTTTAGCCGTCTTCACTCCTTATCTAGATAAACAAGCGGTTGTTTTGGGTGAATTTTTTACCAAAAAAGAAGGTTTTGTAGCAGAATTTGTGGCAGAACTTCGGACAACTGCGCTGCTTCTAAATCAGCAAAATGAAGCTGAATATGCTGAAGTGTTAGCGGATAAACTGTTGAAACAATTTGATGCTTTGCAAAAGGCGGTAAAGCGTTTACCTAAAAAACAAGAAAAAGGCCGATTTCAATCGGTCTATCAATTCCCTCGCAACGTTCACACCTTACCCCCTATAAAACGCTTAAATGAATATCGCAAGGCTTTGCGAGCATTAAATGACAAGATTAGTTGGCTATTAGAACAACAATATAAAGCTGAAAAGGAGGCAGAAAAGTTGGCTTATCAGCAACAAATTCAGGAAACAGAATACCGTAAAATGAAATGCTTGGCGGCAATTGAAGAGTTGGAAGAGGTAACGGCTTTTAAATGAATGAAAGGGCGAGTATTCGCCCTTTTGATTATCTATCTTATCGGTAATTATTTGAGTGCTTTATTTACTACTAGTAAACCAATAAAACAAAGTAATGCGCAGATAATCAAAGTCATTGTTAAACTCATTTTAGTTCTCCTCCGATTTCTTTCTAAGATTTCTAGCAATAACTAGACAAATATAGAATATAAGTAAAAAGTAATCCGATATTTATAAATCTAAATATTAACGTTTCTTCTGCTTTATATAGCATTACAGGAGTGGCTAATATTGTTACTTTAGCGACATCATCACATATTTTACTCCACGCTTCAAGTGAAGATTTTTCAATTGGTTTACGAAATAAATGCCACATAGTGTGATTTCTTATTAAGAAATAATTGCAACAAGCATACAATTTTTCGTAAACCATACAACCAGCAAAGTTTGTTTTTTCGATCTAGATCGCAAAAATAACAACACACAATTGACAAGCTAAAGTGTTCTTACCCCAATACCTCCCAACTGATATTCGATACCAATCGGCAATGATCACATTTGAAATGCAATACACCATTAAGAGGCTTGTCTAGTAGCCATTTCCCTTCACATACGGGGCATTTACGAGCACATTCTGCTTTCTTATTTTTGCCTAAGCGATAAAGGTAATAATAAACAGGTTTTTTGGTGGCTTCTTCTAGCACCTGTTTAATCAATAGTCCTTGCATAGTAAGATCACTAGTAATCTCGCTCATTTGCTTAATCGCTTGTTTTTCTAGCACGTTGCCATTCATTTGTAGCTGATCGCAAGCCTGCCAATCTTCCTGCCATTTGATGATCGCTTTGCTAAATTCCACTGCTTTTTCATTCAATTTATACAGTGGTACAGGGAAAAAATCAGGATCTTTTATCGGCGAACAACTTTCTAAATGATTGGTATAAAGCACATAGTATTCGGGATTTTCCTGCTCACTAGTTGGTGTGGATTGGAAATCTCGCCCAACAATTTCGTAAGATTCTAATTCTATGCCGTGATCCTGCATAAAGGCAAGCGTACTTTCCACTTGGTCATTATTCCATTTGGCTAGCAGGCTTTCTTGCTCTGGAATCGCAACACGCACCTGCACGTGGTCATCAGTTTGCAGTGTTATGCCAAACTCACGCCCAATGATTTGCCCGTTGTAACGCCAAGCATCGATCACTCGATTAATCAACCAAATCACCTCCTCGTCAGGATTGGAAAATTTAAAATTGGCTAGTGCTTGATACATTGATGTTCCTCCCCTTGCACCACGGAAGTAGGCTCTTGGTGAATATGAATTTCTGACATTGGAAAAGCTTCTCGAATCTTATGCTCAAGACTATCGGAAATATCGTGCGCTTGTACAAAAGTTAGACGATCATCCAGTTCCAAATGCAATTGTATGAAACGTGTTGCCCCCACTTTACGGGTAAGGACATCGTGAATACCAATAATATTTTCATGCTGATTGGCAATGTGCATAATTTGGTCAATTTCAGCTTGTGGTAGAGCTTCATCCAACAACACTTGAACTGCTTCCCATAACATTTTTGCTGCGTTGAGAGCAATATAAAGCGCAATACCGATCGCAAATAACGCATCAGCATAAATAAAACCATACAAATTGAGTAACATTGCTACAAGAATGGTAGCATTCATAAAGAGGTCAGTTTGGTAATGCAGTGAATCCGCCGCAATAGCAGGGCTTTGCGTGATTCGTACCACTTTGCGCTGATAAAGCACTAAAACCGCTGTGGCTAGCATCGAAATTAAGCTAACTGCTATCCCCAACTCTGAACCTTTAATCAGTTCGGGAGAGGTCAATTTATGTATACCTTGTAATAGCAAAAATGCAGCCGAGCCTGTGATAAATGCAGTTTGAGCTATGGCTGCTAGTGATTCTGCTTTGCCGTGCCCAAAAGCATGATTTTCATCCGCAGGTTGTAGCGCAAAACGCAAAACCAACGCATTAGTAAGTGAAGCAAACAGATCGACAAATGAATCCGTCATTGCTGCTAAAATCGAAATGGAGCCTGTTTTCCACCACGCAAAGGCTTTAATTACAATCAACAAAACTGCTACCACTATAGCGAGATTTGCTGCCTGCTTGACCAGTTTTTGGTATTGTTTTTCCATATTTATTGACAGGCAATTTGCCACGCTAATTGATTAAATTTTTCGGCTATTTGTCTAATTTCAGACTGGTAAGCGGTCAAATTTGGTAAATTTTTTGCCAAAATCGACCGCTTGTCAGCATATTGCATTTGACTATAGCCACACAGCCCTTCTCGCCCACGCGTGACTTCTAACTGCACATTTTGAAAACGTTCAGTGGGTGGATAAACCAGCTGGCTTTGCAACTCTTGTCCTTTAATTTCAACCTTGGCGATAGTGTCTTGTTGTTTGCCATAAGCCTGCTGGCGCATTACTACTCTTTGCTCAAGCGTGACATTGTTGCTATTTTTATCTAAAAAGAGCAAGATTCCTTTCGACCACTCTTCAGGGTTTTTCGCTGAATCGCTTGGCAAATATAATAGCTGTTGCATTTCATCAAGCTGATTATGGGTCACTTTCTCGAAAGTTTTACCTTCAAAAGCCAGCTGTTCAGGCACAGAAAATTGCGGCGCATTAGTGACACAAGCGGTTACAGCCAGCGGAAATATTGCAAAATAAGCCAAGCGCATTATTTTTGCTCCTCTCGCTTAAAAACAAATTTCGTTGCTGTTGAACTTTCTGCATCAAACCAATAGCCGCCATAATTAAAGGCTTTTAGCTGCTCAATTTTTGTTGGTTGGGTCGTTAAGATAAAACGTACCATCATTCCACGGGCTTTTTTGGCGTAAAAACTGATTTGCTTGAATTTGCCTTTTTTTTCATCAAGGAAAATAGGTTTGACAATCGTTGCCTGTAAATTTGAGGTTTTCACCACATTGAAATATTCATCAGAAGCAAGATTGACTAAGATGTTATCGCCTTGTTCATCAAGGGCTGTTTGCACTGAGTTTGTTATGATATTACCCCAAAACGCATAAAGATCTTTGCCTTTCGGATTTCTGAGTTTCGTCCCCATTTCAAGGCGATAGGGCTGCATTAGATCAAGAGGTTTTAATAAGCCATACAAACCTGAAAGCATACGCAAATGTTTTTGCGCATACTCGACTTGTTCTGCCGTTAAGGTTTCCGCATCTAAGCCTGTATAAACATCACCTTTAAAAGCGAATAAGGCTAATTTTGAATTTTGCGTATTGTGTTCAAGTTGCCACTCGGCAAAACGTGCCACATTAAGGCTTGCGAGCTTATCGCTAATTGACATCAATGAAGCCAGTTCCGCAGGCGAAAATTGTTTGCAGAGATTAATTAGTTCTTGGCTACAAGCGGTCAAATTTGGTTGAGAATTTGCAAAATTGGGAGAGGACGTTTCAAAGTCTAGTGTTTTGGCAGGAGAAATAATTGCGAGCATAAAATAAACCTATTTATAAAACGTATGGTTTATTTTATCACATTGATAAACGACTAAAAATAAAAAGGCAGGATAACCTGCCTTTTCTTGGAAATACTTAAGTATCTCTTGACTGAAAACGAAATTAACGTTTTGAATATTGTGGACGACGACGTGCTTTGTGTAAACCAACTTTTTTACGTTCAACGCGACGGGCGTCACGTGTTACGAAGCCAGCTGCACGAAGTGCAGGACGTAAGGTTTCGTCATATTCCATTAACGCACGTGTAATACCGTGACGGATTGCACCTGCTTGACCAGAGATACCACCACCTTTAACAGTGATGTATAAATCTAATTTACCTAATAAATCAACTAATTCTAAGGGCTGACGAACCACCATACGAGAGGTTTCGCGACCGAAGTAAACTTCTAAAGAACGTTGGTTAATAGTAATGTTACCATTGCCCGGTTTGATAAATACACGAGCTGAAGAGCTTTTGCGGCGACCTGTGCCATAGTTTTGATTTGCTGCTGTCATTTGTCTGCTCCGTGATTAGATGTCTAAAACTTGTGGTTGTTGTGCAGCGTGGTTGTGTTCGTTACCTGCGTAAACTTTTAATTTACGGAACATTTCACGGCCTAATGGACCTTTTGGTAACATACCTTTTACTGCGATCTCGATCACGGCTTCTGGACGACGTGCAATCATTTCTTTGAAGGTTGCATCTTTGATACCACCTACATAGCCAGTGTGCCAGTAGTAGATTTTGTCAGTTTCTTTTTTACCTGTTACCGCTACTTTCTCTGCGTTGATAACGATGATGTAATCACCAGTATCTACGTGTGGAGTATATTCAGCTTTGTGTTTACCACGTAAACGGCGCGCCAATTCAGTAGCTAAACGACCTAAAGTTTTACCTGTCGCATCTACTACATACCAGTCACGTTGTACTGTTTCTGGTTTTGCTACAAAAGTTTTCATTAATTAAATACCAAATTTAAAGTTTAAACCCAATTCTCTTTTCGAGAATTTCCTATTAATTTTTCGGCTAAATCCGACCCCTTCGAGCCTTATTTAGACCAACTTGTTTGGTGGGAAAATCCAAACAAAAACAGGGTGTGCGGATTATACAGAGTTCTAGGCTAAAGATCTAATATTTTTTACGCAAATTTGCTTTTTTTGAGATCTTTGTCACATTTTCATTTTTTTTTACTTTTCCATAGAATGAGAACGTGATAAAAGGTAAATTACATCTAATAACTAATCACAGGGGATTTTTAATATGACAGAATGGACTACTGCCGTGTGGGGAGCCGTAGGTTCAGCGTTTCTTGTAGGTTTAATCGTGGGAGTACTAATTGTGCGCTTAACCAGTCAAAATGTGCAAAAACAACTTAAACTTGAAACAGATTTAAAGGCTGCACAAGATAAAGTTGGAGAGCAAAAAGCACAATTGGAAGGACATTTTGCTCAATCTGCTACATTGCTTGCTTCTCTGGCTGAAGATTATAAAAATCTTTATACACATTTGGCAAAAAGTTCTGCGCAATTATTACCAGAAGAAAAACAAACCGAGTTTTTTAAATTGCCACAACCAATAGCCAATGCAAATCCTGAACATAGTGATAATCAACCAAGAGATTATTCCGAAGGTTCATCTGGTTTATTTAAACAACAATAATTTATAACGTTAAACGGGTTGAAGAACAGACTTCTTCAACCTGTTTAGTTTATCTTGCTAAGACTTCTCTTTTTCCATTTTTACCCGCTTCAGAAAGAATGCCCTGTGCTGCCATTTGATCGACAATTCTTGCCGCTCGTGTAAATCCGAGTGAAAATCTACGCTGGATGCCACTAATTGAAGTAATACCACTTTCGACAACAAATTCTACAATTTCATCAAATAATGGATCTAACTCTCCTGAACCATCATCGTCTCTTGCTGCCCCCTCTGTTTCAGCTGATGCAGTAATGCTGTCTAGGTAATTAGGTTTACCTCTGGCACGCCAGTTATCCGCTACCCGATTAACTTCATCATCTTCCATAAAAGCACCGTGAACGCGTAGAATATCGGGGCTTCCTGCGCCTGAATAAAGCATATCCCCTCGCCCTAACAGTGCTTCTGCTCCACCTGCATCTAAGATGGTTCGAGAATCAATTCCTGTTGCCACAGTAAACGCAATGCGGCTCGGGATATTCGCTTTGATCGTGCCTGTAATTACATCGGTTGATGGACGTTGTGTTGCTAGGATCAAATGAATACCGACAGCTCGTGCTTTTTGCGCAATGCGCATAATGTGGTCTTCCACTTCTTTACCAGCCGTCATCATCAAATCAGCGAACTCGTCTACAATTAACACGATGTACGTCAATTTTTCCAATACAGGTGGCAATTGATCCATCGTATCGCCAGGTTTCCACATTGGATTTGGAATCGGCATTTTCATCTCTGCCGCTTGGTCGATTTTGGCGTTATACCCTTCAATATTCCGCACGCCAAGATGGCTGACGAGAATGTAGCGACGTTCCATTTCTTCCACTGCCCAGCGCAAAGCATTCGATGCTTTTTTCATATCTGTAACTACTGGTGTGAGTAAGTGTGGAATATCGTTATAAACTGAAAGTTCCACTACTTTCGGGTCAATCATAATGAAGCGAACTTGCTCTGGTGAGAGTTTAAACAGTAGGCTCAAAATCATCGTATTGACCCCCACTGATTTACCGCCACCCGTTTGACCTGCCACAAGTAAATGGGGCATTTTTGCCATATCTACCACCATAGGCTGACCACTAATGTCTTTACCCAGAGCCATTGGCAAAATTGCCTTACTATTTTTAAAAGCATCACTGGCTAACACTTCACGCAGCCATACAGTTTCACGATAGCGATTTGGCATTTCTATCCCCATATAAGGTTTGCCTGGTACCACCTCAGTAATACGGACTTTATTGGTTAGTTCACGTCCTAAATCATTTGCCAACGAACTTACTTTAGCCGCTTTTACACCTGCTGCTGGTTTAATTTCATAGCGTGTTACCACTGGTCCCACTAGCACATCTTCTACCGTTGCTTTTACCCCATAATTCGCCAGCGCCGCTTCAATCCGGCGAGATGTGGCTAATATTTCCTCTTCCGTCATTTGTTGGTTACTCGTTGGACGATTTTTAAGTAAATCCAACGTCGGTAATGGTGTGGTTGGTTTTTCCATCACTTTCTTTTTTTGTAATAGTGGATGAATAAACGTTTCACCATAACCATTGGGATAAGATGGTGCTGTAGGTTCATTTTCTACGGGTATTGCTGGCTTTATATTGGTTTGAAACACCGATGGTGTTGGTTCTGTTCGCACTTTTACCTGTGCCGCAATATTCGTAGCGAAGTTATCAGATCCCTTAGTTAGATTGTTAAATATCTGTTCCAAACCTGCTGCTTCAGCACGAGCTTTTACAGCTGCCAGCTTTGCTTGTTCCATTTCGGCAAATTCTCTCGCTCGTTGAGATTCAAAGCCATCTTCTGAATCATCGTCGTTAATAGCCTCAAAAACAGGCATTTTTACTACTGGATTTACCACTGTTGGCTGAACATTTTGCATAAAAGCAGGTAAAGCTGATTCTTCTTCAACAACTTGCTCATCATCCCCTTCTGTTCTCTCAGCATTTTCCCTTTTTTCACCTATTTCTTCGGTAACGGGGGAAGAAGAAAGATGTATTTGCATTGGATCAAAAAGATTATTGTCCATTGTAATAGGCGATTTATTTTCCGTCCCAATCGTTTCATTAGCATATGGATTTAATCTAATTTGTGGTAGTTCAGGCGTTGCTTCAACTCCCAGCTCTATCTCTGTTGTAATAGCTGATTGAGCAATGGGTAATTCAAAACCTTGCACATTCACTTTAGGTAAATCTAAACTTGGTTCAACCTCATACATCGGTGAATTATAGCTTTCTTGCTCTGAGTGTTCTGAATATACTGCTGCCTCTTCTGTAGTACGCAATCCACTAATATGTGGACGTTTGAAAACTGACAAATCAGTCAAATTTTCATCTCTAGAATAGTCAGAAGGGAGAGGCTCCTCATCATCAATATCATTGACTTCTACTACAAGCGGTGAAATTTCCTCATTATTTTGCAAAAGTTCATCACTTTCGTCGGCTTGTTTTTCATCTTTAGCGATAATCCATTCATAGAAATCTGTGAGCAATGCAATAATTGTTTGCCCAGAACAGAAATAAAAACCAACAGAAGCTAGAAACATCGCTAATGATAGAGAACCAAATTGTCCTAATGATTCCGATAATAATGTGTGCCAAATACCACCAATAAAACCACCTGATAAGTAATTTGGCGTATTATCAAAGAGGGCATTAGCCAGCCCAGCGGTTCCTAACATAAAAATTATAAAACTACAGAAACGTAGCAATACTTGCTTGAAAGTTAGCATTGGGGCAACACGGGCAATCAAGGCATAAACAGAAACTCCAGCCATAACAAATGGAATCAAAAAGGCAACTTTACCAAAAAAAGCATAAAGCAAGTCAATAGACCAAGCCCCGAACGCCCCCATTTTATTAAGTGGTTTAGCTTCTGTTACAGTACTCGCCACACTCCAAGCATTATCTAAAGGGCTATAACTTGCCCAAGCCAAAATAAGGTACCCCCCCAATAATCCCATTAGTATAAAAGCTAAATTGATTAAGTTTTCTTTGCCTCTGAGTCGTCTAATCACTATTTGTCCTTATTTTAAAAGTAAGTAGTTAGTTTGCTTCACTTCTTCCATCACCACATAGGTGCGAGTGTCATTTACCCCCGGTAAGCGTAACAGTGTTGTACCAAGTAATTTACGGTAAGCTGCCATATCTGCCACACGAGTTTTAAGTAAATAGTCGAAATCACCTGAAACAAGATGGCATTCTTGAATTTCATCAAGTTGTTGAACAGCCCTGTTAAATTCTTCAAATACATCTGGTTTGCCTCGCACAAGAGTAATTTCAACAATTACTAATAACGGAGCCTCTAAAAGCTCGGGATTTAGCAATGCACGATAACCCATAATCACATTTTGCTTTTCTAACCGTTTTACTCGCTCTAGACAGGGCGTTGGTGATAATCCAACTCGTCTGGAAAGTTCAATATTCGACATTTTACCGTTACGTTGTAATTCGTTGAGGATTTTTAAATCAATGGCATCAAGTGCTTTTGATAATTTTTTGGTCTCCATTAAATTTATTCCTTTTTATCTAATACTTTAGCTAATTCTGTACCAAATTTAGTGCGCCAGCCAGTCAGCAATTCAGGCTTTTTTTCGTTATTTTGACCTTGAATATACCACTTAAAGAGTTGATTTAATTGGCGTTTGCTTGCCAACAATTCTGGTGCAAGATCAAGCGGTTGAATTTCAATTAACTTTTGCTGCATAGCCTTTAGATTGTGCTTATAGCTTTTTTCATCAACCAAACGGGTAATAATATTTGGATAATTTTCAGGACTTACTGCTTTACCTTGTTCCACTAACCATAGTAATTTTTTGCCGTGGATCCTCACTTCATTTGGGTGCATAAATTCCAATAATTGAGAAGTACGTTTCGGCTGTATTTTAGCAATTTCATAAAGGTTTTGTTCTTTTACAACAAAATTTAAGGCTAAATCACGCTTCATTGCCTCTTCAATGCGCCACTTTGCTAAGTATTGCAAAACTGCCAATTGCGCTGGTTCTAACCGCCAAGCATTAGAAATATGCTTATAAGCCTTATTTGAATCTTCAACCTTATTGCGTTTAACCAGCAATTTTTCACATTCTTCAGCAATGGCGTGCCGCCAACGATTAGTAGCTAGGTCGCTTTGCATTTTTTGATAAACAGGTAATAGATACCAAACATCTGCTGCAGCATATTGAAGCTGTGCCTCAGTTAAAGGACGGGCTAACCAATCAGAGCGAGAAGCCCCTTTATCAAGGGGTACAGCTAAATAATGCTCTACTAGTTTGGCAAAACCAATAGAAGTCCCTAGTCCAAGAAATCCAGCCACCACTTGTGTATCAACTATTGGGTTGGGTAGTTGATTGAATTGATGCTCAAAAACTTCTAGATCTTCACTACAAGCATGCAATATTTTTGTGACATTAACATTAGCTAATAGTGCAATAAAGGGCGAAAAATCATCAATCTTAGAAGGATCAATTAAACTGACTTGAAAGCCATCAAATAATTGAATCAACCCTAATTTCGGGTAATAAGAACGAATGCGAACAAATTCCGTATCTAGTGCAATAGCGGTGGCTTGGCTAGCTTTGTCACAAATTTCTGCTAATTGTTGGTTATTTTCAACCCAATGGTACACAATAGATTGATTCATTTTTAGTCATTTCTCACTATTTTCTTTATGTTTAAAAATAAATATTGTGAAGCAGATCACATTCTGAATATAAAATGGTTGTACTCCTTCAAAAATGGCGCAAAATAATAGCCAAATGGAGTATTGACATTTTAAAAAGGAGCTTACTAATGTCAGATAATAAAATTCAAAATTTAGGGAAAATTTATCGTCTTATTGAGCAATTTGAGTTAATTTCTCGCACAGATTTAGCTAAACTTTCAGGTCTAGCCCCTGCTTCTATCACCAACCTTACTAAAACGCTAATTGAAAAACAATTCATTGTAGAAAGAACAGTGCAAGATAATATCTCTCGAGGGAGACCTTCTATCGGTTTATCCGTTTCCACTTTTTTTTGGCAACTGCTTTGCATTACTATTTCACCGAATAAAATTGTTATTTCTCTCTGTGAATTGAATGGTTCTCCTATTTATTTGGCGAATTATACCCTTTCTTTAGCAGATTATCCTAATCTTGATAGAGTTATTCTTGAAAATCTGCAAAGTTTTCAGAAAAAATACCCACTTGTAACACAACAAATTTTAGCTATATCTATTTGTGTTAGCGGTAAGGTAAGCGCAGATAAATCTGCTATTACTCAATTGGGATTAGAACCAATTCATTGTCAGTTAGTAGAAAAAATCCAACCGTTCTTCAATCAGCCAGTACTGTTGAATGAGCATTTCCATTTATGGCTATTAGCTGAATCTACTGTAGGCAGTTTAATTCGTGATGATAATGCTATTTTCTTGCAGCTAGACGATAGTATCAATTTAAGCGTACTAATGCGTGGTACAATGCTTCATCAGCAATCTAAAATGAATGTCGATAAAATGCTGATGCCTAAATTTAGCACATTAAGTGATCAAACATTTCCTAAATTAGATGAAATGGCACGCCAGCAACTGACTAACCAAATTACATTCCCTGCGCTTGCTAATTTAATTGATTTGCTTTTGCCTAATGCAGTTGAAGAAAGTTTGCAAAAAATATATTATTTTTGTGAACAAATAGAGCTAGGCAATGAGAAAGCTGGACAAATTCTTACACATATTAGCGATAATCTTGCTTATATGTTGATGAATTTAATTAACATTTTCTCGACTGAAAAAATACTCTTTAATTCGCCATTATTGCGAATTAAGCAACCTTTATTTAGTGAAATTTTAGCTAAATTGGAAAAAGAATTATTAGTAGAAGACTTAAATATTCAATTAGTAACAAGCCAATTTGAATGGCATAGCCCACAAATTCCGTGTTCGGCAATAAAACAAGGAATTTATGAAGGAAATTTGATCAAGAACATAACGAATGTATAAATTTAACGGTAAACTAGGGCTTATTTTGTAATCAGTTGAATGAGGTACAAATTATGCCCTCTTTATTTATTACAGGTACGGATACCGATGTGGGTAAAACCATTGTAACCCGAACTTTATTGCAAATACTGGAACAGCATAATATTTCGGCTATCCCATATAAACCCATTGCTTGTGGCGGTGCAGAAGAATTACCGACAGAACCTAATATTGATGATTATGCCAGTGAAGATAATAACGATGTATTAACTTTGTTGAGTGCAACTACACAAGAAGTCAGTTACCGAGAGATCAATAGTTACACATTCATTCACTCCAGCACACCTGTTTTTGCTGCTTTAGATGCCGTTCGCCATATCCAAGTGGAAAAATTGAATAATGATTTGGCTAGATTGCAGAACAGTTATCCTAATGTATTAGTGGAAGGAACCTACGGCTGGCTTACCCCAATCAATAAAGATCTTAGTTTTGCCGATTGGGTTCAACAAAATCAAATGCCTGTTGTGTTGGTTGTCGGCATTAAAGAAGGTTGTGCTAATCACGCACTGCTTACGGCTCAAGCTATTAAAGCCAGCGGCGTGCCTTTGCTGGGTTGGATTGCTAATCGAGTCAATCCAGGATTACGCCACTATATTGAATTAGTTGAGATGTTAAGTCAGAAAATTGATGCGCCACTGTTAGGGCAAATTCCCTATATTGGTCGCCCTGAAACGAAAGACTTAACCCAATATATTCAAAATCCAGAACCAATTATTAATTATTTTTCTAAATAGAAAAGCTCCCGAATGGGAGCTTTCTTACCTTATAAGGTTTTTGCTAATTTCTTGATGTAATCTTTGAATTGATTACCAAATTTATTATGGCGCAGGCTATACTCTACAAATGCTTCCATATAACCTAATTTATCGCCACAATCGAAGGTGCGTCCAGTCATATGGAATGCTTCAACATCTTCCTTCTTAATGAGCATATCAATCGCATCAGTTAATTGAATTTCATCACCAACACCAACAGGAGTTTTTTCGAGTAAATCCCAAATAGCAGCAGAGAAGACATAACGTCCCACAACCGCTAAATTAGAAGGTGCTACTTCTTTTGCTGGTTTTTCTACCATTTTAATGATTTTTGCAGAAGAACCCGCTGGAATTTCTTCACCAGCGCAATCTGCCACACCATAGTTACTTACATCTTCCATTGGAACTGGAGCAACCATAATTTGGCTATTACCTGTTTCTTTAAAACGTTTAATCATTGCTGCCAAGTTTTCCGTTTTTTGATCAGCGGTGAAATCTGCCAAAATCACATCAGGTAACACAACTGCAAATGGTTCGTTACCAACTACAGCTCTGCCACACAACACAGCGTGACCTAAACCTTTAGCGTGCCCTTGGCGAACGTGCATAATGGTTACATTATCTGGCACAATAGAACGAACTTCATCTAAAAGCTGACGTTTAACACGTTTTTCTAACATTGATTCTAGCTCATAGGAAGTATCAAAGTGGTTCTCAATAGCATTTTTTGAAGAGTGTGTTACAAGCACGATTTCTTTTACGCCTGCTGCTACACATTCATTGACGATATATTGAATTAAAGGTTTATCTGCAACCGTTAGCATTTCTTTTGGAATTGCTTTAGTTGCTGGCAACATACGAGTACCTAAACCTGCTACTGGAATAATAACTTTCATTAAATTAAATCTCCTTGAAAGAATATATAAATAAAACCGCTCGCATTATACGTACAAGCGGTTATTTTTCATTAAAATTTTACAAATTTATCTAAACTATTGACGTAGCAAAGCAAGAATTTCATCTGTTTTTTGTTGCATTAGTGTTTTGTCACCACGAGTTTCAAGGTTCAAACGAACTACAGGCTCTGTATTTGATGAACGTAAGTTGAAACGCCAGTTTTCAAACTCTACACTGATGCCATCTAATGTTTCTACTTTACCATCTGCGTAAGCAGCTTTCACACGTTCAATCGCTGCTTTAGCATCCTGTAATTTGCTGTTGATTTCACCTGGTGATGGAAATTTGTCTAAACGGTCACCCACTAACTGGCTTAATGGTTTACCTGAAGTACATAATAATTCAAGGGTTAATAGCCAAGGAATCATACCACTGTCGCAATAGAAGAAGTCACGAAAATAATGGTGTGCTGACATTTCGCCGCCGTAAATCGCATCCACTTCACGCATTTTTTCTTTAATGAATGAGTGACCAGATTTTGACATTACAGGCTCACCACCTGCTTCACGCACAAGCTCTTCAGTATTCCAAATTAAACGCGGATCATAAATGATCTTCGCTCCTTTATTTTTCGCTAGGAACGCTTCTGACAATAAACCAACTACATAGTAACCTTCAATAAAGCCCCCTTTCTCATCAAATAAGAAGCAACGGTCAAAATCACCATCGAAAGCAATACCTGCATCCGCTTTATGCTCTAACACAGCTTTGATTGAATCTTCACGATTTTCGTGCAGAATTGGGTTAGGAATACCATTTGGGAAGTTACCATCTGGATTATTATGCACTTTTACAAATTCTACTGGCACTTGGCGTGCTTTAAATTGCGCTTCAATTGCGTCAATAATATGTCCAGCTGCACCATTGCCTGAATTAATCACTAATTTTTTTGGTGTTAATTTGCTTAAATCAATGTAAGACAATAGATGCTCTACATAATCACCTTGTACCGATTTTTGTGTGTAAGTGCCACGTTTAGTCACGGCAGGGAAATTATTTTCTTCAGCTAATCGTTGAATATCTGCCAAACCTGTATCTGCACTAATTGGGCGAGATCCTTCACGTACCAATTTCATACCATTGTAATCCATTGGATTGTGACTTGCTGTCACTTGAATACCACCATCAGTTTTTAAGAAAGATGTTGCGAAATAAACTTCTTCAGTACCTGTTAGACCTAGATCAATTACATCTACACCAGAATCTAATAAACCATTCGTTACTGCACTTTTTAATTCGTTACTTGTTAAGCGAACATCGCCGCCAACTACGATAGATTTTGGTTTTAAATATTGACCAAAAGCACGACCTATACGATAGGCAATATCTACATTTAGTTCAGTACCAAGCTGACCACGAACATCATAGGCTTTAAAACACGTTAGTTTGCTCATAGGATTTTCCTTATGTTGGTTATTCAAATTCCTGTAAAGAATAAGACTTTGGCTCATTCTCTCTATTCAAGCATGTCATCATCTACTTGAATACTTTTAATTTTTTGATAAATCTCTTTGCGATGTACCGCTATCTCTTTCGGTGCATTTACGCCGAGTTTCACTTGATTGCCACGAACACTGAGAACGGTAATCTCCACATCATCGCCAACCAATAAGCTCTCCCCTGTTTTTCTTGTTAAAATTAACACTAATTTCCTCCAAAAAATAAAAAGCCCTAAATGTATAACGTCCTAATTTTGCTCCAGCAACATTTAGGGCTAATAGCAAAATGAATTTATTGAATTTTGCTTTGTTATGATAATTTATAATTTTGATTGAATCCAAGTCTGTGCAAAATCAAGTGCTTTCATAAGATGTTGTGGCTCTGAACCGCCAGCCATCGCCATATCTGGACGACCACCACCTTTACCACCAACCAATTTTGCCATTTCACCAACTAACTCTCCTGCTTTTACCTTGGCAGTTAAATTTTCGGTGACCCCAACAATTAAGTTTATTTTATCATTCGATTTTGAACCAAATACAATAATAGCTTTGCCTAATTGATTTTTTAGATCATCAACCATGGTACGCAATGCTTTTGTATCTACATTAACAGCTTCAATTATGACACTAACATCATTGATTTGTTTCGCATTTTTTACTAAATTCGCACCAGCTTCCGCAGCTTGTTTATCTTTTAATTGTTGTAACTCTTTTTCAGTACGTTTTGCTTTTTCTTGAAGCTGTGCAACTTTTTCGGCAAGACTATTTGCATCTGTTTTTACAAGTTCTGCAACATTTCTCACCGCTTGTTCAAGATTATGCAACCAGCTCAAGGCATTTTCACCCGTAACCGCTTCTACACGGCGAATACCCGCAGCAACTGCACCTTCTGAAATAAGTTTAAATAAACCAATATCGCCTGTCTGTTTAACGTGTGTGCCGCCACAAAGCTCGATGGAGAATACGCTCATATCTACCACACGAACCACATCGCCATATTTTTCGCCGAACAGTGCAATTGCCCCTTTTGCTTTCGCTGATTCGATGTCCATTTCTTCGATGACTACTTTGATATTTTCACGAATTTTGCGGTTTACGATACGCTCAATCTCTTCGATTTGTGCTTTGCTGACCGCTTCAGGTTGTGAGAAATCGAAACGTAAAATGCTCTCGTTTACTAATGAGCCTTTTTGAGCAACCTGTTCGCCTAATACTTCACGCAAGGCTGAATGTAGTAAGTGCGTTGCAGAGTGATTTAACTCAATAGCGTGACGACGTCTCGCATTAATTACTGCTGTTACTGTATCACCCACTTTCAATGAACCTGAAGCCACTGAGCCAATATGCCCAAAGACTTGACCATATTTTTGTGTATCAGTTACATCAAATGTGCAAAGTTCTGCAGAAATTTGACCGCTATCGCCTACCTGACCG
The DNA here is from genome assembly GCA_041854605.1 of Actinobacillus sp. GTDB lineage: Bacteria > Pseudomonadota > Gammaproteobacteria > Enterobacterales > Pasteurellaceae > Haemophilus_A. The sequence goes on from JBHACP010000061.1 coordinate 55,171, forward strand.
CCCATTTCTGCATAGAATGGGGTTTTGTCTAAAATGACAACCGCACTTTCACCACTTGTAATACTTTCAACGGCTACGCCATTACTGAACAAACCAATAACGGTCGCTTCTGCGGTTAGGTTATCGTAACCGACAAACTCGGTTTCGCCTTCAACTTTAATTACCGCATTGTAATCTGCGCCAAAGTTGCTTGAAGCCTTCGCACGTTCACGCTGAGCTTTCATTTTTGCTTCAAAGCCTGCTTCATCAATGACAATGTCACGCTCACGGCAAACATCTGCAGTTAAATCAAGTGGGAAACCGTAAGTATCATAAAGTTTAAACGCCACTTCACCTGAAAGGGTGTTGTTTTTCACTTTCGTTAAGGCTTCTTCTAATAATGCTAAACCACGCTCTAACGTGCGTGCAAATTGCTCTTCTTCTGCTTTTAAGGTTTTCTGAACGTGAGCTTGTTTCTGTGCCACGATTTCACCAGCGTGTCCCATTACTTGAGCAAGCGTTGGTACTAATTTATAGAAGAAGGCTTCTTTCGCCCCTAAAATGTTACCGTGACGCACCGCTCGACGGATAATACGACGTAACACATAACCGCGCCCCTCGTTTGAAGGCACCACACCATCTGCGATTAAGTATGAGCAAGAACGAATATGGTCGGCAATTACACGCAATGATTTGTTATCTAAATCTGACACACCTAACAACTCAGCAGTCGTTTTAATTAAAGTTTGAAAAATATCGGTTTCGTAGTTGCTATTAACGTGCTGCATTACCGCCGTCATACGCTCTAAGCCCATACCTGTATCTACCGATGGCTTTGGTAATTTTTCCATTGTGCCATTAGATTGACGGTTGAACTGCATAAATACGATGTTCCACACCTCAATAAAACGGTCACCATCTTCTTCAGGCGTGCCAGGTAATCCCCCCCAATATTTATCACCGTGATCGTAGAAAATCTCGGTACAAGGTCCACAAGGACCTGTATCGCCCATTGCCCAAAAGTTATCTGAATTGTATGCGCCGCCTTTATTATCACCAATACGGATAATGTGATCCTCTGGTACACCTACTACTTTATGCCAAATATCGTAGGCTTCATTATCGGTTTCATAAACCGTGACATAAAGTTTCTCTTTTGGTAAACCTAACCATTGTGGTGAAGTTAAATATTCCCAACCAAATTGAATTGCATCGTGTTTGAAATAATCACCAAAGCTAAAATTTCCCATCATTTCAAAGAAAGTATGGTGACGAGCGGTATAACCTACATTTTCTAAATCATTATGCTTGCCACCTGCACGCACACAGCGTTGTGCAGTTGTTGCACGGGTATAGGCACGTTTTTCATTGCCTAAAAATACATCTTTGAATTGATTCATTCCTGCGTTAGTAAATAACAACGTAGGATCGTTTTCTGGTACGAGAGAACTACTCTCAACGACGGTATGCCCTTTACTTGCAAAAAAATCCAAAAAGGATTGTCTAATTTCTGAAGTTGTTTTCATCTAAACTGCACTCTTAAATAGTATGTAAATTAAAAACAGCTAAAACCTAGCTATATCAATGTTATTCTACACTTTTTAGAGGCAATTTGTTAGTTGAATTGGAGAATTTTATTTTTTGCATCTTTTGTGGAAAAAATAACCGCTTGCAAACCCTTAGTGACAAGCGGTTATTTGTAATGGATCCTGTATCAATATTTATTCATCTTCAAGTGGAATAACCAACATATCTACAGCTACGCTATTCATCACTTGACGAGTTGATGACATAAATTTACTCCAAAAATCTTGGTGATGACCTGTCACTAACAAATCAACTTGGTGTTTTTCTACAGCTTCTTCTAAAACTTGAGAAAAATCGCCTGTGCCATTAAGACGTTCAGAAACAGGATACGAAACTTTTGAAGCTAAATCCTCCAACGCTTTATTGGTTTCATCTGCAACATTATCCTGAACTGCCGTCATATTAATATCAATCAGGCCTGTATAGAGATCTGAAAAATTCACGTCTACGTGGATTAGCGACAATTTAGCCCCAAATTTTTCGGCTAAACTTGCACCTTTACGTAATAAAACGAGGCTTTCTTCGGAAAGATCTACAGCAACCAAAATATGTTTGTACATACTAAGCTCCTTGTCATATTTAAAGTTTATTTCTTTTATGTGATTTGCATACTAGCAAACTTTTATAACAAAAAATGAGAGATACTTCTCATTTTTGAAAATTATTTTAAAAAGTTTTTTAATATTTCATCAGCTAAGACTTAGCTATTCATAATCCTCTTTATTCTATATAAAATAAATGCTAATATTTGCGCTAAATCAAATTTATGATAGAAAACGATACGGAAAGCGAGTATGAAAATTGTGTCTGACCCAAAAATTTCAGGAAGAGCAGGATGTACGATTCATTGCCAAAATTGTAGTATTAGCCAGCTTTGTTTGCCTTTTACATTAAGCGAACACGAATTAACACAGCTTGATAATATTATTGAACGGAAAAAACCCGTTCAAAAATCCCAAATCGTTTTTCAGTCGGGTGATGAATTACAAGCTATTTATGCTATTCGTTCAGGCACGCTTAAAAGCTATACGCTAAGTGAAAATGGCGAAGAGCAAATTACCGCATTTCATCTACCTGGCGATTTAATTGGTTTTGATGCGATCACGAATATGAGACACGTTGGTTTTGCTCAAGCACTAGAAACAGCAATGATTTGTGAAATTCCTTTCGATATTCTAGATGATTTAGCTGGAAAAATGCCTAAAATTCGTCATCAAATTATGCGCTTGATGAGTAATGAAATCAAAGCTGATCAAGAAATGATTTTGTTACTTTCTAAAATGAACGCTGAAGAAAAATTAGCCGCTTTCTTATATAATCTTTCCCAACGTTTTGCTGCTCGTGGCTTTTCCGCAAAAGAATTTAGATTAACTATGACTCGTGGCGATATTGGGAACTATCTAGGCTTAACGATTGAAACTATTAGTCGCCTGCTCGGCCGCTTCCAAAAAAGCGGTATGATCACCGTACAAGGCAAATACATTACCATCAACCAAATGGATGAGTTAGTCGAAATGGCGGGAGGGAGTAAAAAAATCATTCCCATAAAAGAAGTACGTACAGGCTCCTAATAATAAAAACCTCTCTATCTTATTATGAGAGGTTTCTTTTTTTTAAACCACCACTGCAGTGCCTGTAGCAACCACGATAAACATCCCTTTATCTCCACCCATTGACTGATATTCCATTGAAACTCCCACCACAGCATTTGCCCCTACTTTACGGGCTTCAACTTCAAGTTCTTTTAAAGCATCACGTCTAGCACTGTTAAGTTTACTTTCATAAGCACCGGAACGCCCACCAATCACATCTGTAATACTCGCAAAAAAATCACGAATGAAATTTGCGCCTGAGACCACCTCACCAAAAACCAGCCCTTTATATTCACGAATTGTTACACCATCAATAGTTGGTGTTGTAGTAATAATCATTTAACACTCCTAAAATTGTTTTTTAAGTAAATCTAACGCAATGGCACGATGCGAAATTTTTTTCTTCTCTGCGGTTTCTAATTCTGCAAAGCTACAATTTTTTGCAGGATAAAAAAATAGCGAATCATAACCAAAGCCATTGTCACCAATTTCTTCATGTAAAATTTCACCGAAACATTCGCCAATGGCAATTTTCGGTGTTGGATCTTTTTCGTGTTGCAAGAAAACAATACAGCTGACAAATTTAGCTTTACGATTTTCTTCATTTTCCATCATTTTCAACAGCTTTTGGCGATTGGCAGCATCGTCTGCATTTTCACCTGCATAACGGGAAGAATATAAGCCAGGTTCACCACCAAGCACTTCCACCACTAATCCAGAATCATCCGCAATGGCTGGTAAGCCCGTCATTTTCGCAGCATAGCGTGCTTTTAATAACGCATTTTCCACAAAGGTTAAACCTATTTCTTCGGGCGATTCAATGCCAAATTCACTTTGCGCTACCACTTCAAAACCAAATTGAGCCAATACATCCGCCATTTCACGCACTTTACCTTGGTTGCCTGTGGCAAGAATGATCTTCATTATTTATGCCCTTTCCGTATGGGTGGAGATTATCTCCACCTGAAATAAATTCAATATTGAGCGAACGGGTATAAAACTCGTCCCTACAAATGTTTCCTTTATAGAAAACAATTTTATCTACACTGTGCTTTAAAACGCAGCAAATGATCAAGTAATACAATCGCCGTCATCGCTTCTGCAATCGGCACTGCTCGAATACCTACGCACGGATCGTGCCTGCCTTTGGTCACAAGTTCAACCTGCTCATTATTTAGATTGACTGATTTACCAGGCACCATAATGCTTGAGGTCGGTTTTAAAGCAATGTTGACCATAATTGGCTGACCTGAACTGATACCGCCTAAAATGCCACCAGCATGGTTAGACAAAAAGCCTGATGGTGTCATTTCATCACGATGTTCACTGCCCTTTTGCTCTACCACTGCAAATCCGTCACCAATTTCGACCGCTTTCACCGCATTGATTGACATTAAGGCGTGAGCGAGATCGGCATCTAAGCGATCAAACACTGGCTCACCTAAGCCCACTGGTACATTTTCCGCCACAACGGTTAATTTTGCCCCGATGGAATCGCCCTCTTTTTTGAGATCTCGAATGAGCTGGTCAAAGTACTCAACAGCGACAGGATCTGGACAGAAAAATGGATTGTTCGCCACATAATCCCAGTCAATTTTACCGACATTAGCCACTGTTTCAGGGTTGATTCTCACGTTGCCAATTTGGCTTAAATGACCACGCACTTCGATGCCAAATTGTTCACGTAAATATTTTTTGGCAATCGCACCTGCCGCCACTCGCATAGCTGTTTCTCGTGCTGAAGAGCGACCACCGCCACGATAATCACGAATGCCATATTTTTGCTGGTAGGTGTAATCAGCGTGACCTGGACGAAATTTATCAGCAATATCGCCATAATCTTTAGAGCGTTGATCACCATTTTTAATGATTAAGCCAATACTCGTGCCTGTGGTTTTGCCTTCGAAAACACCTGATAAAATCTGTACTTCATCATCTTCACGACGGGGCGTAGTATAACGAGATGTACCTGGTTTGCGACGATCTAAATCAGGCTGAATATCTGCTTCTGAGAGCTCCATATTGGGTGGAACGCCATCGACAATACAACCTAATGCAATACCGTGAGATTCCCCGAATGTTGTAACTTTAAATAATTGCCCAATGCTGTTGCCTGCCATAATATTTCCTTTTTAGTTTGCAAAATTTTCAATTTTTTCGACCGCTTGTTTATCTTCACCGCTGGAATGTACATTCACATCTAACTGATTGAAAGCAAAACGGATATTATTTTCTTTCAGTAATTCTGAAATGCGATAGTGCAAGAAATTTAAAGTTTCCGAACGATCACTCAATTCGCCAACAAATACTTCTACCTCGTGCTCTAATGCATTATTGTAAAAACGTAAAACATTAACTGCAGGTTTAGGCTCTGCCACAACTTTAGGTGCTTCTTGTATGGCTTGTAAAATCAGTCCTCGAGCTTTTTGAAGATTGTCATCTATATGCACATTCAAGAAAAATTGTAACCGTGTAATTGTATTGTTTAACGTCCAGTTAATGAATCTATCAGTAACAAAGGCTTGGTTGGGTAAGACTACTTCCATATGATCCGAGTTAATTAAAGTAGTCGAACGCAGGCGAATTTTGGTAATAACACCTGTATGCTGACCAACCGTGACTTTATCCCCTACTCGGATCGGACGTTCAAATAATAAAATAGAGCCTGATACAAAGCTACCAAAAATTTCTCGTACCCCGAAACCAAGACCAACAGACAGCGCTGTAAAGATCCATTGAATTTTAGTCCACGAAATCCCTAACGCAGAAAATGCCGATACGCCACCAATCATCACGACAATATAGATAAAGACCGTAATAATGGTTTGTGGTGTTCCTTTGGAAAATTTCACCCGTGAGAATAAAATAACCTCAAGAATACCAGCAATATTCTTCACTAGCACATAAGTAATTACAATATAAAGCGATGCCCTCATTAAGTTGAGTAACGTAATGGATTCTACTTTTGTTCCATCATTACTCTCAAACAGAATCACTCCATCTAGGTAATATGCCACACTAATGAGATCAGACCAAACCACATAAAGCAAGGCATATAGCACTACCCAGCCAATAAGATCTGTTACTCTAAAAATCTGCTGATTAACGACTGATAATTTAATACTCTCTTCTTCTTTTATCTCATCCCTATTTCCCTGTTCTGCCGCTTGATCACGAATTTTCTGACGTTTTTCTTGTAAGCGGCGATAAGCTAATCGACGTGCAGAAATTGTTACGGAGCGGTAAACAAAATAACGTCCAAAAATCCAAAATAAGGCAACAAAATAACTATTAAGTAAGTGAAGTATCAGATAAATTGCCGTATAGTAATAACCCAAAACGATCAAAAAAATCAAGCTAACTGGAACGATAATAAGCACCAAACGCAATAGTTTGAACAAACTGACATTGCGAATTGTGCCATCTTCTGTTTTTGCATTCTGATATTCGGTGATACCTCGGTCTAACAATGGGCGCACAATAAATAAACACAATGCAAGTGCCACAATAGACATTACCTGACCAATCACATCATTAGGGTAACCAATTGCTTCAATTTGTGATGGAATTGATGAAATAAGAAGCAACCCAATAATCCACGTTGATTGCTTGATAATACTCTGGAAAATTCGATTACTTTCTTGTGGCATACCGAAATGGCGATATGCGATGCCATTTGAGCGAAGTAACGATAATACAGTTGCAAAGAACCACCAATATAAAGTTAAACGAAGCCCCCAACGCCAAGCAGAAATTGGATCGTAGAAAAATAAAAAAGCAATTAAGTTATAGACCGTAAAAAAGACTAACGTACTAGGTAATGCCAATATCAATGTCCAAAACATTGCTTCAGGTGTATACCAGTGGCTGTCATTTTTTAAGGTATTTACACCACTTGCTATTTCTAACAAGCGTTTTTTTATACGAGCTTTTTTCCAATTGAGTAAAAATGCTGCTAATAATAAAACTAACGTAAAGCCAATTGTTGGCAATAAGTTCTGCTTAAAATTACTTAAACGGACATATTTAGTCAATTCGGTAATTTCTGAAAATGCTAATTTAGGAAAAGATTTAATCCACTCCAACCCCATTGGATTATTACTATTTACCCAAAAACTTTGTTGCTGAAGTTTACGTTGTAACGCTTTACTAATTAAAGAAACTTGTTTTTGGTTATTTTCAATATTGATAGAAACATTCAATTGGCTATTTAATGATTTAATAATGTCATCTAATAGCTTTTGGCGTTCTTTCAACAGCTTAGCTAAAACAGCGTTTTCATCAGCAGTTAATGGTTCTTCTAATGAAATAGTCAATATGCGAATATAATCATCAATGTTATAAAGTTGATCTCGTTGTTGCGAATATTCAAAAATATGTACACGTACATTGGCAATAGATGCAGCCAAATCGTTATTTAGCGTTGCTGTTGGTAATGCTTGCAACTGCTGATTAATCACTTTTGACAATACAAGAGTGCCTTGCAATACACTAATTTGCTCATCAATATTTCGCTGCGCTTGAACTAAGCCTTCTAACACGTTTTTTGTACGTAAATCATCTTGTGATAATGTATTTAAATTATGCGTTTGCTCAACCAAAAATTGACTTAGTTCTTTATTGTGTTCTAGCTCCTCTTGCAGAAGATAATTTTGAATATCGCCCGATACATTTTGGTTTTCAACTTGCCGAGCTTTCTGCTCTGACACTCTTAATCGTTTAGCATTCAAGGCTTCTTGTAATACAGAAAGTTGTTTTTGTAATAATTGCTGCCTTGCCGAAGCCTCACTTCGTTTAACTTCGTCAAATTGTGCAAGTATTTCTGAATTATTATTAAGCAAAGTATTGTATTGATTATTTGCCTCAATAAAATCCAGTTCAGCTTCCCATTTATCTGAATCTGATTTAGCGATATTCCCTTTTGCTTTTAAACGGGTAAGCTCTTGAATGCGCGCCGAATTAACCACGGATACTTTTTGAGTATTCCGCTGAATATTTCGACTATTAGATAATTTTGCATCCAATTCACTTAATGTAGTTTGTATGCTATGCAGTTCAGTTTGAATCTCCCCTTGTTTTTCAGTAAGTGCCTCTAATGATAGTTCTGAGAAAAGAGCCACCATGGTAGAATTATTCTCTTCTTTATAATTCTGAATATTTTTTTGAATGGTAAGAATAGCTTGGGGTAATGTGTCTAATTGTTTCTCTAACGCTTTTATCTCGGCTCTTTGTTTCTTAGCTTGTTCAATAAAAAATGAAGTTAGATTTTGCGTTTTACTATCCGTGGAATCCTGCTTAATAGTACCCGTACTAAGAGCACTAATTTGATTTTGAATACTTTTTTCAATAGCCTGGTTCTGACTTTCCTCTGCAAAAGAAAAGCCAGAAAAGAGAAATACAGATAAAATAAAAGCAATAATTTTCCTTAATGTCATTTATTTCCCTTAATGTGCGCTAATTGTTCGGTTGCCCATTTAACTTCTTCATTTGTTGCTTGATTTTTAATGAAAATATCTAATTGGTTAAACGAAATTTCGATATTATTTTCTGCAAACAACTCATTGATTCTGCGATTTAGAGCATCTGTTGTTTTCATCCTTTCGCTTAATTGCCCTACATAAACACGTAGTTCATGATCTAAGGTGCTTGCACCAAAAGCAAGGAAATATGCGGCTGGCGCAGGATCTTTTAACACAGACGAGTTCTCTTCCGCTGCCTGCAACAATAATTTTTTAACTAGCTCTAAATCCGAACCATATGCTACTCCTACACGGATAACCAGACGAGTAACTGTTGTGGTCAAAGCCCAATTGACTACTCGTTCTGTAATGAAAGCCTTATTTGGCACAATGACTTCTTTTTTATCGTAATCAATAAGTGTTGTTGCTCGAATACGAATTTTAGATACTGTACCATTGAAATCACCAATTGTAATCATATCCCCGACCCGCACTGGACGCTCAAATAATATAATGATCCCTGATACAAAATTACCAAAAATTTCCTGCATACCAAAGCCCAAACCAACTGATAATGCCGTAAATAGCCACTGCAATTTAGACCAAGACATACCTAGTGTTGCAAATGCAAATGTTGCACCAAGCACAATAAGCGCATAAGTTAGTAAAGTCGTAATAGTATAAGGGGTTCCTTGTGATAACTTCATATTAGAAAACACTAACGTTTCTAACAAGCCACTTAAGTTCTTAACTAAAACAATCGTAACGGCAATAATAATAGTCGCTGTTAATAAATTTAACAGCGTAATAGACTCCATCACGGTTCCAGCTTCAGTAGTGATACTTTGTTGCCATAATGTTACCCCTTTCAAATAATAAGCAACCGTAATGAGATCTGACCATACCCAATACAATAAAGCAAATAACCCAATCCAAAGCGCAAAATCAGAGATCTTTTGCATTTGATCTTTAATTTCACTTACCGCTAAAGAATCATTTCGTAATTCAAGTGGAACTTCATCCTCAGAAGAACTATGTTCTACTTCTTCATTAGCAATTTTCAATTGCATCTGTTTACGTTTTTCTTGCAATCGTTTATATGCCAAACGACGAGATGAAACCGCAAAAGCTCGATAAAAAACATTACGCAAGATAATCCAGGTCACTACGGCAAAATAGGTGGAAACCAAGTGATCAATAATCACGAGTGCAGTGTAATAATATCCTAAACCAATTAATACAATTAAGCCGATTGGAGCCAATAAAAGTATTACTCTAACAACAGTTAATAAGAAATTACGAGGACTTTCCTCTTTTTCTGCAACATCTTGATAGGTAGAAATTGCCTTACGAAAACCTGGCGCAATAAGAATGAGTGTAATCGCTAGAACAATCAAGGTAACCGCTTGCCCAATCACGTCATAAGACACCCCCATTTCCATATTACTGAAAATAGCAGTATTAAGTAATAAACCGATTATCCAAACCGTGCGTTTTAAAATACTATGAAAGACCTCATTACTCTTCTTCGGCATATTAAAATGATTATAACCAATACCATTTGGGCGTAACATTGCTATCAAGAAAGCAAAATATAGCCAATAACTCGCCATCTTTAATCCCCAAGACCATACTGTTACAGGATCTTGAAAACAGATATAAGTGGATAAGATAAAGACTGCGAGGAACTTAAATGTACTTGGTACACATAAGGTTAACGTCCAAAAAATAGCCTTTGGCGTATTCCACTGGCTATCTGTTTGTACCGTTTTCATACTGTTGTTGATCTGTGTTAAATGCTGCTTAATCTGTTCTTTCCGACGAGAAATCAGCCAAGAAAATAAAAGTAATGCTACAATTAATAATGTTGCAGACACAATATTCTCTTGCCAATTTGAAAAATCAAAATGTTGCGAGAGGCTTCCCCATTGAAAAAGAGCTGATTGCCCAAAAGATTTAAACCAATCAAGATCAATTTGGCTATTACTTTTTACCCAGAAACTTTGTTGCTGGAGTTTTTGTTGTAATGTATCGCTGATAGTTTGAACTTGCTGTTGATTAAGCTCAATATTGATGGATAAATTTAATTGGTTATTTAGTAATTTAACTAATTCAGATAAGGTTCTAGAGCGTTCTTTTAATACAACTTCTAGTTGAGTTCTTTCTTTATCGGTAAATGAAGTCTTCTCAGCTTTTTCCAGTTTTGAGATGTAAACGGCGGTATCTGAAACCGAATCTTTAAATTCAGTAATATCAAAAACACGCACACGCAGATCAGCAATCTGTTTAGATAAACCTTTTACCAAAGTATCTTGTGGTAAAGATTGCTTTTGTTTATTGATGATACGTGAAAGCACCAACGTACCTTGCAATGAACTAATTTGTTCATCAATATTGCGTTGGGTCTGTTGCAGATTGTCCAAAATACTTTTAATACGTAAATTATCCTGTGATAATTGACTCATCTGGGTAGTTTGTTTCAGTAATTCTTGGCTAATTTTAGTGTTAAAATCAAGCTCACGTAAAATAACAGGGTTGGTATCCGCATTTGCATTTTTTTGCTGAGATTTAGCCGCTTGTTCAACCTTGTTTTTTGACTCCTCTACTAATTTATTATTGATAACCTGTTGCAAGTTGCTCAATTCTGTTTGCAAATTTTGCTGGATCAGTTTTTTCTCATCGACTTGGCTATTATAGAGAGCTAACAGAGCTTCACTGCCTTTTAATAAACTCTGATTGTAGCTATTCTTTTCTTCTAACAAGACCAACTCGGTATTAAGTTTAATTCTTTCCGCTTCTGTAATATTGGCATTACCTAATGCCACATTAATTTCTTGTTTACGTGTAACATTAGTCTTTAATTCTACTTGAGCCTTGTCTGGAGCGGCATTTTGAGCCACTAATTTTGCATTTAACGATGAAAGATCTGTCTGCAATTTATCTAAATTAGACTGAGCTTGCTCTTGTTCTTCCTGTAATTCAGCTAAAGATTTTTTAGACAATTCCTCTATGGTTGGTGCTGGAGTTGCCTTTAATTTCGCAAGATTTTTTTGACTAGTAGCTAATTCACTTTGAGAAGTTTCAATGCTTTTCACTAAAGCTAAATTATCCTCCTTCTGCATAGCTATTTTTGCCAATAAAGACTTCGTTTCTTCTAACGATTGGAGTCGAGTTTTAGTACTATCGTTTTGTTCCTCTTTTTTAGTGGCTTCAATTTGCGTTTGAATATCCTTACTTGACGGTAATTCTACCGCCAAAGCAGAAGCACCAAATAAAATGGCTATCAATGAAAAAATATGAAAAAAAAGATTTCATCTGTTTATCCTATAACTCTAGTAATTGAGGAAGTGAATCAATTAACTGTTTTCTTGAAATTTTTATGCTTCCGTGCTGAAATTTTTCAGCCTCTAAGGGTAAATATGCCACAGGCTGCTTAAACTTTTCTAAATGCTGATTTGCAAAATACTGCAATTTTTCGACCGCTTGTAACGTGAATGATTCGAGAAATTCCACGACAGCAATAGGTCTTTGCCCAAATTCAACATCTGACTTAGGCAAAACAAATATCTGTTTTACCAGCCCTGACTGATATAAAATTTTTTCTACCTCTTCAGGCTGAATATTCTCACCACCTGAAATAAACATATTATCAAACCGACCTTCAATCACTAGCTGTCCTCTCTCATTCCAATGACCTCGATCTTTGGTTTGCAACCATCCGACTTGATTGACAAGCGGTAAAATTTCCCCATTTTTTTGCCAATAACCTAAAGCCAGTGACGATCCTTTTACCCAAATTTCTCCCTCAACGATTTTAACTTCACGCCCTTTTAAAGGCTTACCAACACAATCTATTTCATCCTGTGCAGCGCAAATGGTAGAAGCCATTTCCGTCATTCCATAACCAGAAAACGTGACAATGTTTCGATTTTTGGCTTGTTTTATCAATTCAGCAGGAATTACCGTCCCACCTAATAAGAACTTCTGCACACTATTTTCAGACGAATGACGTTCAGCATTCAAATATCGTTGCAATTGTGTTGGCACTAAGGAGCAGTGTGAAACTTGCGCTAACAGCTCAAAAAATTCTACTTTGTCTTCGTTGATCCACAAAGTTGCCCCCATCAATAACCACCGCCACACAATGCCTTGGCCAGAAACGTGAAACAGCGGCAAACTCAATAACCACGAATTCGACCGCTCAAATTGCACTAATTCACACACGCTTTCCGCATTAGCTAAATGGTTCTGTATGGAATGTACAATGGCTTTGGGTTTGCCAGAAGATCCTGAGGTCAGCGTTAATGTCGCAGGGGCTGAAAAGTCAATGTCAGGCAACTCACAAGCGGTCGAATTTACCGAAAAATTTGCAAATTCAATAAAGAATTGGTCAGTAAGCAGAATTGCTACCTCATATTCTTCACATAAATCGTGACATTGTTTCGATTTTAGTGCTGAATTAAGCATTAAAATCTTTCCGCCCATGGCAATAACTGCAGAATAGCAAAGTAATCCTATTAGACGATTTGAGCCTTGGTAAGCCACAAGCTGAGAATTAGAGATGCCTTGCTGTTGGAAAAGTTTTACTGTCTGACAAAGCATTATGTGCCATTGTTGCCAACTAATTTGTTCAGGTAAATGTGAAAAGATGTCGCTATTCCCTCTTTTCCACACAATGGCTGTTTGACTAGCAAAATTTGTAGCCCAATATAAAGTTGGAAAGTGAGAGAATTGAAACATATTGACTTAGAGCTTTGAGACTATAAACGGATGCTTTCTAAGCATCCACATTTATGACATTGTAAACCAATTATGGGAAGAAAGTTTTTACCTGTTCAATCAGACTATCAGGCAAGCCCATTAAAGCCATCATTCCAGCAAGGATCAATCCCTTTCGGTTTGTATTATTGTTAGTTACTACCCAAAATGGCGATTCAGGAATGTGCTTCGCTTTCACGCCACTACCGTGAGAAAGCAACGATTCCTCATCTGTTGCAAAATAAGTACGCTCATTGCCCGTGATTTCAGTGGTAGCCTTGGCAAAACCTTCGGGGTTGGTGCGATATAAGGCAGTCAAAAGCTGTAAAAAACGAACCACATTTTTAGGTTCATCAATAAATTCTTTAGAAGCTAGAATAGACTCAATTTTCTGTACACTTTTTATTGTATGATCTTCTTTTTTTGCTTTGCCTTTATTGGGATGAACCAATTCCTTTAGCTCATCAATCGTATTTTGCTGTACCAACACAAATGGTTGAGGAGAGGATGGCAAACGAAGCAATCTACGTAAAATATCTGACGCACTCTCGCCAATTGCCTGCGTACGGCTTGCAATGTAGTGATATAATTCATCATCGACTTCAATGGTTTTCATACTAGCCTCTTTATATTTAGCTTTTGAAAAAAATTCGTTGCATTATAATACATCTTAAAGATCTTTTTGTAGATCTAATCATTCACAAACTTAAAATTTATTTCTATGCCTGAAAAAACCTTTTTGAATTACCAATTTCAACCTTGCACCAAACCTAATGCACAAACTATGCTCTTCTTGCACGGCTTATTTGGCGATATGAATAATCTTGGTAGTATTGCCCGTTTATTTACCGAAAATTATCATATTTTACGAGTAGATTTGCGTAACCACGGTGGATCTTTTCATTCTGATGAGATGAATTATAACGTAATGGCAAAAGATCTCCGCGATCTCCTACATCACCTAAATTTAACTGATGTCATTGTCATTGGGCATTCAATGGGTGGCAAAGCAGCAATGACTTTAGCGCATATCGCCCCTGAATTGGTAAATAAATTAGTGGTGATTGATATTGCTCCTGTGCAAAATCCTTTGAATCGCCATGATGAGATATTTGAGGGTTTATTTGCGGTAAAAGTCTCCCAAGCCCAAACTCGCCAAGCGGCACAACAAGCCATGCAGGGATTAATTTCACCTGAAGAACAACCGTTCTTATTGAAAGGTTTTGCTCCCAATAGTTCTGATCGTTTTCGTTTTAACTTGAGCGTATTGAAAGCCCAATATCAACACATTATGGGTTGGCAAAAAGTCCATTTTGACAAACCGACTCTATTTATTAAAGGCGCAAATTCAAACTATATTCAGGCTAAAGATACTGCGGAAATTCTAGCACAATTCCCTCAAGCAACTTCCTTTGTCGTCGCCAATGCCAACCATTGGGTACACATTGAAAAGCCAGAAACCGTCGCCCGTGCTATAACAAAATTCTTGGAGAAAAACTAATGTCCACAACTGTTGTAAAAGATACGATCTTTTCTGCGCCAATTGAAAAATTAGGCGATTTCACCTTTGATGAATCTGTTGCCGAAGTTTTCCCTGATATGATTCAACGTTCTGTGCCAGGTTATTCCAATATCATTACTGCGATCGGAATGTTAGCGCAACGTTTTGTTATGCCTAACTCTAATGTATATGACTTAGGTTGTTCTCGTGGTGCGGGGATCTTGTCTATTCGTCGTAACGTGCAAACGAATGACATTAAAATTATTGGTGTAGACAATTCTCAACCTATGGTAGAACGTTGCCAAGCACATTTAAATGCCTATCACTCAGATGTACCTGTAGACATTCTATGCGATGATATTCGTCATATTAAGATCGAAAAAGCTTCAATGGTTGTACTTAATTTTACCTTACAATTTTTGCCAAGAAATGACCGCTTGCAACTGCTGCAAAAAATTTATCAAGGCTTAAATCCAAATGGTATTTTGGTACTTTCCGAGAAGTTTACTTTTGATAACGAAGTGATAAATGAACTGCTGATAGATTTACATCACACTTTTAAACGTGCCAATGGCTACAGTGAATTAGAAGTCAGTCAAAAGCGTACTGCATTGGAAAATGTAATGCTAACCGATTCCATCGACACCCATAAAAAACGCTTGCAAAAAGCAGGCTTTAGACAAGTGGAATTGTGGTTCCAATGTTTTAATTTTGGCTCAATGATTGCCATAAAGTAGCTATAAAAACAAGCAAGCGGTCTAATTCTGCAAATTTTTTGCCAAATTCAACCGCTTGTATTTATTTAATTAAGCACCAATCACAGGGGGTAAGTAGCCTGTTTTAATCAGGAATGGTACATTCATAATCAGCAGACCTAACACTAAAGCCACAATTAACGCCAAACCACCGCCGATGACACGATAAGGTGTATCAGGGTAAAGTTTGCGGAAACGCCATGCCATACCGACAGGAAGTACCAAGCCATAAAAAGTAAACATTTGACCTGCGTAAGTGAGTGAATTTAAGAAATCGGTGTAGAACAACGCAAACAGTACAGGTGGAATAAAAGTCAAAAAGCCGAGTGTCGCACGATTTGCCTTCACGCCCACACGTTGCAATAAATCATCTAAGCAATCTAGTAGCGAAAGCGATACACCTAAGAACGACGTAATTAATGCGGCAGCCGAGAAAGTCGTTACCATACCACTAATAAATGAGCTACCTGTTGATTGGTATGTTGCTTCAACTAAGCCATTGAGAGTTGGATTCGCCCGTACAATTTCGACAAATTGAGATTGTGGGAACACGCCATGAATTGCCATTTGCCATAAAATATAAGCAAAGAGTGGGATTCCTGTTCCCACAATAATTGCAGTACGTAAGCGTTTAATGTCACCATCTAAGTATTTATTGATAGATGGAATCACCACGTGAAAGCCGAAAGAGGTAAAAAATACAGGGCTAGCTGAAATGAGTAGGAAATCTTTAAGAGGCATTGCACCTAGGTTCTCAAAGCTTACTTTTGGCAACATCATCACAAGCACAAATCCAAAGGCAACTAATTTTATGATGAAAAGGAGGCGAGTAACCACATCTACTACGCCCGTGCTGATAGAAACAAATACGCCGAAAATAATCGAGAAAACAATAATACCAACAGGTTTAGCGTTATCACCCAGAAATGAAAGCAATGGCACCAACAAATCACCGCCTGAACCTACCACATAAGCAGTTAAAATAGCGTACATAAATAACACCAGTGAAAGTGTTGCCAAAATACGTCCCACTATACCGAAATATTGCTCCGCAAGGGTTGCAATCCCTGCGTCTAAGCGTTCAGCCTTTTGATACACTTCCACGAACAATAAAGCACTATAAGAGAGCAATGCCCAAAGAACGAAAAGCAACGTTAAAGTATAGCCAAAACCCATTTCCGCCGTGGTAAGTGGCATAGCTAACATTCCTGCACCAATAGTCGTTCCTGCAACAATCAATGCGCTACCAAATGTTTTGTTTTGCATAAAGACCTCTAAAAAGAATGAAAAACGACCGTATTCTATCTTAAGTTTCTACAAATGCAACGCTAATTTTCCAATGTAAACTTTTATGTACAGAATAAACATGCAAACGGTCAGTTTTTGATTAAAATTTGCAAATTAGGAATGAAATCTGACCGCTTGTAATATATTCTTGTGTAGTAACGTGATGACAAGGCTTTATTTAACTATTTATTTGTTAATCTACCTGCCAACTTTTCAAAATAGCTTTTTTATTTAATATAACAAAGCGTTATAAACCAGCGTGTAAAACAAAAAAACCGAGCAATTTTCATTACTCGGTTTAATTGCTGTAATTGTTTAGCTTAGTGCTTCGCTACTTCACCATCTACTTTTGGCTCTGAATCTAAATCAACTTTTATTTTTTTATCTTCACCATTAGTTGGATTATTGTTATCGGGTTTATCACTCCAACCCGATGGTTCCCCAACTGGGCGGCGTGCCATTAAATCATCAATTTGCTTGCGATCTAATGTTTCATATTTCAATAAGGCATCTTTCATTGCGTGTAAGATATCTATATTGTCTTCTAACGTTTGTTTCGCCCGATCATAGTTGCGTTCAATAATTTTACGCATTTCTAGATCAATCAATTTTTGCGAATCTTGGGAAACCCCTTTAATTGCCCCCATTCCATCTTCATTTTGATAGAAAATCGGACCAAGCTCTTTTGAAAAGCCCCATTGGGTGACCATTGCCCGGGCAATTTGAGTTGCTCGATGAATATCGGATGAGGCACCTGTAGTGATTTTATCTTCACCAAAAATCAAGCCTTCTGCGATTCGACCCGCAAATAGCGTTGAGAGTTGGCTTTCTAATTTAGTGAACGTTTCACTCACACGGTCGCCTTCTGGTAAAAATTGCGCAAAACCTAGTGCCTGACCACGTGGCACAATGGTGACTTTATTCAACGGATCGTGTTCAGGCATTAAATAGCCTACAATCACGTGACCTGCTTCGTGATACGCTGTGTTGATGATTTCTTTTTCCGTCATCGTATTGGAACGGCGTTCTGGTCCCATATTGATTTTATCACGAGCTTGCTCAAAATCTTCCATTGTTACTACACGCTGGTTTTTACGGGCAGCAAATAATGCAGCTTCATTAACTAAATTTGCCAATTGTGCCCCTGAATAACCAGGTGTACCACGCGCTACCGTCATTGCATCAACATCTGGTGCAAGCGGGACTTTTTTCATATGCACGAGTAAAATTTGCTCACGACCTTTCACATTCGGTAAATCAACGGTTACTTGACGGTCGAAACGACCTGGGCGAGTTAAGGCATCATCAAGCACATCCGCTCGGTTCGTCGCAGCAATAACAATAACACCCTCCGAGCCTTCAAAGCCGTCCATTTCAACCAACATTTGGTTTAAGGTTTGCTCACGTTCATCGTGTCCTCCGCTGAAACCCGCCCCACCACGTTTACGCCCCACCGCATCAATTTCATCAATGAAAATAATACAAGGCGCATTTTTCTTCGCTTGTTCAAAAAGATCGCGTACACGAGAAGCCCCTACGCCCACGAACATTTCTACGAAATCAGAACCAGCCATCGTAAAAAATGGTACGCCCGCTTCTCCAGCAATTGCTTTCGCTAGTAAGGTTTTACCCGTACCTGGAGGACCAACCATTAAGATACCTTTCGGGATACGCCCACCTAACTTTTGGAATTTAGCAGGATCTCTTAAAAAATCGACCACTTCACCCACTTCTTCTTTGGCTTCATCACAGCCTGCAACGTCTGAAAAGCGAGTTTTGACTTCATCTGCGGTTAGCATTTTGGCTTTGCTTTTACCAAAACTAAATGCTCCTCGACCGCCACCACCACCTTGCATTTGGCGCATATAGAAGGCATAGAAGCCAATTAACATAATCATTGGAAACCAAGAAATCAGAATTTGTGACAATAAGCCACGTTTTTCTGCTGGCTGACCTGTAACCGTTGCATTAGTTTTAGCTAAATCCGCTAATAAATAATCATCACGCATCGGCATAACAGTTTGATACTGAACACCATCATTTTTGGTAACTGAAATGATGTCATCATCCTGCTTAAACTCGACTTCTTTTAACGAGTTGGTTTTTATATCGTTTAAGAAAGTTGAATATGCCACTCTATTGGTACCAGCATTCCCAAAACTGGAAAAGCCCTCAAAGGCGGTCATCATTACAACTGCAACAACCACCCAAAGAATAATATTCTTCACAAAATCATTCAAAATACAGCCCTCTATATACTAATTTGAATTATCCTTTATACCCTGTTGCCACGATATACACCTCACGGGAACGGTCACGTGAAGCCTCTGGTTTGCGTACTTTTACCGTACTAAACATTGAACGTATATCACGCAGGTATTCATCAAAACCTTCACCTTGGAATACTTTCACCACAAAACTTCCTTTGGGAGCTAAAACTTGACGACACATATCTAATGCTAATTCGACTAAATACATTGCACGTGGAATATCTACCGATGGCATACCACTGAAGTTTGGCGCCATATCCGACATTACCACATCAACCAAACCATCTCCCACTTTTTCGAGCAAGGCATTTAATACCGCTTCTTCTCGAAAATCTCCCTGTAAGAAATCCACGCCGACGATAGGATTCATATCCAAAATATCACAGGCAATAATTCGTCCTTTTGAACCAATTTGGGTGACCGCATATTGTGACCAGCCACCTGGCGCTGCACCTAAATCAACCACCGTCATTCCTGCTTTAAACAAACGATCAGTTTGTTGAATTTCATCTAGTTTGAAATACGCTCGAGAACGTAATTTTTGCTTGTGTGCTTTTTGCACGAATTGGTCTTTAAAATGTTCCGCTAACCAACGAGAGGAACTTGCACTACGCTTTCTGCCCATTACCTTCTCTGTTTCTCATCTGTTTTTAAATTGTTAGTTTAGCATAATAAGGGTAAATTATCGCTATTCAAGTGATAAGTTTAACCTTTTTCATTTTGCAGATTGAACCAACTTACATAATCAAACTGATCGTAGAATTTTTGCCCATTCCAACCTGAAAATTCGTATAAATCCCCCACTTGGGAATCAGCTTCAAAACCTTTGATATAAAAAGCCGATTTCAGTTCTGGATATGGCTTATGAGTAAAAACCACCTTATGTTTAAATGACAAGCGGTCAAATTCTGCTAAATTTTTGTAACTGCAGCCATCACGATCGGTCATCATAATAAATAAATTATCTCGGTTAATGCGTTTAGTTCGCGCTTCCCATTTTTCCTTCGCCTCTTGTTCGGAATGATAATGCATAAAGTGAATGGTTAAATCATCTAGTTTCCCAACAGGATAAGCTTTATCGGTTTGGATAAAGCCCAAATCGGCTTGCATATAATGCGCCATATTTTGCAAATATTTCAGAAAATCGGCAGGCTCTAAATAAAGATTCACAAAAGGCGAACGAAATTGCTCGCCCAAATCGTGCAAAATAAATGCACCATTACAGTTAATCGAGATAACTGACATTGAATGATTAGTTAAACGCCGACGATTTTTAACATCAATACTAAATCTCAATAATTGATTGATCGCCTTTTTTACTATGCTAAACATTTATACCTCAGTCTAAAAAAATATCGGGCTCAAATTTATGAGAATCTTGCCAAAACGGACAACAGCATATCCATTTTTACTATTTAACTAAATTCCCCACAATTGAACGTGTTTCTGGCTTCACCTCTGCTAATTTAACTTTAACCTCCTGCCCAATTTGGTAGGCTTTTTCGCCTTTAATATAAAGCGCAATTTCCTCTGAGCGGAAATCCATTTCGTCTTTGTTGTCATGAATGGTTGAGAATGGAACAAAAATCGAAGCACCATTTTTGATGACTCGCACACGCAAGCCACCACGAGAAACATCAGCCACTTCGCACTCAAATTCAACATTCTGCTCAACCATTGGGAACAAGTAGCGAGCGTAGAGCCAATCCGCAATATCACGCTCCACCAACCGATTTTGACGGCGTGCTTCTTGCAAACGTTCTAGTACACTTTCTTCTACCGTTTTGGGTTGTTCATTTTTCAGCACTTGCTTGATTAAACGGTGGTTTACCATATCGCCATATTTACGAATTGGCGAAGTCCAAGTCGCATAATGGCTAATACCTAAGCCAAAATGCGGTGCTGCTTCATTTTTAAACTCGGCAAAAGTGAGATAACGGCGTAAGCGCAATTCCAAAAATGGCGAAGATTGAGCTTCATCAAAGGTTCGTACCGTACGTTGCATTTCGCAATAGCCCTCAAGCGTAGCTAAACGTTCTACACTGAATTTTTGGTAAATTTCTTCGGAAATTTGACCGCTTGTAAGCGTGTTCACTAAGAAGTTTTTTGCTGCTTCCAAGTTTTTCGGGTCAAAGCCGCTATGTGTATTGAATACCCCTGTCTTTGCTTTATCCGCCAAGAATTTCGCACAAGCAATATTAGCGATAATCATCGATTCTTCGATCATTTGGTTAGCAATACGGCGATATTCCACGTGAATATCACGCACCGAGCCATCTTCGTTCAATTCAAATGAATAATCGCCCTGCTCTTTGAATAATAAGGCATTTTTGCTACGCCATTCGATCCGAGCTTGGGTAAATTGGTACAACCAGTCGATCTGTTGTTTCACGGCTGCATTTTCAGGCTGCCACGCATTTTGTACACCCTCAAGATAATCGGAAACATTGTCGTACGCCAATTTAGCTTTAGACTCCACCCAAGCGGAAGTAAATTCCGCTTCTTGCGTGATATTACCTGCCAAATCCGTTTCAATAAAAGCCACCAATGCAGGGCGTTTCTCATTGGATACTAGCGAGCAAAGATCATCCGACAATTCTCTTGGCAACATTGGAATATTAAATCCAGGGAGATAGTTAGTAAAACAGCGCTGGCGAGCTGCTTTTTCAATAGCGGAATGTTCAGAAATATAAGCCGTTGGATCAGCAATTGCCACCACTAAACGCCAGCCTATTTGTGTGCCATTTTCAGAAATGGGCTCAATAAATAAGGCGTCGTCCATATCTTGCGTACTTGGACTATCAATGGTGGTGAAATAAAGTTCCGTAAGGTCTTGCCGCTCTAACTCATCGTGCAATGCGTAGCTTTTTTCATTTGCCACAGGTTCACGCGGCTGTTCGTGACGAGCCAAAGTGACCCACCACGGGGCAAAATTATCGTCCGCTTTACAAATAAATTGCGTAACCTGAGCAAAGAAAAAACGATCATCGCGCAATGGATGGGTTTTAAGTTGCGCTACCACCCAATCGCCATCGGCTAAGTTTTCCGTCACTTTTTTATGTGTATTAGCTGGAATTGCCTGTTTAATATTCGGATGATCCACTAATAACTGTAGATTGCCTTCTTTATTCAGGCGCACTTGTGCAATAAACCGATCTAACATTGGCTCAAGCAATGAATCTAATTCTACGCTGGCTTTATCACCTTCACGTTTCACCACCGCTTTCACGCTATCACCGTGCATCACTTTCTTCATTTCTAGCGGTGGAATAAAAAAGCTCTCTTTTTCGCCTTCTAAAAAACCAAAGGCTTTATCTGAGGCTTTTACTCGCCCTTCAACATATTCTTTACTGGCTTCGATTTGTTGTTTTAGCTGGCTAAGTTGCGCCAACATTGGATTGTTTTTGAACATAATTTCTTGTTTGAATTAAAAAAATAAAAGCTGCAAAATGCAGCGAAAGACCGAAGGATTATAGCGGAATTTAGTAACAAGCGGTTAAATTTATCAATAAATTTGCAAACAAAAACGGACGCCTTTGCGTCCGTCATAATCAAGCAAAAATTACTCTTCACCTAATTCGCCCATTGCGGTAATGCTGAAACCTGCATCGACGTGTAACACTTCACCTGTTACGCCTGAAGCTAAGTCTGAGCATAAGAAGGCGGCGGAGTTGCCCACATCTTCAATCGACACAGTACGACGCAATGCGGCGGTATGTTCGAAAGCGGCAAGCATCTTCTTAAAGTTTTTAATACCTGATGCTGCAAGTGTACGGATTGGGCCTGCTGAAATCGCATTAACGCGAATACCGTCTTTACCTAAATCGGCTGCCATTACGCGAGTTGCCGCTTCAAGCGAGGCTTTTGCTAAACACATTACGTTGTAGTTAGGAATTGCCCGTTCTGCACCTAAGTAAGAAAGGGTTAATAGTGCGGCATCTTTGTTCAAGTATGGACGAGCTGCTTGTGCCATTGCCACAAAGCTGTAAGCACTGATGTCGTGTGCAATGCGATAGCCTTCACGAGTTGCCGCATTGACATAGTCGCCATCTAATTGGTCACCTGGTGCAAAGGCAATTGCGTGCACGAAGCCGTCAAATTTGTCCCATTTTTTGCTTAATTCAACAAAACAATTGGTGATGCTTTCATCTGTTGCTACATCTAATGGCAATACGATGTCTGAACCAAATTCTTTAGCAAATTCTTCCACACGTGGTTGTAATTTGTCGTTTAAATAAGTGAAAGCCAGTTCTGCGCCCTGTGCTTTCATTGCTTTTGCGATACCATATGCGATTGAACGGTTGCTTGCTAAGCCTGTGATTAAAATGCGTTTGCCAATTAAAAAACTCATTGTGATTCCTCTTTGAATTAAATCGAGATTTAAAAACTCGCAAATTATACCGAAAAAATGACCGCTTGTATGCAAATTCCTGCGAAGAAATTGCACACATGCGGTCTGATCCGAGCTGTTTTTTACCAATTAGAAAGTTTCTTTTGCCTGTTTAGTCACTGACTCAGGTAAGCTCAGACCTAGTGCTTTGGCGGTTTTCTCATTGATTGAAAGCTCCATTTGACTCACTTCACTGGTTGGAATAGAACCTGCTTTTTCACCCTTTAACACTCGTGCCGCCACTTTGCCTGTTGCCACACCAATATCATATTGATTCACCGCAAAGGCTGCCAAGGCTCCACGTTTTACCGTATCACGATCGGAGGCGATCACGGGGACTTTAATTTCTAGTGCCGCTTTATGTAACGCTTCATAAGCTGACACCACACCATTATCTTCCGAAATATAAATGCCCTCGACTTTACCTGCCAAACTACGCGCTGCCGTGCCAATATCCGCACTGCGCTGCACCGCCACAGGCACCACTTTTAAGCCAACTTTTGCCGCTTCAGCTTCAAGTTCTTTTAATACAATAGAAGAATTGACTTCGCCTGCGCTATACACATAGCCAATCGCTTTCGCATTTGGCAGAATTTGTTGAATTAAGTCAAGCTGCGGTTTCAGTGGGCGATGATCTGAAATGCCTGTCACATTTGTGCCACTTGGCTCCCACGATTTAACTAATTTCGCTGCCACAGGATCAGTGACGGCCGAATAAACCACAGGAATAGTTTTCGTTGCTGCCACTACAGGCTGCGCCGAAGGAGTCGAAATAGGGATAATAATATCTGCCTTTTCACCCACAAATTTGCGGGCAATTTGTGCTGCTGTGGCGGTACTGCCTTGGGCAGATTGGTAGTTAATTTTGATATTTTTACCGTCGTTAAAACCTTGTTTTGCCAATTCATCGATCACCCCTTGACGAATGGTATCCAAAGCAGGGTGCTCAACGATGGCGGTAATTGCAACATTTTTAACTGCTTCTGCTACCGCATTTAATGAAAATGCGCCAAGTGCTACAGCGAATAAGGTTTGATGAAGTTTCATAATAAATTCCTCTGTTAAATTTTGATTTAATGTACTATTAAAGTAGTACAGAAAAGATAATTTAAACTTATCGAAATAGCAAGCGGAAAATTCAGTTTATAAGGAATAAAAGATCAAGCGGTTAGATTTTCAGCAAAATTTGCAAATTTGAAGTAAAAATATAATACGCTTTGTGTGTAGCCATAAATATTCGTAATGTCCTTATCTACTCTATATACTTATTTTTCTTTTTTCTCCATTTTCAACAATAATTGCTTCGGTATTACTGATCGCTTCTATGTCTAAATTAGAATATTCTTTAAGAATTTGTTTGGTACATTGCATGAAGGGAGGACATTGATAATGAGGAACAACATAGAAATCAATTAAACTTAATCCATAGTAATCTTTCTGTGAAAAATCTTCAGGTAATTCATCCATTAGTTTTATATACGAGATTTCTTTCGCACAAATTATTGCTCCTGCAGATTCTCCTACATATAGCTTACCAGCATTTAAATGTGTTTTTACTAATTCATCGACTCCTGTTTTCTTCATTTGGTCAATTAAGAAAAAGGTGTTTCCCCCAGTAAAATAAACTATATCGGCATTTTCAAAGGCTTTATGAATTTCATTGATTGGTGTTGATGAAATCTCAATCTCTAAAATATTTGCCTTCATTTTTTTCCATAACTTTCGAGCTGAACCAACATATCCTTTATACTCTTCATTTATTGAAGCTGTTGGTATAAAAACAACATTTTTTCCTGCTGCTTCATCTGTTAATAAAGTACCTACTTTTGCAAAATGAGAACATAAAAATAATTTCATATATACCTCCCAATGAAGCGCAAGGCTAGAACCTTGCGCTAACGTCACGTATAAAAACACCTATTCAACAATCTCCACCGTTGCTGTCGTACTTAAGCCTCGCACAAGCTGTGAACCTTTTCTGGCGCGTTCACCACGGTAGTTGTCAATATCGCTTGGTTTCAGGGTGATTTTACGTTTGCCTGATATAAATAGCAACGATTGATTCGGCTTAATCAAGAGTAATCTTGCCAACAATTCATTGCCCTCTTTCGCGGCTTGCGCTGAAATATTGATGATCTTGTTGCCTTTACCTTTAGCCAATGTTGGCAATTCTGTGAGTGGGAAGACTAACATTCTGCCCACCGAACTCATTGCTACCAGTGAAACCTCATCCATACTGTCAATAATTTGCGGTGGCAACACTTTGGCATTCTCGGTTAAAGAAATGACCGCTTTTCCAGCTTTATTGCGCGCCACTAAATCTTCAAAAGTACAGATAAAACCATAGCCAGAATCCGAAGCCATTAAAATTTGTGCCTCCGAATTTGCCATCAAGACTTGTTGAACTCTTGCCCCTTCTGGCAAACTGATTTTGCCTGTGATTGGCTCACCTTGTGAACGAGCGGATGGCAATGAAGTCGGATCTAAAGCGTAGGCGCGTCCTGTGCTATCGAGGAATACCACAGGCTGATTGCTTCTACCACGGGCGTGAGCAAGATAACCATCACCCGCCCGATAACTTAACGCTTCTACATCAATGTCGTGACCCTTGGCACAACGCACCCAGCCTTTTTCTGACAAAACCACCGTCACATCTTCGGTTGGGGTCAAATCACTTTCGGCAATTGCTTTTGCCTCTTCTCGTTCCACCAATGGCGAACGGCGAGGGCTAGCAAATTCTTTGGCATCCGCTTGGATTTCTTTTTTGATCAACGTATTTAAACGACGTTCCGAACTTAAAATTAGCTGTAATTCATCACGCTCTTTTTCCAGTTTGTCCTTTTCCGCTTGCAATTCGTGTTCTTCCAGTTTCGCTAAATGGCGCAAACGCAAATTTAAAATTGCTTCGGCTTGAATATCACTCAAATTAAAACGTGCCATTAGCTCCGCTTTCGGATCATCTTCATTACGAATGATCTCAATCACTTCATCAATGTTGAGATAAGCTGTCATCAAGCCTTCAAGAATATGCAAGCGGTCTAAAATCTTCGATAATCTGTAACTTAGGCGACGAGTAACTGTAGCACGACGGAAAGTAAGCCATTCGCTTAAAATCGTCTGCAGATTTTTTACCGCGGGCTTACCATCTAAGCCAATCATATTCATATTGACACGGAAACTTTTTTCCAAATCCGTAGTGGCAAACAAATGCCCCATTAAGCCGTCAAAATCAATCCGATTAGAACGTGGCACAATCACGATACGAATTGGGTTTTCGTGATCCGATTCATCGCGAATATCATCCACCATCGGCAATTTTTTATTGCGCATTTGGGTGGCAATCTGCTCCACCACTTTTGACGGTGAGGTTTGGTGCGGAAGTGCAGTAATAATGATTTCGCCCTCTTCTTTCTTCCACACAGCACGCATTTTGATCGAACCTTTGCCCTGCTCATACATTTTGGCAATTTCCGTTTTCGGTGTAATAATTTCCGCATTGGTTGGATAATCAGGGGCTTGTACCACAGTCAGCAAATCTTCCAAAGTTGCTTTCGGATTATCCAGTAACATCATGCTGGCTTCCGCTAGTTCATTGATGTTATGCGGTGGAATGTCAGTCGCCATACCAACGGCGATCCCGGTCGATCCGTTAAGTAAAATATGCGGCAAGCGAGATGGAAGTGTGACGGGCTCTGTCTTTGAGCCATCAAAATTTGGTTTGAAATCCACTGTGCCTTGATCTAACTCAGACAGCAGGATCGCAGCAATTTTAGTTAAACGCGCTTCAGTATAACGATAGGCGGCGGCGCCATCTTCTAGGCTACCCCAGTTACCTTGCCCATCTACCAACGGATAACGAAAAGTAAAATCCTGTGCCATTCCCACCATTGCGCCATAGCAAGCGGTGTCACCGTGCGGATGGAATTTACCCAATACATCACCGACCGTGCGAGCCGCTTTGGCATATTTCGCCGATGGAGTTAGCCCCAGTTCCGACATCGCATAAATGATACGACGTTGTACAGGTTTCAGGCCATCGCCAATAAACGGCAATGCCCTGTCCATAATTACATACATTGAATAGTTAAGGTAAGCATTCTCGGTGAAATGCTTAATCGGCATTTGCTCAACACCTTCGTAGTTCATCAGTTCGTTGCTCATTGTTTCTTTACTAGACACAAAAAATGGCGTTATTTTCGCTTATTCGTGGATATTTGTCCATTTTTATACATTATGAATTTAATTCATAAAAAATAGGAAAATCTTTCGCTTTTCTATTGTTAGATTTTAAATAGAATACCAGCAACGAAATTTAAGAGTGAGGAGGTTAAAATGTCTAAATTATTCCCAACTGCAACTCAACGTACTTCTGCGCCATATCGTTTTGATATTGTGGGCAGTTTTCTGCGAACCAATAAGATTAAATCTGCGCGTGCAGCTTGTGCTTGTGGCGATATTTCTTGTGCGGATTTGACAAACATTGAAGATCAAGAAATTGCAAAATTGGTTGAACAACAGAAAAAAGTTGGTTTGCACGCTGTCACCGACGGCGAATTTCGTCGTACTTTCTGGCATTTAGACTTCTTAGCAGCCCTTGATGGCGTGCAAGAATATGAGCCCGAAAAATTCCCTGTACAATTCAAGCATGCTAATGTTCGTCCTAAATCTGTACGTTTAGTCGGTAAAGTTGATTTTCCTGAAAACCACCTTTTCCTTGAACATTACCGCTCCTTGCAGCAAATTGCTGGTGAAAGCGAAGTAAAATTAACCATTCCGTCGCCCTCAATGCTACATCTTGTCTGCGTGTATCGTGAGCAAAATTATCAGCCAATCGATCGCTACAAAGAGAATAATCAGCAATTATTAGATGACATTGCTGACGCCTATATCAAAGCAATGCACGCATTCTACAAATTGGGTTGCCGTAACCTACAATTAGATGACACCAGTTGGGGCGAATTTTGTGCAGAAGATAAACGTGCGACTTACAAAACCCGTGGCATTGACTTAGAGCAAGTGGCAAAAGATTACGTTTATATGGTAAATAAAATCGTCGATAACAAACCAGCGGACGATATTGCGATCACTATGCACATCTGCCGTGGTAACTTCCGCTCAACGTGGTTCTCGGCGGGTGGTTATGAGCCTGTGGCGGAAACACTATTCGGCACTTGCCGTGTTGATGGCTTCTTCTTGGAATACGATTCAGATCGTTCAGGCGACTTCAAACCATTACGCTTTATCAAAGATCAACAAGTGGTGCTTGGTTTGGTTACTTCCAAAGATGGTGAATTAGAAAAGCGTGATGATATCATCGCTCGCATTAAAGAAGCAGCACAATATGTGGATATCAATCAACTTTGTCTAAGCCCACAATGTGGCTTTGCTTCAACCGAAGAAGGTAATATTCTGACTGAAGAACAACAATGGGCAAAACTTGATTTCATTCGAGACATTACCGAAGAAGTTTGGGGTAAATAATAATTAATGATACAATAGCGACACTGTAGGGGCGGGTTTATACCCGCCCTTTTGTTGTTAAAGGTAATAAACGTGAATTTAGTTCTCCCTCCGCTTAGCTTATATATCCACATTCCTTGGTGCGTGCAGAAATGCCCCTATTGTGACTTCAATTCCCACGCTCAAAAAGGGCTGATTCCTGAAAAAGAATATATCGAACATCTACTTGCAGATTTGTCGCAAGATTTGACCGCTTACAAGGCAGCCATTGGCGATCGTAAAATTCATTCGATTTTTATCGGCGGCGGCACACCAAGCCTTTTTTCTGCGGAAGGGATTGCGCATTTGTTAGCAGCAGTAGAAAAGCGTATTGCCTTTGAGCCAAACCTTGAAATTACCTTAGAAGCCAACCCTGGTACGGCAGAAGCAGAACGTTTTTTAGGCTATGCACAAGGTGGCGTGACTCGTATTTCAATGGGGATTCAAAGTTTTGAGCCTGAAAAACTGCTTAAATTAGGGCGAATTCACGACAGTAATGAAGCGAAACAAGCGGTTAAATTTGCTCAAAATTCTGCAAAATCGGGGCTGAAGAGCTTCAATATCGACCTAATGCACGGCTTACCAAATCAATCGATTAAACAAGCACTAAGCGATTTAGAGACAGGAATTTCTCTCAATCCGCCACATTTGTCTTGGTATCAGCTGACGATTGAGCCAAATACGATGTTCTATTACCGTAAGCCTTCTCTGCCTAATGATGATGAGCTGTGGGAAATTTTCGAGCAAGGACATAAACTTTTAACCGAAGCAGGTTACGAACAATACGAGACCTCAGCTTATGCGAAAAAAGGTTACCAGTGCCAGCACAATCTCAATTACTGGCGATTTGGCGATTATTTGGCGATTGGTTGCGGTGCACACAGCAAAATTTCCTACCCAACAGGCGAAATTTACCGTTTCAGCAAAACCAAACACCCAAAAGGCTATATGCGCGGCGAATACTTGTATAACAAGGAATTAATTGAATTAGATGATCGTCCATTTGAATTTTTTATGAACCGCTTTCGCCTACTGGAAGCCACTCCAAAGCAGGAATTTGCGTTTTATACGGGATTAGATCCTGAGATTGTTCGTCCAGCAATGGATTGGGCATTGGGCAAAAACTATATCACCGAAACTGCCGATTACTGGCAAATTACCCAGCAAGGCAAATTGTTTTTGAATGAATTGTTGGAAGAGTTTTTAGAATAAGGACGTGGGCTTTATGCCCACGCTACCAATAATTGGTCTATGCCATTTTTTATTTGCTCTTCACTTAAATGCCCAAAGCCTAAAATAAACAATTTTCTATTTTCTATTGGCATTGGATAAATTTTAATTTTTGCTTTTTTAGCCAGTTCTGTTAATTCCTTTAAATGCCGTTTTTCTTCTATTAATTCTAGCAATAAATAAAAGCCTAAGTGTTCGCCATAAGTTCTTATTTTTATCTTTTGCTTATTTAGCAATGATAAAACCAATTCCATTTTTCGGCGATATATTTTTCGCATTCGGTTAATATGTTTAGTAAATTCGCCTTGTTGGATAAAATTCGCTAATCGTTGTTGTTCTAAACGAGAAACCGGTGAATTAAAAAAATAGCAATGTTGCTGATAAAGTGATAATAATGCTTTTGGCAACACTAAAAATGTAATACGTAAGGAAGGCATCAGTAATTTAGAAAAAGATCCTAGATAGATTACTTTATCGTTTTGATCCAAACTTTGCAAAGCTGGAATTGGCTTACCTCGATGGCGAAATTCGCTGTCGTAATCATCTTCAATAATAAAACGATCTGAAGTTTCATTCGCCCATTCAAGCAATTTCTGCCGTTCTCCAATGGTCAAACTCTGCCCAAAAGGATAAAGATGATTAGGGGTTAAATAAGCAATATTTATTTTATTTTTAGTTAAAAATTCAAAGTCAATTTGATTATTTTCCTTGTTTTCTTTTACATTATTTATTGGAATTTTAACTGCTTGTTTGTCATATAAATTAAGTAATTTTTCAACCGTGGCATAACCATAACTTTCCATTGCATAAGTAAAATGTGGATTGATTTTCTGAAATAATAGAATCAACTGTTGCATACAGCTTTCTACCCCTGCTCCAATAATAATTTGTTTAGGTTCACAATCCACACCTCGAGCGGAACTTAAATAATCACTAATCTGTTCCCTTAAATAAAAATCACCTTGTTTTTCACCCATATTTAAAAAATCTGTTTGCCGATACGCCGCACATTTTTTCCAAATATGAATCGGAAAATTCTCGCTATCAATTCGATTGGGATCAAAGTCAATTTCATACTTCTCTACCTGCTTACAAGCGGTTAAATTTGCTGATTTTTTTGCTATTTTTTCGGGAAGTCCTAGCTCTGCTTGAAAACAGACAAAAAAACCACTTTTTGGTTTGGATTCAATGTAACCTTCGGCAATTAACTGTGCATAAGCACTTTCGATGGTATTTTGACTAATTTGTAGCCACTCACGTAAAGAGCGCTTGGAAGGTAACTTATCGCCTTTTTGTAATTTTTGATCGTAAATCGACCGCTTGATTTGTTGATAAAGTTGTATGTACAGAGGCGTTTTTTCGCTTTTATCTAAAAGATAACTCCATTTCTCCATTTAACTGACCTCATTAAATTGTTTAATTTTGACCCTTTTTATCATACCTGATTTTTTGCAAAATACCGTTACTTTTTCAATTTCATTTCAAAAGGAAAACAAAATGAGCAAAATTTTAGGTTCAGACGTAGTAAAACGTGGTATGGCACAAATGCAAAAAGGTGGCGTGATTATGGATGTGGTCAATGCCGAACAGGCTCGTATTGCTGAAGCGGCTGGGGCTGTAGCGGTAATGGCGTTAGAACGTGTGCCATCAGATATTCGAGTCGCTGGCGGTGTGGCTCGAATGGCAAATCCGAAAATTGTGCGAGAAGTAATGGAAACAGTCTCAATTCCCGTGATGGCGAAAGCTCGTATCGGACATATCACTGAGGCCCGTGTTTTGGAAGCAATGGGCGTGGATTATATCGACGAAAGCGAGGTGCTAACCCCAGCTGATGAGGAATTTCATCTGCTCAAAAGCGATTATACCGTGCCGTTTGTTTGTGGCTGCCGTGATTTGGGCGAAGCATTACGTCGCATCGGCGAAGGGGCTTCAATGCTGCGTACCAAGGGTGAGCCTGGCACAGGCAACATCGTGGAGGCGGTTCGCCATATGCGTAAAGTGAATGCCCAAGTGCGTAAAGTGGTTAATATGAATATCGACGAGCTAATGACCGAAGCTAAAAATTTAGGTGCTCCCTTTGAATTACTTTTACAAATCAAAGAGTTAGGACGTTTACCTGTGGTTAATTTTGCTGCTGGTGGCGTAGCAACCCCTGCCGATGCAGCGTTAATGATGGAGTTGGGGGCGGACGGTGTGTTTGTCGGTTCAGGCATTTTTAAATCGCAAGATCCTGAAAAATTTGCCCGAGCGATTGTGCAATCAACTACCCATTATCAAGATTACGATCTAATCGGTCGCTTATCCGAAGAGTTAGGCGAACCAATGCGAGGCTTAGAAATTAGCAAACTTTGCCAAGAAGATCGTATGCAAGAACGTGGTTGGTAATTGCAAGCGGTAGAAAAAATGAAAAATTTTGCAAATCTCACTGTCGGTGTTTTAGCACTACAAGGTGCAATAAGTGAACATCTAGCACAAATCCAGTCGCTAGGTGCGAAAGCGATAGCGGTTAAAAAAGTCGAAGATCTCACTGCTTGCGATGCCCTGATTTTACCAGGTGGCGAAAGCACTGCGATAGGACGATTAATGCGACTTTATGGCTTTATCGACGCAATTTGTGCTTTTTCAGCCCAAAATAAGCCCATTTTCGGCACCTGTGCAGGAATGATTTTGTTAGCTAAGCAGATTGAAGGTGGCGAAGAAAGTCATCTTAATTTGATGGATATGCATGTACAACGTAATGCTTTTGGGCGACAAGTGGATAGCTTTCAAACAGATTTAACGGTGAAAGGATTAACACAACCTTTCCCTGCGGTATTTATTCGCGCCCCTTATATCACGCAGATTGATGCAGAAAAAGTAGAAGTGTTAGCTGAAATTGACGACAATATCGTATTGGCAAAACAAGGCAATTTATTGGCTTGCTCATTTCATCCTGAATTGACTGCCAATAATCGGATTATGCGACTGTTCTTAGCGATGATTTAAAGAAGATAGGCGTGGAATCCTCGCCTTATTCGTTGCTTTTAGCTTTCTGTTCTGCCCGTCTTTTTTTGAAAAAATCACTGATTTTTGGGCTACACCGCTCTCGCATTACTCCACCTCGAATTTCCAGCAAATGATTCATTTTGTAATCTTCAAATAGATGAAAACGTGAACCAACCGCTCCTGTTTTATAATCGGTGGCGCCAAATACTAAACGCCCAATACGACTATGCAAAATTGCTCCAGCACACATTGGGCAAGGTTCTAGCGTCACATAAAGCGTACAATCCAACAGGCGGTAATTCTGCAATTTTTCGCCTGCTTGACGAATCGCCATTATTTCAGCGTGCGCCGTTGGGTCGCTTAAAGCAATTACTTGATTCCAACCTTCGCCGATGATATTGCCCGCTTTATCAACTAACACTGCCCCAACTGGAATTTCTCCCATCGCTTCTGCTTTATCGGCTAATACCAAGGCATAGCTCATCATTTGCTCATCAAGATCAGAAATTGCAAGCGGTGAAAAATTAAAAGATCTTTTCAAAAACATAAAAGTCTATAAAAACAGCCCCAAAGGGGCTGCAACTGTAGAGCCTAACACGATTAGACTATGAATTAACGACGACCGCGATCTGAAAAACGTTTCTCTTTAAAACCGCCCTTTTTGCGATCATTAAAGCCACGATCATTGCGGCGCTCTTCACGACCTCTACGCCCACGAGCTTCAAACGGATTGCTATTCGCTTTATCGGCTGCTCCCAGTAAGCTCATTTGCATTTGTTTGTTTAGAATGCGAGCTTTCTGTGCAAAATGTTGCACCAAATGGTTTGGCATACCTTGCGGTAACTCGATAGTTGAGTAGGTGTCGTGCAGTTTAATATGTCCGATATAGCGGCTACTGATGTCACCTTCGTTGGCAATGGCACCGACGATATGACGCACTTCTACTCCATCTTCACGACCAATTTCGATGCGATATAAATCCATCGTAACACTATTATTATTACGGTGTTCGCGACCACTACGACGCTCATCTCGTCCGCTGCGTTCGCCTCTGCGTTCATCACGCTCTCGACCTTTTTTAATGACAGGATCGGGTGGCAGAATGAGTTTTTGTTTCTCTTGCAACATCATCATCATTGCTGCAGCGAGTTCTTCGTGATCTTGATCTGCGGTGAATAAATCTTCCAATAACTCACGATACATTTCTAAATCGTGATGTTCAAGTTGTGCTTCAATACGAGCTTTAAATTTTTCACGTCGCTTCGCCATTAAAATTTCGTGATTCGGCACTGGCACTTCATCAATCTGTTTTTTGATGAGATTTTCAATGTTGCGTAATAAACGACGTTCGCGAGGTTCAACAAAGAGCAAAGCTCGCCCTGAACGACCTGCACGACCCGTACGACCAATACGGTGAACGTAAGATTCTGCATCTAATGGAATATCGTAGTTTACTACTAGGCTGATACGATCAATGTCGATGCCACGAGCTGCCACATCTGTTGCTACTAAAATATCTAAACGCCCTGATTTAAGTTTTTCAAGGGCTTGTTCACGAGTTTGTTGAGTCATATCACCATTGATCGCCGCAGCTCGGAAACCATTTCGTTCACAAAGTTCAGCAATATCTATCGTGCCTGTTTTGGTGCGAGTAAAGATAATTGCCGCATCAAATTCTTCTACCTCTAAAAAACGAAGGAGCGCATCGTTCTTGCGAAAACCATTGACCATCCAATAGCTTTGGGCAATATCAGGTGCCGAACGTTGGGTTGCTTTGATTTTTACTTCTTGTGGATCTTGCATAAAGCGTTTAGTGATACGACGAATTGGCTCTGGCATCGTGGCAGAAAATAACGCTGTTTGGTGATTTTCTGGTAATTCCGCCATGACAGTTTCCACATCATCAATAAAGCCCATACGCAACATTTCGTCTGCTTCGTCTAACACGATAGATTTCAACTGTGAAAGATCTAAAGTACCACGACGAATGTGATCAAGAATACGCCCTGGGGTTCCTACCACTACTTGAGAGCCTTGTTTTAAGGCTCGCAGCTGAATGTCGTAACGCTGGCCGCCGTAAACAGTCACCACACGCACACCGCGCATATTTTTAGTAAATTGTTCGCAAGCGTCCGCCACTTGGATTGCAAGCTCACGGGTTGGCGCCATAACCAACATTTGTGGATGACGAGCCTCAGGATCGATTTGTGCTAAAAGTGGAAGAGAAAATGCAGCAGTTTTACCGCTACCTGTTTGTGCCATACCCAATACATCACGACCATTTAACAGATGTGGAATAGTTTCTTGTTGAATCGGTGAAGGGCTTACAAAGCCGATTTCATTTACGGCATCAAGAATAGATTGTGGAAGACCTAAATCAGCAAAGGTCACGGTATTTGGAGTTTGTTCAGTTGTCATAAAAAACCATAAAAAAGAATGATGAATAACTCATCATAAGATAGAACATAATAATTGTGAGGAGACGTTAGGCAAGAAGAAATAAAAAGCAAATCAATGCTTAAACAATGTCCCAATAAGTACAAGCGGTCATTTTTGCAAAAAATTTTACAAACTCGACCGCTTGATCGTTCCTAATTATTCCCCAGCAATTGCGGGTTTAGCTTGAACTATACCTAAAATCTCATTATTGCGAAGTTGAGAGAGTTCAAACAAGGCAAAACGATACTCAACAAAGTTAAACACTTGATTTGCAAGAGCAAGACGGAAGAAGCTAGTTGCCTCATCTTTTTGATTTAATTTGAGTTTTTGTTTTGCTAGATAAAAATAAGTTTCGGTTAAAATTTCAGCATAGCTTGCCGTATTTGGTTGCGCCTGTGCATCCATTCTAGCCCGAAGTTCTCCTAGTGAAATTTCACCTAAGAAGTAACGAACTATATTCACTCCCCAAAAATTTGGTGAAAGGTTTTTGGAGCGTTTAACTAAATTCGCTTTCGCTTCTTTTGGATTTAATTCAAGATCATTGAAGTAAAGCCATAAAGCGCGATAAGGGTCTGATTTATCCTCTTCATAAAAATGGAGTAAATCACGTTCCGCTTCAGAATATCGACCACTATAATAGAATGCTAATCCACGGTTAAGGTAGGTATAAGCATAACTAGGATCTAGATCTAGAACAGCATTAAAAGCATCAACTGAGCTGTCATAATCATCTTCAAGCAATAAATAAAGCCCCATATAATTATAGGCTGCAACCATTTTTTGATTTAATGAGATTGCTTGATTAAAATCATAACGAGCTAGAGACCATAATCCTAAACTATCATAAAGCACGCCACGTTCAAAATGGAGTTCTGCTCGTTCTCTATTGCTAAGTTTCGCTTCTTGTAGCACTTGACTAAGCCGCACTAACATTACTTCCTGTTCGAAGCGTAACTGCGGATTAAGTTCCGACAAAGCTAATTTATTGGTTGAAATCATTTCAGAGCTACTGAAAATCATACAGCCTGATAAGAAAAATACCGCCAATAAATTTAAAAACAATAATCGAAAAATTTTAGTCAGTTGTAACATTCTAAAATAGCCTTACGAAAGGCATCAGCCCCTAGTTGAGGCTGACACATTTTGTTTAAATTTCCGTTTGCTCTTCTTGAGTTGAAACTTTTTCTATTGTAGTAGAAATGACGTTGTTTAAATCTTTCATCGTTAAGCGGATACGCCCTTGACGATCGATTTCCACCAC
Organism: Actinobacillus sp.; assembly: GCA_041854605.1. Classification (GTDB taxonomy): domain Bacteria; phylum Pseudomonadota; class Gammaproteobacteria; order Enterobacterales; family Pasteurellaceae; genus Haemophilus_A. The sequence continues at coordinate 92,163 of JBHACP010000061.1, forward strand.
TTTCACTTTTACTTCTTGACCAACTGCTAAATAGTCAGAAACATGTTCGACTCGTTCATCGGTGATTTGTGAGATATGCACTAAGCCTTCTTTGCCACCTAAAATTGAAACAAAAGCACCAAATTCCACCACGCGGGTCACTTTGCCGTTATAGGTTTGGTTTACTTCAACTTCTGCTACGATCTCTTCAATACGAGTCATTACCGCTTTTGCTGCATTACCATCAGTTGCGGCAATTTTTACTGTGCCATCATCATCAATATCAATTGAAGTGCCTGTTTCTTCGGTTAATGCACGAATGGTTGCACCACCTTTACCGATTACATCTTTGATTTTCTTCGGATCGATTTTCATAGTGTGAATGCGTGGTGCAAAATCAGAAATATCCGCACGTGGAGCTGGGATTGCTTGTTCCATCACGCTTAAAATGTGCATTCTTGCACCTTTTGCTTGGTTTAAAGCAATTTGCATAATTTCAGGCGTAATACCTTCAATTTTGATGTCCATTTGCAGCGCCGTTACACCTTCACGTGTACCAGCCACTTTAAAGTCCATATCGCCTAAGTGGTCTTCGTCGCCGAGAATATCAGAGAGAACAACAAACTTATCTTCTTCTTTCACTAAGCCCATTGCAATACCAGCAACAGCGGCTTTAATTGGCACACCAGCATCCATTAACGCCAGTGAAGCACCACATACAGAAGCCATTGATGAAGAGCCATTTGATTCTGTGATTTCAGATACTACACGCACCACATACGGGAACTCTTCTGCCGTTGGCATTACTGCTAACACACCACGTTTTGCTAAACGGCCGTGACCAATTTCACGACGTTTTGGCGAACCGATACGACCAGTTTCGCCCACAGAGTATGGAGGGAAGTTGTAGTGGAATAGGAAGCGGTCTGATTTTTCGCCTGTTAATTCATCAATAATTTGGGCATCTCGCTCTGTACCTAAAGTTGCTACTGCTAATGCTTGCGTTTCACCACGGGTGAAAATTGCCGAACCGTGGGTGCGAGGTAATACGCCAGTGCAAATATCTAAGGCACGCACAGTATCTACGGTACGACCATCGATACGAGGTTCACCCGCGATAATACGACCACGTACGATTGAGCTTTCCAGTGCGGTAATGGTGTCGATGATTGCACCTTCAGAAACAGTTTCGTCTTCTGCGGTTAAGGTTGCGATTACCTCTGCTTTAATTGCCTCAATTTGCTCATAACGAGCTTGTTTTTCTGTAATGCGATATGCATCGCCAATGCGAGCTTCTGCAAGGGTTTTAACTCTGTTGATTAACGCTGTATTTGGTTCAGGTGCAACCCAATCCCAACGTGGTTTGCCCGCTTCTTTGACAAATTCTTTGATGTTTTCAATCACAACTTGTTGTTGTTGATGACCAAATACTACTGCTGAGAGCATTTGTTCTTCGGTTAAAATGTCTGCTTCAGATTCCACCATTAACACAGCTTTATCTGTACCCGCCACCACTAAATCCAAACGGCTTTGTTTTTGTTCTGCCATTGTTGGGTTTAACACATATTGATCGTTAATAAAACCAACTCGAGCGGCACCGATAGGGCCATTAAATGGCACACCTGATAATGATAATGCGGCTGAAGCACCAATCATTGCAACTAAATCAGGACTAATTTGAGGATTGACTGAAACAACAGTTGCGATGACTTGAATTTCGTTAAAGAAACCTTCTGGGAAGAGCGGGCGAACTGGGCGGTCGATTAAACGGGCCACTAAGGTTTCACCTTCTGACGGACGACCTTCACGTTTGAAGAAGCCACCAGGAATTTTACCTGCTGCATAAGTGCGTTCTTGATAATCTACGGTTAAGGGAAAGAAATCTTGCCCTTCTTTCACTTCTTTTTTCGCTACAACGGTGACGAATACTGTTGTATCGTCCATTGAAGCCATTACTGCGGCTGTTGCTTGACGAGCAATTGCACCTGTTTCTAAAGTTACGGTATGCTGACCGTATTTAAATTGTCTTACGATTGGAGTCATTTGTTTTTCCTTTAAAAATTATTATTGTTGTTTTATCTCTACAAATCTTTTCCTACTGCGACTAGCAAAAAAACACTAAAAAATCACCGCTTGTAATAAGTTAGTGTTTTTTTGATAGCCGCCGCTTTTTCGAAATAAAACTTGAGTATTATACAGATTTTTATACAAAATCGTTATTTATTTTTGTTTTTTAATAAAATCAGATATTCATTATACATAAATTTTTAGGCACTCCAAACCATACCCGTTTATAGTTATGTTACATTTTTGTAATCTATTTTTTAAACAAAAACACATAAATTTCGTGATCTACGTCACATTTCTTTAACATTCTACTATCTTTCTTAAATAAGTTGATTACAATCCGCTTCGGTTGGTATTTCTAAAATACTAATTTTTTGAATGTATCAAAAACAAAAACTCAATGGTGAACCTTATGGCTCTATTTTTAAGTATTTTTCCTATTGTTTTACTAATTTATTTAATGGTGAAACGTAACGCTTTGCCGTCTTATGTGGCTCTACCTTGGATTGCAGTATCAGTATTACTTATCCAACTTATCTATTTCGGCACAGACATTTCAATCGTAAGTGCCAATGTAACCTCTGCCATCATATCCGTTTTAACGCCTGTCACGGTTATCTTCGGTGCAATCTTATTCAATCGATTTTCAGAAGAATCAGGTGTAACCAATACATTACGCAAATGGCTAGGAACGATCAATCCTAATCCAGTAGCTCAGTTAATGATTATCGGTTGGGCTTTTGCGTTTATGATTGAAGGGGCGAGTGGCTTCGGTACACCAGCTGCTATTGCTGCACCGATTCTTGTAGGTTTGGGCTTCCAACCAATCCGTGTTGCAATCTTAGCATTGGTAATGAACTCGGTACCTGTGTCATTTGGGGCCGTGGGTACACCAACTTGGTTTGGCTTTGGTCCTTTAAATTTATCTGAAAATCAAATTCTTGAAATTGGTTCAATGACAGCAACTATACACTCATTTGCGGCCTTAATTATTCCTGTGATTGCATTGAGCTTCATTGTTTCGTGGAAAGAGATTCGTCAGAATATTGTATTTATTTATTTAAGTGTCTTTGCCTGTGTCGTTCCATATTTCTTCTTAGCACAAGTAAACTATGAATTTCCATCTCTAGTAGGTGGTGCAATTGGTTTATTTATCTCTGTGTTTTTAGCTAACAAAGGTATTGGTTTAGCGAAAGTTGAAAATACATTAGATAACTCAAGCGTAAGCAGCAAAGAAGTAGCTAAAGCATTAATGCCAACAGGTATGCTCATTGCCCTACTTATTGTAACTCGTGTTCAACAATTGCCATTTAAAGCAATGATGAACGATGCAACCACTTGGATCTCGATGCAACTAGGTTCACTTGGTCAATTTGAAGTGAGTAACGGGCTAATTTTCTCTTTGAAAAACATTTATGGCACATCAGTAAACAGCAGCTATAAATTGCTTTATGTGCCAGCCTTAATTCCATTCGTGGTAACTGTACTAATTTGTATCCCTCTATTCTCATTGAATGGCAGCAAAACTAAAGAAGTCTTTGCAGGTAGCTTTAGACAAGTGAAAAATCCACTGATCGCTCTTGTTGGTGCTTTGATTATGGTGAACTTGATGTTAGTAGGGGGGGATGGTTCAATGGTGAAAATCATTGGTAAAAGCTTTGCCGATGCAACAGGCGAATACTGGACCATCTTTGCATCATATTTAGGTGCAGTAGGTGCATTCTTCTCTGGTTCCAACACCGTATCTAACTTAACCTTCGGTAGCGTGCAATTATCCACCGCAGAAATTACAGGTTTATCTGCAAGCCTAGTATTAGCTTTGCAATCTGTAGGTGGTGCGATGGGAAATATGGTGTGTATCAATAATATCGTAGCGGTAAACTCGGTATTGAACATTCAAAACCAAGAAGGCGCGATCATTAAGAAAACCGTAGTACCAATGTTTATCTATGGTGTAATCGCAGCAATTGTGGCATTAGCCATCATCCCCTTGTTTTATAACGTGTAAAGTTGTTTTACAAGCGGTCAAATTCACTTAGAATTTTACCAAATCCAAAGGGAGCCAATAGGGCTTCCTTTGTTGTTATATAGATTTTTAAATACAATTTTTTCTTATTCTTATTTAAAACGGAAATTCTCTTATGAATGTAAACTTTTATGTAACCTGTATTGCTGACATCGTGAAAGCGGGTGTCGCCAAAAACAGTGTATTACTTCTCGAAAAACTTGGTTGCAAGGTGATTTTCCTTGAAAAACAAGGTTGTTGTGGGCAACCAGCTATCAACAGTGGCTATACTAAACAAGCTTTAGCTGGAATGAAAAGCTTGGTAGAAACCTTTGAAGTGAATGATTATCCGATCGTTGCTCCAGCGGGTTCTTGTGTCTATGCCATTAAAAACTACCCAGAATATTTCTCTCGTTTTGGAGAGCTTGACTGGGCAAAACGTGCGCAAACAGTGGCTGATCGTTTCTACGATTTAACCGATTTTATCGTAAATAAATTAAAAGTAGAAAATGTCGGCGCTCGCTTAACGGGTAAAGCAGTCTATCATCCATCTTGCAGCTTAACTCGCAAATTGGGCGTGGTAAATGAACCATTAACGCTACTCCAAAATGTAAAAGGTTTAGAATTATTACCAATTCATAACCAACAAACTTGCTGTGGCTTCGGCGGCACATTCTCGGTGAAAATGGCGGAAATTTCGGGTGAAATGGTCACAGAAAAAGTAGTCAATATTTCAGAAGTAGAGCCTGATTATTTAGTTGGTGCCGATGTAAGTTGCTTAATGAATATTGGCGGTCGTTTAAGCCGTGAAGGTAAAAATGTCAAAGTAATGCACATCGCTGAAGTGTTGATGCAAGAAGAAGGAGAAGCATAATGAGCCATTTACAGACTAGCACGCTTCCATTTAAGCAACGTGTTGAGCAACAAGTACATAACGAAATTATGCGTAAAGCGGTGGTAAAAGCTCAAGAAACCATCGGCGCCAATCGTCAAAAAATGGTGGATGAATTAGGCAACTGGGAAGAGTGGCGTGACCTTTCTAAGCAGTTCCGTAACCACGTATTAGCCAATTTAGATGCCTATCTTTATCAATTAAGTGAAAAGGTTGCTCAAAACGGAGGGAAAGTTTTCTTTGCTGAAACCGCCGAAGAAGCGAGCGAATATATTCGCAAAGTAGCATTAGAGAAAAAAGCCAAAACCATCGTAAAATCTAAATCAATGGTTACTGAAGAAATCGGACTAAATCACGTATTAGAAGCCGAAGGAATGAAAGTGGTAGAAACCGACTTAGGCGAATACTTGCTGCAAATCGTCGGGGACAAACCTTCTCACATCGTGGTGCCTGCGATTCACAAAGATCGTCACCGCATTCGTAAAGAATTGAATGAAGTGCTCGGCTACCAAGGTACAGAACAACCTGAAGAAATGAATGCTTTCATCCGTGAAACTTTACGTAAAGACTTCTTAGCCGCAGATATTGGTATTTCAGGCTGTAACTTTGCTGTACCAGAAACAGGTTCGGTTTGTTTAGTTACCAACGAAGGTAATTTACGTTTAGCCACGACGGTACCTAAAACACACATTGCGGTAATGGGTATGGAACGTTTAGCGCCGACTTTTAAAGAAGTGGATGTGTTGATTACGATGCTTTGCCGTAGTGCTGTAGGTGCAAAATTGACCGCTTACAACACGTGGCTCACAGGCCCGCGCTTGGAAGGTGAAGTAGATGGTCCCGAAGATTTCCATCTAGTGATCGTAGATAACGGTCGTTCAGCAATTTTAGAAAGTGAATTCCAAGAAGTTTTACGCTGTATTCGTTGTGGGGCTTGTTTAAATACTTGCCCTGCCTACCGTCAAATTGGTGGTCACGGCTACGGCTCAATTTATCCAGGTCCGATCGGTGCCGTTATTTCTCCACTTTTAGGTGGTTATGATGAGTTCAAAGAATTGCCGTACGCCTGTTCACTCTGTAATGCCTGTAACAGCGTCTGTCCTGTAAAAATTCCATTGGCACAACTTATCCTAAAACATCGTGAAAAATTAGTGGAAGAAGGCAGAACACCAAAACTGGAGCAGCTTGAAATCAAAGGCTTTACCTTTGCCAACTCTCACCCTGCGGTATGGAATATGGGAGTTAAAGTTGGGGCAAAATTGATGGGCAAATTGATTAAAAATGGTAAAGCGCCAATCAGTGCTGGCGCATTAGGTGAATGGACCAAAGCCCGCGATCTTCCAACCCCTGAGGGTGAAAGTTTCCGTGAATGGTTTAAAAACCGTAAGTAATCAGGCTCTCCTCTTTGAAAAAGAGGGGCTGAGAGCGATTTGCAAGCGGTCAAATTTTCTCAAATTTTTGCAGAATGAGATCGTAAAATTTCCCGCCTCTTTACCAATGAGTGGCAAAATCAAAGGACAACAAAATGAATATCGAAAATAGAGAAAAATTTTTAAACAAGCTCGCCGCCAAAATGGGGCGTGAACGCAAGTTTGTTCCCGATCAAATGGAGGAACCCGTTAATAATCACCCAACTACTCGTTTAACCCATTTGTCGCAAAATGATCTTTGCAATGAGTTTATGAACTTCGCTAAAGTGTTATTGGTGGATGTGGTTGAAACCAAAGAAGCAGAAGTGCCTCAAGCCATTTTGGATGTATGTGAAAAATATGGTGCTGGCAACATTGTATTGAATAAAGATGAGCGTTTAGAAGCCTTAGGCGTAACTTCTGCGGTTCAAGCAAAATATGCCGATAGCTATATTTGGGATTACAGCAAAGATGCTGAAAACATCGCCAAATCGGCAGCGGCTAATATTGGCATCGTTCACGGTGAATATGGCTTAGCTGAATCGGGTGGTATTGTGCTTTTTGCAACCAAAGATAATGGTCGTTCAACTAGTTTGTTACCAACTACCTCGGTTGTTGTGGTTCGTAAAAGCAAAGTATTACCACGCGTAGCACAATTAGCCCAAATTTTGCACGAAAAAGCACAAGCTGGCGAACGTATGCCATCGTGTGTAAATATCATTTCAGGTCCAAGCGCAACCGCTGATATTGAATTGATCAAAGTAGTGGGCGTACACGGTCCAGTCAATAAAATTTACGTAGTGATCGATGATTTATAATCATTCAACAATCTAACGTTAAAAAGGCGTGATACGGAGCTCTCCGCATTCACGCCTTTTATTATGCTAGACGATAACCAATCAGCAAATTTTGCCAATCTTCTTCATCAAACTTGCTCCCCAATCGCTCCTGTTCCTTCTTGAATGAGCGCAACAAACGGTCTAAATTATCTTGCTTCCAGCTATCCCCTTCTGTAATGCCGCATTTATCAAAATCAATCAGCCAAAATTTGCCATTATCATCCAACAAAATATTATGAATATTCAAATCAGAATGATGTACTTGATGATCGTGTAGCTGACGAATCAACTTGCCAATTTGCTGATACTGCTCTGCAGCCAATTTTTCTGTTTGTAATAATTTACTTAAATCTCGCGTATTTTCTATTCTTTCCAGCATAATATCCGCACGATAACAGAAATTACTTCTTTCGACTTGAATCGCCACAGGACGAGGCACTGGCAACTCCCATTGGTGCATTTGACACAATAATTCAAACTCTTGATATGCTCGAGTTTTCTCTAAATTTCTAAAGAAAAAGTGGTCTTTGATAAACTTGCCAAACAATCCGCCTCGATAATAGTGACGCAGCACAATATTTACCCCTAGTTCCGCTTGAGTATTTAGAAACCAAGTCATTCCACGTCCTCTAGAAAAGCCCAACAAGCGGTCAGATTTGGTGAAATTTTTGCAAATAAACAGCGTTCTAAGCAAATCACTTTGTTCATTCGGCACGATTGCAGGATTAAAATGATGATAAAGCATTCTTTTTCTCATCGTTATGTATAGATAGTTAGATTTTAAGACTATTTTTTTCGATGTCAATTTGTTAAAATCCAACCTTTTATTTTAAATGGCTATTTATAAGAATCGCCCTTGAGAAGATATCTATGAAACCGATCTCAAAAGAAGCGCAAAAAGTTAGACAAGCCTTATTGGCAAAAGGCATTGAAACCCCAACGATTGATTTAAGCAAAGATAAAGATACTCGTCGTACAGAAATTCAACAACATCTGCGTTCAGTGCTAGAGCTCCTAGGCTTAGATTTAAGCGATGACAGCCTTGAAGAAACACCACGTCGCTTAGCCAAAATGTATGTTGATGAAATTTTTAGCGGTTTGGATTATGCCACCTTTCCCAAAATCACCAATATTGAAAATCGAATGAAAGTGAGCGAAATGGTGTTGGTGGACGATATTACCTTGACTTCGACCTGTGAACATCATTTCGTGACGATTGATGGTAAAGTCGCGGTTGCCTATTACCCGAAAAAATGGGTGATCGGCTTATCCAAAATCAATCGAGTGGTACAATTTTTTGCGCAACGCCCGCAAGTTCAAGAACGTTTTACCGAACAAATTCTCACCGCTTTTCAAACTATTTTGGAAACTGACGATGTAGCAGTTTATGTGAAAGCCACTCATTTCTGCGTGAAATGTCGCGGCGTAAAAGATACTAATAGCTATACCGTAACTTCGGCCTTCGGCGGTGTCTTCTTAGAAGATCGTGAAACGCGCAAAGAGTTCTTAACATTGATTAACAAGTAATTACAAGCGGTTTGATTTTCGCAAAAATTTGCCAAAAATCGACCGCTTGTTTTTTTGGAAATACGATATGAAAATTGCCTTAGGCATTGAATATGACGGCAGCTATTATTTTGGCTGGCAACGTCAAGATGAAGTGGCAAGCGTACAACAAAAGTTGGAAGAAGCCCTCTCTGTCGTTGCTAACGAACCAATTGAAATTTTCTGTGCAGGACGCACCGATGCAGGCGTACATGCTACAGGACAAGTCGTGCATTTTGAAACCTACGCCAATCGCCCTCTGCAGGCGTGGTGCTTTGGTGTAAATGCAAATTTGCCCGATGATATTGCGGTGAAATGGGCTGTTGAGGTCACAGAAGATTTTCACGCTCGTTTCAGTGCCACTGCACGCCGCTATCGCTATATTATTTTTAATAATAAACTACGTTCTGCGATTTTACCGAAAGGGGTTTCTCATTATCACGAGGATTTAGACGAGCAAAAAATGCACCAAGCAGGGCAATTTTTGCTCGGTGAAAATGATTTTAGCGCATTTCGTGCGGCTAAATGCCAATCGCACAGCCCTTGGCGCAATGTGCATCATCTCAATGTAAGCCGTCAGGGGAAATATATCATTGTGGATATTCAAGCGAATGCTTTTGTACATCATATGGTTCGCAATATTGTTGGCAGCCTAATAGAAGTGGGGCAAGGCAAGCAACCCATGGAATGGATAAAATGGCTACTTGAGCAAAAAGACCGCACACTTGCTGCCCCAACCGCCAAAGCCGAAGGACTATATTTGGTCGATGTCCATTACCCTGCACAATTCGGCATTCCTAAAGCAGAGTTAGGACCGCTATTTTTATAATTTAACCACTTGTCTAATGAAGGAAAAAGCCAAACATGTTTACTCCGTTTGGCTTTTATTTTAGGATTTAAAAATTAACTTAGTGTTCTTTTTTCTCTTTTAACTTGATCAACTGACCTTCTAATTTTTTCTCAACTTCATTGATAGCGTTGTATAAATCTTCATTATCAGCTTTTGCCACTAAATCCCCCAAAGGACTACCTATCGTTGCTTCTACTTCGTAGCTATTAGGCTGTTTGTGTATCATAAAATGGGGATTGATAAGTTGAGTGTGATATTTATCCAATTTGGCGAGGCGATCCTCAATATGAGCGCGAATTGCAGGAGTGATTTCCATTTGTTTGCTAGAAATATTAAGAGACATAATTTAGCTCCTCTTGTTAAGGTTTATGTTTTTGGTTTACTCCAAAATATGACTTTTACTCCAAATTATCAAGTGAAATTTCAAACTAATTTCCAATTTTGTGATCGACTTAACACTTTTTTCTTTTTTTTGACTATAATTAGCCCAACTCTCTTTACAAATGTGGTTAAAATGAACGAAACAAAACAGATTCCCCCTTTTCAATGGCACTTTTTGCATCCTAAATTTTGGCTTTTGTGGTTGGGCTTAGGCATTTTTAAACTGATTTTATGTCTACCCTATCCCATTTTAGTGAGAATTGGTAAAGGCTTAGGCAAATTATTTGCCTTGTTTGGGTTTGGTAAGCGTCGAATCCGTATTGCCCGCCGTAATTTAGAACTTTGCTTTCCTGATTATTCTGCAGCCCAAATAGAGCAAATTATAGCTAAAAACATCGAATCAGTCGGAATGGCAATTATTGAAACAGGAATGGCATGGTTTTGGTCAGATCAACGAATCCTCAAATGGTCAAAAGTCGAAGGTTTAGAGCACCTCAAAAATCAACCAGAGGGCACAGGAATCCTTTTTGTTGGGGTGCATTTTCTTACCCTTGAAATGGGCGCACGAATTGTTGGGCTTCATCATCAAGGCATTGGGGTTTATCGCCCGAACGATAACTCACTCTTAGACTGGATTCAGTTTCGTGGACGGGTTCGTTCCAACAAAGCAATGCTTAATCGCACCGATTTACGTGGAATGATTAAAGCACTCAAAGCTGGGGAAACCATTTGGTATGCTCCCGATCACGATTATGGACGCAAAAATAGCGTTTTCGTACCATTTTTTGCTGTGAAAGAGGCTTGCACTACGGCCGGCAGCCGAATGCTACTCCGCTCTGCACCGAATACCGTTGTCGTGCCATTTAGCCCGATTCGGAATGAAGATTATTCAGGCTACACCGTTAAAGTTAGCCCTGCGGTTGATTTTAGCAATTGCGAGGATGATATTGCTGTGGCAACGAAAATGAATAAAGTAGTCGAAAATGAAATTATGCAAGCGCAAAGCCAATATATGTGGTTGCATAGACGTTTCAAAACCCGCCCCAATAAAAACGATAAAAGTCTTTATGACTAACATACGAAAGGGCAGATTTCTCTGCCCTTCCTTGTATTCTAAAATGCCAGCCATTCACCATTTACTGCCACACCAACTACTTTAAAATCATTAGTGAAAGCGGTCAAATTTGCCACTTTTTTTGCAGAAATGGAGCCGAGTTTATCTTCTACTCCAATCGCTCTAGCAGGATAGAGATTACACATTCTCAAGGTTTCATCTAATGGGATCCCCACTTCTATTACCGCATTACGTACAGATTCAATCATCGTAATGGCGGCACCTCCTAGCGTGCTATTTGCATCGACACATTTGCCATCACGCACATACACGGTTTTGCCGACAAATTGAAACTGTTCAATATCCGAACCTGCAGCTGCGACGGCATCAGTCACAATACAAAGTTTATCTCCCTTTATTTTCTTATCAATTTTGATATTAGGAAAACTGACGTGTAAGCCATCGACAATAATACCAGTATAGATTTCATTGCTATCCAATACTGCACCATACACGCCCATATCACGCCCTGAGGTGACGTGCGACATCGCATTATGCAAGTGAGTAGCAAAAGTGGCACCTTTGGCAAAAGCTTGTTTAGTCGTTTCAAAATCTGCATTGGAATGCCCAATTGAAACAATAATGCCCGCTTTGACAAACTGCGGAATATATTGAGCGGTTGGATTTTCTGCCGCAAGGGTAATTTTAGTGATCACCTCGCTATTTTGACAAAGAAAATCTACCATTTCTTGGCTTGCTTCACGTATATATTCCGCACGGTGCACCCCTTTTTTCGCAAGGCTTAAATAAGGACCTTCCAAATGCAAACCAAGTGCTTGATTTTGATATTTGCCCAAATACTCCCGCATTACCGCTACTGCTTGCTTCATTCCTTCATCAGGAGCCGTGATAAAGGTGGGCAAATAACTGGTTGTACCCGATTTTAAATTAGTCTCTTGCATAATTTCCAGCGTGCGGACAGTAGTCTCTTCATTAAACATTACGCCACCGCAGCCATTCAGTTGCAAGTCGATAAAACCTGCCGTTAAATTTGCGCCCTTTAAATCAATTCTTCTAATCTCTTTTGCAAGATTTTGTTCAAAAACGACCGCTTGTATTTGGTCATTTTCTACCACAACAGCGTGTTCATATAAAGTTTCAAAGCCCGTATAAATCACACAATTGGTTAAAGCATATTTCATATATATTATCCTGTTCAAATCAAAAATTTTATTTACTTATCGAAAAACTTATAGGCAATAATTGCCTCACGATAACAAAACGCACCCATTTATCTTGCTACATTTAACTCCAACTGTTTGAAATACTTCACTGTTTTTACTTTTAATTCTTGGGTTGCAGGCTCATCGCAGACAAAAATTGCACGTTTGTGCATCTGTAATGCAGAGACTGTCCATAGATGGTTGATAGCCCCCTCTACCCCTGCTTGCAAAGCTAATGCTTTTTTATGCCCTGTTACTAAAATCATCACCTCTTCCGCATCTAGCAATGTACCAACGCCAATGGTTAAAGCAAATTTTGGTACTTGATTAACATCATTATTAAAGAAACGGGAATTGGCTATTAAAGTGTCTTCATTCAAGGTTTTAATCCGAGTGCGAGAAGCTAAGGATGAACCTGGTTCATTAAAGGCAATATGTCCATCTTCGCCTACTCCCCCCATAAAGAGATTGATTTTACCGTAAGAACGAATTTTTGCTTCGTAGCGTTCACATTCAGCATCAATATCTTTTGCCATTCCATTAAGCAAGTTGATATTTTGCGGTTGAATATCAATATATTGGAAGAAATTCTTGTGCATAAAGCGATGATAGCTTTCAGGATGTTCAGGAGGAAGACTGACATATTCATCCATATTGAAAGTAACAACATTTCTAAAGCTCACATCACCCGCATTATAGTGTTCAATCAATTTTTTATAGGTTTTGAGTGGTGTCGCGCCTGTTGGTAAGCCTAGCACAAAGGGTTTAGTTTCGGTTGGCTGGAATTGCTTGATACGTTTGATAATATGTTGCGCTGACCATTCTGCTACTTGGTCGGCAGTATCTAGAGGAACAAGGCGCATTTTATTATCTCCTTATTTAAAATATGCGATCTTGTAGCAACAGCGCCGTCTAAAAACACTATTGCTACAAGAGCTCGTTTATTTAATAAATTTCTCGTAAAGTTCTTTTGCTTTCGTCAGTTGTGCTTTACTTGCTTTCGCTGTCATTGGTTCACGACAACAACCCGCTTCCACACCTTGAAGTTTTAAGATCTCTTTAATGGTTAAATATAAACCATTGGCTAAAATGCCTTCAATTAAATCATTAGTCACGTGCTGAATTGCAACCGCTTCTTTAAACTTACCTTGTTGAGTAAGCTCAAAAATTTGTTTAGCGCGAGGGGCATTGATATTGAATGTTGAACCAATTGCACCATCCACCCCTAAACTTGCCGCTGGCACCATCATTTCATCAAAACCAGCCCAAATTAAATGATTTGGATAGTTTTTTTTCAGGCGTTCTAATAAGTAAAAATCGCCTGCGGTAAATTTCACGCCTAAAATTTTCGGATTCTTATAGAGTTCACCAAATTGCTCAACACCGATATTCACCCCTGTTAAGAATGGAATTGAATAAACGATCATATTATTGCCTGTCTCGGCAATGATAGTATCGTAATAATGTTTAATTTCAGAAAAGCTAAATTTATAGTAGAAAGGGGTTACCGCTGATAAGCAGTCATAGCCAAGTTCGGTGGCATATTTACCAAGTTCGATTGACTCGTGCAAATTCACGCTACCTACCTGTGCAATTAAAGCAACTTGATCTTTCGCTTCATCTTTAGCAATACGGAAGATCTCTTTTTTCTCTGCCGTTGAAAGCATAAAGTTTTCGCCTGTTGAACCGCCTACATATAAGCCATCAATTTTCATTTTGTCGATATTATGGCGAATAATTTGTCGTAAGCCTTTTTCATTGATAGAGCCATCCTCATTAAATGAAACAAGCAATGCACTGAAAATGCCTTTTAAGTTCTTCATAGTTTTATCCTTTGTATGTTTTTGAATTTATGATAAATGATGTTCTGCCCAAACTGCAGCACCTAGCAATCCCGCATCAGCGCCCGATTTGGCTGCTTCAATCTCGCAACGATAAAAATGAGGGAGTTCATCTAAAAATTGTTTTACCAATGGCAAATAGCCCTCCGCCAAACCAACACTCCCTCCTAGCACCACTTTTTGCGTATCTAAACCAATCACGAGATCGGCAATTAAATTGGCTATCGCTTTTGCAGATTTTTGCACTAATTCGACCGCTTGTAAGTCACCTTGACGGAAACGTTCAAAAACCTCTTTTGGGTTACAAGGCTTTTGCCATAGCGAAGTCGCCGCTTCAATCGCTCGTCCAGAAGCAACAGCTTCCACACAACCTCGTCTGCCACAACCACACAGAGAACCATTGGGATCTGCGAGAGTATGTCCAATATGCCCCGCTATACCGTGCGGTTCAGTAAGCAAGATGCCGTTTTGAATAATGCCACCGCCTACGCCAGTGGAAACAGTGATAAAAACAAAATTCTCTATCTCTTGCGATTGAAATTGATATTCTGCATAGGCTGCTGCTTGTACATCGTTCAGCAAAAACACTGGTTTGTCGGTATGTTTTTGCAGACTTTCTAGTAACGGAAATTCAGCTAATCCCCCTAAATTTTTCGGATTCAACGCCGTTAAAATGCCGTGGTTGATGATCCCCGTGGAAGCCACACCAATGGCATCAAACTGTTTTTGATAATGGGTAATCAAATCGGCTAGCACTTGCTGTATTCCCGAACCATCTTGATCTTGCGGTGTTTCGATCTGCAAGCGGTCGAAAATTTGATTTTTTTTGACTAATGCCGCTGCTATCTTTGTGCCGCCAATGTCGATAGATAACACATTCACGCTACACCGCCTTATCAACTTCTGCTGAAAACCAGCTCACAATATGTTCTAAGCGAGTGAGCGCAGAACCTACTGTTACTGAATCTGCACCAAGTTGAATTGCCTTCGCCGCCAGTTCTGGGGTATTGTATCGCCCCTCTGCCATAACAAAACAGCCTGCCGCTTTCAGATCTTTCACCAGCTGATAGTCTGGTTCATTGGGAATTTCACCGCCTGTATAACCCGACATAGTGGAGCCAATAATCTCAAAGCCTAGCGAATGGCAATATAAGCCTTCCGTTAAATTGGAGCAATCCGCCATCGCTAAGCAACCTAATGAATGGATTCGCTCTACAGCCTCTTTGATGCTGACAGGACGGACTCGCTTGGTGCCATCCACCGCAATAATATCCGCACCTACTTGTGCCAAGGCATCAATATCTTCTAAAAATGGGGTTATGCGAATTGGCGAATCCGCTAAATCACGTTTAACAATGCCAATGATCGGTGCGGAAACAACTTTACGTACAGCTCTTAAATTATCTACGCCTTCAATACGTACACCCTTCGCCCCACCTGCAATCGAAGCGGCTGCCATAGCGGCAACAATTTCAGGTTTATCCATCGGACCATCATCCACTGGCTGGCACGAAGCAATGAGACCATTTTGAATTTGAGAAAGAATTGGGTCCATATTTCCCCCTATTTTTATAAGTAATTTTCTAAAATCTGACGTAATGTACTCCCGTTTTTCTAGGCTAAAGTACAAGCCGTCAAAGCAAAATTCGCTATACAAATCGGAATGCTCATTCACAACATTTAACAAAAGTATAATCTTTTTGAATTTTTACTCCATATTTTTTTTCTAAAAATGTGATCCTTGTCACAAAATGAAACAAAACTCCAAAAAAAAGTTTGAAAAATGATTTTTTTATACCTATGATGTAGCCAATTTAATAATAAACAGGTATGCAGCCTGTTTAAGCTCGCTAATTATTATTCCTAATGGAGTGATTTATGAAAACTCAATTCGAACTTAACGAATCTCGTCGCCATTTTATGAAATTGATGGCAGGTGTTGGTGCTGGTTTTGCTTTTAGTGGTACGCTAGGCACTTTCACTAAAGATGTTTTTGCCGCTCCAGCAACAGGTTCTACCATTGAGGCAGGGATCGCTTATCCCATCTCTACAGGTTTTGACCCTCTTACCTCAAGCGGAGCTTCCTCACTGGCGGCTAACTTGCATATTTTTGAAGGATTGGTCGATCTCCACCCCGCCACTCGCCAACCTTATTTAGCTTTAGCTGCCAAAGAGCCTGAACAAAAAGATGATCTAACCTATCATATTACACTGCGTGAGGGCGCACTGTTCCACGATGGCAAACCTGTAACGACTGAAGATGTTGTTTATTCCTTTGAGCGTATGCTAAATCCAGCCAATGCTTCTCTATTCGCACAATTCATTCCTTTTATTGAATCAGTGAAAGCACTGGATGATAAAGTGGTTGAATTTAAGTTGAAATACCCATTCGCCTTATTTAAAGAGCGTTTAACCATCGTCAAAATCGTACCAAAACACATTGTAGAAGCAGGACAATCTGCCTTTGATGCTAAACCAATTGGCTCTGGTCCATACAAATTTGTCTCTGCCACCAAAGATGATCGTATTGTATTTGAGGCAAACCCAGCTTATAACGGTTTTTATCCTGCTCTTGTTGAAAAAATGACTTGGTTCTTACTCTCTGATGATGCCGCACGCGTGACCGCTCAAGAATCTGGGCGCGTGCAAGCAATTGAATCTGTACCTTATTTAGATGCAGAGCGTTTAAAACGTAAAAGTAAGGTTGAATCCGTACAATCATTCGGTTTGTTATTCTTAATGTTCAACTGTGAAAAAGCGCCGTTTAATAATCCGAAAGTACGCCAAGCGTTACACTATGGGCTAGATACACAAAAACTAATTGACGTTGTATTTTGGGGCAATGCCAAAGCGGCAAGCTCTTATGTACAAGATACCCACCCAGATTATGTCAAAGCCACGGCACAATATGACTACGATAAAGCCAAAGCTGAAGCCTTGCTTGCTGAAGCGGGTGTGAAAGAGCTGAAATTCCAATTATTGGCCACCGACCACTCTTGGGTGAAAGAATCTGCGCCGTTAATCCTAGAATCTTGGAATAGTTTGAAAGGTGTAAAAGTTAGCCTACAACACTTACAATCTGGCGCATTATATAGTGCGCATGTTGATAAAGGGGCTTTTGAAGTTGTCATTGCCCCAGGAGATCCTTCCGTATTCGGTAATGACTTAGACTTATTATTAAGCTGGTGGTACCGCGGTGATGTTTGGCCAAAACGCCGTTTCCGCTGGGCGAATACCCCTGAATATGCAGAAGTACAAAAACTATTGGATGAAGCTGTTCAAGCGAAAACACCAGTAGATGCCAAAGCCATTTGGGCTAAAGCCATCAATATTATTGCCGAACAAGTTCCGCTTTACCCGATTGTTCATCGTAAATTGCCTACGGCTTGGAGTGAAAACAAACTTAAAGGTTTCCAACCATTGCCAACGACAGGATTATCTTTCATTGGTGTCGGACGTAATTAGCCTTATTGCAAGCGGTCAAATTTAGTAATTTTTTTGCAATTTACACCGCTTGCGTAGGAGTGAGGCTTACCCCATCCGAGCAATGTAAAATTAGGGGGCAGGAATATGCCTGCCCCAAATATCATCAGGTATTTAAATCTAATTAAATTAAAATTTCTAATCCTACCTCCTCACTCTTCATTATCCCTACTTTGATGTAATTTCACGATGTAGGTTAAACCCCTGAAATTGGAGTGAAACTATATTAAGGAGAAAAAAATGGAAATCATACTCCGATTACTGTGGCGTCGCTTAATGGTTCTACCTGTAATGATTTTAGGCGTAACCGCTCTTGTTTTTATCGTCTTACAGTTCACCCCTGGGGATCCAGCGACCATTGCTTTGGGGGAAAGTGCCAGCGAGACCGCTAAAGAGATTTATCGTGAAAAGCACGGTTTAAACGATCCATTGATTGTGCAATATTTCCGTTTTCTAACGAATCTGTTCGTCTTGGATTTCGGAATGACAACGCCACCTGAACAGCCTATTGTCGATATGATTGCCAAAGCTTTCCCGCTCACCTTACAACTCACTTTTATCGGTGTATTCTTAGCCGCTATTGTTTCTTTCACTTTAGGGGTAACTGCGGCACTTTATCGTGATCGCTGGGTGGATCAGCTTATTCGCTTAATTTCTGTTGCCGCTGTCGCAACGCCTTCTTTCTGGTTAGGTATTTTGCTGATTCAATATTTCTCACTCAAACTTGATTGGCTGCCATCAGGTGGTTTCGTGCCATTTAGTGAAAATCCGAATGAATATGTCCGCTCAATGATTTTGCCTTCTCTCGCATTAGCCGTGCCAGTTTGTGCTTCACTAATTCGAGTCGTTCGTACCACAATGGTAGAAGAGATGGATAAAGATTATGTGCGCACCGCTATTGGTAATGGTGTTCCTTATCCAACAGTCATCCGTTACAATGTGTTACGTAATGCCTTGATTACCCCTGTCACTGTACTTGGCTTACGTATCGGTTACTTACTTGGTGGTGCCGTGGTTATCGAACAGATCTTCGATTTACCAGGTATGGGAAAACTAATTTTCAATGGAATCGTCAATCACGACTTAAACCTTGTGCAAGGGGTGGTACTGACTATCGCCTTTACTTTCGTATTGGTTAATATCATTGTTGATATTCTTTACTTGCTCATCAATCCTAAAATTCGGAGTTTATAATGTTTCGTCAAGGTCTAGCGCAACGACTTGCTTCGGGAGGAGCAAGATTCAAAGCCTTATCAACTAGTTCAAAAATCGCCCTAATATTTATTCTTTTTGTAGCAATGATGGCTATTTTTGCACCACTTGTTGCCCCTTTTGATCCGTTACAAACACTTCGTCCTGTGCAAGCCCCTAATAGCGAATATTTATTCGGCACTGACCGTTTAGGACGAGATATTTTCTCCCGTATAGTATGGGGCGCAAGAACCTCGCTCTTTATCGGCTTAGGCGCAGTGAGTTGCGCTATCATTTTTGGTGGTATTTTAGGTGCAACGGCTGCAACAGCAGATAAATGGGGTAATGAAATTATTATGCGTCTAATGGACATTCTAATGGCATTCCCAGGTATCGCTTTAGCTGCCGTCTTACTAGCAACTTTTGGCAATTCCATCCCTGTCATTATTGTGACCATTGCTGTGGTTTACACACCACAGCTTGCACGTGTAGTGCGAGCCAATGTCATTTCTCAATGGGAAGAGGATTATGTGAGAGCGGAGCGTGTTTTAGGTGGTAGCCGCACTTACATTTTGCTCAAACACGTAGTACGCAATACCGCTGCGCCTGTTCTTGTCTTCGCCACGGTAATGGTGGCTGATGCGATTGTCTTTGAGGCCTCGTTATCATTCTTAGGGGCTGGGGTTCAACCACCGTTTCCATCTTGGGGAAATATCTTGTCGGAAGGGCGTAATCTCGTATTAAGTGGCTTCTGGTGGGCAACCACTTTTGCAGGGATTATGATTTTATTCACAGTACTTGCATTAAACATTCTTGCTGAAGGCTTGACCGATGCATTAGTAAACCCAAAACTCAAACGTTCAACCCAAAGCAAAGATGATGTAGCTAAGCCATTATCAACCGACGTACAAGAAGCAATGGCAGAAACTCTTGCCTTAAAACGCTACTTACTCAAATTAAAAGAGAAAGAAAGCAACCGTACCGATCGTATGCAACTAAACCCCAATGCGAAGCCAATTTTGCAAGTAAAAAATTTGTCTATTCGTTTTCCAAATCGTTATGGTGATATTCCTTTGGTGGATAACATCAGTTTTACTGTTCACGAAGGTGAAACAATGGGATTGGTAGGAGAATCTGGCTGTGGCAAATCAATTACTGCCTTCTCAATTATGGGCTTATTGCCAAAAACCGCTAAAATCACAGGCGAGATTCTTTTTACTGATAGAGGTGGTAAACAATATGACTTATTACAAACTACCGAATTAAATGCACTACGTGGTCATGAAATCTCAATGATTTACCAAGACGCATTAAGTGCATTAAATCCATCAATGCGCATCAAAGATCAAATGGCGCAGTTGATTTCTCGTGGTGGCAAACAGAGCGCTGAAACTTTATTGCAATGGGTAAAATTGGATCCTGAAAAAACACTTAATCGCTATCCGCACGAGCTTTCAGGCGGACAGCGCCAACGGGTGTTAATTGCAATGGCACTTGCTCGTGAGCCCAAACTCTTGATTGCCGATGAGCCCACTACTGCATTAGATGTAACCGTCCAAGCAGAAGTAATTAAATTACTTAACGAATTACGCGAAAAACTTGGTTTTGCAATGGTGTTTGTCAGCCACGATCTCGCCCTCGTGGCACAAATTGCACACCACATCACAGTAATGTATGCAGGGCAAGTAGTGGAAGCTGCACCAACTTCGCCATTATTAGCAAACCCGACGCACGAGTATACTCGTGGCTTGCTTGGTTCAGTGCTTTCAACGGAACTACGTGCAGAACGTTTATACCAAATCCCTGGTAGTGTACCATCGCCCTTTGATTTTGCTAAAGGCGACCGTTTCGCTAGCCGCTCACTTCGACCAAATGCGAACCCAGAACAACGATTAGCACTTGTTCCAACAGGTGATCATCCTAAACACCTTTGGGCGTCACATTTAGAAAAAACAATGCCGAACGTAGCTTAAAGCTTAACCTAAGGAGTCAATGATGAATAGCAGAATAATCAACAAAGAAACGGGGATGAAAGTCTTGCGTGAGCAACCTATTATTGAACTTTCTAACATCGTCGTAGAATTTGCCTCTCGGGACGGGACATTATTCAATCCGAAAAAATTTACAGCAGTAAATAACGTCAGTCTTGCGATCTACGCTGGCGAGACTATTGGTCTAGTAGGTCAATCAGGTTGTGGTAAATCAACCCTAGCCAATGTGATGATCGGTCTGCAAAAACCGACTTCAGGCGAGGTGAAATTTAACGGATTACAAATGAAATACGGCAGTGCTGAAGCCCGTAAACAGTTTGGTCGTCAGGTGTCTGTCATTTTCCAAGATCCTGCTACAGCTCTGAATCCACGAATGCGTGTGCTAGATATTTTGAAAGATCCAATGGATATTCATAATATCTTACAACCTCACGAACGGGAAAAACGGGTTTATGAACTACTCTCTCGTGTTGGCTTACCTCATTCGGTCGCTTTGGTTGAGCCAACGAGACTTTCAGGAGGACAAAAGCAGCGTGTAGCAATTGCCCGGGCCTTAGCATTAAATCCAAAACTCATTGTGGCAGATGAACCAACTTCCGCGCTTGATGTATCAGTACGAGCGCAAGTGCTAAACTTGTTGGCAGATCTCAAAAAAGAGCTGAATCTTGCCATGGTATTTATTTCTCACGATTTACAAACCGTCCATCAGGTGTCGGATCGCATTGTGGTAATGAATGGCGGACAAATAGTAGAAACAGGTACCGCCAATGAAGTATTCAATCACCCGAAAGAGGAATATACCAAGGTTCTAATCAATGCAGCACCATCGTTGTTATAAATAGCAATGTGCTTTGTAGGGGGGAGTTGTCCCCGCCCGAAAAATATTTAAGATCAGTTAGGGTGTGGCTCCCCCCCACCCTACAAATTAGCTATGTTAAAAATCTCTAAAACAATAAAAACTGACCTGTTAATTATCGGCGCTGGTATAGCAGGTTTATCCGCCTGTGTAGAAGCAAACCGTCACAACATTCCCCACGTTCTTATCACCAAAAACCGCTTAGCTGGCGGAGCCAGCTTTTTCCCCTTGAAAGCCACGCTCGGCATTCAAGTGACAGGCGAAAATGATACAGAAAACTTCCGTGAAGAAATTGAACGAGTATCGCACGGCATCAACAACCCGAAAATCATTCAGGCTTATATTGAAGATTCTCCCCAAGCGATTGAACTACTCAATCGTATCGGCTTCCGTGCGTGGAAAAGATCGGACAACCGCCTCGCTTGCTTTGCCAAATATGCTCGCCCAATTTACTTAATTAACGACTGGCAAACTGCTGCTAAACGGGCAAAAAAAATTATCCTCCAACAACAAACACAACTGTTTAAAAACGCAACACTATTGCATATTGCCACCGACCATCATCAAGTGGTGGGGGCAGTCTTTTCGGTCGAAACAAGCGGTCAGATTTCTTATATTTTTTGCCAAACCAAGCAAATTATCTTAGCTACGGGTGGCATTGCGGGCTTATATCAAAATAATCTCTACCCTGCAGATGTGATTGGTTCAACTCATTACCTAGCCCAGCAGGCTGGTGCCAAAGTAGTTAATCTTGCCTATATTCAGTTTATTCACGCCTTTGTAGAGCCAAAATATAAAGTGCTATTTGGCGAACATATGCTGAAATATGTCACTGATGTATTGGATAAAAACGGGGCTTCACTCTTTTCTCAAATGAGCCAAACAGAATTTCAGCAAATGATGGTTGAACGCAGTGGCTATGCCCCATTTAGCGTGGATTTTGCTTGTTATCAGTTTGATTTAGTCACGATGAAATATTTGCTCAATAACCCTGATGCCAAAGGATTTTATCTTAAATTCAGTGCTGAACTTTACGCCAATCAGGAAGAGTTTTATCGAGTCTATTTAAATTGGTTGGAACAAGAAATTGGGCTCCATTTATTAAAAGATAAAATTGCAATCGCCCCTTTTGCACACAGTTGCAACGGCGGTATCGAAATCAATGAATGGGGAGAAACCACCGTTCAAGGCTTATTTGCCATTGGTGAAGTCGCCTGCAGCGTAGAAGGTGCCAATCGTTTAGGTGGAAATTCCGTCGGCGCTGCTTTAGTGTTTGCCAAACGAGCCATTAGCTATATTTCGCAGCATTTGCAAAAAAATGGTAAAATTCAACCGCTTGTTGATTATGTTCAAATTGCCGAACAGCAATTAAATGCGCTTGCAAAACCTAATGCTACTTTAACAGGCTCACAAGTCTTGCAACAGGTTCGTGCGCTAATGACAAAATATGCCAATATATATCGTACGGAAGCAAATTTACAGCACTTGCTAAGAAAACTAGAGGAACTAGAACAAAATTTTAATCCGCTTGCAGAATTAGAAATTTACTTTGCCTTGCAAACAGCTCAACTTGTGGCGCAACAGATGTTAAGCGAAAAGGAAAGCAAAGGCGGACATTACTTAGCAAAAGAAAAGGCGTGAATTTCACACCTTTTTCAAATTAACCCGACGAATTTGACGGTTTTTGAGCTATACCCATTATGGGTATTTTGAGTTTTTCTATTTTGTTAATTCATCATAAAAAAATACTGGTGTCTGAATGTATTGTTTCAGAAACAGGTATTTGCACAAAGTTTGGTATGGGGGCTTTATACCTTATCATTACCTATAAAAGCTTAAGTAATTTTAAATATCTTTTTTATTTACAATTGAAAATAATTATCAAAAATTTTATTATTTGTATCGATAATTGAATTGTTTTTTTATTCAAAACTTGGAACTTTTATGCACACAACATCTTTTAAACTTTCTCTCATGATAATATGCAAGATGCTTTAAAAACGACAACTGGTGTGAATGTGATTACTGATGCTGGTTACTATCGCTTCCAATCCCGTGGGTTTTATATTGACCAAATTGAAGAAGATGGTATTTCAAGCACAGTACGAGGATCAAA
>JBHACP010000062.1:0-28417 GCA_041854605.1 Actinobacillus sp.
TCAAAATGACAGTAAGCCTAATTCACCCAATTGCGATGGACGAAGGTTTACGTTTTGCGATTCGTGAAGGTGGTCGTACAGTAGGTGCAGGTGTTGTTGCACGTATCATCAAATAATTAAGTTAAACTTAATTTGAGATAGCAATATCCAAAGAAAGGCGTATCAAAAGATACGCCTTTTGACGTTTTTAATTAGCTCATATTTTATGAAAAAACAACCATCTCTTTTCGGTGGAGCCTCTATTATTGCTGGTGTCTGTGTGGGTGCTGGTATGCTAGGTTTACCTACCTCTGGTGCAGGTGCTTGGACGATTTGGTCTATGGCAGCCATTATTCTGACGATGTTGGTTATGACCCTTTCAGGCTGGTTATTGCTTGATGTCTATAAAGGCTATGCGCTCAGAGCTTCGTTCAATACTGTAACTCAAGATATTCTTGGCAAAAAAGTAAATATCATCAATAACTTAGCTGTCTATTTTGTGGGTGGAATATTGCTTTACGCCTACACGACGACATCGGGTGGCATTATTGAAAGTATCGCTAAACCATATCTTGATTTAGGTGAATATGCCTCCCGTATTTGGTCGGTACTCTTTGTATTGGTTTTTTCTTTTTTTGTTTGGCATTCCACACGTTTAGTTGATCGAATTTCTGTTTTACTGCTCAGCTTTATGACGATTGCTTTTGTAATCGGCATTTCTGGCTTAGTGATGAATATCAGTGCAGAAAACCTATTTAACCTAAATAGCCAAAACGATGAATATGCTAAATATGCTTTAGTGATGTTACCGGTGGCACTTGCCTCCTTTGGTTATCATCATTCGGTTTCAACGATGAGGGTCTATTATGCTGAAGAACGAAAGGCAAAATTAGCGATTTTAGGCGGAACTTTTATTGCCTTTTTGCTTTATTTACTTTGGGTGGTGAGTGTTTTTGGTGTATTGCCTCGTGAGAAATTTATTCCTATTATTGCCAATAATGGTGACTTAGATGTCCTACTTAATGCCATCAATACCGTTGTTGAAGCTCCTTTGATCAAACAAGCCATTAACGTTTTCTCAATGGCAGCGATTCTTTCCTCATTCATTGGCGTAGGTTTAGGAACTTTTGATTTCCTCGCCGATTTGTTTAAATTTGATAATAGCCGAACAGGCAGAAGCAAAACGTGGTTGGTCACTTTTACTCCGCCACTATTATTCTCCCTGCTTTCGCCATTAGGCTTCTTAAATGCGATTGGTTATGCAGGAGCAGCCGCGGCACTTTGGACGTGCATAATGCCAGCTGTGCTTGCTTACAAAACGAAAAAAGGCAATCTTGCGGTTATTTCTATTGTCTTCTTATTTGGTATCTTTACCATCATTTTCCATTTTATGACGATGGCAAAAATGTTGCCTGTTTATCAAGGCTAAAAAACAGGGCAGATCACAAAATGAACTGCCTATTTTTATTTAGCGAACTGCCATTTGAAACAAAACAACTTCCGCCTGACAACTAAACTCAATCCACATTTGCATTAAAAATCCATCTGCAAGCGGTTGAATTTTATGTTTAATTTGACAAGGCTCATTTTCCACTGATTTTGCTTTTTCTGTGAAAAATTCGACCGCTTGTAAAGCGGCACTTTCGCTATCATAAACTGCTTCAAAAGCAATAGAACGTTCTGAGTTATCTAACATCGAATCACCTTTGAGTTTGCACATATTGCGAGCATTTTCCGCTTTTTGTTGTAGGGTTTGTGTCATCTTTTATTCCTATTTTGTGTAAAAAGTACAAGCCAATATAAAAGTAAACTAAGAAAAAACAAGCTGAATTTTGCAAAAAATTTCGGGAATCTGACCGCTTGTGCTTTTCTCATTGGGGAATAAAAGCTAAGATAGTCGCCATTCGTTCTAATTAACAAGAGATTATAAAATGAGCAAACCTATCGTATTTAGTGGCGTGCAGCCATCGGGTGAATTGACTATCGGTAACTATTTAGGGGCGTTACGCAATTGGGTGAAAATGCAAGATGACTATGACTGCTTATTCTGTATCGTCGATCAACACGCCATTACCGTTCGCCAAGATCCTGAAGCCTTGCGTAAAGCGACTTTAGATGTATTGGCGTTGTATTTAGCCTGTGGTATCGATCCGAATAAAAGTACGATTTTTATTCAATCACACGTGCCTGAACACGCACAACTGGCTTGGATTTTGAACTGTTACACCTACTTTGGCGAAATGAGCCGTATGACCCAGTTCAAAGATAAGTCAGCACGCTACGAAGAAAACGTAAATGTGGGCTTGTTCACTTATCCTGTGTTGATGGCAGCGGATATTTTGCTGTATCAAGCCAACCAAGTACCAGTTGGTGACGATCAAAAACAACATTTAGAAATTACTCGTGATATTGCCAACCGTTTCAATGCGTTATATGGCAAAAAAGATGCAGAAGGCAACGTGATTGACCCCGTGTTCCAAGTACCTGAAGTTTTTATTGCCAAGGCAGGCGCGCGCGTGATGTCACTCTTAGAGCCGACCAAGAAAATGTCGAAATCAGATGATAACCGCAACAATGTGATTGGTTTATTGGAAGATCCAAAAGCAGTAGCGAAAAAAATCAAACGAGCAATGACAGACGGCGATGAACCACCTGTGGTGAAATATGATCAACAAAACAAAGCAGGCGTGTCGAATCTGCTTGATATTCTTTCAGCGGTAACAGGTAAATCAATTGCTGAACTGGAAGCGGAATTTGCAGGTAAAATGTATGGCCACTTAAAAACCGAAGTGGCGGATCGTGTCAGCGAGTTACTAACAGGTTTACAAGAACGCTACCACACTTATCGTCAAGACGAAGCCTTGCTCGAAAAAATCTATCGTGAAGGCGCAGAAAAAGCGCGTGCGAGAGCGAAGAAAACCTTGGACGAAGTGTATAAATTGGTGGGATTTGTGAAGTAATTTTTTTGCTCTCCTTCTTTGTGCAAAAGAGGGGGAGCTATATATCAGCGTTAAAATAGCTAAATCGAATAATCATCCTTCAGCAAGTGCTTATAAGCCATCAAGTAAGAAGCACCCACAAAGGCGGCTCCGCCTGTCACATTGCCCAAAAACACGGGAATCATATTGGTAAAGAATTGTCCCCAAGTCACATTAGCCCCTGCAAAAATACCTGCTGGAATAATGAACATATTTGCTACAAAGTGCTGCAAGCCAATTAGTACGAAAATCATCACAGGGAACCACATTGCAATAATTCGTCCTGAAGTATGTTTTGCGCCGAAATAGAACCAAATACCCATACAGACCATCCAGTTACAGGCAATGGCGGAAATAAAGGCTTTGCTGAATGACATCTCCACTTTCGCCTGTGCAATCGCTACCGTTTTGGCTAATGCTACACCTTCGGTCTGTCCCACATAATGCCCAAGGAAGTACGCCATAAAGAGCGCACCTGCAAGGTTGCCTAAGCTAACCACACCCCAGTTGCGCAGCAATCTGCTCCAACACACTTTCTTGGTGTAACGCCCCAATGCCATCATCATCATATTACCTGTGGCAAGCTCGCCACCGCCGATCAAAATACAGATTAAGCAAATTGGGAACACGGCTGCGCCCAATAAATTCGCCAATCCGCTCCACTCCGCAGGAATGCCGCTTACCACTCGCAAATAAGCGATATAGCCAAAACCGACGTAACCACCACCGAGAAAACTCAAAATCGCTAACATTTTAAGACTAGCATTGGATTTCGCTTGGCTCTTGTCAATCACATCTTGCAAAATTTCGTGTGGGTAAAGATCTCTGTTGTGCATAAGTAAGTCCTCTAAAAAATTGATAACAAGAATGTAACAAACCTTTTTTAGAACAGAAAAGAATATAGGGTTATATATACATACTTTGGGTTATATGCTGAAGTGGTTATAGCTTATATTTTTTTAGAATGATCTTTATTTATCAATAAGTTAAAGCATCGCCTTTGATCTAGATAAAACTTTTCGGTATTTGTTTCCCTTCGTTATTCCGAAAAGGTATATAAGGGAAGTTTCCGTTCTTTGCTAAACGATCGTTAGCGGTTAGATTTTTAGCCAATGAAAGCTGCTTACGGAAATAATGAAGATGAGATTTGCAAAAAAATCGTTAATTTTGACCGCTTGTATCGCTTTGTCGGGGGCGAGTTTTGCGAAAGATTTGCTGAATGTTTCATACGATCCAACCCGTGAACTATATAAAGAATATAACCAGCTGTTCGCCCAATATTGGCAAGTCAAAACAGGGGAGTCGATTAGCGTGAAAACCTCGCACGGCGGTTCTGGTAAGCAGGCTCGAGCGGTGATTGATGGCTTGCAGGCAGATGTGGTCACACTAGCCTTGGCTGGCGATATTGATGCTTTGAATATGCAACAGCCGTTGATTGCCCCTAATTGGCAGCAACGTTTGGCGCAGAATAGTACGCCCTATACTTCCACTATCGTTTTTTTGGTGCGTAAAGGCAATCCAAAAAATATTCGAGATTGGGACGACATTGTGCGCGACGAAGGCATTGAAGTAATTACCCCAAACCCGAAAACCTCAGGTGGTGCCCGTTGGAATTTACTCGCAGCGTGGAGCTATGCTAAAGACAAAACAGGCAGTGATGAAGCGGCATTAAAGTTCGTCACTCAACTCTATAAGCAGGCTCCCATTTTGGATACGGGCGCGCGTGGCTCGACAATGAGCTTTATTCAGCGGGGCTTGGGCGATGTCTTGCTTGCTTGGGAAAACGAAGCGCATCTTGCCTTACAAGAAGAAGGCGGTAGCGAGTTTGAAATCGTCACGCCAAGTGTTTCCATTCTTGCCGAACCACCTGTGGCAATGGTGGACAAAGTGGTTGATAAAAAAGGAACTCGCAAAGAAGCCGAAGCCTATTTGCAATATCTGTACAGCGACGAAGCGCAACGGCTGATCGCTAAAAATTACTACCGCCCGACAAGCGGTCGAATCTTGCAAGAATTTCGCCATCAGTTTCCCAAGCTGAAATTACTCAAAATGAATGACGTGTTCGGTGGCAATTGGAGCGAAGTGCAGAAACGCTTTTTTAATGATGGCGGTGTGTTTGATCAGATTTTAGAAAAGATATACGAATAATTGCCTCTCACCTGTTTACGGGAGAAGGGAAAAATAGATAAAAATAATTAAAAGTTATTATGCAAAACACAAAAATCATTCCAGGTTTCAACCTTAGCCTCGGCTATACACTGACTTTTTTAAGTATAGTAGTACTCATTCCGCTAGCGGGGTTGTTCATCTTCTCGGCACAAATTTCTGGTGAGCAATTGCTGAAGTTGATTAACAGCAAGCAGTTGCTCCTCGCGCTTGGACTGTCGCTGCGCACCGCCTTTTTTGCCGCACTGGCAAATAGCTTTATCGGCTTGCTGCTGGCGTGGGTGTTGGCGCGTTATAACTTCTGGGGCAAGCGTTGGATGGATACTTTCATCGATATGCCATTCGCCTTGCCCACCGCGGTGGCTGGCATTGCGCTCACGGCGATTTATTCACGCAATGGCATTATCGGGCAGTTTTTTGATTTTAAAATTGCGTATAGTTCGCTCGGTATTACTTTAGCATTGCTGTTTGTGACGTTACCTTTTGTAGTGCGTACGCTTCAACCTGTGTTGGAAGACCTCCCGAAAGATGTGGAAGAAGCGGCGGCAATTCTTGGCGCAAACACTTTTCAAACTTTCCGCTATGTGATTTTCCCAGCCATTTTGCCAGCGTGGATCACAGGTTTCACCCTCGCCTTCGCCCGAGGCATTGGCGAATATGGCTCGGTGGTGTTTATTTCAGGCAACTTGCCGTTTAGAACCGAAATTTTGCCGCTGGTGATTATGTCGAAACTCGATCAATATGATTACGTCGGCGCTGCTACCATCGGTGTACTGATGCTAGCCATTTCGTTTTTATTACTTTTTGTGATCAACCAAATTCAGCGTTATTTTGCGCAGCGGACGAGAAAATGATGGAGGCAATATGCAAATTTTTGTGAAAAAACGACCGCTTGCGGAAATTTTCCTGATTTCACTTGCGGCGGTTCTGTTCTTTACTTTCCTTGTGCTGCCGCTATTGGTAGTGCTTGCACAAGGCTTCACCAAAGGTTTTGCCGTATTTTGGGCGGCGATCGCTGAAGAAGATACACTTTCGGCACTGAAACTCACCCTCTTGGCGGCAAGCATTGCTGTGCCGTTGAATATTGTGTTTGGCTTGGTAGCGGCGTGGTCTGTCACTAAATATCAATTTAAAGGCAAACAACTGTTACTCACGCTGATTGACTTACCTTTCTCTATTTCGCCTGTCGTGGCGGGATTGATTTATGTGCTGCTATTCGGCGCACAAAGTTGGCTCTATCCACATTTGCAAGCGGTTGATATTCAAATTATTTATGCTATTCCTGGGATTGTGTTGGCAACGCTGTTTGTCTCTGTACCTTTCGTGGCTCGGGAGTTAATTCCCATTATGGAAGCGCAAGGCTGCAGCGAAGAAGAAGCCGCAGCGGTGCTAGGAGCCAATGGCTGGCAGATTTTCTATCACGTGACTTTGCCGAATATCAAATGGGCGTTGCTGCACGGCGTAGTGTTATGTACTGCGCGCGCCTTGGGCGAGTTTGGCGCGGTCTCGGTGGTATCGGGGCATATTCGAGGATTGACGAACACTTTGCCGCTACAAATCGAGATTTTATATAACGAATACAACATTGTAGCAGCGTTCTCAGTGGCGATTTTATTATTGGGGCTGTCGTTAATTTTATTATTTATACGTCAGTGGACGGAAATGAAGTTGGCACGTGCATAATAAGTGGTGGAGCATTATGACAATTACCATAAAAAACATTCATAAATCTTTCGAGCAGTTTGATGCACTGAAGAACATCAATTTCACCATCAACAATGGCGAACTGACGGCGTTGCTCGGACCTTCTGGTTGTGGCAAAACCACGCTATTGCGCATTATCGCAGGGCTGGAAACAGCAACAAGCGGTCAAATTTTCTTTGAAAATTGCAATGTGACCAACCTGCCTGCCAAAGCCCGTGATATTGGTTTTGTGTTTCAGCACTATGCCCTGTTTCGCCATATGACGATTGCCGATAACATCGCTTTTGGTTTGCGAATGAAGCCGAAGCACGAGCGTTTGTCGGAGGCGGAAATTCAGGCGAAAGTAAGAAATCTGCTCGACCTCATTCAGCTGGAACATATCGGTAAACGCTATCCTGATCAGCTTTCAGGCGGACAACGGCAGCGTGTCGCTTTGGCTCGGGCAATTGCCACTGAACCTCAAGTATTATTGCTCGACGAGCCATTTGGCGCATTGGATGCCAAAGTGCGCAAAGACCTTCGCCGTTGGCTGCGTGATTTTCACCACGAAATCAATGTCACCAGTATTTTTGTCACTCACGACCAAGACGAAGCCCTGGTAGTGGCGGATAAAATCATTTTGATGAATAAAGGGCAGATCGAACAAATCGGCACACCAGAGCAGGTGTATAAACAACCGCGTACCGCCTTCGCGGCGAATTTCTTGGGTGATGTGAATTTGTTGCAAGGTTATGTGTTTGAAGGTGTGTTGCACATCGACACTTTTCAGAAAAAAATCGAAAACTGCTATGCGGCAGACGATGTGGTGGTATATGTGCGCCCGCACGAAATGGCAATCAGCAAAACAAAAATCGACAATGCCATCGTTGGGCGAGTGGTGCGCGTGCATACCGCGGGACCGACGGTATTTTTAGAAGTACATAACCTTAAAAACGATCCTATTGAGATTTCGATCAGTTATGCTCAATTTGCCAACGAACAATTCGCCGTCGGCGATGAAGTCTATCTGCAACCGCTGTTATTTAATTTCTTTGTACAAAATGAATTGATTGAATTTATGATTTGATTTGCAAAAAATGTGAGAAATTTGACCGTTTGTAAGGAGACTTACAAGCGGTCTATTTTTGTATAAATTTTACCAAAGTGGCATTTCGGAAACAATCATGCCATCTTCATCGCTGTAGAGGTAGTGCTGTGGCACGAAGGTTACGCCACCAAATGTGACGGGTACATCGACTTCGCCAAAGCCGTTTTTGGCGGATTTTTTCGGATTAGTACCAAGGGCTTTAATGCTGAAATCCATTTGGTTGATGGCTACGCTATCACGAATTAAGCCGTTGATAATCACTCCCGCCCAGCCGTTATCCATTGCTATTTTGGCAATCATATCGCCCATCAAGGCGGACTCATGTGCGCCGTAGCCATCAACAACTAACACTTCGCCATTGGACGGTTGGCTGACTAATTGGCGAATCAATACGTTATCTAAATGACAACGCACGGTGCGAATTGTGCCATAGCATTTTGAACGTTTGCCGTAGCGTTTAAAATCTGTTGTACAAGACGGTAAATCGGGGAATTTATCCATTAAATCAGCGGTTTGAAAGTTGGTCATAAAAACTCCGTGGCTAAAAAAACAAAATGGGCAGAACAATCTGCCCATTGGAAATTACTCCTCTAAAAGGGTTTCGTCGTAGAACACTTCGCCAATCATCAGCGGTCGAGCCGTACGCACTAAGGCGGCTCGAGTGAATTTGTAACTGTCGGCAGTTTGTTCGCATACCATATCCACACTAATAAAGCCTGATGGATGCTCGATGGTTACTACCGAACCTGTGTCTTTATAAAGTGGGTGTGCTACCGTACCTTCAATCTTACAGGCTGCTGATACACAAATTGAGCCTGTCACGGCGTGACTAGCGTGGCATTTGTCTGGCACAAAGTAACGTGAAGTGATATTGCCTTTACCTACTGGGGTTGAAAGCACACCAATTTTCGGAATTACTTTTTGTGAGACATCACCTAAGCCCATCATTTCACCCGCTTTGCGGCGAATTGGCTCAATGATGTCAAATAATGTGCTGTTCGCATCCAACTCTGCTTTGGTTTCTTTACCTGTTAGGCCTAAATCTGTGGCACTGAACAGTACCATTGGCATTGCCACATCAATGCAAGTGACGTTATAACCATTGATATTGTCTTGCTTGTTGCCCGTTGGAAACACCTTACCAGTTTTCGCCCCTTCGATTTGGCTGAAATTGAGGTTTACAGGTGAACCTGAACCAGGCACGCCTGAAACTTCAGCATCACCATCATATTTTAACTGGCGATTCGGGCTTTCTGCTGATACTTCAATAATGCTGTTGGTATTGACGTTATTGACCACCACCGAAGTGATGCCATCTTGCAATTCAATTAAACCTTTTTCGCTGGCAAAACAGATGATCCCCGAAAGGATGTTGCCACAAGAAGGAGCGGTATCCACCACTTTTTTATCAATCCCCACTTGGGCGAAAAGATAATCCAAATCAACACCTTCTTGTTCAGATTTCGAGACAATGGCGACTTTGCTGGTGACACTGGTTGCGCCACCTAGACCGTTGATTTGCGTGGCATCGCCTGAACCCATAATCGTCATTAAGAATTTATCACGCTCTGCGACATCAGTAGGCAAGTCTTCTTTAAGAAAATATAACCCTTTCGATGTGCCGCCACGAATGATCATACAAGGGATTTTTTTCATTGTGTTGTGTCCTTTGTCTTTTTTATTCCCCCTCTTTTGTAAAGAGGGGGGGGGGGGAGATTTATTTCGATATTAAATTTTGCAAAAAATGGGAGAAAAACGACCGCTTGTCAAATCTCCCCCAGCTCTCTTTGCTAAAGAGGAGAGCTAATTTATTTCGCAAACACGCCCATACTATCTAGCATTGACCACCAGCCGAAACCAATGGTGCAGTGAATGAGCAATGTGATAACGGCACAAACTCCGCCTACAATCCAGAAAGACTTAATATCGTGGTAACCAATACCATAGATAACTGCCGCAGGACCTGAACCATAGTGAGTAACCATACTACCGTAGCTGTTAGAGAATAATAGACCAAGTGAGAGCAATATAGGATCGGCACCAACCGCCATACCTACTGCGGAAAATACAGGTACCATCGCTGCTACATAAGCCCCACCAGAAGCGAATAAATAACGTACTGCAACACTTAACGCTAAAATAAGCACTGTTGCCACTGTCGCATTCATTTCAGACCCTGAAAGCATTTCTCCCATGGTTTTGGATAACCAGTCGAAGAATTTCGCTTTATCTAATACACCAGCTAGACCAAGTAAAGCACCATACCAAGCAAAGGTTGTCCAACCGCCCTTGTTTTTGAGCATATCATCCCAAGTTAGCACTGATGTGACTAGAATTAAAGCCATTGCACAGATTGCGACGGTTGAAGCGCCTACATTTAACACATCTGAGAAAACCCAACCAATGATCGCAGCGATGAAAATACCAGCCAAAATTTTCTCTTTGGTTTTCATCGGTCCCATTTCTTCTAAGCCTTTTTGGGCAATTTCTTTGTTGTTTACTTTTGTAATTTCTGGTTTGTAGAGCACATATGCAACGAACGGCATTAAAATAAGTGAGACTAAACCAGGAATACAAGCCGCTAAGAACCATTGTGTCCAGTCGTAGTTGATTCCCATAATTGGGCGCATTAACTCAAGTGCCACCGCATTAGGTGCCATACCTGTTAAAAAGATATAACCTGTGGTTTTTACTACCATATAGGTATTTAATAACAAGTAATGCCCCGCTTTGCGAGAGGTTTCACCTGGCTCAGAGCCTAATGAACGAGCGGTTGCTTCCATAATTGGAGCTAAAATACCGCCACCACGTGCGGTAGTGGAAGGCATTGCTGGAGCAATCAATAAGTCTAAAACGGCATTGATATAACCGATACGTAAGGTTGATTTACCGAATGCACCAATCATTTTATAGGCGATACGTTTACCTAAGCCTGTTCCTACAAAAGCTGCACTCATCGCAAATGCGGCGAAGATCAGCCACGTTGTACCCGATTTATAACCATCTAGCACCGCCCCTTCTTTTAAGGCAATTTTGGTGCCATCAGCCAGTGTTTCAGCAGGAGAATTACCAATCATTACTGCTGCAATGGCAATCGCTGAAAGCAATAGAATCGGCGCTTGATAGATTTTTAAGATAAGTGCAAGGATCGTCCCAATATAAACACCAAGTAAGTGCCAACCAATGGTAGACATACCTTCAGGCGTTGCAAAAAGATAAGTTGCGAGCGGGCAAGCCAGCACTATCGCAATATGTAGGAGTTTTTTCGGATTCATAAATCACCTCAAAAAATAAAAATTAAATATTCACTCAACTAGTCATATATATAACTAATTAAAATGAGGTATGCAATCACGAAAGATTAAAACTTTGAGGTAGATCACAAAAAAATAGGCAAAGAAATATCTTTGCCTATTTTTTATGCATTTTGTAATTTTTTGCCGAATTTTAACCGCTTGTTGTTAGGTAATCGTGGTTTCAAAATAGAAATCCTTCGCTAAACCGTAAGATTCTCTATACTCAATGATTGCGCCGTCTAAGCCTTTGGCTAAACGAACTACTTTAACGAGCGTTTTTTCTTCATTGTTGGTTAAATATGGATCGCTAAAACTTTCTAAAATACTCATACGTTCATGGGCAGAAACCACCAATTGCCCGCATTTTTTAAAATAAAATGGATAAAGCAAATTTTCAAATTCATCTAGAGAAAGCGGCAGCAACTGCTTGAATCTTATCGGCGAGAGCCAAATTTTGTCGCTTACAATCACTTGTTCACCATAAGCGCGCACTCGTTCAAGGTAAATCAAACCTTTATCCTTAGGCACTTCAAGTATTTCATTGATGTGAGGAACCGCCTCCACTTGCACCAATGTTTTTATTGTACCCGTTGGGGTTTCTGGCTTGCCTACTTTGGCATTACGTAAATAGAAACGTACGATCGAAGATTCCACAAAAGCAGGATGTTTTAAAAAAGTGCCTTTGCCTTGGTGTTTAATTAGTACGCCTTCCTCGACTAAACATTCCACCGCCTTGCGAATGGTGCCAACGGAAGCCTCATATTTAGTGGCTAATTCTTGTTCGCTAGGAATAGCTTGATCAAAGCTCCAATTCTGTTCAGAAAGAAATTGTTGTAACTCGAATTTAATTTGCAAATAGCGGGGCATTTTGGTTAATTCGGCAAATTTTTGATCATAATTAAACATTTATTATTTTCCTTTTTTAAATTCTTGACTTACCTATAAAAAGGTATTAGGTTACCTCACATATAGTCATCTATATGTCTTAATGACTTACTTGTTTTTTTATTTTATAATGGAGTGACGACTATGTCTAATTTCTTACAAAACTATGCGGCTCACGTGGCTGAAAGAGCCACATTAGGCATTGTTCCCAAAGCATTAGATGCGGAACAAACCGCTCAACTGATCGAATTATTAAAAAATCCACCACAAGGTAAAGAGGCTGAATTACTCAATCTTTTAGAAAATCGTGTCCCAGCAGGTGTGGACGGTGCGGCAAAAGTTAAAGCTGAATTTTTAACGGCTATCGCAAATGGTGCACAGTCAAGTCCATTAGTTTCAGCCGAACGTGCTACAGAACTACTTGGTACGATGGCGGGCGGTTATAACGTTGAACCACTTATCCATTTGCTAAAAAATGACAAATTAGCACCGCTTGCCGCAGCAGGATTAAGTAAAACTTTATTAGTGTTCGATAGCTTTAAAGATGTGGCAGAATTGGCGAAACAAGGTAATGCGTATGCCAAACAGGTACTACAATCTTGGGCTGACGCCGAGTGGTTTACTTCACGTCCAAAATTAGCCGATAAAATCACTTTAACGGTCTTCAAAGTGGTGGGAGAAACCAATACTGATGACTTATCGCCAGCACAGGATGCTTGGTGTCGTTCAGATATTCCTCTGCACGCCAATGCTATGCTTAAAATGCCACGTGAAGGCATTGAACCTGATGAAGCTGGTGTACGTGGTCCATTAAAACAATTAGCTACATTAAAAGAAAAAGGTTTCCCGCTTGTGTATGTGGGTGATGTAGTAGGAACGGGTTCATCACGTAAATCAGCAGCAAACTCGGTGTTATGGCATATGGGTGATGATATTCCATTCATTCCAAATAAACGTACAGGCGGTTTTGTATTTGGTGGCAAAATTGCGCCTATTTTCTTCAACACCGCCGAAGACTCAGGCGCATTACCAATCGAATTAGATGTCACCACATTAAATATGGGCGATGTGATCGATCTTTATCCGTTCGCTGGCAAAGTCTGCAAACAGGGTTCCGATGAAGTGATTACTACCTTTGCATACAAAACGAAAGTATTGCTCGATGAAGTGCGGGCAGGCGGTCGAATTCCGCTAATTATTGGCAGAAGTTTAACGGCGAAAGCACGTGCAGAACTCGGCTTAGGTGAAAGTGAGGTTTTTGCAAAATTGGCTGATGTTGCTGATTCAGGTAAAGGCTACACGCTGGCACAAAAAATGGTTGGCAAAGCCTGTGGCGTGAAAGGTGTGCGTGCAGGGCAATATTGTGAACCGTTTATGACATCCGTCGGTTCGCAAGATACCACTGGGACAATGACCCGTGATGAATTAAAAGATTTAGCTTGCTTGAAGTTCTCTGCACCGCTGGTTATGCAATCCTTCTGTCACACCGCTCCTTATCCAAAACCAAGCGATGTAGTAACGCACAAAACGTTACCTGAATTTATCGAAAGCCGTGGCGGTGTGGCACTGCGCACAGGCGATGGCGTGATTCATTCTTGGCTAAATCGTATGTTATTACCATTTACTGTGGGTACGGGGGGCGACTCACATACTCGTTTCCCAATTGGTATCTCATTTCCTGCGGGGTCAGGCTTGGTCGCCTTCGCTGCCGCAACAGGTATGATGCCGTTAGATATGCCTGAATCTGTATTAGTGAAATTCACAGGTACTTTACAAAAAAGTATTACCTTACGTGATTTAGTCCACGCTATTCCTTATTTCGCTATCAAGGCAGGTTTATTAACGGTTGAAAAAGCGAATAAGAAAAATGTGTTCTCGGGGCGTATTTTAGAAATTGAAGGCTTAGAAGATTTAACCGCAGAACAAGCATTTGAACTTGCCGATGCCACCGCTGAGCGCTCAGCTGCTGCTTGTACGGTGAAACTTAATCAATCATCAATTGAAGAATACTTACGTTCAAACGTGGTGCTACTCAAAACCATGATTGCCGATGGTTATCGTGATGCACAAACCCTTGAAAATCGCATTAAAGCGATGGAAGAATGGCTTGCCAATCCTGAAATGATGGAAGCCGATACCGATGCAGAATACGCTGCGGTATTAGAAATCAATATGGATGAGATAAAAGAACCAATTCTTTGTGTACCAAACGACCCTGATGATGCGCGTTTATTGTCAGAGGTACAGGGTGATCGTATTGACGAAGTATTTATCGGATCTTGTATGACCAATATCGGTCACTTCCGTGCGGCAGGGAAACTGTTGGCGAAATTAGATGGTGAATTGAACACTCGCTTATGGCTTGCCCCACCAACCAAAATGGATGCAGAAAAACTTTCAGAGGAAGGATACTACAACATCTACGGTCGCACTGGCGCAAGAACCGAAATGCCAGGTTGTTCACTCTGTATGGGTAACCAAGCTCGTGTTCGCCCAAATGCGAACGTGGTTTCAACCTCAACCCGTAACTTCCCAAACCGTTTGGGGCAAGGCGCACGAGTATACTTGGCTTCGGCAGAACTTGCGGCAGTAGCTTCCATTTTAGGTAAATTACCAACACCTGAAGAATATCAAAACTACGTCGCAGATTTAGACAAACAAAAAGCTGAGGTTTACAACTACCTCAACTTCGACCAGATCCCAAGCTATATCGCTCAAGCGGATAAAGTCATTTTTCGTGCGGTAGCCTAGAACTTAACTCTGTAAAAAGAAATAAAGATCTTGAAGCCCTCGCAAGAGGGCTTTTTTCTTGGCACAGGAAGTGAAAAATGACTCACAATTTCTAATGCTAAGAGATTATTTTTTTTCAGTTTCCTTTATTTCTATCAGTGGGTCATCTTGTAAACTATCAAAATCTACTAATGAGTTAAGATTAAACACTTTGATTGAATCGTCAGGTTTAGCCGAAAAGAAATCATTTTGGGGATTGAGTTCTTTACTTTGAATTCCTAACCACTGAGCAAAACCTTCAATAAAATACATAGCACTACGTGGAGTATTCACTACAACACGCTGCGTATCGTCGCTAGAAATTTTTACGAATGGTACACGATAGCTCTCTTTGGCTTCTTTATCATAAGATAGCGTAATTTCGTTAATATTCTTAGCATTCTTATTACTGTAAGCTAAACCGTGATCAGAAAAATAGATCAACGAATAAGGTTGCTGTTTGGCAACAAGCTGCTCTACTACTTTTTCCAATAATTGATCGGTTTTCAAAATACTTGTTGCATAGCAAGATAATTCTTTATTGATATAATTAAATGCAGGTCTATCATCAACACGCTCACAGAACTTCTGATGTGAACCCATCAAATGAAGTACAAATAAGGTTGGTTTATCAGTAGGTTTTGCAAGTTGAGCTTGAAGTAAATCAATCAATTTAGTGTCACTCATATTGCCCATTCGGAAGTTATATTTTTTGGTAAATTCTGCCACATCTGCTGCCATTCCAATGCGACTGGCAATAGTGTCATAAGTGCCCATACTTCCTTGGTTTGACAACCATACGGTATGGAAACCTGCTGATTTTGCCAAGTTAATAATGTGATAAGCATAGTTAATTTTTTTCGATGCTTTATCTTTAAAATAGAGAGAGTAAAGCAAGGAATAATAAGTTCCAGGTGCAGAAGCAATGTAGCCGCTGTTGAGATAACCGTTCGTACGAGCCAAGAAAGGTGAAGTTGGCAATGCAAACCCATAGCTAGAATGGTGATCTAAACGTGCGCTTTCGCCAATCACCAGTACATAATTTTGATATTTAGGCGTACTTGAGGTTACTTTCCATGGTGAAGGCTGCTTGGTAGCATTATCTAGTGCCATTTTTTCGTGAAAATAATTGATGGTACTGTCATAAATATTCGCATAAAACGAAAATAAATTGACGGGACTTTTTGCTAATAGTGTTGAATGAAGTTCTTCCACAATTAGCTCACTATTTTTTTCAGATAAAAATTTAATAGGAAGCCATACGGTACTCAATACCAACACGCCCCACAATGCTATATGTAAAATACGTTTGTTATCTGTTCCTTTTTGTTGATACTTTTTCAAACGGAGCACAAGATAGCCAAATAAACAGAAAATCAGTGGCAGTTGAAAATCGGTAAGTTTAAAAACTCTAATAAATTCCCATGCTTCATCAGGGTTAGTTTCAAAAAAAGCAGCAATAATCCCTGAATTAGGTTCGCCATAATGAAGATAAATTGGATAATAAAGGGAGAGGCTAACTATAATAAATAGAATCAGCCCACTAAAGATTTTTTCAGCTTGCGCATAAATCAAATAATAGAAGAGGTAAGTCGATACTATGGCATAAGGTGTGCTTATTTGAGGTGAAATAAGAACAGTCAGTATGGCAAAAACAAAGAGGATCAAGTAAAAAAGGCGAGTTTGTAAGTAATTGAGTATTTTCTTAAGCATTTGTATATTTTTGTAAACTAAAAATTGAGGTGCCGATTGTACCTCAATTCTCACTTACTACAAACTTATTTCAACAAATCTTTCAAGCCCATCTTCATTTTCGTCATTTGCTCAAAATAAAGGGTTTTGTTTTCCAGCTCATCGAGCAAATGTAGCACTGCTTCCGACAAGGTCATTTCTTGTTCATTGGCATATTTGGAAAGCTGTAGCCAGCTGGCATATTCCAAGTCAATGGATTTCTTCTTAGTGGTGATTTTTTCCGCATTAAAGAAACGCTTACGTCTAGCCCGAATTGACTGGCGCATTTTTTTCTTCTGCTCAGGAGTCATCTCCGCCTTGATCCATTTTTCAATGGCGACAGGGTCGTTTTGTAACGTGGTCAATAGCTGGATTTTCTGTTCAATCAAGCTGGCTTCAGTATGTTTGGTAATATTCTCACCCTCACGATGTTTTTTCAGTAGATATTTCCACTTCCAATTCGCTTCTTGGGTTTCTAGTTTCTGGTATCTCATTTTGTCTGCCTAATTTAGGAATTTCCTGAGAAAGTATAGCGGAATTCGGTATAATAAACCAAATTTCTATAACGAGGCATATTTGTGAATTTAACTCCGCTCCCGTGGCAAGCCCTAACTTTACAGCATACTTTCAGCAAATCGATACAAGCGGTCGAATTTTTCGATTTTCAAGCAAATGCGAAACAAGCGATTGATCAGTTCAAGCGCAGCCAATCAGGCGCATTGTTAGTCTTAAAAACGGAAACTTTCCCCGAATATGTTGGTGAAATTACTCACTATCTTGAAAAAGAGAGTACGCAATCGGTGATTGCGAAAATGGAATTTAATCGCCAAAAATTATTTGGCTATAGCCTTTATTTAGACAAAGAAAATAAAGTGGAAACAGTGAGTGGTGTTTTACAACAGGCGCATCAACACATTTTATTGTTAAATATCAATGCATTGCTGTTAGACATTACGCAATGGGATAAGCTCAAGCATGCACTCTTATTTGGCAAATATGAACAAGTTGCCTTAAATCCAGTGCCACACAGCTTGCCTGAAATTCAGACTGAATTTAAATTGGTACTAGTCGGGAGTCGAGAAGATATTTCAATGCTGGCTGCTTATGATGAAAGCCTTTACCAATTCGGGCAATATGCCGAAATTGAATCTTACCTTGCACTCAATGCGGAAAAATTAGATTTATGGGGCAGTTATATTCAAAAAATAGCGCAAGAAAATATTGGCAAGCCATTAGCGCCTCCAGAACTTAAACAGCTATTAGATAGCTATGTTCGTGAAAGCGAAAGTCAAGAGCTGATTACTATTTCTCCGACTAAAATCAAAAAAGATCTGCTCGGTTTTGCAAATTTTTCGCAAAATTCGACCGCTTGTAACAAGGTGCAAGCCTATTTTGATGCGCAAGAAAAACAATCGGCGGTGTTAAACCAGTTCGCCTTGCAAGATATTCTCTCAAATCAGTTATATATCGAAACTGACGATGAAAAAATTGGACAGATCAACGGCTTGTCAGTGATTGAGTTTGATGGCATTCCGTACTCTTTCGGTGAACCGTTGCGTATTAGCTGCAATGTGCAATATGGCGATGGCGAAATTACCGATATTGAGCGCAAAGTCGAACTGGGCGGAAATCTTCACTCTAAAGGGATTCTCTTGGCGGAATCCTGTCTTTCCAATTTAATGGAATTTCCAAGCCAGTTACCGTTTTCCGCCACGCTTGCCTTTGAGCAATCTTATGGCGAAGTGGATGGCGACAGTTCTTCATTGGCAATTCTTTGCGTATTAGTTAGCACCTTGGCGAAGTTGCCACTGCCGCAATTCATTGCAGTGACAGGTGCTATCGACCAATTCGGGCGAGTATTGAGCGTAGGCGGTGTAAACCAAAAAATTGAAGGCTTCTTCAGTATCTGCCAAGCCCGTGGTTTAACGGGTAAGCAAGGTGCCATCATTCCTGCTACTTGTGTTTCACTCCTAAGTTTAAAACCTGAGGTGATAGAAGCAGTTAAAGCAGAGCGATTCACTATTTGGGCAGTCGAAACTGTTTTTGATGCCATCGAATTGCTACTCCACACGCCATTCTTTGATGAAGACAAAGCCGAAAATAGCGACAAGGATTCGATCTTCAGCCTTGTACATCAATATATTGAGCAAGGCGCAGCACGTGATACAAGCAGTTCAATTTTGGCAAAATTTTACCAATGGCTTCGTCGCAACTCATCGGACAAGTTATAATAATTTCAGCTAACAGTTGTTCGCTTAATTAAAAGCCTGTACTATGCGTGTTAATTATAAAATCGCCGATAGTACGGGCTTTTTTATTGTATAAAGGAAATTAAAAAAAATGAACAACTGTACACCAAACATTAAATCTAGCTACACTTATGAAGACTTGCTTGCCTCTGGTCGTGGGGAATTATTTGGCAAAGAAGGTCCACAACTTCCCGCCCCAACCATGCTGATGATGGACAGAATCAATTTGATGACCGAAAACGGTGGTTTATTTGACAAAGGTTATATTGAAGCGGAATTAGACATTCACCCTGATCTCCCCTTCTTTGGCTGCCATTTTATCGGCGATCCTGTTATGCCAGGCTGTTTAGGTTTAGATGCGATGTGGCAATTAGTGGGCTTCTTCTTAGGCTGGATTGGTGGCAAAGGTAAAGGTCGAGCGCTTGGTGTCGGTGAAGTGAAATTCACGGGGCAAATTTTACCAACGGCGAAAAAAGTGACTTATCGCATTCATATGAAACGAGTCATCAACCGCAAACTAGTTATGGGCTTAGCCGATGGCGAAGTAGAAGTAGATGGTCGTGTCATCTACACCGCCACCGATTTAAAAGTAGGCTTATTCCAAGATACTTCGGCGTTTTAATTATTTCTTACAAAAAGTTTTGCGATCTCGATCGAAAAATTTAATATTTCTAATTTACACACCTCAATAAAAGCATAATATTTTCCCAAAAAGGGAAATATTATGCTTAAAGCTTTTTCATTACTGGAAATTCTTATCACTATCGCCATTCTTGCGATTTCCTTGCTTTTTATTTCGCCTGTTATTTTTCGTTTGCAAGACAGTATTGCACTGAATAGTGAAATTGAAAATATTCAATCTTTCATTTATCAAATTCAAAACAAAGCTCGTTTCAGTAAACGAAATTATACGCTCACTATTTCACAAAATAATCAAACTAAAAAATGGTGCATTATTGCGGTACAAAAACCGAGTTCCAAACAACTGATTTGTGATTGTTTAAATATAAATAGTTGTCATCTACAAACTGAATATCTTTTATATCAAAACCAACAGCAAAATATTGTATTAAAAAATAAAAGTATTTATCCCAAAGCCTTTATCAATATTGATGGATTGGCAGGAAGATTGGAATCAAAATGTATCAATATTAGCCGCAATAATGAAAGTGAAATCATACAACTTGATCAATGGGGAAGGGTTTATGTTAGCTCGAAAAATAAACGTAGCACCTGTAAAGATTAAATCGATCACGTTAATTGAAATACTACTTTCGTTATTGTTAGGTTCAATCATTCTGCTCGGTGTAAGTCATTTCTATTCTGAAAGTTATAAAGCGCAAAATAATCAAAAAGAATTGTTAATGTTACAAAAAGAAGCACATCAATTAGTTAATTATTTTCAGCAACATATTCAACATTTAGGTTATCAAGGTTTAAATCGAGAAAATAGTAATTTTCATCTATTTGAGCAGGCTAACAAGCGGTTAAATTTAACGGAAAAATGCCTTATTTTCTTTTATGATTTAAATGGTGATGGCTGTTTAGGAAAAAGAGCAACAAAAGGTGCCAATTGTATGAATGGCAATCTCAATAACAGTAAAGAACTTGCTAAAGAAATTTTTGGTTTCAAGCTGGAAAATAAAGAAATTTATTTTTATGCAGATAATAAATTAGAAAATTGTCTGGTAAGCCAATGCCAACAATTACTTTCAAGTTGTAATGAAACTTGGACTAAATTTACTTCAACTGAACAGTTTAATGTCGATGAACTGAAATTTAGTTGGGAGAAACAAGATGAAATAATGAAGATTGATTTAACGGTTTCATCCGTTAAGTTTGCAAAAATAAATTATAAATTGACCGCTTATGTTTATATTTTAAATAGGCTAAATGAATAATGAAAATAACAAAATTACAGGCAAGTAGTCTATTAATCTCTTTAGTTTTGATTGCTGGTATTCTTTCGGCGATTTTCTTAGCTAAAGATAATTGGTTACATCAGGAAAATAGTTCGAATTATTATCACAAACGCTATTTATCTGAAAAATTGGATTTAACAGATAAATTAAATAATTTAGATGAAAAATGCCAACAAGAATTTAATGGTAACATCAAAGATAACGTTAAGGGCATAAACATTGAAATAAAAAAT
This sequence comes from Actinobacillus sp., assembly GCA_041854605.1. Classification (GTDB taxonomy): domain Bacteria; phylum Pseudomonadota; class Gammaproteobacteria; order Enterobacterales; family Pasteurellaceae; genus Haemophilus_A. Next base: position 21,000 of record JBHACP010000062.1, read on the forward strand.
TTAAAATTTTATTTTATTTGCGAGCGGAAAAAGTTTTTCTTGCAAGAAAGCAGCAAAAAATATATTTCGATAAAAAATATTAAAGATTGGATAAACATAGATGTGGCGGAAGTTTACACTATTTCTTCTTTAGCTGAATTACCGCCAAGTAGTGAAACAAAACCTAAAATAGTGATTGCTAAAAATGATATTAACGAACGTTTAGATAATTATTTTTACGGCGTTATTATTACAGATTATTTATTTTATTTTACAGGAAATAAGAAGATCTACGGGCGAGTGTATTCTAGCTACGATAATGAAAGAGAAGAGCGAAATTTAACGTATAGAGCTTCCGTGATTCAGAATTTAGAACGTAAATATGCAACGTGGAAATATCTTCCTCATTCAAGGAATATTTTAGGTAATGATCAAACAAATTAAAGCAGAATCTTTGGTTTCCGTGTTATTAGCAATGTCTATTTTTTCAGTTTTATTATTGGCTTATAGCAAGTGGCAAAGTTATCAAAATCGAAGTACCCATTTTATTTATCAGCAACAGCAAGCCCTGCAAATTGCGGAAAATCAAATTGCATTACGGATGGCTGGATCGAATTGTGAATCACACATTCAGCAAAATGGTATTACATTTGCTATTCAATGTGGGCAAGGCATTATTGTGAAATTTCCGCTAGGAAAAATAGAAATAATGTAGCCACTGTGTTCCTTTAAAACCCGCAGTGGCTACAATTTTTTATCTCGGCAACTTTTGGCATTTGGGGCAAAAATAGGTGTTTCGTTGCCCAATCACTTTGGCTTCAATCAGTGAGCCACAATCATAACATTCTTCGCCTTTGCGCCCATAAACCTGCAATTCTTGGGCAAAATAGCCTGCTTTGCCATTGGGTTGAATAAAATCTTTTAAGGTCGTGCCACCCTGAATAATCGATTTGGTCAGCACTGCTTTAATGGTTTTGACCAGTCGTTCGCATTGTTTTTTCGTTAGATTTTGTGCCGCAAGTTCTGGGTGAATGCCTGCTATAAATAGCGATTCGCTGGCGTAAATATTACCCACGCCTACCACATTCTCATTGTTCATAATGAAGTTTTTCACCGCGACAGTTTTTTGGCGACTTTTTTCAAAAAGATGACCGCTTGTAAAATCGTCCGACAGCGGTTCAACGCCTAATTTCTTGATTAGTTCGTGCTCTTCTGCCTTTTCTGCCCATAACCAACAGCCAAATTTGCGTGGATCGTTATAACGTAAAACTGTGCCATTTTCACACACGAGATCGACGTGATCGTGCTTACCTGCTACTTTATCACCTTTGTGCAAAATGCCTAAAGAACCAGACATTCCTAAATGTACAATTAAATCTCCCTGATTAGTGTGAATCAGCAAATATTTGGCGCGACGAGACAGGCGAAGAATTTTTGCGCCCGCCATTTGAGAAAGTTTAACAGGAATTTCCCAACGCAATTTTGAGGTGCGAGTGATGATTTGCTTAATGGTTTGCCCTGTCAAATAAGGCCCCACTCCACGCAAACTGGTTTCAACTTCAGGTAGTTCTGGCATAGTTTCCTCTCAAAATGTAAATGGTTAAAACTTCTTCAATATTTCGTAAACTTAAGAAATTTTTAAGAAAATTTGACTGCTTGTCAAATGGTTATTTTATGCTCACTTATCCTTTGATATTAAAAGGCGCTGAATGAATGTAAAGAAAGTATATTTAATCATACCTCGAAAGAGGGGGGGGAAGGGCAAGGAACTATTTAAAAAATTTTTTAGTCCATAACTATAGATTCTACTAGGAAAAGGTGGGAAAGATGTTCAAACGAAAATTACTTTTACTAGGTGTTACATTATTCGCCTTACCAGCGTTGGCAGCGACTACTCAGACAGCTACAGTTTCTGGTAGCGTGATCAATAAATCAACATCAGGTGGTCGTGCTTCAATTAACGTAGCTTCTGCAGTGGGGCGTCAAGTTGGTTCGAATAACCACCAAACAGCTATTGTTAATGGTTCATTAATGAATTCTGCTAGTAATGGTGGTAAAGCGGCTATCAACATTGGTTCTACCGTTAATCACGGCGGTTCTGTTAAGCAGACGGTATCCGTTGGTAGTATTGTGAATTCATCTTCAGGTGGTAAATCTGAAGTGAATATCGGTTCTGTTGTTAAAGATTAGTTTAGTACAATAATCTTTACCAGAAAGTGGTTATTTGTCACAGTAACCATTCTATATGCAAATTACATAGGAGTAATTCATGAAAAACCTTCTTAAATTAACCCTCATCGCAGCATCAGTGGCTGCATTATCGTTCAGCGCAAATGCAAAAGTAAGTATTGGTGGTAATAACAAGCAATCTACTAATATTCAAGGTGCGGTAGCTAATACGGCTGTAGGTGGTAGTAAAGCAACTCAAAATTTATCATCAAATAGCGGTAAAGTAAGCATTGGTGGTAATAATACGCAAACCACTAATGTACAGGGAGCGGTAGCTAATACGGCTGTAGGTGGTAGTAAAGCAACTCAAAATTTATCATCAAATAACGGCAAAGTAACTATTGGTGGTAACAATGTACAATCTACTAACATCCAAGGTGCGGTAGCTAATACTGCAGTAGGTGGTAGTAAAGCAGTCCAAAATTTATCATCTAACAATGATGAATAATTAAATCTAGGTATTAGGAAATAATATTTATCTATTATTTCCTAATAACCTTTATAAGGAGAATACGTAATGAACAAAAAAATTCTACCTTCTTTACTATTTTCATTATGTTTATACCCTGCTCAAATTTTTGCTGCTAATTCTGAATTAGCTCCACGCAAAGGTATGTCTCCTCTAGATCGAGCTAAAATCCACTCGGTACAGGCTCAAAACTGGTCTAGGATTGGAGTAATGAAAGATGCTGATGTTGATTCTTCATCTGATACAGACAATGGAACCTCTTCAGGTACAACAAGCAGTAATTCTGGAGTAAGAGGGGTTGGTTCTAAAACTTGTAATACGAATATTGGTACAACCACTACAAAAAAAGGGGTTAGTTCTGGACGATTCGGACCAAAGAATGACTCTGACAAAATTATTGTGGTAAAAGGCGATGTTATTAGCCTTTGCAAATAATAACAAAAACTTATTTTATATTTGAATAATAATGAGAATATTCTATGAACGTTAAATGCGCGCGCACTTTTGGGGTATATTTTCTCTTGGTTAATTTAGTAGGTTGTTCTACAGGAACACAGTTACACAGAGATAAACCAACTATTGAATCAACAACCACGCATACTAGACCTGTAGCAGAACCTGTCAGGGCAATGACCAGTTTTAGTGATAGTTTAGCTTGTATGGATACTTTATTGTCACAAAGTAATGTTGGGGAAACGATTGTTGCGGTTAAGACAATTAACGATGCTTCAACTAAAGCTTTGGTTTCAGCCAATGATATGATTGTGACTTCTCTTTCTCAGATGTCGCGTAACAGCAACGCCTTTAGGGTTGTGGATTTTGAAGTAAGCCCATTAAAACAGGACACTGTTCAGACCTTAACCAACCTATTGCTTCCAACAGGCAGTATGCAAATTCCAGCCCCACAAATTTATATTTCAGGTTCAATTTCTTATGTCGATCAAAATATTCTTACCAACAACACTACAGCAGGTGTTTCTGTTGATGATGATGTCGAACTAGGTCTTTCGGGCGACTTGATGACTACAGCATTAGGAATGGAATTACATATTGGTGATTTTCTTACCCGTACTTTATATCCAGGGATAGATTCAGCAAATGAAATCGTCGCAACCAATAAAGGTTTTGGTCTTGATAGTGGGGCTAGAATTAGAAAAGTTGGTGTGCAATTTTCTTTTGAACGTAATCTTTCTCAAGGGGTTGGAGCAGCAGTAAGAACATTAACTGATTTAGGTATGATTGAGTTAGTAGGTAAATTTGCCAAAGTGCCTTACTGGCAATGTTTAGCCTTAGATCAATCGCACCCAGAATTCCAAAGGCAGCTCCTCGAATGGTTTGATTCTATGGGTGAAAAAGAGCGTGTAAAATTTTTCCAAACAGGGCTGAAAAATTTAGGTTATTACGATGGCGAAGTTAATGGAAGAAGTTCAGCTAAATTAAGGGAAGCGTTGTCTTCATTCCAAAAAGATAATAATGCAACGCCATCAGGATTTATTAACTTTGAAAGTTATGAACGTTTAATGAAAAACTATACCAAAGTAGATGCAAGTGGAAATATCAAGAAATCAGGTATGGAAACAAAATCATCTTCTAAGGACGACGATGAAAATACACCTAGAGGTGGATATCCGTATTTTAATGCTGATACAACCTCTCCGATTAAGCTAGGTATAACAGGACATAAGTCAAGTTATCAAGTTGGGGATAAGCTCGTCTTTGATGTGACATCAGATAAAGAAATGACACACGTGAGTTGTTTCTATCAAGATTCACAAAATAGCATTGCACAAATTTATCCTAACCCATTACAAGCGGAGACAACAGTTTCACCTAATTCACCGCTTCGCTTGCCTGATGAGAATGCTTTCTCATTGGATTTAAGCAATAAAGGGCGTGAAGGAGTTTTATGTGTGGCCTCTTATTCATCTTTAACTAATAAGTTACAACAATCTTTGGCTAAACCATTTGAGCCAATCAATGTAGGTAGCCTTGAACAGTTATCTACTAGATTAAATGAATTATTCGGTGACACAATTAAAGGAACGCAAACAATTCGTTACAACGTGAATTAGTCGTAATGGAAGAGAGGTTCTGTAATGAATAAATTATTGATAAGAAAAATCCACCAATTGATAGCTTTAGCCATCATTGGAGGAGGAATTAGTGGTTTAAGTAGCAGTGGATTCGCAAAAATTGTTTTTAAACAAGCACCATCTACTGAAAATGAAGCCACTGTAACTGATAATACCAACCAGCCAGCATTAAATGCAGCTCAAGTAGCACAAGAAGACGATGAGGAGGAAGAAGATGAAGTAACCGATACCTTTACCGTATTAACTTCAGCTTATAAGGACTATAACCAAAAAAACTACGATTCTGCTTATAATATTTTTTCTTTCTATGCGAAGCGTAATAATCCACAGAGTATGCTTGCCACTGGTTATTTACTTGGTATGGGTTATGGTACAACCGCTAATTATGATGAAGCGAAAAAATATTTACAAAAAGTAGCAGATTTAGGTTATCCACGAGCATACTATTTACTTGGGTTATTAGAATTGCATAAAGCAGGAGCTGATCGATTCAATTTACCAGCAGAACGTTTATTAAATAAAGCCGCTGAGTTGGGTGATGCACCTGCCGCTAATACTTTAGCTAATCAATATTACCAACGCAGATTGTTTGATAAAGCGAGTTATTGGAATAACAAGGCAATTCAATTGGGTAGCCCTGCAGCGCAAAAAAATCAAAAGATTATTAGTAGTGGCAGTCAAGATTTAGCAAAAGCGACCTCAACTTCATTAAAAAGTGAATATTTACGAGATTTGCGTATAAAATCACAAAATGGTGATGGGCAAGCAAGCTATGAATTGGCTCGCCGTTATCACAAAGGAAGTGAGGTTGGTGTTAATTTTGGGGAAGCGATTCGTTTATATCGCTTAGCAGCAGAGCAAGGCAATGAGCAAGCCAAACGAATATTGCCAATTTTGTTATCCAAACAAAATCAACAAGGCAATTTAAATACTATATGGCTACAAGAAACAGCTAATTTGGTACCTACTCCACCGATTATTCTACCTACTGATAAAAGTAGTAGCCACCAAACAGATTTCATCACGAATAAGTTTAATTTAGTTGAAGATAATCCTTTAGAAAACTTGTTATTTATGGCACCCGTTTCAACTAAGCAAACAAATTCAGGGCAGTAGAGGAGTTTTATAATGACTAACAATTTTTTTCATCGTTTATTAGCAATTTTTTCTATCTCGTGTTTCTCTTTAAACGGTTTAGCGCAAGATAATGTACAATCCGTGTCAGTTAATGGTTCTGCCATCAATATTTCAACCGATGGTGGAGAATCAACTCAAACTATCTCAGGCAAGAAAAATACCGTGCGTAATGGTACTGTTGTAACAGTAAATGGTAAAACGGTAAGTACCTCAGTGAATGACGGAGAAAGAACTAGAGTATCAGTAAATGGTAATAGAGCTTCTAACGTTTCAAATAAAAATGTGAGCAGCAGAACGCAAACATCTTCTAAAAGCACTAAAAATAGAAATCAGTTTAACGATAATACAAATACCTCTGTCACTACATCGGCAGATGGCAGTGTAATTTCGGTGAGAACTTCAGCTAATACAGGGCAATACACAAATGGTAAAAGTTTTGTGAATGCGAATCTATCTGGTAAAAATTTTGCTGGGCGTGATTTCGCTGGCTTAGATTTTACCAATGCGGATTTAAGTAATGCGAATCTAAAAAATGCGAATTTAAGAAATGCCATTTTAACTAATGCAAATTTATCTGGAGCTAATTTAGAGGGAGCAATCCTTAGTGGTGCTGACCTTACTAATACTGATATGAGCGACGCCAATACTCAAAATGTTGTTTGGTAATATTCAACAAAACACTTACATACTGAGCCAAATCGGCTCAGTATTTTTTTGTTATAAACATACAAAAAGAAAACCAAATTTTGCCATAATTTGCAAAATTTAGTAAGAAAATGACCGCTTGCAAGTCATTATTCAATGCTTAGAATCATTCCTGCGGCGACAGTATGATAGGTGGCATCATCAATTAAAATGAACGAACCTGTTGCTTGGTTTTCAGCATAAGTGGTGGCGGTAATTGGTTTTTGCAGGCTGAGTGTAAGCTCACCAATATCGTTCAGTTGCAAAGTTTCCGCTTCCGATGAATGACTTAACGTATGTACATCTAACACGTGATCTACGTCTGCCACTTTAGCAAATACTGTTTGGGTAGTGTGTTTGAGCAGGTACTTACGAGCGGGATTTAACGCACGTTGATCGAACCAACAAACTGTGGCACGTAGCCGTTTAGTGGAAGTTATAGGTGAGTTTTCCGCCACAAAAGTATCGCCGCGTGAGATGTCGATGTCATCTGCTAAACGAATCGTCACTTGTTCACCTGTGCTTGCCTGTTGCACAATCCCATTCGGTGTAAAAATTTGCGAAACTGTTGAGCTATAGCCATTAGGCTCAATGCGGATCGTCGCGCCTTCGTTTATCGAACCTGCTTCAATACGACCTTGATAACCACGGAAATCATCCGCTTTGTCTTGATCTAAACGACTGACCAGCTGAACAGGAAAATGAAAATCTGCGACTTTTTCCGACAAATTCTCATTGCTTGGCAAGTTTTCCAAAATAGTGAGCAATGCCTCGCCTTCATACCACGGCGTACGTTCGCTTTTATGCACAATGTTATCGCCTTGTAA
>JBHACP010000063.1:0-9257 GCA_041854605.1 Actinobacillus sp.
AATTGGCAGGATCCGCAGTTGTCTGCGCTAATTGAAAAAGGCTTGAGCCAAAGTTTGGATGTCAAACTCGCCCTAGCACGCCTTGCCGAAGCCCAAGCCAATAGCGATTACGCCGAGGCGGATCGTGGTATTAACATCGGTGCCAACAGCACTGTAGGCGGTGGGGCAGCGAATGTCAATACAGGGATTATCAACCCGAGCGGTTCCCAATCGGGGTCGGCTTACGGCGGCATTACTGCCTCGTGGGAACCTGATTTTTTCGGCAAAAAACGCAGTGATGCCGATGCTGCCCAAGCCGTGGCATTGGGACAACAAGAGCGGGTTTATGCGGCGCAACTGTTGGTTGCGGGGCAAATTGCCGACAATTACTTCCGTGTCTATGCTCTCGATCAGCAAAATACGATTGTGAGCAAAAACCTGCACGAGCTCCAAGCGTTGGAGCGTTATGTGAAAGGGCGTTTTAATGCAGGGCAGGCGACAGCTTATGAGGTGAATGAAATTGCAACCCAAATCAGCGCACTAAAAGCCAAACAAGCGACACTTAAAGCCCAAGCCAACAGCGCTCAACGCAATATCGCTATTTTAACTGGACAGGCACCGCAAGGCTTTCAAATCGCCAAAACGGGCAATCCGCTCGCTCATATTCCGTCTGCACCAAGCGGGCAGTTACCAAGCAGCGTAATTGAGCGCCGCCCCGATCTGCGTGCTAACCGCTATCAAGTTCAGGCAATGGCAGCGAAAGTGGCAAGCGCCAAAGCGGATTTGTATCCACGTTTTGATATCAGTTTTATGGGACAAGGCGGGTACATCAAGCTCGATAACGATTTATCGCACATCTCTGGGTTGTCGGGCTTGGCGAGTGCGGGCGTGCAATTGCCGATTTTTACCAACGGACGCACGCAAGCGAATATCAATGCCGCCGACGCACGTTTGAAAGCAGCGGTGATTCAATATGACCAAGCCCTGCTAACCGCCTTGGGCGAAGTGGATTCCGCCTACCAAAATCAGGCGGCAGTTAGCAAACAAACGGCATTGCTGCAACAAGCCTACCGACAGGCGAAAAAACAGGCGGCGGATGCCCAAATGCTGTTTAAACACGACGAAAAAACGCTTGATGTCGCCATACGAGCCCGTGCCACCGCATTGAGCAATCAAGAACAAGTCGTACAATCCCAACTCGCTCAAGCACAAAACCTGATCGGCTTATACAAAGCTCTTGGTGGTGGTTGGCAAATTCCATAAAACCAACAGTTTTGCTATACTATTCGCCCCACACCATCCAGTGGGGCTTTTATTTGGAGATAGGTCTTGGAACTTCGTTATTACTTTATTTTTGCGGCAGTTTTTGTCGTATTACAATTCTTTTTATACAGCTTAGGACGCACGCTGGGCTGGCTGTTTAATCTTTCATTACGTCGTCGCCGACTCGTGACCACTTTCTGCTATTTAGGCGCAAATGGGTTATTTTTACTGCATATTGCCCGCATAATGACACTCTTTCGCCCTATTGCTTTGCTTTTGGCATTATTGCTTTTAGCTTTTTTCCTCAGCCTTGCCACCGCCTTTATTTATCGTATTGCCCGCAAACAGGGTAACACGTGGCTGCGCATTGCTTATCCATTTGCCTTTTTAGGCTTAGTCGGTTTGTCGGTGTATAACGCTTATACGCCACAGGTGATTTATCAAAGCATTGAAATTGATAAACCACTAGAAAAACCGTTACGTATTGGTTTAGCCAGCGATTTACATCTAGGCAAACTATTTGGTGCCAAGCAGTTAGACAAGTTAGCAGAAATCTTCGAGCAGGAAAAAGTCGATCTAATTTTGCTCCCTGGTGACATTATGGACGACAATGTGATTGCTTATCGCAAAGAAAATATGCAGCCACACTTAGCCAAACTGAAGGCTCCGCTTGGTGTTTATGCCACACTCGGCAATCACGATTTTTTCGGCGCACAGCAACAAATCGCCCACGAAATCCGCCAAGCTGGCATTCATTTACTGGAAGATCAAGCGGTCGAAATTGAGGGAAAATTTACCATTGTTGGCAGAAATGACAGCACTTTCCGCTCCCGCCCTAGCACGGAAACCTTATTAAAAAATGTGAATACAGCAAAACCTGTGTTTTTGGTCGATCATCAACCAAATGAGATTGGCAAGCACGAAAAGCTGCCAATTGACTTACAGGTTTCAGGGCATACCCATAAAGGGCAAATTTTCCCTGCCAATCTAATCACCAAGATGATATATCCACTTGCTTACGGCTACGAACAACGTGGCTTAGGGCATTATGTGGTAACCTCAGGTTACGGCTTTTGGGGCATTCCAATGCGCTTAGGTTCGCAATCAGAAGTTTGGATTATTGATGTCAAAGGGAAATGAAATTGAATTAAATTCATAATTAAATTGAAAATTATGAATTTGCATAATGTTACAAAAAGATAGATGATTCAAATCAATAAATTTGAACTTCTATCTTTTTATACCTTGAAGGAGAACATTATGACTATTCAAACGACTTCTCATATTTTGGGCTTTCCTCGTGTTGGCGCTAAACGTGAATTAAAATTTGCTCAAGAACGCTATTGGCGTGGCGAGCTTAGCGAAGAAGATTTGCGTTTTGTCGCCCAAAAAATACGTGAGAAAAACTGGCAACACCAAGCACAAGCCAATGCCGATTTTGTAGCCGTGGGTGATTTTACTTTTTATGATCATATTCTAGATCTGCAAGTGGCAACTGGCACTATTCCTGCTCGCTTTGGTTTTGATAGCCAAAACCTCACCCTTTCTGAATACTTCCAACTTGCTCGTGGTAACAAAACACAGTTTGCGATTGAAATGACCAAATGGTTTGATACCAACTACCATTATCTTGTCCCTGAGTTTCACCTAAACACAACTTTTAAAGCCAACCCAAGCCATTATGTCAGCCAAATCCGTGAAGCTAAAGCATTGGGGCATAAGGTAAAACCTGTGATCGTCGGTCCTATTACCTTTTTATGGCTAGGTAAGGAAAAAGGCGAATCTTTCAATCGCTTTGAACTACTAGAAAAGTTAGTGCTAGTGTATCAAGACATTTTAACTGCATTAGCTAATGAAGGCGTGGAATGGATTCAAATTGATGAACCTGCTTTGGCATTGGATTTACCCGCCGAATGGACCGATGCCTTCAAAACAGTTTATGCCCAACTTAGCCAAGTATCCGCAAAAATCTTGCTCGCCACTTATTTTGGTTCTGTGGCGGAACAGGCGGAATTATTAAAATCTCTTCCTGTAGATGGCTTACATCTTGATCTCGTTCGTTCACCTGAACAACTTTCTGCTTTTTCTGATTATAAGAAAGTCCTATCTGCGGGCGTAATTGATGGGCGTAACATTTGGCGAGCGGATCTTAATGCCCTTTTGACTTTGCTTGAACCGTTGAAAGCGAAATTGGGAGAACGTTTATGGATTGCCCCGAGTTGTTCATTGTTGCACAGCCCTTATGATTTAAGCGTTGAAAGCAAATTACAGGACAATAACCCTGATTTATATAGTTGGTTAGCCTTCTGTTTACAAAAAGCTGCTGAATTGAATGTATTAAAAACGGCTTTAAATCAAGGTAGAACAGCGATACAAGTTGAATTAGACAACAACGAAAAAGCCCACACACTTCGCAAAAATTCCTGCAAAATTCACCGCTTGCAAGTTGCTGAACGTTTAGCGAATTTGCCTATCGGTGCTGACCAACGCCAATCGCCATTTGCCGAGCGAATTAAATTACAAAATGCGTGGTTAAATCTACCTTTATTGCCTACTACGACAATAGGCTCTTTCCCTCAAACCTTGCAAATTCGCCACGCACGAGCAGCATTCAAAAAAGGTGAACTAAGCCTTGAAGATTACGAAAATGCAATGAAAAAAGAGATTGAATATGTGGTTCGCCAGCAAGAAGCGCTTGATTTAGATGTACTTGTTCATGGCGAAGCCGAGCGTAATGATATGGTGGAATACTTTGGTGAACTGCTTGATGGCTTTGCTTTTACTCAATTTGGTTGGGTGCAAAGTTATGGTTCTCGTTGTGTAAAACCGCCAGTGATTTATGGCGATGTGGCTCGCCCACAGCCAATGACTGTACGCTGGTCGCAATATGCGCAAAGCCTCACCAATAAAGTAATGAAGGGAATGCTAACTGGTCCCGTAACCATTTTGCAGTGGTCGTTTGTGCGTAACGACATTCCTCGTTCAACAGTATGTAAACAGATTGGTGTCGCTTTATCTGATGAAGTGCGTGATTTAGAAGCAGCTGGGATTAAAGTAATTCAAATTGATGAACCTGCTATTCGTGAAGGTTTACCGCTTAAACGTGCCGATTGGGAAAGCTATCTACAATGGGCCGCTGAAGCATTCCGTTTAAGTTATATGGGCGTGGCAGACGATACGCAGATTCACACCCATATGTGTTACTCTGAATTTAACGACATTTTGCCAGCCATTGTTGCCTTAGATGCTGATGTCATTACGATTGAAACGTCTCGTTCGGATATGGATTTGCTCGATGCTTTCGTTAAATTTAACTATCCAAATGATATTGGACCTGGGGTGTATGATATTCATAGCCCACGAATTCCCACCGAAGCAGAAATTGAACATTTATTGTGTAAGGCGTTAAAAGTATTACCCAAAAAACGTTTATGGGTAAATCCTGATTGCGGCTTAAAAACCCGTGGCTGGGCAGAAACCATTGAGCAATTAAACGTAATGATGAAGGTGACGAAAAAATTAAGACAAGAGTTAGTTTAATCTTTAAATGATTTTTAATAAGCGAGTGAAATTTCACTCGCTTTTGTTTTGCCTCAAATTTATCCCCCTACAAATTGTGTTAGAATTTTAGGGATTTTATTTTTTAGAGAATAGTGATGAACGGTGCAGAATTATTAGTTAATGTCACGCCTAGTGAAACTCGTGTTGCCTTGGTGGAAAATGGCATTTTGAAAGAGTTACATATTGAGCGAGAAGCCAAACGAGGCATTGTCGGCAATATTTACAAAGGGCGTGTTACCCGTGTTTTGCCTGGAATGCAATCCGCTTTTGTCGATATTGGTTTAGACAAAGCGGCTTTTTTACACGCCTCAGATATTGTGTCGCACACTGAATGCGTGGATGAAGATGAAAAAAAACAATTTATCGTCAAAGACATTAGCCAGTTGGTGCGTGAAGGGCAAGATATTATTGTACAAGTGGTGAAAGACCCGCTTGGTACGAAAGGTGCAAGGCTCACTACCGATATTACGCTCCCCTCTCGTTATTTGGTGTTTATGCCCGAAAACAGCCACGTGGGCGTATCACAACGGATTGAGAGTGAAGAAGAACGTGAACGTTTAAAAAATCTTGTTGAACCTTACTGTGATGAGCTAGGCGGCTTCATTGTACGCACGGCAGCGGAAGAAGTTTCCGAAGAAAGTTTGCAGCAAGATACGGTTTTCTTAAAACGTTTATGGCGTAAAATTTTAGAACGAAAAGCCAAATACCCAACTAAATCAATACTTTATGGAGAACCTGCGCTAGCGCAACGAGTGTTGCGCGATTTCGTTGGCACGCATATTGATTCGGTCAAAATCGATTCCAAAATGACTTTCGAACAAGTAAAAGAATTTTTGAATGAATTTATGCCTGAATTGACCGACAGCATTAGCCTGTATAACGGCAATCAAACCCTGTTTGATGCTTATGGCGTGGAAGAGGCAATTCAAAAAGCGCTAGACAAACGGGTAAACCTCAAATCGGGTGGCTATTTGATTATCGAACAAACCGAAGCGATGACCACTATTGACATCAACACGGGCGCATTCGTCGGTTCGCGCAATTTGGCGCACACTATCTTCAACACCAATATTGAAGCAACCCAAGCTATTGCCCATCAATTGCAACTGCGCAACTTGGGCGGGATTATCATTATTGATTTTATTGATATGCAAGATGATGAACACCGTGAACGGGTGCTGCAATCACTGGAAGAAGCCTTAAAAGGCGACCGTGTCAAAACCAATGTGAATGGTTTTACCCAACTGGGCTTAGTGGAAATGACCCGCAAACGTACCCGTGAAAGTTTAGAACGGGTGCTATGTTGTGACTGCCCTGCCTGTAAAGGACGAGGCACCATCAAAACTGTTGAAACTGTGAGCTATGAAATTTTTCGTGAAATCGTGCGGGTACATCACCTATTTGATACCGAAAAAGTCCGAGTTTATGCTGCAAAAGATGTGGCAGAATATCTGATTAACGAAGAAACACACGCCTCGATCGCAGAACTTGAAGCCTTTATCGGCAAGAACATTGAAATCAAACTAGAACCTTACTACCACCAAGATCAATTTGATGTGGTGGTAATGTAACCTTATTCTTAACAGTTAAAACAGCCTTTGCAAGCGGTCAAATTTTCCTTAAAATTTGCAAATTTTGCATCAGAACCGACCGCTTGTACTGATTTTTTAATTATCTACAGAAGTGAAGGAGTAAATTATGCAACTGAAAAAACCTCTACTCGCCTCTTTAATGGCAATCGGACTGTCTACCGCTTATGCGACAGAATTGCCCAATATTACTATTCTTGCTACAGGTGGTACTATTGCGGGCAGTGGGCAAAGTGCAGTGGGTTCGGCATATCAGGCGGGGCAACTGAATATTGACACCTTGATTGAAGCCGTGCCAGAAATAAAGACACTTGCTAATATCAAGGGCGAACAAGTGGTGAAAATCGGCTCGCAAGATATGAGTGATGAAGTCTGGTTAAAACTGGCAAAAACCATTAACCAGCAATGTGCCAATACCGATGGTTTTGTCATCACTCACGGCACCGATACGCTGGAAGAAACCGCCTATTTTCTTGATATGACGGTTAAGTGTGAAAAGCCTGTGGTTTTAGTCGGTGCAATGCGTCCTGCAACCGAAAAAAGTGCCGATGGTCCGCTAAATTTATACAATTCTATTGTGGTAGCAAAAGATGCCAAATCCGCTAAACGCGGCGTGTTGGTAGCAATGAATGACGAAGTGCTTGGCGCGCGTGATGTGACCAAAACCAGCACCACGGCAGTACAAACATTCAGTTCACCTAATTTTGGCACGCTCGGCTATATTCATAACAGCAAAGTTGATTATGAACGTGCGCCTGAAAGCAAACACACCACCGCCACGCCATTTAAAGTAGATGAGCTCAACAGCTTACCGAAAGTAGGTATTATCTACGCTTATGCTAATATGCCAACAGAACCGTTGAAAGCCTTGCTTGACGCTGGCTACCAAGGTATTGTGGTAGCAGGCGTAGGGAACGGTAATATGAATGCGGCTAACCTTGCCTTGCTTGAGGAAGCGGCGAAAAAAGGCGTTGCCGTGGTACGCTCTTCCCGAACACCGACAGGCTATACAACGCGCGATGCAGAAATCGATGATGCCAAATATGGTTTTGCCGTTTCAGGCACGCTCAATCCACAAAAAGCGCGGGTTTTGTTGCAATTGGCTCTGACACAAACCAAAGACATCAATACCATTCAGCAATATTTTGAAGATTTCTAAAATCCTCCTTTCTGAAAGTTGCTTCACTTAGAAGCAACTTTCTCTTTCTTTCCCACAAAGGGATCATACAAAAATGAGACAAAATCCCAAAGCACCAAAAAAAGCTACCTCCAAAGGTTAAAAATGTGTAAAATGCACAGCAACAAGGCAAACGTTTGCCTTTTCTTTTTTCTATTTACTTTCTATGAGGAACCTTGAATGTTTACCGCTGATATGAACATCAAAGACTACGACCCAGTATTATGGCAAGCCATCCAAGACGAAAACCGTCGTCAAGAAGAACACATCGAACTTATTGCGTCTGAAAACTACGCCAGCCCTCGTGTGATGGAAGCACAAGGTTCTCAATTCACCAACAAATATGCAGAAGGCTACCCAGGTAAACGCTACTATGGTGGTTGTGAATATGCCGATATTGTTGAGCAATTAGCAATTGACCGAGCGAAAAAGTTATTTAACTGTGATTATGCCAATGTGCAACCGCATTCTGGTTCACAAGCCAATGCCGCTGTTTATGGTGCCTTAATCAATGCTGGCGATACGATTTTAGGGATGGATCTTGCGCACGGCGGGCACTTAACGCACGGAGCAAAAGTCAGTTTCTCTGGAAAAATTTATAACTCTGTGCTTTACGGAATCACCGCTGATGGCGTAATTGATTACGATGATGTATTAGCCAAAGCCAAAGAGTGCCAACCTAAAGTGATCGTAGCGGGCTTTTCGGCTTACTCACAAGTTATCGACTGGGCGAAAATGCGTGAAATTGCAGATGCAGTAGGTGCTTACTTATTCGTGGATATGGCGCACGTGGCGGGTTTAATCGCAGCAGGTATTTACCCAAGCCCATTACCATATGCTCATGTGGTAACGACGACCACCCACAAAACTTTAGGCGGTCCGCGTGGTGGTTTAATTTTATCGGCTTGTGGCGACGAAGAGCTTTATAAAAAATTGCAATCTTCGGTATTCCCTGCAAACCAAGGTGGTCCATTAGTTCACATCATTGCCGCAAAAGCGGTATGTTTTAAAGAAGCATTAGAGCCAGAATTCAAAGCTTATCAACAAAACGTATTGAAAAATGCCAAAGCGATGGTTGAGGTTTTCAAGGCTCGTGGTTACGATGTGGTTTCAAATGGCACAGAAAACCACTTATTCCTTGTTAGCTTTATCAAACAAGGTTTAACAGGTAAAGCCGCAGATGCCGCATTAGGCAAAGCGCACATTACCGTAAATAAAAACTCGGTGCCAAATGACCCACAAAAACCATTTGTGACTTCAGGTATTCGTGTTGGTACCCCAGCAGTTACTCGTCGTGGTTTCAACGAACAAGATGTCACTGCATTAGCAGGTTGGATGTGCGATATTTTAGATGTGTTAGGTACAGATAAAGAAGAAGCCGTGATTGAAGCAACTAAAGCAAAAGTGGCAGAAATCTGCAAACGTTTACCTGTTTATGCGAAATAATTTTTAAACTGATGAAAAAGCCCCTGTTTGGGGCTTTTTCATTGTAGAGACGGGTTCTGTGCCCGTCCGTAATTCGGTATTTATCGGGTAGGCACTGAACCTGCCCCTTGTATGTTAAAAATATAGTAAACTAGCAACCCAAAGCATAATGTTATCCACAGCTTGACCGCCCCTAGAGCTAAAACTCGTTCTGTAGCGTAGGCGTGGATAACTTCATCAGCAAAACCGAACAGTTGAAATGT
>JBHACP010000064.1:0-2819 GCA_041854605.1 Actinobacillus sp.
GCAATCGCAGGTAAAATGTCGTTGAACTCGGAATAACACATATGGGTATGGATTTGGGTGTCATCTTGTACGCCCATATAGCTTAAACGGAAAGCTTCGCCTGCCCATTGCAAATAAGCGTCCCAATCTGACCGCTTGAGTGGTAAGCCTTCACGAATAGCAGGTTCATCAATTTGGATCACTTTGATCCCTGCCGCTTCTAAATCCAACACTTCGTCCGATAACGCCACGCCGATCTGTTTGCAGACCGTTGAGCGTGGAATATCGTTACGCACGAACGACCATTGTAAAATCGTCACAGGACCTGTCAGCATTCCTTTCATCACTTTGTTGGTGAGGCTTTGGGCATATTGCGACCAACGCACCGTCATCGGTTCAGGGCGAGCCACATCACCATAAATCACAGGCGGTTTGACACAGCGTGAACCGTAACTTTGCACCCAGCCGAATTTGGTAAAGGCAAAGCCGTCAAGTAATTCGCCGAAATATTCCACCATATCGTTACGTTCCGCTTCGCCGTGAACCAGCACATCTAAGTCTAACTCTTCTTGGCGGCGAACCACATATTCAATCTCTTTTTTCATCGCCGCTTCGTAATCCGCAAGGTTTAAATCGCCTTTCTTAAAGCTCGCACGGGCGTGGCGGATTTCGCTGGTTTGTGGGAATGAACCGATATTTGTCGTTGGTAACAGCGGTAAGTTTAGCCACGCATTTTGCTTCGCAATACGTTCTGCAAATGGCGATTGACGGCGATCCGCCCCTTCAGGCAAGTTGGCTAAACGTGCTGCCACTTCTACACGGTGGATCTCTTTTGATGTTGCTCGGGCATCAGCCGCCGCTTGGCTTGCGTCTAATTGTGCTTGTACCGCTGCACGACCTTGCTCAAGTGCGGTCTTAATTACCGACAATTCTTCGATTTTTTGTAGCGTAAAGGCAAGCCATTGATAAAGTTCAGGTTTATTCGCTTGTAGTTGCGTTTCCACCGCTAAATCATAGGGCGTATGCAACAATGAACAGCTTGGGGCAATCCATAAACGTTCACCTAATTTCGCCTTTAACGGCTCAAGCAGATCTAACACTTGATTTAAGTTCGCACGCCAAATGTTACGCCCGTCAATCACCCCGGCAGAAAGCACTTTGCTGTAATCTTCAAAGGCGGCAAGCTGTTCAGGCGAACGGATTAAATCTAAGTGCAAGCCATCAACCGCCAAGCCTTTGAGCAACTCTGCGTGTTCTGCCACCGAACCGAAATAGGTCGCTAATAACAATTTCGCATTCACTTGGCTTAATTCCGCATAGACCGCTTGATAAGCCGCCAGCCATTCTGCCGGTAAATCTAAGGCTAAAGCAGGCTCGTCAATTTGGATCCATTCCGCACCTTCTGTTGTAAGTGCGGTTAAAATTTCACGGTAAACAGGCACAAGTTTGTTTAATAATTCAAAGCGATTGAAGGCTTCACCTTTCTCTTTGCCTAACCAAAGGAAAGTTAATGGCCCGACAATCACCGGTTTGACATTCAAGCCTAAGGCTTTCGCTTCACGGATTTGATTGACGTAGTGAGCAGGGTTGGCTTTAAATTCGGTGTTTTTGTGGAACTCTGGCACGAGATAGTGGTAGTTGGTATCGAACCATTTGGTCATCTCAATGGCAAATTGATCTTTGTTACCACGAGCGAGTTGGAAGTATTGAGAAAGCGTTAAATTTTGGCTGTCAAACCCAAAACGAGCAGGAATTGCTCCCGTTGCCACTTGCAGATCTAAAATATGATCGTAAAAAGTAAAATCGCCCACCGCCACGAAATCAGCATTGGCTTCTGCTTGGTGTTTCCAATTTTTTTCACGCAAAGCTTTAGCTAAATCTAATAAATCTTGTTCTGCAATTTCACCACGCCAGTAACGTTCTTGTGCAAATTTTAATTCACGTTTCGCCCCAACGCGTGGAAAGCCTAGAATGTGGAATGTTGTCATGATGTTCTCCTGTGATATTTTGTAAAACCGTATTTAGACGTTTAGCCGTCTAAATGTCTGAGAACATCATCTATAAAACAAGATGATTAATCAACTTCATAATTTTCATTTTTATTATGAAAATTATTAATAAACTAAAGAAATATCGTTGAAAATGGCTAACGTGTTGAAACCTTTACGTAGTTAATGACGGACAATACTTAGCGACACAATAGCAATATCACCGCTGATACTCTCTGATGCACCGACGTAAACAAGCGGTACGATCATCACGAAAATTTGCAAATAGTCGGAAAGATTTTTCCTTATAAAAAAGGAACAACTCAACGGAGAATGATAAAACACGAGATAAAATTCAGCTTTTAAAAGAACGGTAAATAATTGAAATAGCACTTTTCTTAAAATTGAAAATAATTATCAAAATCCCTAGAATCAAAGTTCGATTTTTTTATAACTATTTGTAACTATTATGAACACAACCTCTTTTAAGCTTTCACTCATTGCAACATTTATTGTCTCTTCTGTCATGGCTGAAACCACCGATTTAAGCACCGTTGAAGTCACCGCCGCCAGCGGCAATACCTTAAGCGAACACAGCAAATCGCTAACGGCTTCGGCAATGTCCACAACAACAGGTTTAGTTCTTTCTCCAAAAGAAACACCACAGTCCGTCAGCGTCGTGACTAAAGCACATTTAGATCAACGTGCTATTGATAATATGCAAGATGCTTTAAAAACGACAACTGGTGTGAATGTGATTACTGATGCTGGTTACTATCGCTTCCAATCCCGTGGGTTTTATATTGACCAAATTGAAGAAGATGGTATTTCAAGCACAGTACGAGGATCAAA
>JBHACP010000065.1:0-36714 GCA_041854605.1 Actinobacillus sp.
ACGAGACAGTAATGCCGCCGTAAGCCGACCCCGATTGGGAACCGCTCGGGTTGATAATCCCTGTATTGACATTCGCTGCACCGCCACCTACAGTGCTGCTGGCACCGACGTTAATACCACGATCCGCCTCGGCGTAATCGCTATTGGCTTGGGCTTCGGCAAGGCGAGCTTGGGCGAGTTTGACATCCAAACTTTGGCTCAAGCCTTTTTCAATCAGCGCAGACAACTGCGGATCCTGCCAATTGCGCCACCATTGTTGAATTTCGCCAGCACCTTGCGCTGCTTGCGCTTGGTCGAATTGCGCAGGCACGGCAACGCTGGAATCGGTGTTGATTTCGGTGTTGCTGCAAGCGGTCAAAAATGCCGTAAAAATTGCAAAAAATGTAAGTCTAAATTTGTTCATTTTTTACCCTTGTTTAGAAAGCATAGATTTAAATTGGGTGAGCGCAATGCTTAAGAAAACCGCACCGAGCGCCGCCATTTTGGCGATATGTCCCCAGACGATGTCCAACTTCGCACCACGGAATAGCACATCCTGGGCGTAGGAGCCCAAAATAGTGGTTGGCGAAAATTGAGTTAATTGTTGTGCCAGTTCAGGCATGTTTTCAATCGGCGAGTTGGTGCCCGAAAGCATGTACATCACGATATACACCGGTAGGCAGAGCAAGCCGAATTGCGGCATGGTCGGCGCAAACACCGCCAGCAGAATGCCCAGTGACGCAATGGAGAACAAAAACACCGTTACACCGAAGGCAAAGAGCGCAATCTGTGCATTGGCAAAGGGCGCTTCTAGCACGCCCACAACAATTGCCTTGAGCGACAAAGCCGAAACCGCCAGCAATACAAAGCCGTTGGCGAGAATTTTAGCGATCGCAATTTCACTGGCGCGAATCGGCATGACCAGCAAATGCTCCAAAGTGCCACGCTCGCGCTCACGAATCACCGCCGAACCGACCAGTAACAGCGTCAAAAGGGTTAAATTTCCGACTATTTGCGCACTTCCCATAAACCACGAACTGGTATGATTCGGGTTATACAGTATGTTCACTGCGGTATTGATGGGCATTGTCGCCACTTTGCTGCCGAAAAACCGTCCGATTTCTTGGCTGAAAATTTGGGTGATGTAAGACGAACCGATACTCGCCTGCGTCATGGCGGTCGCATCGATCAAAAGCTGTATTTTCGGGTTACGCCCCATCAACATATCGCGCTGATAATTCGGCGGAATTTCCACTACAAAGGTGTATTTGCCCGTATCCATCAAGCGATCAATCTGCTGTGGCGGAACGTCTTCCACTGTTTTGAAATAAGGTGTAATCAGCGCATCTTTTAAGCGGTAAGACAGCGCCGAGTGGTCATAGTTGATTATTGCCACCGAGGCATTTTTCACTTCCGTCATACTTTGCGAGGAAACGGAAATCAAAGCAATGGAAAACAGATACACAATCAAGACCATCAATACCAAATCGCTAAACAGGCTTTTCAGCTCTTTCGCCGATAAAAAAGCGACATTTTTAAGCCAACGTAACATATCATTTTTCCTGTTTTTTCAAGGCAAGCGTTGCCAACATGAGATAAACGAGATAAATCAAAGAGAGCGCCAAATAGCTTTGTGAAAAATCGGCAAAGCTCAAGCCTTTGGTAAAGCCGCCTAAACTGATTTGCTGGAACCATGGTCCGGGGAAAATTTGCGCAAACATTTGCGTTCTGGCATCCAGACGGGAAGTCGGGTACATCATGCCCGAGAAATTGACCGTCGGCACGATCGAAATAATCGCCGTAGCAAAAATTGCTGCTACCTGCGATTTCACGAAACTGGACACCAGCAAGCCGAAGCCTGTCGAAGCGCAAATGCCCAACAACGCCCCCAAAAACATTGCCATTGCCGAGCCTTTAATCGGCACGTCAAATACAAAGATCGCTGCCAGCACCATAATCAGATAACTGACAAACGACAGGGCGATATATGGCAGCTGCTTGCCGAATAAAAATTGAAACTGCGAGGCGGGTGAACCGCACAGATTCATAATAGTCCCCATCTCTTTTTCGCGCACCACGCTGAGCGCAGTCATCATCGGCGGTACCAGCATCATAGCGAGCATAATTACTCCAGGCGTTATCGCAAAAATACTTTTGAAATCTTGGTTATATACCATACGTTGTTCGGTTACAGCACTTGCCGTCACTGTTATGCCGTTTTCCCGTTGCAGTTCCGTCAGATATTGATTGATTACCCCCATTGCTGAGCCTTTCAGGTTTTCCGCCGTGGAGGGAAAAGCCCCATCGATAAATACTCCTATTTCAGGCTGTTCCAAGCGCAGGAGATCGCGTCCGAAATTTGCGGGAATGTCGAGCACCAACTTCGCTTTGCCAGTTTGCATTGCGGGGTTGATGTCGTTTGTCGATGACAGATCGGCTTGGCGGATAAAATAAGGCGAACCTGCAAAAGTTTCGACGAACTTGCGGCTTTCCGAACTGTTGTCACGGTCGATTACGCTGAACTTCATCGGATTAATATCGAACGAAATACTGGACGACATCGCAAGCATCATTATGAGTGGGCCGAGCAGCGCAAAAAACAGCCGAATGTTATCACGCAGCAGTTCCTTACCTTCCCGCACGGCAAAAGTTTGGATAATCGCAAACCAATTTGCAAAATTTCGGGCAAAATTAACCGCTTGTAAAGACTTCTCCGCCGTCAGCGGCTCGCCCTTTTCTGCATCGGGAGCGGTGATGTCGTCCGCCTGTTCTTCCAAATAAATAATGAAGGCTTCTTCCAGCGTTGGTGCATTTTTGCTGAGGCGCAACTCTTCGGGTGTACCGACCCCAAGCACTTTTCCCCGATGCATAAAAGAAATGCGGTCGCAACGTGCCGCTTCGTTCATAAAGTGAGTGGTGACGAAAATAGTGATGCGGTCTTCGCGCGAGAGTTTGATCAGATATTCCCAAAACATATCACGTGCAGCGGGATCGACGCCCGAGGTCGGTTCATCCAAAATCAGCACTTCGGGCTTGTGCAAACACGCTGCCGCCAATTGCAACCGCTGACGAATCCCGAGCGGTAGGGAAGATGGTTGCTCGTTCGCCAAATGGCTTAAATCAAATTGCGACATCGCACCCTTTACGTAATGCTCCCACTCCTCACGTGGAATTTGATAGAGTTTGGCGTGCAGCTCCAAATTTTCCCGCACAGTTAGCTCTTCATAGAGCGAAAAGGCCTGCGACATATAACCGACCCGCTTGCGGGTGTCGATGTTGCTGGCATCAATTGGCTGCCCGAGCAGGGTTGCCGTGCCTTTGGTCGGGTCAAGTAAGCCCGTCAGCATTTTCATAGTGGTCGATTTGCCACAGCCGTTCGACCCCAAAAAGCCGAAAATTTCGCCTTTGGGAATGATAAAACTGACGTTATCGACTGAGGTGAAATCGCCGAATTTCTTGGTCAGCCCCTCGGCGATGATGGCGGGAGATTCGTTCGGAATTTGTTCAAACGGCGGGATATACAGCCCGTTTACCGCACCACGTTTTTCGGGTGGCAACAATTTGACGTAGGCTTGTTCCAAGTTATCGCTATCGGTATCGGCGATAACTTGGCGGGTGGCGTTGTCGGCGATCACTTTGCCGTCATCCATCGCCAACACATACTCAAAGTTCTCCGCCTCGTCGATGTAAGCGGTAGCGACAATCACCGTCATATCAGGCGTTTCCGTCCGCAGATCTGCCACCAATTGCCAAAACTGGCGACGGGAAAGCGGATCGACGCCCGTGGTCGGTTCGTCCAAAATTAGCAAATCGGGGCTGTGTACTAAGGCGCAACAGAGGCTCAATTTTTGTTTCATCCCGCCCGACAGTTTGCCTGCAGCACGGTTGGCGAAAGGCGACAGCCCCGTTGCTTTCAGCAGACGGGCAATGCGTGCCTTGCGTTGCTGGCGGGAAAGTCCGAACATACGGGCGTGGAAATCCACATTTTCGTAAATTGAAAGCGTGAGATAGAGGTTTTTTCCCAAGCCTTGCGGCATGAAGGCGACTTTGTGGGTGAGGGTTTCACGGTCGTTTTTCTTGGCGACATTCAGCCCAAAGATGGAAACCTCGCCCTTTTGCAGTATTTTTGCCCCCGCAATCAGCGACAGCAGGGTGGATTTTCCAACCCCATCAGGACCAATAAGCCCTACCGTTCTGCCTTTCGGAATCTCAATGGAAACGTCACTCAAGGCTTGTGTCTTGCCGTAGCGGTGCTGTAAATGCTTTATGGAAACGGCAAGCTGATTTGCGTTACTCATATTATTCGTCTTTCGGTAAGTTCACATTCAAGCGTTCCGCCCAACTTGCGTCGGCATCGTATTTCACATAGCCCATTGCCGTCATACCGCCTTTCAACAAGGCAGCGTGTTGTTTGGCGACTTCTACGGGTATTTTTAATTTCACTTTAAACATCAATTTGGCGCGCTCTTCGGTGGTTTCGACCGATTTTGGAGTAAATTGCTCTTCGCTTGCCACATAGCTGACGGCGGCGGGGAAAACATAATCGCTACCGTCGATGACAATACGGGCTTCATCACCGATTTTAACTTGGTTGGATTGGTACGAGGGCAGGAACACATTGATATAGACATCGTTCAAATCAAGCAGGCTCACCACACGTCCGCCTACCGCCAGCACACTGCCGACTTTGGCGATTTTATATTCCACCCGCCCGCCAATTGGCGCTTTAATGATCATATCGTCATTTTTTGAAGTGGCTTGGAAATAAACCGCTTCCGCTTGAGCAATGGCGGCTTCGGCTTGATTGACGGTAGCTTGCGCTTCGGCTTTAGCGGCTTTGGCAGTTTCAAGGGCAGCAAGGGCGGCTTTGTGGTTTGCTTGGCGGCGTTCTAATTCACTTGACGAGATCAAATTGTCACGGCGTAATTTGCGTGCGTTATCTAGTTCCAATTTAGCAACTGCAACTTGCTGCTGCTGTGCACTGATTTCCGCATTCGCACGCGCTACACTTTCCTGCGCCCGCTGTTTTTGTGCCTTGCTAGCTTCGATTTGCGCACGGGCGGAATCGACTTGGCTTTGTGATTCGGACGAGGAAAGGCGTGCAAGCGGTTGGTTTTCTTCAACATTTTGCCCTTCATCCACAAATATCTCTTCCACTCTGCCTGCATAAAGCGTCGAAATATCCAAACGCTCCAGCTCAATACGCCCGTTCACAGCGGCAATTCCCGCCAAATCATCGGCGCCGTTATGGGTTTGCTTCCAAACGTAGGCACCGCCTATTGCGGCAACCACCAATGCGGCAATCAATAATTTTTTCATCTCGAAACCCTCAAATCATATTTTGAATGCTTCAAAGTGTAAAAAAATGTCTTTTTGCCCGCAACCACTAATAATCAATGAGATGTTGCTTAAACCGATAAAATTAGTTAAATTGTTGCTTAAGCAACGTTGGGAGAGAAAATATGAGAAAAGAAGATCCTCGTATCAAACGCACTCGAATGCTGATTCAAGCCGCTTTTTTGAAATTGCTGGAAACCAAAACTTATGAAGAAATTACGGTACAAGATATTTTAGATGTTGCCGAAGTGAATCGTTCTACTTTCTATAAACATTACCTAAATAAAGAAAAACTGGTTGAGCAGATAATTGAGCAGCTTAAAAAGAATATCATTTTTCCGTTATTAGAACAGCGCTTTAGTGTTCCTACTAAAGAGTTTGCATTACTTGCTGTGCCTATTGTTAATGAGCATCGTGCAATGTTCCGATTGCTTTGGCAGGTAGATACACAACGAGTAAGCCTGAGAAGAGAATTTTTTAATTTGGTCAAAAGCAAATATATCAGCGTATCACAAACTAAATTTGAGCGCACAATGGCTGAATTTGAATTTCAAGGTACGCTCTTTGCTTATATTTCAGTCGGAATGTTTGAACACATTATTCAAGGAACTAAAAGTATCAATCCTGATGTAGAACAGCAAAATATACAAGATGTTTTGTCGTTTTTTGATATGCGGTAATATATTTATAGAATATTTTCTCTAAAAAAACAAAAGATTATACGATGTTTTCGCAGGAAAAGCGCTTAGCAAATCAGCAGGTAACGCTGTGGCAGGCTTTAGCCTCAGTTACGCTTTCTAAGAAAAAATAGAATGAAAAATAAATATTTTTCTTACTTTATTGTTTTTCTCTTTATTTTCTTGTCCTATTTTGTTGGTTTTATTGGTTGTGCCAAATCTTGTTGAGTTTATTATTAAACAGAGAAATTATTCATTAAATGAAGTAAAGGAATTAATAAAATATTTTTTTTATTTAAATGCAGAGTAATTTGATTTGAACAAAAATAAGTAATAATTGAGGAATTTATCTAAAATAAGCCTATTTAATATAAAGAAATGCAAACTATTTCTGTAAACAATTCTTTCCATTTATCCTATTTAGTCGTAAAATTATCAAACTTTTCCTGCGGAGTTTTACGATGAATCCTTCCAACGCCTTTGCTCAAATTTTAACGAAATCGCCCAATATGCAAGCGGTGATTGAACAAGCCCAAAAATTTGCCCCATTAAATGCCCCTTTATTGATTCAAGGAGAAACGGGGACGGGTAAAGATTTATTGGCGAAAGCGTGTCACGAAGCCAGTACTCGTTCGAACCAAAAATTTATTGCGGTAAATTGTGCAGGTTTGCCTGAAGAGGAAGCAGAAACTGAAATGTTTGGGCATCACGGTAGCGGTAAAAATAGTATTGGTTTTTTTGAGTATGCGAATGATGGCACGGTTTTGTTGGATGGCATTGCGGAACTTTCGTTGGAAATGCAAGCCAAGCTGTTACGCTTTTTGAATGATGGTTCTTTCCGCCGAGTGGGGGAGGATAAAGAAATCCAAGTCGATGTGCGCGTCATTTGTACTTCGCAAAAACCGTTGGAGCAGTTGGTTAAAGAGGGCAAAGTGCGTGAAGATCTGTTTTATCGTTTGAATGTTCTCACTCTGAACTTGCCGCCATTGCGTGAACGTTTGGCAGATCTACCGTTGCTTGCCGATTATTTTATTTCCCAAAGTTGCCAACAGCTTGGCATTTCTAAATTAGAATATGATGAAAGTGTGATTGAAGCCTTGAAGCAGAATCTTTGGGCAGGCAATTTGCGTGAGTTGTCCAATGTGATTTATCGGGCTTGTACGCTTTCACATAGCTATCGTTTAACGGCAAAAGATTTAGCTTTGCCACCAGCGAAAAATGTGGCAATTACACCACTTGAATTACCACAAGGAGCCACACTAGATGAAATGATGGCGACTTATGAAGCGGCTTTGCTCAAACAGTTTTATCAAGAATATCCCAGCTCTCGTAAATTGGCACAGCGTTTGGGATTATCACATACCGCAGTGGCGAATAAGCTACGTACTTACGGAATAGGTCAAAAATAATGAACGGAAAATTTTCTTTACAAGCGGTCATTTTTAGTTGGTTTTTTGCAAATTTTTTAGCAAATCCGACCGCTTGGGCGGCGCCAAGTATTCCCAAAGAAATCCGTCAGCATGGTCTTGTCTATTGTACTAACGCATCGGGTTTTTCACTCAATCCACAAAAGGCGGATGTTGGTAGCAATATGAATGTGGTGACCGACCAAATTTACGATAAGCTCTTTGAATTGGATCCAGAACGCAACACGTTAAAACCTGCCTTGGCAGAGCGTTATGAAGTCAGTCAAGATGGGCGAACCATTACGCTTTTTTTACGTAAAAAAGTGGCATTTCATCAAACGGCTTGGTTTAGTCCGAATCGTCATCTGAATGCAGAGGATGTGATTTTTTCGTTGAACCGTATGATGGGTGATGTGGGGGATTTGCCAAACCTGAATACGCCAAGTGAGGAGAGCGCCGAGTTCCGTAAAAAGCAAGAAAGAGCATATCAAGATAAAGCGAATTTAGCGCATTATCCTTATTTTGAGAGTATTGCGCTAAGAAGCAAAATTGCTGATATTTCAGCAATGAATAATTATACGGTGAAAATTGAATTAAATGAGCCTGATAATTCGCTATTACATCATTTAGCCAGCCAATATGCGGTGATTTTATCGAAAGAATATGCACTGGAGCTGAATGCTGATGAAAATTTACCGCAGCTTGATATTTTGCCTGTCGGAACAGGGGTTTACCAACTTTCTAGCTATGCGCAGAATGACTATGTGCGCTTAACCAAAAATCCGCATTATTGGGGCAAAAAGGCTAATATTGAGAATATGGTGGTGGATTTTTCCTCCGATGGCACAGGGCGAATGGCGAAACTGTTAAACCAAGAGTGCGATGTGATTGCTTTTCCCGAGCCGAGCCAAATGGCGCAATTTAAGGATGGCAATATTGTTGAAGCGGAAGGGGCGAATTTAGCTTTTCTCGCTTTTAATGTGCAGCGACCAATAATGCAAGATGTTGCTCTGCGAGAGAAAATGGCGCAAGCTATCAATAAAAAGCGTCTGATACAAAAACTTTATTTTGCGCAAGCAACATTAGCCGAAAATGTGTTGCCTGCTGTATTGCATAAGTCATCTCAAGTAACGAAGCCAGTTGATACAGCGAATAATAGTAAAAAATTGCCAAAATTTGACCGCTTGAATTTTTGGGTGGTGGATGAAAAACGAGTTTTCAATTTGCATCCGATGAAAATGGCGGAAATGATAAAAGCAGATCTAGCCAATATTGGCATTGAAGTGAATATTACACCTGTTAGCCGAGCGTATTTGGCAGATCGCATAGCAAAAAAGAATGCCAACTATGATTTAATTTTAACGGGGTGGTTGGCAAATAATGCCGATTTGAATGGGGTGTTATTACCACTGTTATCTTGCTCTTCGGTTGGCAGTGTGACAAATTTAGCCAATTGGTGTAACCCTTATTTCGATTGGTGGCTAAATTTGGCTAAATTGACGGGGAATAAAAAAGCCCAAGCTATTTTTTATCATTTAGCGCAGTTCTTAGTCGAACAAGAACGCCCGATCGTACCATTGCTGAATGCGAAGCGTATTTTATTGGTCAATAAACGTGTGGATGATTTTAAAATTAGTCCCTTTGGGCATGTAAAATTATCCGAAATTAAACTAAAGAATAAGTAAGATTATGCTAATAGCCTTTTTCCGAAAGCTGATTTTAACATTGGTCACCTTGATGATTTTATCGTTGATCAGCTATCAAATCTTATTAAGAGATCCATTGAATCATTTTGATGATGGCTTATTTTTTACAGGCTATATCCATTATGTACAGGCGATTTTGCAGGCTGATTTAGGGATTAGTTATAGTAATGGCGAACCCTTAGCTGAGCTTGTGCAGAGGGTATTTCCTGCTACTATCACTTTATGTCTTTCTGCGCTGTTACTTTCGTTAGTGTTAGGCATTCCACTGGGTTTTGTTGCGGCTAACTGGCAAAACAGCACAGTGGGTAAATTATTAACTTTTGCAGGCTCACTAAGTTTTGCACTCCCGATTTTTTGGCTCGCCTTGTTAGCATTGAATTATGCCTCGGTTAATCATTGGCAAATTGCCTCGGTGGGGGATTTGCATCCTATTTATGAAATTCAACCGCTTACGGGCTTTCGGATTGTTGATATTGTATTGGCAGATTCATCTTACCAACTCAAAATGTTGCAAAGTGCTTTACATCATCTTGCGTTGCCAACTTTGGTATTATTGATTCCTTCAACTTTGGAAGTGATGCGCTTTACTCAAGAACGTGCTATCTATGTGATTAAACAGCCTTATATTAAGGTAGCACAAACGCGAGGTTGGTCTAGCTTTAAAATTTGGCGAAATCATATTCTGTGTAATACCTTGCCAGCTTTAGTGCCAACGATTGCACGTCATTTTATTATGATTTTTGCCTTTGGGATGTTGGTGGAAAACATTTTTAGCTGGGGCGGCATTGGGCGTTGGCTAATTAACGCACTAAGTGACAAGGACTATAATGCTATTTCAGTTGGTGTGTTAATTATTGGAACCTTTGTGTTATTTGTCGATTTATCAGCAAGTTTCCTCAAAACGTTATTCGATCCTTCACAGAAAAAGGACTGGTATGCTAAATAAAGAGCCTGAACAATTTCGTGAAATGTTGCACACGAGAACGTTGTGGAAAAAATTCCAACAAGATAAAGTTGCCTTAATCTGTTTTTATCTGTTTGTTTTTCTGCTTATTTTAGTGTTTTTAGGCAATGTACTTGCGCCTTATAATATTGAACAACAATTTATCGGCTTAGAATTGCTGCCGCCTTCGTGGGAAACAAGCGGTCGAATTTCGCATTTTTTTGGCACCGATGATTTAGGGCGAGATGTGTTTAGCCGAGTGTTATCGGGCTTTTATGTTACCGTGGGCAGTTCTTTGATTGTTAGCTTTGCGGTGGTATTGGTAGGAAGCATTATCGGGGTGTATGCAGGTCTAAATAAGGGAACGTCAGGTTCCTTTTTAAGCCATTTGTTCGATACTTTTTTATTTATTCCAGCTATGTTGATTTCAATTATTATCGCCACCCTGATGGATGCCAGTTTAGTGAATGCGATGTTTGCCATTTTCCTTGCATTACTACCGCACTTTATTCATCACATTTATCAAGAAGTTCAGCAAGAATTGCAACGTGAGTACGTGATCACCTTGAAACTGGATGGTATTGATAAGAAAACACTCATTAAAGAAGTGATTTTTCCGAATTTGTCTGTTAGTGCCATTAAAGAAATCACGAAATATTTCGCTTTTATCATTTTAGATATTAGCGCCCTGAGTTTTATTTCGCTAGGGGCAAAAAGTGGTTCAACGGAATGGGGTACAATGATACGAGATTCAGCAGAGTTGATTTACATTGCACCTTGGACGGTCGTGCTTCCAGGCTTGGCAATTACGTTTAGTATTTTTATCGTCACAATGTTGGGCAATAGCATTGTGAGAGTTTTAGCGAAATATCGCCAATAATCAGGTGATTTTATGGCACTGTTAGATATTCGAGATCTTAGTATTGAAATTGACACTCCGCACGGACGAGTGCGAATGGTGGATAACATCAATCTAACCCTTGGCGAAGGTGAAATTTGTGGTTTGGTAGGGGAGTCTGGTTCAGGCAAAAGTTTAATTGCGAAGGTAATTTGTGGTGTGATTAAAGAGGATTGGATCATTAGTGCAGCACGTTTCCGTTTTAACGATATAGAGCTGCTAAAACTTCCATCCAATCAACGTCGCAAATTAGTGGGCGATCAGATTGCGATGGTGTTCCAAGATGCCTTGCAAAGTTTAGATCCTAGTGAATCTATTGGCAGTCAGCTAATGCAGACGATTAAATTTAAAGGCAAATGGTGGCAATATTGGGGGTGGAAAAAGAAAAAAGCGATTGAATTATTGCATCGTGTCGGTATTCGTGATCACAAAGATATGCTGCGTAGTTATCCCTCCGATATTACCGAAGGGGAAGCACAAAAAGTGATGATTGCGATGGCGATTGCCAATCAGCCTCGTTTATTGGTTGCGGATGAGCCAACCAATGCGATGGAAGCTACTACGCAGCTACAAATTTATCGTTTGCTTTCCAGTATGAATAAAAACCTTGGCACATCGATTTTGCTCGTGAGCAGTGATATGAGAAATATGGAAAGCTGGGTGGATTCTTACAATGTCTTGTATTGTGGGCAAACCGTAGAGGCAGGCAATAAGGAGGATATTTTGGCTAATCCTTATCACCCTTATACTTCAGCCTTGATTCATAGCGTGCCAGATTTCTCCAATCCGTTACCCTTTAAAGGGCGGCTCAATACGCTAAAAGGTAGTGTGCCGATGCTACAAGAAATGCCCATTGGTTGTCGTTTAGGGCCTCGCTGCCCCTTTGCGCAAAAAAAATGTATCCAAAAACCACCTATGCGCAAGCATAAACAGCGTGAATTTGCTTGTCATTTTCCGCTTAACTTTAGAGAAGTAAGCTATAAGAAAGTTGAGTTTGAGCCTGTGGTGCTGAATGACGCTAAAAACTAATCGGGATGCCATTTGGCATCCCGATTCATTTCAATAGCCTAAATTGCGCTTGTTGTAATTTTTGACGATAATAATCCCACGCAAAATAGCGACCTGGATCTTCTTTTCGTTTAGGCGAAATATGCTGATGCCCTGTGATTCGCTCATTGGTAATTTGCGGGTAGGTTTGCTGAATGGCTTTGG
This sequence comes from Actinobacillus sp., assembly GCA_041854605.1. Classification (GTDB taxonomy): domain Bacteria; phylum Pseudomonadota; class Gammaproteobacteria; order Enterobacterales; family Pasteurellaceae; genus Haemophilus_A. Next base: position 12,159 of record JBHACP010000065.1, read on the forward strand.
TGAGATTTGCTAAGGCAATATATTGCGCTTCCGTAAACGGCTGGTTGTTGGAACCTTCCAATTCAATGCCAATCGAAAATTCATTACATTTCTCACGCCCAGCAAAATTGGATAACCCAGCGTGCCACGCCATATCATTAAAATTCACATATTGGGTGACTTCGCCATTACGTTTAATTAAACAGTGCGCCGAAACGCGCAAATCCTTAATTTCTTGAAAATAAGGATGCCTAGATGGCTCTAATTTTCCTTGAAAAAAATCATCAATAAAATTGCCCCCGAATTGTTCTGGTGGCAAGCTGATGTAGTGAATCACCAACAGTGAAATATCTTCACTATTGGGGCGTGCACTAAAATGCGGCGAAGGTACTTGCTTTTGGGAAACTAAGTAACCGTTTTGGATAGTGTAAGGCATCGGACAGAAATAAAAAGCTATTTTCAGACTTAAAACAAAAAGCCTCAAAGCACAAGGCTTTGAGGCTAACAAATTTGGTGGAGATAATCGGGATCGAACCGACGACCTCTTGAATGCCATTCAAGCGCTCTCCCAACTGAGCTATATCCCCAAAAGTAGCGGTATGATACTTGCAGCTCGCTTGCCTGTCAATTAGTTTTATGCTTGCGCTTGAATAAATTCAATTGCTTTTTGAATACGAGCTAAAGTACGCACTTTGCCGACTAATGCGGCAGTAATATCCATTGACGGCGATTGCCCTGACCCCGTTACTGCTAAACGGAACGGCATACCCACTTTCCGCATACCGATTTCAAGTTCAGCCGCGGTGGCGTTCATTGCCTCGTGGATATTTTCCACCGTCCAGTCGTTACAAGCGGTCAATTTTTCCAATAATTTTGCAAGTGGGGCAACTGCTTCTGCTTTGAAGTTTTTCGCTACCGCTTTTTCATCGTAGTTATCAAATTCTTGATAGAAATAACGGCTTTGGCTTGCTAATTCTTTTAAGGTTTTTGCTCGTTCGCTTAAGACTGGAATGATCTCTGCTAATGCAGGTCCTTGAGAGAAATCAATCCCCTGATCATTCATATGCCATTCAAGGTATTTTGCCACATAGTCTGCAGGCAAACTACGCATATAGTGTTGGTTTAGCCACTGTAATTTTTCCGTGTTAAAGGCACTTGCAGATTTGCTGACAGAATGAATGTCGAATAATTCGATCATCTCTTCACGAGTGAAGATCTCTTGGTCGCCGTGCCCCCAGCCTAAACGTACGAGATAGTTAATTAAGGCTTCGGGTAAATAGCCATCATCACGATATTGCATAACGCTGACTGCACCGTGGCGTTTGGAAAGTTTTTGACCGTCATCGCCATTAATCATTGAAACGTGAGCATAAGTTGGGATTTCTGCCCCTAACGCTTTTAAGATGTTGATTTGGCGTGGTGTGTTGTTAATATGATCTTCACCACGAACAACGTGGGTAATGCCCATATCCCAGTCATCGACAACCACACAGAAGTTGTAGGTCGGTGCGCCATCGGTACGGCGGATAATTAAGTCGTCTAACTCACTGTTGCTGATTTCAATGCGTCCACGCACGGCATCATCAAAAATTACTGAGCCTTCCGTTGGGTTTTTAAAACGAACCACGTGTGGCTCGCTTGGATCGTGCGAATGATCGCCTAAACAGTGGCGGTCGTAGCGAGGTTTTTCTTTATTTGCTTCTTGGTTTGCACGTAATTCATCTAAACGTTCTTTTGAACAATAACAGCGGTAGGCGGTGCCTGTTTCAATCATTTGATCGATCACTTGGTTGTAACGATCAAAACGCTTGGTTTGGAAATATGGGCCGTGTTCCCACGCTAAATTGAGCCATTCCATCCCTTCAAGAATGGCGGCGGTGGCTTCAGGAGTTGAACGCTCTAAATCAGTATCTTCAATACGTAATACAAATTCGCCGTGGTTGTGTTTGGCGTATAACCAAGAGTAAAGGGCTGTACGCGCGCCACCTACGTGTAAGTAGCCTGTTGGGCTAGGGGCGAAGCGGGTTCGTACTTTGACATTCGGATCTAAAGGAAATAAATTTTCAATTTTCATTACTGCTATGCCTATTGAGGTGAATTGTAAGGGCGGCTCCTGTGTCCGTCCCAAGATTAGATATGGTTTACGGACGGGCTCAGAACCCGTCCCTACGAAATTTGTGACATTCTACACGAAGCAAGCCTAAATTTCAGCTTTTTCCTTTTCAGTAGCTTTGCTAAATACTCTTGCTTTCACTGCGCCTAACAATTCTTGGCGAATGGCGGAAATGCGAGGACGTTCGTTTTTCTGAAAGGCTACTGGACGGCAAAATTCCATGGCTTTAATGCCAAGTCTTGCGGTTAATAAGCCTACGCCAATGCCTTGCGCTGCACGTAAGGAAAGTTTAGCGGTTAAATTTTGTGAGAAAAATTCTGCGCCAACATCGGTGGCAATTTCGGTTGCACCTGCAAATACCATATTGGTCAGTACCATCTTAAATAGTTTTAAACGGCTGAAATAGCCTAATTCCATTCCATAGGTTTGGGTAATTTTATTCACTAAGGCAATATTTCGCCAAGCGACCATCAATATATCAACGATAGCAAGCGGGCTAACCGCCACAATAATGGCATTCTCTGTGGCACTTTTAGAAATGAGTTTTTTCGCCTGCTTATCCAGCGGAGCGAGTACATTTTCACTAAACAGATACATCACTTCTTTGGCGTTATAGGCTTCATTTAGCTGCGATTGCCAACGTTCAGCATTTTGTGCCACTGTTGCACTATTGATGTTTGCTACCACATTTTTGCAAAATTCAACGGCATTTTGACCGCTTGTAGAGGGCAGTTCTTCCAATAAAAATTGTTGGCTTGCCTGCTGGTTTTGCTGGTGCTGGCGCAGATAACGCAATTGGCGCCATTCTTTAAGAATTGCCCCAATTCCCATTGAACTGATGAGAAAGAAAACTATCGCAAAGGCAAAATAAATCCATTCACGATTTTGGAAAGTGTCATACAGCCATTGAATACTTTGAGCGATAGTGGCTAAACCAAATAGCACGAACGCACCGAGCAGCATACGCAGCCAAAAGCGCGACGGTTTAAAGCTTTCTTCGATAACCAGTTCAGCTTCTACGGTTTGAAATTCTTCCTCAATTTGTACGTTTTCTTCGGAAAATTCTTGTTTAGGCTGAAAAACCTGTTTTTTGCTCACTTCTTCTTCACTGAAAATTTGTTTGCTCATCATTCTATTCCTATAACAAAGGGCGGGGATGAACCCCGCCCCTTACGATATTAGGGCACAATATACGGATTACGCATATTTCGCCTTATTGCCGTGGCAATGTTTATATTTTTTACCAGAGCCGCAAGGACAAGGTTCGTTACGTCCAATACTAAGATTTGCCAATTCTTCGTCACTTAATTCACTCACATTTAGCGTATTAGTGTCTGTTTCGTCGCTCTCTTGATATTGCGCTGCATCCGTGGCATCCATTGCCACTTGCTGTTGGCGTTGGGCTTCTTCCACTTCTTCTTGGCTGCGAATTTGGATACGAGAAAGAATGCTAATGACATTAGATTTTAAGAGATCTAACATTTCGGTAAACATAGCGAAAGATTCTTTCTTGTATTCGTTTTTCGGATCTTTTTGACCATAGCTACGTAAGTGAATTCCTTTGCGGAGATAATCCATCGCCCCAAGATGTTCTTTCCAAAGCTCGTCAAGGTTTTGCAATACTACCCCTTTTTCAAAGCTACGCATTGTTTCAGAACCCACAATCGCTTCTTTGGCTGCGTATTCTTCTTTGGCAATGTTTAGAATACGTTCACGTAAAGTTTCTTCGTGCAAGTCGTTTTCTTCTTCTAGCCATTTTTGAATTGGTAGCTCCATATCGAATTGGCGAATGAGGCGTTGCTCTAAGCCTTCAATATCCCACATTTCTTCGATCGATTGTGGTGGAATATATTGGTCGATCACGCTGTTGAACACATCGGCACGAATGGTTTCAATCATGGAAGAAATATCGTCGGTTTCAAGCAAGTAGTTGCGTTGCTCATAAATCACTTTACGTTGTTCGTTTGCCACATCATCATATTGTAATAAGTGCTTACGCCCATCGAAGTTGTGTGCTTCCACTTTCGCTTGTGCCGAAGCGATCACTTTGGTTAAGAGTTTTGACTCCATCGCTTCACCCTCCTCACTAAAGGCTTTACGCATCATATTTAGCTTGCCTTCGTTGAGATAGATTCGCATGAGGGCATCATCAAGCGATAAGTAGAAACGTGATGAACCTGGGTCACCTTGGCGACCTGAACGACCACGCAACTGGTTGTCGATACGACGTGATTCGTGACGTTCTGTCCCGATAATATGTAAGCCACCCGCTGCCATTACGATGTCATAACGCGCTTTCCAAGCAGCTTTAATTGCTTCGATTTGCGCTTCGGTTGGGTTGTCTAACTTCGCAATTTCTGCTTTCCAGTTACCGCCTAGCACAATGTCTGTACCTCGACCAGCCATATTGGTGGCGATAGTAACTGCTCCCGGTAAACCTGCATCGGCAATGATTTCCGCTTCTTGTGCGTGGAATTTCGCATTCAACACATTGTGTGCAATGCCTGCTTTGGTTAATTCGTTGGAAAGCAATTCCGATTTTTCGACGGAAGCTGTACCAACTAGGACAGGCTGCTGGCGTTCGATACAAGATTTAATATCTTTAATGACTGCAGCAAATTTTTCGCCTTCACTCTTAAACATTAAATCGGTGTGATCTTTACGAATCACGGGTTTATTGGTTGGAATAACTACTGTGTTCAAGCCATAAATTTGTTGGAATTCAAAAGCTTCAGTGTCGGCAGTCCCCGTCATACCTGCTAATTTCTCATACAAACGGAAATAGTTTTGGTAAGTAATTGAAGCAACGGTTTGGTTTTCACCTTGAATGTTTACGCCTTCTTTTGCTTCAATCGCTTGATGTAAGCCGTCTGACCAACGACGCCCTGCCATTGTGCGCCCTGTATGTTCGTCGATAATCACAATTTCGTTATCTTGAACGATGTAGTCTACATCTTTCTCAAATAATTTATGTGCTCTGAGTGCGGCATATACGTGGTGTAACAAGACAATGCGTGATGGTTGGTACAGGCTTTCACCTTCTTGCATTAAACCCATTTGGGTCAAAATGTTTTCCACTTTCACCATACCACGCTCGGTTAAATGCGCCTGTTTGTTTTTTAAATCTAACGTATAGTCGCCTTCACCCGTGTATTCCTCAGAATCTTCTTTCTCTTGGTAAGTTAAGTGTGGAATTACTTGGTCGATCGCTTGATAAATTTGCGTGGCATCTTCCGCAGGGCCAGAAATAATCAGCGGCGTACGCGCTTCGTCGATTAAGATTGAGTCCACTTCATCAACCAACGCATAGTGTAATTCACGCTGGAAACGGTCGTTTTTATCGTGTGCTAGGTTATCGCGCAGATAATCAAAGCCTAATTCGCTGTTAGTTGAGTAGGTAATATCCGCTTGGTATGCGGCACGTTTTACCTCGTGTGGCAAGCCTGGTACGTTCACTGCTACGGTCATACCTAAAAATTCAAATAGCGGACGGTTGGTTTCTGCATCTCGGCGAGCAAGGTAATCATTCACGGTAACCACGTGTACCCCTCTGCCTGTTAAAGCGTTTAGGTAGCACGGCAGCGTAGCGGTTAAAGTTTTCCCTTCCCCCGTACGCATTTCGGCGATATTGCGATCAGTGAGTACCATTCCACCAATTAACTGCACATCGAAATGGCGTAAACCCAACACACGGCGGCTGGCTTCACGCACAGTGGCAAAGGCTTCTGGCAAAATCGCTGGTAAGGTTTCGCCATTAGCTAAACGCGCTTTAAATTCAGCGGTTTTAGCTTGTAATGCTTCGTCTGACAGGGCTTCAAAAGTGGGTTCTAATTTATTGATTTTATTAACAGTTTTGCGTAAACGTTTTAAAGTACGGTCGTTGCTTGAACCGAAGATAGAGGTAATAATTTTTGAGATCATCTAATTTATCCTAATGGTAGGGGGCAATATATTGCACCGCATAAAATTTAAATTGAAATGGTGCAATAAGTTGCACCTCACGAAAATAAATTTAGGATAATAAAGGTCCCGCTCGAATCGGTTGATTCAAATCACCATCAAAGCGGTAAGATTTTGCAAAAAATTTGCTAAATTCGACCGCTTGTATTTCGGTGGTCGGTATTTCTTGCTTAAATTCAGAAAGAAAAATCGCTTGCTGGGTTTGTTCATTTTCAGCAAGGGCAGATTGTTCGATGGTTTGATTGATGACAGTTTGCTCAGGAGATTGTGTAGGAAGCTGAATTTCAGCTACGCTTAAAATCGCAAAAATTCCCAACAGGAATTGCGACCAAAAAGGCGTTTTGTGTAAAGATTTAAATAGCTTCATTGTGCAAACCATAAAAAATAAGTGCAGATTATACGCTAAATACATTAGAATAAGCAAAATTATTGAGTCAAATTGTGCAAATCAAGAGGCTAAAATGAATCCAAGCGAAAGATCTTTCCAAATTATTGGTATTGTTGGCAAACCTCGCCACGATCACGCCCTCGAAACCCATTTGGCGGTGTATAACTGGTTGAAAGAACGCCATTTTGAGGTGTTAATGCAAGAGAGCCTTGCGAAAGAGTTAAATCTGCCGAATGGTAAGAAGCTTGATGAAATTGGACAAACAGCCCACTTAGTGATTGTGATTGGTGGCGATGGCAATATGCTCGGAATGGCTCGGCAGCTAGCCAAATACAAAGTTCCGTTGATTGGCATCAACCGTGGTAATCTCGGTTTTTTAACCGATATTGCGCCGCAAACCGCTTTTGAGCAGCTGTACAGCTGTTTGGAAAAAGGCGAGTTTGTGATTGAAGAACGTTTTTTGTTAGAAATGCAGATTGAACGCAATGGTAAAATTATTGCCTCCAACAATGCGCTAAATGAAGTAGTGGTGCACCCAAGTCAAATCGCGCGGATCATTGAATTTGAGGTCTATATCGACGGTAAATTTGCTTTTTCACAACGTTCTGATGGCTTGATTATTGCTACACCAACAGGTTCAACCGCTTATTCGCTTTCCGCTGGTGGACCTATTCTAACACCAAATTTGAATGCGATCGCACTGGTGCCAATGCATCCGCATACGCTGTCATCTCGTCCGTTGGTAGTGGATGGTGATAGCCAAATTTCGCTAAGATTTGCGTTGCATAATCAGCAAAATTTAGAAGCAAGCTGCGATGGGCAATTCGATTTGCCATTTACGCCTGAAGATCGAATTATTGTGAGAAAAAGCCCCGACAAATTACATCTGTTGCATTTAGATAACTACAATTATTTTACGGTGCTAGGAGCGAAATTAGGCTGGTCGAGTAAATTGTTTTAACAAACATTGTTTGGGCGGATTTTGTATCCGCCCAATCTTTTTATTGTCTTGCCATTCTTAAATTTGGTGGAATGTCTTCAAAATTAGAGCGGAATGGGTTGATGTCTAAGCCACCGCGTCTGGTATAACGTGCATAAACTGTCAGTTTTTCAGGTTGTGCAAATTGCATTAAATCGGTAAAAATGCGTTCGACACATTGTTCGTGGAATTCGTTATGTTCACGGAATGAAATTAGATAACGTAGCAATTTTTCACGGTTTAACTTTTTGCCTTGATAGCGGATTTGTACGCTTCCCCAATCTGGCTGTGAGGTAATCAAGCAGTTAGATTTCAATAAATGGCTAACCAGCGTTTCTTCTACCATTTCGCCTTCTGCGACATTGTCTAAATATTGATTGGAAAATTCATAGCTCTCAATTTGAATTTCTTGTTCATCAATACATTCGCCTGCCAAATCAACAATGGGTTGGTTGGTGTATTCACTCAATTTGCAAATTTTTACTGAAATTTGACCGCTTGCACATTGGCTTAAATCTTTGGCTAGTGTGGCTTCTACTTCTTGCATTGAAGCAAATTTGGTTTGGTTGAAGCTATTTAAGTAGAGTTTAAAACTTTTCGATTCAATTAAATTTGCCGAACGGAAATCAATCGCTACATCGGCAATCGCCACTTGTGGCACTCCATTTGGATTAAGCCACGAAAGTTCATAGCAGGTCCAAATATCAGCACCATGGTTAAAGGGTTGTTGTTCGCTAATGCCTAAGCTATCACGATTTAATTGGCGTGGTACAGCTTGCAACAGACTTGGATCATACTGGTTTTTATATTCGGTTTTTTGCCCAAGTTTAAGGGCAGAGAGGGATTTGTCTTGATAATTCATAGCGTCCTTACGTGTTATTTGGCGTATCGTATTAGATCTGCTACCGAATCTAATACTAAATCCGCTTTGGCTTCGCCTTCTGCGGTGACAGTTTTACCTGTACGTACCAGCACTTTAGTTTTTACGCCAGCGGCTTCGGCAGCGAATAAATCTTCCAGTTTATCGCCAACCATATAAGATTGTGCGGGGTCGATATTCAAATCTTGGATTGCCTGTAAAAACATTCCCGCTTTGGGTTTACGGCAATCGCAATTTTCGCGGTATTCGCCTTTACCTTCTGGGTGATGAGGGCAGTAGTAAATGCCATCCAGCACCACGCCATAATCTTCATCAAGTGACCAATCCATCCACTCGGTGAGTTGCTTGAATTGTTCTTCAGTAAAATAGCCACGAGCAATGCCCGATTGATTGGTGACCAGCACAAGCAGATATCCCCTATCTTGCAATTGTTTAAGTGCTTTGCCGACACCTTCAATGAATTGAAAATCATCAATTTTATGCACATAACCGTGATCGATATTGATTGTGCCATCGCGGTCTAAAAAAATCGCTTTTTTGCCCATTATTTCATTCCCTTCACAAAATCTATCACCATTTGATGATGTTCGCTGGTTTTGAATTTATCGAAGACTTGCTCGATCACACCTTGTTCATTCACAAGAAAGCTAATACGGTGAATGCCATCGTACGTTCTGCCCATAAATTTTTTCTCCCCCCAAACGCCAAAGGCTTCGGCAACTTTATGATCTGCATCTGACAGCAAGCTGAAATTTAGAGCTTTCTTTTCCACAAATTGAGCTAATTTTTTCGGTAAATCAGGACTAATGCCAAGCACTACCACATTTAGCTCATCTAGTTCTGCTTGGCTATCACGCAAGCCACAGGCTTGTGTGGTACAACCGGGCGTGAGGGCTTTCGGATAGAAATAAACTAGCACTTTTTTGCCTTGATATTGGTGCAAAGAAATCGGCTGCTCATTTTGAGCTAGAAGGGTAAATTGAGGGGCTTTATCGCCTACTTTTAATTTATTCATCTATCATTCCTCTATACACATTTGTGTCTTATTCGTAGGGGCTTGGGTTTTATACCTACCTAGAAGGACTAAAACATTGCTTGGGCGGGAATAACTCCTCGCTTACAAGGTGATTTCATATTTGTTTAAATAAAAATAACCGCTTGTATATTACTATACAAGCGGTTAGAAATCAGATTATTTTTGCAAATTAGAGCTTAGGGCCTGCTGCTACTAATGCTTTACCTTCGTCATTAGTGGCATATTTAGTGAAGTTTTTAATGAAACGACTTGCTAAATCTTCCGCTTTCGCTTGCCATTGTGCTTTGTCTGCGTAAGTATCACGAGGGTCTAAAATAGCAGGATCTACACCTGGCAATGCTTCTGGCACCGCTAAATCAAAGATTGGTAATTGATGTGTGGTCGCTTTTTCAATTGAGCCATCTAAGATGGCATCAATAATACCACGGGTATCTTTAATAGAGATACGTTTGCCAGAACCATTCCAACCTGTATTCACTAAGTAGGCTTGCGATCCCGCTTCTTCCATACGTTTGACTAACACTTCGGCATATTTAGTTGGGTGAAGTGATAAGAATGCCGCACCAAAACAGGCGGAGAAGGTTGGTGTTGGTTCGGTAATACCACGCTCTGTTCCCGCTAATTTGGCGGTGAAACCTGATAAGAAGTAATATTTAGTTTGTTCAGGTGTTAATTTAGACACAGGTGGTAACACACCAAATGCGTCAGCGGTTAAGAAAATCACTTTTTTCGCATGACCTGCTTTTGATACAGGCTCCACAATGTTATCAATGTGATAAATCGGATAAGACACACGGGTGTTTTCAGTTTTGGATTTGTCCGCAAAATCGATTGAACCATCTGCACGCACCACCACGTTTTCTAACAGTGCATCACGGCGAATTGCACGGTAAATATCAGGTTCGTTTTCTTCGCTTAAGTTAATGGTTTTCGCATAACAACCACCTTCGTAGTTGAATACGCCTTCATCATCCCAACCGTGTTCATCGTCACCAATCAATTTACGTTTTGGATCGGTTGAAAGAGTAGTTTTACCAGTGCCAGATAAACCAAAGAACACAGCAACATCGCCATCATTACCCACGTTGGCTGAACAGTGCATTGAAGCAATATCTTTTAATGGTAAGAGGTAGTTCATCATTGAGAACATCCCTTTTTTCATTTCGCCACCGTACCAAGTACCACCAATAAGTTGCACTGCTTCAGTTAGATTAAATGCCACAAAGTTTTCAGAATTTAAGCCTTGTTCTTTCCAGTTTGGATTAGTTACTTTTGAACCATTCATTACCACAAAGTCTGGGTGGAAATCTCTTAATTCTTCTTCTGTTGGGCGAATGAACATATTTTTCACAAAGTGTGCTTGCCACGCTACTTCTGTAATAATGCGCACTGCTAAGCGGTGACGTTGGCTTGCTCCACAGAAACCATCAATCACGAATAGACGTTTGTTAGAAAGTTGATTAGTGACTAACTCTTTTAAACTTTGCCAAGTGGTTTGGCTCATTGGTTTATTGTCGTTTTTCACTTCGTCAGTGGTCCACCAAACGTGGTCTTTAGAAGTTTCATCGTAAACAATGTATTTATCTTTTGGCGAACGACCAGTGAAGATCCCCGTATCAACCGCTACGGCCCCAGTATCGGTTAAAACGCCTTTTTCAAAGCCTTCTAAATCGGGTCTCATCTCTTCTTCAAATAATTGTTCGTAACTTGGATTACGAACAATTTCTTTTACATTAGTAATACCTAGTTGTGCTAAATCTTGTTCAATATTGTTTAACATATGAATACCTCTAGATTGATAAAATTAGAATTGATGCAAATTATATAGAAAATTCTCTAAAAAAATGTGAGGTACTTAACATTTTTGGCATTTAATCCCACTTTTTTATCTTTCTTTTTGAGTAAAATCAAATTTTGCTTGTCTTTCGCTTTATAGCAAAAAATCGGGTAAAATATTGCCGTTTAGCTGTTTATGATAATTTTAGGAAAGAAAAATGCGTTTACTAATTTCGATTTTTTTAGGGCTGCTTGTCTTTTTTCAATATAGTTTTTGGTTTGGCAAGAATGGTTGGACTGATTACCAAGAGGCTATTGTGGAAGTAGAGGCCCTCAAAGCAGAAAATGAAAAATTAGCCGCACGTAATAACTTAATTGAAGCAGAAATTCACGATTTAAAAACAGGCGTAAACGCCCTTGAAGAACGGGCACGTTTAGAACGTGAAATGGTAAAACCTAACGAAATCTTTTATCGTTTAGTTCCTCGCAATAATCAATAGAAAATGAAAAGAAAACTTGTTGCTGTGATTCCTGCTTCGGGCGTGGGGAGCCGAATGCAAGTGGCTATGCCCAAGCAGTATTTACCCCTATTGAATAAAACTATTTTAGAACATACACTCGCCATTTTTCTTGACCATCCAGCAATTGAAAAAGTCATTGTCGCTGTTTCTAAAGAAGATAAATTTTATCCCAATATTGCACTATTGAAGTCTCCCAAAATTCAGTTAGTTTTTGGTGGGGCAACGCGTGCTGATTCTGTCTTTAATGGTTTACAAGCCGCAGATGAAAATGCGTGGGTACTCGTTCACGATGCTGCTCGCCCATGTCTAAAGCGGTCGGATTTGGACAAACTTTTGCAAATTGAAGATGAAAATGGTGGCATTTTAGCTATTCCTGCTGTAGACACGATGAAAAGAGCCAAAGGTTTACAAATAGCTTATACTGAAGATCGTTCCACTCTGTGGCACGCACTTACGCCACAATTTTTTCCAGTAAAATTATTGAAAAAGGCATTGCAATCAGCGTTTGAAAAAAATGCAATAATCACTGATGAGGCTTCTGCTATGGAGTTAGCGGGGTTCAAACCACATCTTATCGCAGGCAGAAGCGATAATTTAAAAGTTACTCGCCCAGAAGATCTTGCCTTGGCGGAGTTTTATTTAACACGAGATTTGGAGAAATAGAATGATTAGAATTGGATACGGGTTTGATGTTCACGCTTTTGGGCAAGAGCGCCCCTTAATTATTTGCGGGGTAGCAGTACCATACCATACAGGTTTTATTGCCCATAGTGATGGCGATGTCGGATTGCACGCCTTAACAGATGCCTTACTTGGTGCCGTGGCACTAGGTGATATTGGTAAATTATTTCCTGATACCGATATGCAATTTAAAGATATTGACAGTCGAATTTTGTTACGTGAGGCATTTCGTCAAGTTAAAGAGAAAGGTTATAAAATCGGTAATGTGGATGTCACCATTATTGCGCAGGCGCCCAAAATGCGCCCGCATATTGATTCAATGCGTGCTGTGATTGCCCAAGATTTAGAATGTGATATTGAGCAAGTGAATGTGAAGGCGACGACCACCGAAAAACTTGGCTTTACTGGTCGAAGTGAAGGCATTGCGACAGAAGCGGTTGCATTGTTATTAAAAGCATAAAAAATAACCCAGCTATTTGGCTGGGTTATTTACTTTTCACTTGCTCTAAATTGAGTGGTTCAATATCAAAAATGTAATTCCAAATCATCCCAGCTCTGGCTAAAAATTCTCTTAGCCTTACCTTAATATGCCCTTCTGGGTATTTTGCTGCAAAGCAAACCGCATCAATATGGCGCATTTGGGCAATAAATAAGGCACGCTCACAATGGAATTGTTGGCTGACAATAATAAAAGGAGAAACTTTAAAGACTTTATCGGCTCGCACAATGGAATTTAAGGTGTTGATTCCCGCAAAATCTTGGGTGATTTGTTGGTCGGATATGCCCATTTTCTGCAGGTCATTTGCCATTACTTTAGGTTCATTGTAGTAGGGCGTTTGGTTATCTCCACTGACTAATAAATGCTTAACTTTACCTTTTTGAACTAAAGCTAATGCAGACTCTAAGCGATATTTATAGTAGAGATTTGGTACACCTTTGCTGTAATACTTTGCTGTTCCTAAAATGAGAGCAGTTTCATATTTAGGTAGTTGATTAATATCCGTATAAATTTTATCTTTAACACTGTAGCTTGTAACAAGATCAATGATAATCAGCACGCCAATACTGGCAATAATTAAAGCAACCCCTAATTTTAATAATTGGGAACATAATTTTAGGCAAAAAAAAGCACATCTTTTTAGTAAAGATGTTCGTTTTTTTTCTTGTATCACCAGCTTTTCTGCCATAGCTCCTCACCACTTGGAATATGAGATTAAGACTACCACTATTAGAAAAAGTTGCAAGTAGCTATTTGGGATAGATTTCTAGACGTTTAGATGGCTAAAATTTCTTGACAAATACTCTAGGGTTCATTACCTTACACACATCTTGAATAACAAGCGATTAAAAATCGCTAAATTTTTGCAAACGAAGGTTTTATGGCGCGCCACACCACATTATTTGAGCATACGCCACTTTCATTGGCACTAGGAGGAGAATTATCACCTGTTGAGGTGGCATATCAAACCTATGGTACTTTGAATGCGGATAAAAGCAATGCAGTGTTGCTTTGCCACGCCTTAACGGGCGATGCCGAACCCTATCTTGAAGGTGGCGACAAAGGTTGGTGGCAAGATTTTATTGGTTCAGGTTTAGCCTTTGATACTGACCGTTACTTTTTCATCTGTTCAAATGTGCTGGGTGGGTGTAAAGGAACAACAGGTCCAGTCTCAATAAATCCTAAAACACAACAGCCGTATGGCAGCCAATTCCCCATTATTACCGTACAAGATATTGTAAAGGTGCAAAAAGCGTTGCTTGATTATCTTGAAATTCCTCATTTACACGCTGTAGTGGGGGGGTCTTTTGGCGGAATGCAGGCTACTCAATGGGGCATTGATTACCCTGATTTTGTTAGTAATATCGTCAATCTTTGTTCATCTCTTACACTCAGTGCAGAAGCCATCGGTTTCAACCACATCATGCGACAAGCGATTATCAATGATCCTCATTTCAATAATGGTGATTATTACGATGGTATTCCGCCTGACAATGGTTTAAAAATCGCCCGTATGCTAGGAATGCTTACTTACCGCACCGATGTTCAGCTTGCTAAAGCCTTTGGGCGTGAAACGAAACAAAGTGGTTTGATTTGGGGGGATCATTTCCAAGTAGAGTCTTACTTAAGTTATCAAGGCGTGAAATTTTTGGATCGTTTTGATGCCAATAGCTATTTACGTTTGTTAAGAGCTTTAGATCTCTATGACCCTGCATTTGGGTATGCGAATGAAAAAGATGCTTTGAGCCGTATCAAGGCTAAATATACGCTTATAGCCGTCACCAGCGATCAATTATTTAAATTAGTTGATGTACATAAAAGTAAAGCTAAATTAGAAGAGGCTGGGGTAGAACTGGATTATCACGAATTTAATTCGCATTTTGGGCACGATTCTTTCTTAGTAGATTATGATTTTTTTGAGCCGATGATTAAGTGTGCTCTAGCAAATAAATAAAATGAAAAGGACACCATTTAGGGTGTCCTTATTATCATTTTTCTATAATCAATAGGTATATTTACTTATCTTCTTTCGGTAATTTATATAATTGGTTTTTATATAGATAACTACCTAACAAAGCGTGCGCTAAAGCTTCTTTTTTGAATGATTCAGGCACATCCTTATGCTCTAATAACTCTTTGTCTTTGTTGTATAGATACCCTTGAATAGGAGTGTTAGGACGCATTATCACCACATCCTCACCTTTCATCATAGCCTGTGTGGCATCATATTGCATAATAGCGCGGTTTGGATTGACCTCTTGCGTTAAATCAAAACCAATCATTGGATATTCGCCGCTGATTCCAGCTAATGAAAGTAGCGTGGTTGGAATATCAATTTGGCTCACCAAGCGGTTGTCACGTTTGGGTTCAATTCCTTCGCCAATGAACAAGGCAGGAATATGAAAATGACGAATTGGGACTAAATTATCACCAGCTGCACGAGAATCGTGATCAGCAATTACAAGGAACAACGTATCTCTCCAATAATTCGCTTTTTTCGCTAACTCAAAGAAATGCCCAATTGCGTGATCGGCGTATTTTGCGGCATTATTTCTTGTCTGTTTAGGTTGTTCGTAAAGTTCAATTTTGCCATCAGGAAATTCGAATGGGTCGTGATTGCTTGAACTAAACACCAAACTGAAAAACGGTTTGCCTTCTTTGTGTAATTGTGTGAAAGTTTCATTCGCTTTATCAAACAAATCCTCATCACTCACGCCCCAAGTGGCTTTAAATTTCGGGTTTTGGTAATCTTTTTCATCAATAATTTTGGTAAAACCATTACCATAGAAGAAACTTGCCATATTGTCGAAATGCTTTTCACCGCCATAGATGAAGCTCGTTTCATAACCTTGACGACGTAATAATTCTGCAATACTGAAAAAGTTATTTTGGCTTTTGGTTAATTTTACTACCGCACGAGCTGGCGTTGGCGTAAAGCCTGTAGTTACCGCTTCAATGCCTCGCACCGAACGAGTGCCTGTGGCATACAAATTTTCTAACAACCAGCCTTCTTCAGCTAAGCGGTCAAAGTTTGGCGTTAATGGTTTACCGCCTAATGTGCCGACAAATTGTGCGCCAAGGCTTTCTTCCAAAATAATCACAATATTTTTCGGTTTGCCTTGGTAGCTAGCTTTATTGCTCGTTAAAGTTGGAATTTCTTGAGAAATATAATCAGCTTCCGAACGCCCTCTTGCCTTTTTCACTATGCTCAACATTTCATCCACGGGCATTTTGCCGTACTGTTCTGAGGATTTGTCCTCATCTTTCAATTGTTGAACCGCATATAAGACTGAATAGCCTGAACTTAACACCAAGGAGTTTACGAGAGGATCGCTAGAAAATGCCACCATCGCTGGGTTAATACCACGGTGAGCAAAGCTCGAACGACCGCCGATAAAAACGATGGCTGCCACAAGAAGCGCAATAAGCGGTCGAATTTTCCAATTAATTTGCGAAAGATTTTTGGTTGCCCAACCTGATAATTTCCAATATACCACAATGGCGACAATTGCTAGTAAAGAGCTGATGATGACTGTCATCAAATGCCCGTTAATTAACATCGTAAACACTTCTTTCGGGTGAACTAAATATTCAATAAACAAGCGATTTGGACGAAGATCAAAGGTTTCAATGAAATTCGGTGTTGCCACTTCCATAAATAGGATAAATACTGAACCAGCGGTTAGCCAAATACGTAAAATCGGTCGCCAAATTCTATCGAACATCGGCGTATTAAGGAATAATGCAGTAAACAGCGCAGGGATACCAAATAACCAGCAAAGGGCAGAAATATCAATCCGTACGCCTTGTAGGAATAGTTGTAACCAGCCATTTACAGCAGTTACACGTTCGGCTTGCCAAATAGCTAAGCTGAAACGAGAGAGGAAAAGTAAAATAAGATTCCAGATTACGAAAAAAATAATCGGAAATAAAATGGTACGAGACGGTTTTTGCATAAATTACCCCAGATAGATATTATTTTTTGTTTTTTGAAAACTAAAGTTGAGACTTCAGCTATTAGCAAAAGTGCATTCTATATATAAAAACTTAATTTTTGCTTATCTTGCAAAAAATATTTTTATAATGTCGTAAAAATAGCCAGCAAAAATGGCGGTACAAGATTGGTAATAAAACCAAAACTAATTGCAAGTGGAACTATTTGCGTGCCACCAGATTTTTGAATCACAGGTAACATACAATCTAATGAAGTAGCCCCGCCAACTCCAACTGCTGTGGAAGGAAATTGTTTCATAAAAAGCGGAATAATAAATAAGCAAAGTATTTCTCGAAATAGATCGTTAAAGAATGCAATACTGCCGTAAATTGCCCCCCAAGCATCAGTGACCAATACGCTAGAGAGCGAATACCAGCCGAAAGCCGAAGCAAAAGCTAAGCCTTGTATAGCGGTCAAATTTAGAACAAAACTTGCCAATAAACCACCCACTAAGCTACTGCTCATCATAACTAGTGCAGTTTGAATCCCTCTTTGATTAAAGAACACTTGGCGAAGCGGAATGCCACTATTTCTAAGTTGAATCCCCACTCCAAAAATCATAACCACCAACACATAAGTGCTGGTATGTAAAGAGGCTTGGAAGTAACATTTACTCAAGTAGCCAATTATGCCGCCAAGAAAAGTAATGCCCACCAGTTTTAGCGAATTCAGTAACATATGCAAACGTGATTGCGTTTGCTCGGTAAAACGCTCTCTTTGCATTGGTTGCCATTTATCGTAAAGCACAAGGGCAACAAGATTAGTCGCAATAATAATCAGACAAAGCCCTATTGCTAAGCCACCAATTTGAGGCAATTTAGTTAAAATGCCCTCTAATTGTCCGAGCGAAACGCCTATCACAAATAAAATTAAATATAAGCAAATCGTCACAGTTCGGTTAATTATCTGCATTATTGGGGGATTTTTCACTACAAACAAATAACCAAGAAAAAGCGGAATCAGCACAATGGCTAAACCGTATAACATAAAAGTCTCCTATAAAATTAGGTGTTAATTTTAACAGTTATTGATTAGAATAAAACCTGTGTTTTTAAACACGGTATAAGCGGTTAAATTTAGGGAGGATATTTTGCAAGATCATTTACGAAAAATTATTCATATCGATATGGATTGCTTTTATGCCGCTGTTGAAATGCGAGATGATCCGTCGCTGGTTGGCAAACCTGTGGCGGTGGGCGGAAAAGCCAATCAACGTGGTGTGCTGGCAACGTGCAATTACGAAGCCCGTAAATTTGGGTTACATAGCGCTATGTCTTCCGCCCAAGCATTGAAATGTTGCCCGAATTTAATATTGATTCCGCCTAATTTTACGCTTTATAAACAAGTTTCAGCGCAAATTCATCAGATTTTTCGTCGTTATACGCAAATTATTGAGCCGCTGTCGCTAGATGAAGCCTATTTAGATGTGACCGATTGTGAATGCTATTCAGGTTCTGCTACTTGGATTGCAGAAGCGATCCGTCGAGATATTTGGAACGAACTGCATTTAACCGCCTCGGCGGGTATTGCACCTCTGAAATTTTTAGCTAAGATCGCCTCTGATCAAAATAAACCGAATGGACAATTCGTCATTTCTCCTGAAAAAGTAACCGCTTTTATACAAACTTTGCCATTGAAGAAAATTCCAGGCGTTGGCAAGGTGACTCACGAAAAGCTATCTCAGTTTGGACTGCAAACCTGTGGTGATATTCAACGAGCAAATCAAGCCTTTATTTACAAAGAATTTGGTAAATTTGGACAACGGCTATGGGATTTTAGCCACGGTATTGATGAGCGGGAAATTGAAGTCAATCGCCTCCGCAAGTCGCTAGCAGTGGAAAATACACTGTTAAAAGATATTTGGACATTAGAGGCAGCACAAAAAATCGTAAAAGAACATTATCAAACACTGGTGTTTCGCTTACAACGAATTTGGATGGATAGCTCTTTTGCTGAATTTAAAAAACTCGGAATTAAACTCAAATTTGAAGATTTCAGCCAAACTACCTTAGAACGAACTACAGATGGGATGGCATTAGAACGATTTATGGAATTGCTCGATCAAATTTGGCAACGGCGTAATGGGCGAAAAATCCGTTTAATTGGATTATCTGTTTATTTTCCGAGCAAATTGGATGTTTCACAATTAAATTTATGGGAATAAATTTAGTCAAATAACTTGAATTTTGATTTACGCCCCTTATTATGTGGAAAGTTTTTTACTATCTTTTTGGAGATTATAAACAATGGCAAAACGTGTCATTTTATTTTTATTGATGAATTTAGCAGTGATGTTTGTCTTAAACATTGTGCTACAAATTATTTTTAAAGTCACAGGGGTTCAAGGCGGTAGCTCGGCTGGCATCTTAGTGATGTCAGCTGTGTTTGGTTTTGCAGGTTCTCTGATTTCGTTGTTTATGTCGAAATCAATGGCATTGCGCTCAGTTGGCGCAGAAATTATCAAACAACCAAGCAACCAAGCAGAACAATGGCTATTTAATACCGTGCAACGCCAGTCACAACAAGTTGGTATTCCAATGCCTGACATTGCAATTTATCACTCGGCTGATGTAAATGCCTTTGCCACAGGTGCAACTAAAAGCAACTCATTGGTAGCGGTAAGTACAGGTTTGCTGGATAATATGACCCACGATGAAGCTGAAGCCGTTGTAGCACATGAGATTTCACATATTGCCAATGGTGATATGGTCACAATGACGTTATTACAAGGGGTGTTGAATACCTTCGTGATTTTCCTCTCACGCATTATTTCAACCGCAGCTTCAACTACCCGTGATGGAAATGGCAACTCAAGCCAAAATACGTTGATTTTTTTTGTGGTAGATATTGTGTTGCAAATGGTATTTGGCGTACTTGCCTCAATGATTGCGATGTGGTTTTCCCGTTATCGTGAATATCGAGCGGATGCAGGTTCCGCAACTTTAGTAGGCAAAGAGAAAATGATTGCGGCATTACAGCGCTTACAGAGCGTTCACGAACCACAAGAAATGGAAGGTTCATTGGCAGCATTTATGATCAATGGCGCTCGTTCAAAAGAATTATTTATGAGCCATCCACCACTTGAAAAACGTATTGCAGCGTTACAAAATCTATAGAAAATAAAAAAAGCAAGTTTCGACTTGCTTTTTTGCTAAAAGAACTTAAAAAAAGAAAGCCAAGCATTTACTTGGCTTTGTCATTTATCAGATTAGTGTTTTTGCTTTAAGGTATTTAAAGCAGTTAAACCTTTATTACAACTTTTTTGTTGTAAATCAGCTTCTAATGCAAGAATTTGTTTTTTAGTATTTGAAAGTTTATTTTTCATTTTACTAACCTGTGTATGAGTACCTGGTTGTCTTTCCGCATCTCGAATCAAATTATCTGCAACACTAAACATTTGTTGGCATTGCACTGGTAATTTATCATTCACATTAGATTTCACGATAGCTAATGATGATGTTTTTACTGCAGCTTGTGCTTGTGTAAAAAGGAAAACGCTTGCGGTAAAAGTGAAAAAAAATTTTCTTAACATTATATTTTTTACCTTTTTATAAAATAGTCAAAAACTATTGCCTAGAATAGAGTTGAAATAAATCAGTAGGGAAACTAACATATTTTGATAGTTTTGTCACTAATAAAATGATGAAAATAGATCTAAAAAATCTTGGTTGATTAAAAATAAAACAAATTTACCCATAGTTAAGTAAATATTGGGTAGCTCTATTTTGTTCATTTTAACAACACGTTTCGCTACTTTTTTATTGTTGTTTTGCGCTTTTCTTAATTCAGAGTAAAATGCGAAAATGAAACTTTGTATCTGTTTTGTTGGAGCAGGTTTCTTTAGGTTTTATTTGGTAGCTGTTGGACATCCTCAATAGCTAAATAGTTCATTCTTAATAATTAAGAAGGGGTTGGAGATGTTAGACTTTGTTGAACTCTCTCGTTTGCAGTTTGCTTTAACTGCACTTTATCACTTCTTATTTGTGCCACTTACATTAGGTCTTTCTTTCATTCTTGTTGTGATGGAAACGCTTTATGTAACCACGGATAAAGAAGTGTATAAAGATATGGCTAAATTCTGGGGTAAGTTATTTGGGATTAACTTTGCCTTAGGGGTAACAACTGGTATTACAATGGAATTTCAGTTCGGTACTAACTGGTCATATTATTCTCACTATGTCGGGGACATTTTCGGTGCACCACTTGCACTTGAAGGTTTAATGGCGTTCTTCCTAGAATCAACTTTTGTTGGTTTATTCTTCTTTGGCTGGGATCGTCTTTCTAAGAAAAAACACCTCTTAGCGACTTACTGCGTTGCATTTGGTTCAAATTTCTCAGCATTATGGATTTTAGTTGCCAATGGATGGATGCAAAATCCTGTTGCAGCTGAATTCAATTTTGAAACTATGCGAATGGAAATGGTCAGCTTTACTGATTTAGTGTTAAATCCAGTCACTCAAACTAAATTCTTACATACCGTAGCAGCAGGCTATACCTGCGGTGCGATTTTTGTGTTAAGTATTTCCGCATACTATTTATTGAAAGGTCGAGATCTGGGCTTTGCTAAACGTTCATTCTCGGTAGGTGCAAGCTTCGGTTTATTTGGCATTCTTTCAGTAATGTTGATGGGGGATGAATCTGGTTATGAAATCGGTAAAGTACAGCCTGTAAAATTAGCGGCAATGGAAGCTGAATGGGAAACACACCCAGCTCCAGCAGCATTTAATGCTTTTGCTATTCCAAACTCAATAGAGCGTAAAAATGATTTTGCAATTCAAATTCCTTACTTAGGCAGTTTAATTGCAACTCGCTCATTGGATACTGAAATCAAGGGCTTAAATGACATTCGCAAAGAAAATATTGAGCGTGTACGTACTGGTATACAAGCGGTTGTTTTATTAGAAAAATTACGCGCTGGTTCGTACACTGAAGAGGATAAAGCAGCATTTAAAGCTATACAAAAAGATCTAGGATTTGGCTTATTATTAAAACAATATGTAGATAATGTTGCAGCGGCAACTGAAGAACAAATTGTTAAAGCAGCTGATGCAACTATTCCAAATGTTGGACCTAATTTCTGGGCATTTCGTGCTATGGTCGGTTCGGGGATCTTGATGTCTTTAATCATTGGTTTAGCTTTCTTCTTGAGTTACCGTGGTCAAACACAAAAAAGTAAACTATTCCTTCAGGCAGTATTATGGTCTATGCCATTACCATGGATTGCCATTGAATCTGGTTGGTTCTTAGCGGAATATGGTCGTCAGCCTTGGGCAGTATACGAAATTCTACCTACAGGCATTTCAGCATCACATTTGACCACTAGTGAACTTTGGACAGCAATTCTTCTGTTATGTGGGCTATATACAGTGTTCTTAGTAATTGAAATGTATTTAATGTTCAAATACGGTCGTCTTGGTCCAAGCTCATTGAAAACAGGCAAATATTACTTTGAGCAATCTGCAAAATAAAAGGAGTATAAAAATGTTAGATTATGAAGTTCTCCGCTTTATTTGGTGGATTTTAATTGCCGTGCTTTTGATTGGTTTTGCTATCACCGATGGATTCGATATGGGAGTACTGAATCTTTTACCTGTAATTGGTAAAAGTAATACCGATCGCCGTGTAATAATTAACTCGATCGCTCCGCACTGGGACGGTAACCAAGTTTGGTTATTAACTGGTGGTGGTGCAATTTTTGCAGCGTGGCCAACGGTTTATGCAACTTCATTTTCAAGTTTCTTCTTGGCGATGATTCTGGTATTGGCTGCTTTATTCTTCCGCCCTGTGGGTTTTGAATATCGTGCGAAAATTGATTCACCAAAATGGCGTAATGCTTGGGATTGGGCGTTATTCGTAGGTGGTTTTGTGCCATCTTTAATCTTCGGTGTGGCTTTCGGTAACTTACTGCAAGGCTTACCATTTGAATTTAATAACCTTAACCAAGTGCAATACGCAGGTTCATTCTTTGGTTTGTTAAATCCATTTGCATTATTGTGTGGTGTAGTGAGTTTATGTATGCTCACTACCCAAGGTGCAACTTGGTTACAAATGAAAACTACTGCTGATTTACGAAATCGTGCAAGAGATATTGCACAATTATGTGCTTCAGTTACTTTAGTGGCGTTTGTGTTAGCGGGTGTTTGGTTGTATTTCAAAGATGGTTTTGTGATTACTAGCGCGTTAGATCATAATGCTCCATCATTGATAACTAATAAAACGGTTGTAGTTGAGAGTGGTGCTTGGTTTAAAAATTATGCTGAAATGCCAATCCTATGGCTTGTGCCTATGGTAGTTGTGGCAGCTGCGTTATTAACTATTGCCGCATCAAAAGCCAATCGTTCTGGCGTGGCATTCTTTGCATCATCACTAATGCAAATTGGCGTTATTGCAACTGCAGCAGTGTCAATGTTCCCATTCATTATGCCTTCAATCTCACATCCTGAGATGAGTTTAACTGTTTGGGATTCAACCGCAAGCTACAATACCTTAACCGTAATGTTCTATGCGGCGTGTTTCTTTGTGCCAATTGTGTTAATTTACACCATTTGGTCATACTTCAAAATGTTTGGTCGCCTGGATGCGAAATTCATTGAAGATAACAATGCAACTGCATACTAAGGAGCAATTATGTTTTATTTAACTTGGTTTTTGGGTATGTTTCTAGCCATCGCTTTTGCTGTATTTATTACAACGAAAATCGAAAAAACAGGTAAATTTGACGAGTAATTTACGCTACATTAGAAATAAGGGAAGATCAGATCTTCCCTTTATTGTTTGACAAAATAATTATTTTTTCTCTTGCATTAAACATCCTCTATATCTAAAATGGCAAGCTAGTTTTGGCTTGAATAAGAGCATGATGAATAGCCAAGGAGGATTTGATTTGGATTTTCCTATTCGAGTTTATTATGAAGATACGGATGCAGGCGGAGTAGTTTATCACGCTAATTACATCTGCTTTTTTGAGCGAGCAAGAACAGAATTTCTGCGCCAAGGTGGTTTTTCTCAAGAAAAATTGTTAGCAGAAGACATTGCTTTTGTGGTCAAAAAATTAGAAATTGACTATAAAATACCAGCTAGATTAGATGATTTATTAACAGTTAAAACTGTCATTAAAGAATTAAAAAAAGCCACAGTTACCTTTTCTCAATCACTGTGGAATGGTGATTTATGCTTAAGTGAAGCACTTGTTACAGTTGCTAGTGTAAATTTATCAAAAATGAAACCGATAAGGATTCCAGATATAATTTTGAAAGCCTTTCAAGCGGTTTAATTTACTTATTTTGTTACATATTTGGAGTTTTTAAATGGAAACTGGATTTGACCTTGTTTCTTTATTTTCACAAGCAAGTATCGTTGTTAAGATTGTGATCTTAATTTTGATCAGCTTCTCTATTTTTTCTTGGGCGATTATTATTCAGCGTAGCCGTGTATTAACCCAAGCAGTAAAAAATTCAACAGCGTTTGAGGATAAGTTTTGGTCTGGAGAAGATTTAAATCGCTTACACGAAGGTCTCGAAAATCGTCGTGAAGCATTAAGCGGTTCGGAACAAATCTTCTATGTTGGGTTCAAAGAGTTTAACCGTTTACAAACATTAAATTCAGATGCACCAGAAGCAACGATTCAAGGGACAACACGTGCGATGAATATTGCATTAAACCGTGAAGTGGAAAATTTAGAAAGCTATATTCCATTCTTAGGAACGGTTGGCTCAATTAGTCCATATATCGGCTTATTCGGTACAGTGTG
>JBHACP010000066.1:0-61437 GCA_041854605.1 Actinobacillus sp.
ATTTTTGCCATTACTGCATTAGCTGCGGCGCAGCTGACAGGGTTACCACCGAAAGTAGAACCGTGATCGCTCTTGCCAAGGGTATTGGCAACCTTTTCACCCAAGACAAAAGCTCCGATTGGCAATCCGCCACCTAAGCCTTTCGCCAGGGTGATAATGTCAGGCTGCAGATCGAATTGTTGGTAAGCAAACATTGTGCCTGTGCGTCCAATTCCTGTTTGCACTTCATCAATGATAAAAATCAAATCTTTCTCTTGGCAAAGCGCTTGCACGCCTTTCATATAATCGGCATCTAACGAACAAACACCGCCTTCGCCTTGTACGACTTCCAACATCACAGCACAAATATCATTGGTTGCCAAACGAGCATTTAATGCTTTTAAATCATTAGCTGGTACGTATTCAAAGCCTTCGGTGAAGGGGAAAAAGTGCTGATGGAACACATCTTGTCCCGTTGAAGCCAAAGTTGAAATGGTTCTGCCGTGGAATGAATTGACCAAGCTTAGCACGGTTGAACGCCCTTTGCCAAATTTGTCGTGGCTATATTTACGCGCAGTTTTGATCGCACCTTCGTTCGCTTCTGCACCTGAATTGCCAAAAAAGACCCGTTTTAGACCGCTTGCATCCACCAGTGTTTTGGCTAGTTTGGAGGCTGGCTCTGTATAGAATAAGTTTGAAGTGTGAGCTAATTGACTGGCTTGTTTAGTGACGGCTTTAAGCCAAGTGTCATCAGCCCAACCCAAGCTGTTTACGCCAATACCACTGGTAAAATCTAAATATTTATTGCCTTCAAAATCCCATACTTCACAGCCTTTGCCATGTGAAAGGACGAGATTGAATCGCCCATAGGTTTGAGCGAGGTAGTTTGCATCTAATTGTTTGATGTCGTTGCTTGTCATATTTTTTCCTTACTTTTTATAGAAACGAGTGCCATTTTTGCCGCCGAAGAGTTCAACGAGAATGGCGTGATCCACTCGTCCATCAATAATATTGGCTTCTTCACCACCTGCGTTCACAAAATCGGTGCAGCAGGCAATTTTCGGGATCATACCACCTGCGATAATGCCTTCATCAATTAAGTTTTGCACTTGGCTGACTTCTACTTCGGGAATCAGTGAGCTTTCATCGAAGCGGTCATGCAATAGCCCAGCAATGTCCGTCATTGAAACTAATTTTGCCGCTTTTAAGGCAATGGCAATTTCACTGGCTGCGGTGTCGGCATTGATGTTGTAGGCTTGCCCTTGGTTATCTACGCCAACGGTTGAAATCACGGGAATCAAACCTGTAGCGAGGGCGATTTCAACCACTTGCGGATTGACTTTTACAATGTTGCCAACAAAGCCGTAATCTGTTTCAGCTTGTAATTTCTTACATTCCAACATTTTGCCATCGATGCCGCATAAGCCAATGCCTTTGCCGTTCAACATGGCAACTAAACTTTTGTTCACTTTGCCCGCTAACATTTGCAACACCACATTGATAGTATCTTTATCAGTGACACGTAACCCATTGATAAATTGTGGTTCTTTGCCGAGCAATTTTACACCTTGTGAAATTTCAGGACCACCGCCGTGAACCAGCACGACTTTCACACCCAACTGATTGAGCAAGAAGATATCTTCCATTACCGATTTTTTCAACGCTTCATTCAGCATTGCATTACCACCGTATTTCACCACGATGATTTTGTCTTGCCATTTAGCGAGGTAAGCGGTGGATTTTTGCATAAAATTTGCAAATTGGTTGATTTCTATTGAATTCATATTTTCCTCGAATGATATCCCCTCTTTACTAAAGAGGGGGGACAACTATATTACCAACCCAGCCGTTTCTTCACGTCCTAACATAATATTCATGCACTGCACCGCAGCCCCTGAAGCGCCTTTGCCTAAGTTGTCAAAACGAGCTGCCAGTAACACTTGGCTTTCATTGCCGTAAACAAAGATTTCTAAATTATCTTTACCTGCAAGTGCATTCGCCGCCAGCATGCCATCTTCAGGCATTTTTGCAAACGGATGGACGGTAATCAGCTTAGCATTGGCATAATAATCCGCCAAAATTTTTGCAATTTTTTGCGGATTTTCGACCGCTTGTAACACAGCAAATGGCGCAGGAACTGTGACTAACATCCCGCTGTAATAATCCGCTACGACGGGGGTGAAAATAGGGGGGGAAACGGAGCCTGTTAGAGCTTGCATTTCAGGTAGATGTTTGTGCTTGAGAGCCACGCCATAGACACGAGGGGCAGCGTATTTTTCCGCACGATCTTGTGCTTCATATTCGGCAATCATTGCTTTGCCGCCACCCGAATAGCCTGTGAGCGAATGGCAAGAGAGAGGATAATCGGCAGGCAATACGCCTGTTTCAATCAAAGGGCGAACTAAGGCAATAAAGCCCGTAGCGTGGCAACCAGGCACCGCAACTCGCTTGGCGGTTTTGATTTTATCAAAATGCCCTGTGAGTTCGGCAAAGCCGTACACCCAATCAGGATCAACTCGGTGAGCAGTTGAGGTATCGCAAATACGAGCAGCGGCAGGCGCATTGGCGACTAATTCTTTAGAAGCTTCATCTGGCAAGCAGAGAAAAGTTAAATCCGCTTCAGCCACTTTTGCCACACGAGCATTTAAATCTTTGCGTTCTGCCTCAGGCAGTGTTAAAAGCTCAATATCATCTGCTGCGTCTAAACGCTCAAAAATGCGTAAACCCGTAGTGCCGACTGCACCATCAACGAAAATTTTGTATTTGCTCATTTTATTATCCTTAAGTATCAAGCAAGATTAGCAGTAGTTTATGCCTGCAAGCGGTAAAATTCAAGTTTAATTTTGCATAATTATGCAATTTTAGTGCATTTATATTTAATGTTATTAAGAGCATTAAATTAGATAAAAATGTTAATTTATGCTAGATTACCAAGGTTTTCAGATACTAACTCATATGATTAGATGGCTAGTTAAGGGCAAAAGAGATATTTTATATGCGTATTATCAATTCAAAATTTTTCCGAAAGGTGTTGAATTCCGTTGCAGCGCTTTCGGGCCAAACTCGGGCTTATTTCAAAAATGGCTCTTTCGGTATGGCAGTTTATCCTTATTTAATGCATCCTTGTTTTCGCAAGCTAGTTTCAGCATTGATGATGATAGTGGCTATTTTATCTGCTTTTGGTGGAGTGTTTTATCTTTTTGGTGAGCACGTAGCTATTTTGTTTAGTGAACGAGCAATAACGGCTTATTTCCATCATTCAACCTTAGAGCTGTTTTTCCCTATTGGTACTATCATAGAAGAGAAGGAAAGTACACTTTCAACAATGCCACAGGTAATGCGAGCGTTATTTGACTATCAATCCTATATGTTTATTTTGTTGTATGTTGTCGGAATTTATCGTATTTCAAATAAATATTATTGGATTGTCGGTATTTTTCTTGCTTTAGGTTTTTCCATTGGGTGTGGCTTAGTAGCCAATATAACAACGGGACATTATAACGAGGGTGGATTGCAAAATTTAGGGATGGTGATCACCATTATTCTAGGTAATCTCACTATATTAGTTTCAGGGCTTGATATTCCAAATGCAAAGCTACCTGAATTTAAAAAACAATCGTTAGCCTTAGGTACAATTGGCTTGGCTGCGATTTTATTTACCCTATTTATGCCAACGATTTTTTCGCCAATGATTGAGCGTTTAAGCATTTATAGCATTATGGTGTGGGAAGTTTTAGCAGGCTTTGCCATTTTTAAATTTATTCGCCTAAAACCCGTTTATTAAGGATAACAGATGAAATTGATTGAACGATACAGCCAGTTAATTGCTATTCCCACCATTTCTAGCCTTGACGTGGCAGAAGATCAATCTAACAAGCCCTTGATTGAATTATTGGCTAACTGGCTTGCTGACTTGGGCATTAAAACCGAAATTTTGGCGGTGGACGGCAGTCGAGCAAAATATAATCTGCTTGCCACCTTTGGTGAAGGCGAAGGCGGTTTATTGTTATCAGGGCATACCGATACCGTGCCTTTTGATGAAGGAAAATGGACGTTTAACCCGTTTGAACTCACTGAGAAAGAGGGCAAATTTTATGGTTTAGGCACCGCCGATATGAAAGGCTTTTTCGCCTTTGTGATTGATGTGGTAAGCACTCTAGATTTAACCAAAGTTTGCAAACCGATTCGTATTTTAGCTACTGCCGATGAAGAAACTACCATGCTTGGTGCAAGAACTTTTGCTCAGCACAGCCATATTCGTCCAGATTGTGCCATTATTGGCGAGCCAACTTCGCTCAAGCCGATTCGTGCGCATAAAGGACATATGGGCGAAGCGATTCGTATTACAGGCAAAAGCGGGCATTCGAGTGATCCTGATCGTGGTATCAATGCGATTGAGCTAATGCACGAAGCAACGAGCCATTTGCTCAAAATGCGTGATGAGTTGAAAAGCAAATATCGCAATGACTTTTTCAAAGTACCATACCCAACGATGAATTTAGGTAACATTCATGGCGGTGATGCGATTAATCGAATTTGTGCCTGCTGCGAATTGCAGCTAGATATGCGTCCATTACCCCATTTGGCAGTAGAAGATTTGCATAATTTGCTGTTAGAAAATCTAGCACCAATGCTAGAAAAATATGGTGATTTGATTGAAATTCGTGATTTGCACAATGGTATTCCAGGCTATGAATGTGAACATTCGGCGCAGATTGTGCAAGTGGTGGAAAAATTATTGGGGGAAAAATGCGAATCAGCCAATTATTGCACGGAAGCCCCTTACATTCAGCAACTTTGCCCAACCTTGGTATTAGGACCTGGTTCGATTGAGCAAGCTCATCAGCCTGATGAATATTTAGCGGCGAAATATATTGAGCCAACGCGTGAATTATTAACTAAGTTGATTCAGCATTTTTGTATGTCGTCGGTGTGACAAAATTCCTTCAATCAAGCTAAGCAACAAGCGGTCATATTTCTGATATTTTTTGCAAAAAATCTGGAAAATATGACCGCTTGTTTTCTACCCAAATAAGCGGAAATCCGCTATAATCGCCCAGTTTTATTGAAATTATATAATTAAAGGTAACAAAATGTCTGAATTAGAACATTCTGAATTAGATCTTAATGGTGAAATGCTGGCTCGCCGTGAGAAATTAAATATGCTACGTAGCCGTGGCAATGCTTTCCCAAATACTTTTCGCCGTGATGCTTATGCAAAAGATTTACACCACCAATACGATGATGTAGAGGGTGAAGCGTTAAAAGAGCAAGATATTCAAGTCAAAGTCGCGGGTCGTATTATGCTCAAACGTGTAATGGGAAAAGCCTCTTTCTTCACTATTCAGGATGTAAGCGGTCAAATTCAGTTATATGTGGCTCGTGATAATTTAGCCGAAGGAGTTTACGCCGATAACGTCGGCTTATGGGATTTAGGCGACATTGTCGGCGTTGCTGGCACCTTGTTCAAAACCAAAACAGGCGAATTAACCGTACGTTGTTCTGAAGTCGAATTATTAACCAAATCACTTCGTCCATTACCCAATAAAGTCCAAGGCTTAACTGACCAAGAAACACGCTACCGACAACGTTACTTAGATCTGATTTCTAACGAAGAATCACGTCGCACCTTTATGATTCGCTCGCAAGTGGTATCGGGTATGCGTCAATTCTTCTTAGAAAAAGGCTTCATTGAAGTAGAAACGCCAATGTTGCAAGTGATCCCTGGTGGTGCAGCGGCAAAACCATTTGTAACTCATCACAATGCGTTAGATGTGGATATGTATTTACGTATTGCTCCAGAGCTGTATTTAAAACGTTTAGTGGTTGGCGGTTTTGAACGTGTTTTCGAGTTAAACCGTAACTTCCGTAACGAAGGAGTGTCGGTGCGTCATAACCCAGAATTCACAATGATCGAATACTATCAAGCCTATGCGGATTATCACGATTTAATGGATAACACTGAAGAATTATTGCGTAAATTGGCGATTGATATTCTTGGCACCACCAAAGTACCTTACGGCGAATATGAATTCGATTTTGGTAAACCATTCGAGCGCATTACAATGCACGATGCCATCGTGAAATATGGCAAGGGCATTAGCCGCACAGATTTAGATGATTTCGAAAAATCACTGGAAATCGCTAAAGGCTTAGGCATTGAAATCCAAAAATCTTGGGGCTTAGGTTCCGTGATCAATGCGATTTTTGAAGAAGTGGCAGAACATCAGCTGATTCAACCGACTTTCTTAATGGCACATCCTGCGGAAATTTCACCGCTGGCGCGCCGTAACGATGAAAACCCTGAAGTGACTGATCGTTTTGAACTGTTCATCGGCGGTCGTGAAATCGGTAACGGTTTCTCGGAATTAAACGATGCGGAAGACCAAGCAGAACGTTTTGATGCTCAAGTTGCCGCCAAAGACGCAGGTGATGATGAAGCAATGTTCAAAGATGATGACTTCGTGGTCGCACTTGAACATGGTTTACCACCAACCGCTGGCGAAGGTTTAGGAATTGACCGTTTAGCGATGATTTTCGCCAATGTGCCGTCAATTCGTGACGTGATTTTATTCCCAGCGATGCGTCAAAAATAAGGGTAAATTTTAGCTAAAAAATGACCGCTTGTATGGCAACAGACAAGCGGTTTTTGCTTTATAAGTTCCACTGTTTTCTGACAAAAGGAAGAATTTCTTTCAGCGCTTTAGAAATGGAAATTAAGCCTAAATTCATTTGCAATTCACGGGTTTTGGCTTCAGGTGGCATAAAGGCTAAATGTTTGCCATCCGCATTGATAGGGCGCCAACGACGAGGCAGAGCAGAGCGGCGACTTGGGTAGAATCCAATTGTCGGCACATTTAAAGCCCCCGCAATATGCAACGGACCCGTTGAGCCCGCAATAAATAGATCGGCACAAGCAATCGATTTAGTGAAATCCTGCAAGCCATCGTTTTTATCATAAATTGCAACATTTCCTTCTAATTGAGCTGCTAATTGCTGCGCTTTCTCACTTTCGCCTTTGCCTGCCGTGAGCACAATTTGGCAATGAGTGTCGGCAACAATCGCATTGAGCATCTCAGCATATTGTGCAATCGAAAGCGAAGTGGCAGAACCGCCTGTCGAACTATGCACAAACAGCCATTTGCAAGCGGTCGAAATTTGCAAATCTTTTGCTAATTTGGCTTTTTGCGCTGCTATTTCAGCTTCGCTAAATTGTAAATAAGGCGCAGAAGGTTCAATTGGCTCGATTCCATTTCTTATCAAAAAAGCACGGGCTAAATCTAAATTATAGGCTGATTCCGCTTTGGCGGATTTTGAACGGCGTTGGGTTAAACGCTGATTATACATAAACTGAAACAATTTAGTCGCAGGCGCAAGGCGTTGCGGAATGCCGCTTTTCCACGTCAGTTTGGCGTTATACCAATCCGATACAAACGAAATCACTGCATCAAATCGTTCATTTTTAACCGCTTGTAAAATGCGTTTAAATTCCGTTTTATCTTTTTTATGTGGCGTGTCGATCATCACTTTATCTATCGACGAGCAAAGTTCCGCCAGTGGCGCCGTATAATTTGGCACAAGAGCCGTAATTTCCACATTCGGTAGTGATTGCTTCAACATTGCAAACGCAGGAAAGCAAACCATAAAATCGCCGATTTTATCATTGCGGATGACGAGGAGTTTTTTCATTATCTTTTCTCTTACAATCGGTTAAATTTCTCAAAAGCTTTGCCAATTGGCTGTTGGCGTAAATTTTAGATGAAATTTGCCTTTTTTTCTAATAGAATATGACCGTTTAACTAAAGCGCAACCGATTGCGGCTGCCGCTTATCCATCACAATTAAGATATAGGAATTTGTATGTCAGCAACAATTTTAGAAGCTCTACCGTTAGGTCAGAAAGTAGGTATCGCCTTCTCAGGCGGTTTAGATACGTCAGCCGCATTGCTTTGGATGCGTAAAAAAGGTGCAGTACCTTACGCATATACGGCAAACTTAGGTCAGCCTGATGAAGATGATTACAACGCAATTCCGAAAAAAGCGATGGAATATGGTGCAGAAAATGCACGTTTAATTGACTGCCGTGCGCAATTAGCACACGAAGGTATTGCGGCTATTCAATGTGGTGCGTTCCATATTTCAACGGGCGGTATCCCTTATTTCAATACCACGCCGCTTGGTCGTGCGGTAACCGGTACAATGCTTGTTGCTGCGATGAAAGAAGATGATGTAAACATCTGGGGCGATGGCTCAACCTTTAAGGGCAATGACATCGAGCGTTTCTACCGTTATGGTCTATTAACCAATCCAAAATTAAAAATCTATAAACCTTGGTTAGACAATCTCTTTATTGATGAGCTTGGTGGCCGCTTTGAAATGTCACAATTCTTAATTGCTAACGGTTTTGACTACAAAATGTCTGTTGAAAAAGCTTACTCAACCGACTCAAATATGTTAGGCGCAACCCACGAAGCAAAAGACTTAGAAGAATTAAGCACTGGAATGAAAATCGTGAAACCAATTATGGGTGTGGCGTTCTGGGATGAATCGATTGAAATCAAACCTGAAACAGTTTCTGTTACCTTTGAAGAAGGTGTGCCGGTGGCATTAAACGGTAAACGTATCGAAGATGCTGTTGAGTTAATTCTTGAAGCAAACCGTATTGGTGGCCGTCATGGTTTAGGTATGTCGGATCAAATCGAAAACCGTATCATTGAAGCAAAATCTCGTGGTATTTATGAAGCACCGGGAATGGCATTATTACACATTGCTTACGAGCGTTTAGTAACCGGTATTCACAATGAAGATACAATTGAACAATACCGTATTAACGGCTTACGTTTAGGTCGCTTATTATACCAAGGTCGTTGGTTCGACCCACAAGCCTTAATGCTTCGTGAAACAGCGCAACGTTGGGTAGCAAAAGCGATTAGCGGTACTGTAACTTTAGAATTACGTCGTGGTAACGACTTCACGATTCTTAATACTGAATCGCCAAACTTAACTTACGAAGCAGAACGTTTAAGTATGGAAAAAGTAGAAGATGCGCCATTTACACCTTCAGATCGTATCGGTCAATTAACGATGCGTAACTTAGACATCGTAGATACACGTGGTAAATTAGCGATTTATACCGAAACAGGTTTAATCTCTGCCAATAACCAAGTAGTACCACAGTTAGGTAACAAGTAAATTAGTCTAAATCAAAGGATTGATTGGACAAAACCCCACCCTGCTTTGTCGTGTGGGGTTTTGTGCATTTTATAACACTTTTACAATCGCATCTGCTAACGCTTCAATGTTATCGTTGGTAATACCCGCCACATTGATTCGACCAGAACGTACGGCGTAAATCGCAAACTCTTCACGTAAACGATCAACCTGTTCTGGGCTTAAGCCACTGAAAGAGAACATTCCATTTTGTTCGTTGATAAACTCGAAATCTTTAGTTGCCCCTTTCTCTTTCAACAATTGTACCAATTTGCTACGCATTGCTTTAATGCGATTACGCATTTCGTCTAATTCTTCTACCCATTGAGCTTTCAATGCTGGGTTGCTTAATACTGTGGCAACCGCACTTGCACCGTGAGCTGAAGGGTTGGAGTAGAGAACCCGAATAATGGATTTGATTTGCGTGAAAGCACGGTTGGCAACTTCCGCATTATCTGCAATTAAGGTAAAAGCACCAACCCGCTCGTTATATAAACCGAAGTTTTTTGAATATGAGCTTGCCACTAATAATTCACGGTGATTTTTCACAAAGGCACGTAAGCCGTAGGTGTCTTCTTCTAAGCCGTTGGCAAAGCCTTGATAGGCGAAGTCGAACAGAGGTAACCAACCTTTTTCTGCAGACATTTTGGCTAATTGATCCCACTGTGCAGGGGTTGGGTCGATCCCTGTTGGGTTGTGACAGCAGCCGTGCAATAACACCACATCACCCGCTTCGGCTTGGCTTAAGTCGGTAATTAAGTTATCCCAATCTAAGCCATTTTTTTCTTTGTTGTAGTAGCGGTAGCCTTTCACATTTAAGCCGACCGCTTCAACAATCGCATTGTGGTTTGGCCAAGTTGGAGTTGAAATCCACACGTTTTTTGCTGAGGTTTGGCGTTTAATAAATTCGGCAGCAATACGTAATGCGCCCGTGCCACCTAAACTTTGCGCAGTTTTGGCGCGACCTGAAGTAATCACCTCGGCATTTTCACCAAAGAGCAAAATTTGTGTTTGCGCGTTATAAGCCTGCACGCCGTCAATAGTGAGGTAGTTTTTCGTGGTTTCATTGGCTAGCAGTTGGCGTTCTGCCTCTTTAACCGCTTTCATTATAGGCGTTTTGCCTTCATTCGTCATATAAACCCCGATACCGAGATTGATTTTGTTAGCTCGACTATCTGCTTTAAATGCCTCACCTAAGCCGAGAATCGGATCGGCTGGCGCCGCTTGAATATGATTAAACATTGACATTGGATACCCTCTTTTGATTATTTTTTGAAACTGCAAATTTATACGATTAAATGACCGCTTGATCAAGTTTTATTTCATCTGCTGAATTTAATCTTCGGATAATCTAGAAATATCGTGTAACGATTCGATTCGACGAATTGTGCGAGATTTGCCCCGAATGAGAAGGGTTTCGGTAAACATCATCGAACCTTTACGCTGCACACCTTTAAGTAAATCACCTGTGGTAATACCTGTAGCGGCAAAAAGCACGTTGTCACCTCGCACAATTTCTTCCATTTTGAGGACTTGGTTTACAGGCACATTCATTTCTTGGCAGCGGGCGAGTTCTTTTTCCGCAGCTAGAATATTTTCAGGCGAATTGCCTTTTACTTGATTGCGAGGAATGAGACGACCTTGAATATCACCACCTAAAGCTTGCACAGCCGCGGCTGCCACCACGCCTTCTGGTGCACCACCGATGCCGTAAACTAAATCTAAATCGCTATAAGGCAAACAACATTGCACGGCAGCAGCTACATCGCCATCTGGAATAGCAATTACGCGTACGCCAAGTTTTTGCACTTCTTTAATGATTTCATCGTGACGAGGTTTGGCAAGGATGGCAACCGTCATTTGTGAAAGTAATTTGCCTTTTTTAGAAGCCACTCGGCGAATGTTTTGTTCTAAAGGCAGACTCAGCTCAATCATTCCTTTCGCTTCGCTGTCTACTACTAACTTTTCCATATACATATCAGGTGCTTTTAAGAAAGCATTTTTACCGCCTGCAGCAAGTACAGCTAAGGCGCCACTTTGTCCCATTGCAGTTATTCGAGTGCCATCAATGGGATCGACGGCAATATCTACTTGAACATGCTCAGGCTTTCCACGTCCAACTTTCTCACCAATGTACAGCATAGGGGCATCATCAATTTCGCCTTCGCCAATCACGATTTCGCCACGAATTTCCATATTATTCAGTAGCTGTCGCATTGCTTTTACTGCGGCGTTATCGGCTGCATTTTTATCACCACGTCCAATCCAATCAAAAGCAGCAAGAGCCGCGGCTTCAGTTACACGTGAAAATTCAAAAGCGATAGAACGTTTCATCTTCAAATCCTCATAAAACAGACAAAATTGGACGTATTTTAGCAGTTCGCAAACGATTTCGTTACAAAAAAATCGTGGTTTAGATTATTTTCACTAATCTGATGAACTTTTCAATGAAACCAAGCTCATAATTGTGTATAATATTCATACTTTAATTTACAAACCCAAATCCTAGAGGTACATCATGTCACTATCTATCATTGACCAATTAGAAGCAAAAATTAAACAAACTGTTGAAACTATTCAATTACTTCAATTAGAAGTAGAAGAATTAAAAGAAAAAAATGAGAGAGCAGTTCAAGAGAGTGAAACTTTACGTCAAGATTATGAACAATTAAAATCAGAGCAACAGGGCTTCCAAGATCGTTTGCGTTCTCTTTTAGGTCAAATTGATAACGTTTAATTAAACAACTAACACTAAAACGGCTAATGTGTAAATTAGCCGTTT
Organism: Actinobacillus sp.; assembly: GCA_041854605.1. GTDB lineage: Bacteria > Pseudomonadota > Gammaproteobacteria > Enterobacterales > Pasteurellaceae > Haemophilus_A. The sequence continues at coordinate 11,971 of JBHACP010000066.1, forward strand.
TCTTTATTCAGATTATGGCAAAACTTTATTTTTACTATTCTTCAATGAATGCAGGGAAATCCACCACCTTGCTTCAATCTTCATATAATTATCAAGAACGTGGAATGAATACGCTGGTTTACACCGCAGCCATTGATGATCGCTTCGGTGTGGGCAAAGTCACTTCCCGTATTGGTATTTTTCAAGATGCCAGTTTATTCACCAAAGACACCAATTTATTTGCTGAAATTGCAAAATATTTAGAAAATCGACCGCTTCATTGCTTATTAGTAGATGAAGCACAATTTTTAACCAAACAGCAAGTTTATCAATTGACCGACATTGTTGATAAGCTCCGAATCCCTGTGCTTTGCTATGGTTTGCGCACAGATTTCCAAGCAGAATTGTTTGAAGGCAGTCAATATTTATTGGCGTGGGCAGATGAATTGATTGAACTGAAGACGATCTGTGATTGTGGCAAAAAAGCACATTTTGTACTTCGCCTGAATGAGAAAGGGGAAATAATGGCAGATGGCGAGCAAATTCAAATTGGCGGTAATTCGACTTATTTGTCGGTATGCCGTTTTCATTATAAAGAGAAATTGAAGCGCTTATAAAAGTACCTTGTGCCTGCTTACAAGCGGTCAAAAATCAACAAAAATTTGCAAATTTAAATACGGACGCACTGAGTGCGTCCTACTAATTTTTAGATCCAATCTGAGCGAAATTAAAAATTGGCTGAAAATCTTTCTAATTCCAACCAAATTTCCTCGCTAAATTCTTGCTTCACTTTTCTTTCAAGCGCAGCTAATTGTTGAATCAGTTGATACAATTTCCGATAACTTAGGCGTTGCACCGCACTTTGGTAAAACGGGCGACGATTTTGCCAAATCTTCAAGCGGTCAAATTCTTGGCGTAAATTACTAATATAGAGCGGCTGCGAACTATCTAGAATCGGTTGGGGCGAACGAGTAATTTCCAACAAAATCAGCAATTCTTTTTGAATAATACGCAATAAAACCACGGCTTGCACTTCTTCATTTTTTAGATTTTGCAAAATGCGAATGGCTCGCCCCGTTTTTCCTTCTAACAAGGCATCAACCCACTGGAATGGCGTGAATTGCGTAGCTTGCTCTACAATCTCTTTGGCCCGATTTAAGCTAATTTTACCATCGGTAAAGCGTAGTTGAAGCAGCTGCAAGGCTTGTTTTAATGCCAATAGGTTACCTTCATAACTGTAACAAAGTAACTGAACGGCTTCGGGCTCAAGGTGCAAATTCATCGCTTTAGCTCGATTGGAAAGCCACGACGGTAGTTTACTAATATCAGGTGTTTGGCAAGCAATTTGTACGCAGCGGTTTTCGATTTGTGTAAACCACGCTTGTTTTTCCATTGTTTTGTTCAATTTCGGTAAGCATAAAATGATGAGCAAATCGGAATGGCTCAGCGCACAAATTTCCGCTACGTTTTTCATTTGCGCTGCGGTTGGTGCTTCGGGCAGATTTAAAATCATAACTTGGCGGCGGAAAAAGAGCCCGTTCGATTGTGCCGCATCAAACAGCTCATCCCATTTGGTATCGTTCCCTACACTAATTTCCAGCTTTTCCTCAAATTCTTTTGCGCGGGCAGCTTGCACAAGCAGATCTTTACTTTCATTCAACAAAAGTAAGTCACCGCCTGTTAAAAGATAAAAGGGCGCAAGTTCTCGGCTAAGAAGATTGGAAAGTGCTTCGGGAAAAATTTTTTGCATAGGACATTGAACGAAATAAAAGGTGAGGTTATTGTACTTGATAAATAAGACAAGCGGTTGAATTTGCAAAAAATTTTACAAATTCAACCGCTTGTATCTATTTAAAAGGGCGTACTCGACACGCCCTTACATTTTTTATTGGTTTTCGATTACCAATTTTTCAGCTTGATAATCCACCACAACAGGTCTATTTGGTAATAAGCTACCACTTAGAATTTGTTGCGCCAGCGGATTTTCAAGTTCGCTTTGAATCGCACGTTTGAGAGGACGTGCACCGAATAACGGGTCGAAACCTGCGGCACCAATATGATCGACCGCGGCATCGGTTACGGTGACTTCGTAGCCACGTTCTGCCATACGTTTAATTAAGCGTTGTAACTGAATGCGTGCAATCGAACGGATATGCTCTTTACCGAGTGAGTGGAACATTACCGTTTCATCAATACGGTTGATAAATTCTGGGCGGAAGTGGTGACCGACTACTTCCATCACCATTTCTTTCACCGCCTCATAGCCTTTGTGCGCATTTTCTTGAATCAAATGTGAGCCAAGGTTTGAGGTCATAATTACCACTGTATTACGAAAATCCACGGTTCTGCCTTGCCCGTCGGTTAAGCGACCATCGTCTAACACTTGCAACAAGATATTGAATACATCTGGATGGGCTTTTTCTACTTCATCTAGCAAGACGACTGAATATGGACGACGACGAACCGCTTCGGTTAAGTAACCGCCCTCTTCATAGCCCACATAGCCTGGAGGCGCACCGACTAAGCGTGACACGCTATGTTTTTCCATAAATTCTGACATATCGATACGAACCATCGCATCTTCGTCATCAAAAAGGAAATTCGCTAAAGTTTTGCACAGCTCAGTTTTACCGACCCCAGTTGGACCTAAGAACAAGAACGAACCAATTGGTTTATTCGGATCCGATAAGCCCGCACGGCTACGACGAATCGCATTGGCGACCGCTTCCACCGCTTCATTTTGTCCAATTACACGGCTGTGTAAGACGTTTTCCATCCGCAGTAATTTTTCTTTTTCGCCTTCCATCATTCGGGCAACAGGAATACCTGTTGCTTTTGAAAGCACTTCGGCGATTTCTTCATCAGTCACTTTGGTGCGCAGTAAGTGATTTTCCCCCCCTTCTTCTTCACGTTTTTGCGCTTCTTGTAGTTGTTTTTCAAGTGCAGGGATTTTGCCGTATTGCAATTCAGACATTTTTTCTAAATTGTTTTCACGGCGAGCTTGATCCATTTCAATACGAGCATTTTCTAATTCGCTTTTTACGTGTTGTGTGCCAAGTAATGCGGATTTTTCTGCCTTCCACACTTCTTCCAATTCTGAATATTCACGTTCTTTTGCCGCCATTTCTTCGTCTAATTTAGCTAAACGTTGGCGACTGGCTTCATCCTCCTCTTTTTGTAACGCTTGGCGTTCCAATTTGAGTTGAATGATTCGACGTTCAAGTTTATCCAATGGTTCTGGTTTGGAGTCGATTTCCATACGTAAACTGGAAGCGGCTTCATCAATCAAGTCAATCGCTTTGTCGGGCAATTGACGATCGCTGATGTAGCGATGTGAAAGCGTTGCTGCGGCGACAATTGCTGGGTCAGTAATTTGCACGTGGTGGTGAATTTCATAACGCTCTTTCAAACCACGTAAAATCGCAATAGTATCTTCCACACTTGGTTCATCCACCAACACTTTTTGGAAACGGCGCTCAAGCGCAGCGTCTTTTTCGATATATTGGCGATATTCGTCTAAGGTGGTCGCACCTACGCAGTGCAATTCACCACGGGCAAGGCTAGGTTTGAGCAAGTTGCCCGCGTCCATTGCACCGTCGGTTTTACCCGCGCCGACCATAGTGTGAATTTCATCGATAAAGAGGATAACTTGTCCCTCTTCTTTGGCTAATTCATTAAGTACCGCTTTCAGACGCTCTTCAAATTCGCCGCGGTATTTCGCCCCCGCAATCAAAGCACCCATATCCAGTGAAAGTACTCGTTTGTTTTTCAAGCCTTCAGGGACTTCATTATTGACGATACGTTGAGCTAAGCCTTCAACGATGGCGGTTTTACCCACTCCTGGTTCGCCAATTAGTACAGGGTTATTTTTGGTACGGCGTTGTAGCACTTGCACCGCGCGGCGAATTTCTTCATCACGTCCAATAACTGGGTCTAATTTACCTACTTTGGCGCGTTCGGTTAAGTCAATCGTATATTTTTGTAATGCTTGTCTAGTTTCTTCTGCGTTTTGATTATTCACGGTTTCTCCTCCTCGAATTTGGCTAATTGCATTTGTTATTTTTTCTTGCGTAATGCCAAATTTTTTCCATATTTTGCTTAATTCATTATCTTCAAAACTCGCTAGTACAAAGACTTCAGATGAAATAAAACTATCGCCAAATTGTTGGGCTAGTTTGTCAGCTTGATTGAAGGTGCGTACTAATTGTTGCGAGACTTGTGTGTTGCCACCTGATACCTTCGGCAAGCGGTCTAAAAGGGCTTCTAATTCCCGCATTAAGGTTTGGGGTTGTACATTAAGTGCGGTAAACAATGGCGCAATAGAGCCATCTTGCTGTTTTAGTAAAGCGTAAATTAAGTGGGCAGGTTCAATATAGCTATTATCTTTGCCAATGGCTAAAGATTGCGCCTCGGCTAAAGCTTCTTGTAATTTGGTAGTAAATTTTTCAAAGTTCATATTGTTACCTCGCTGTCTGTAATTCGTATCGAACACATCGTGTTTCAACGAAGTAATAAATGGAGCTTGTCAAGGGGATTTCAAGTGAGAAGGATAAAATAGTTCGCAAAATGAGCAATGTTCTTTGTTCAATAACCGCTAAACTTTTATTAAAGAGCGACTAAATTTGCTGCTACAAGCGGTCATAAAAAACGGAAGTTTTGCAACTTCCGTTTTAGGTAGGGTTAGGCGATTTCTCTTGCGCCAGCATTATCCACTTTACAAATATGGATAAAACCTTCATTGTTTTGGATATATTCTTTTCCCAAATAAGTGACTAATTTTTGTGCGTGTTCTAAGTCAGGTGCAATGGCATACATAGTAGGGCCAGAACCTGAAATCCCTACTGCTAGTGCGCCTAAGTCTTTACAGCCTTGACGAACATTTGGGAAATTGGGCAACAAGTTTTCACGGTATGGCTCAGCGATGAGATCTTTCATCATCGTGGCAGCCAAAATATCTTGATGCGTATGGCAAGCGTGCACAAACGAACCTAAGTAGCGAGCTTGTTGAATCATTTCTTGGCGTGTGTAGTTCTTTGGCAAAATAGCGCGAGCTTCAGCGGTTGAAACTTCAATGCCAGGGTAGGCAAGCACCCAATACCATTCGTCGAAAAATGGAATGGTTTGACAGATATTACCAAGCGATTGAGTCATTAACTGTAAACCGCCCAAATAGCAAGGAGCCACGTTGTCGTAGTGGATCGAACCCGAAATTCTGCCTTCAAGTTCGCCCATCATTTCAAGCAATTCCATTTTTGAGAAAGGCTCGTTGTGGAATTTATTCAGTGCCACTAATGCCGCCACAATGGAGCAAGCACTTGAACCCAAGCCCGAGCCAATCGGCATATTTTTTTCAAGAGTGAGGCGTAAATTTTTAACTGCGCTGCCACGCAATTTCAGCCGTTCACTAAATAAAACGTAGGCTTGATAGACGATGTTTTTTTGTGGTTCTTTGGGCAATTTACGTACAAAATAGCCAACACTTTCCAGTTCAAAAGGCGTATCGCAATCTTCAATTTGCACTACATCGCCTAGCAGTGAGCCATTGATGGGCGAAATGGCTGCACCGAGTGAGTCAAAACCAACGCTTAAATTGGCACTAGAGGCAGGGGCATAGATTCTTAACATTCAAATTCTCCCGTAAGCTGGGCACTTTTGCCCACCATTTTAATTAGTAAAAAAACGGTAAAATTTCACCGCTTGTAGTGGTGGGCAAGAATGCCCACCCTACCTTTAATTCAATGTGCGCAGAATATCTGCAAAAATGCCTGCGGCGGTAACACTATTGCCTGCCCCATAACCACGGAGTAAGAGTGGAATTGGGCTGTAATAGCGGGTTAAGAATGCTAAAGCATTTTCCCCATCTTTTACTTTATATAGCGGATGGCTTTCATCTACCGCTTCAATGGCAACCCGACATTTATCGCCTGTAATTAAGCCAACATAGCGCAGCACTTTGCCTTCAGCTTTGGCGGCTTGTACACGTTCGTTAAATTGGGCATCGATTTCAGGCAATGCTTGCATAAATTCATCTCTATCCATTCCTTCCGAGAAACCTTTTGGTAATACGCCCTCAATTTCAATATTGTCGAATTCCAGTGGCAAACCTGTCTCACGAGCAAGAATTAACAATTTACGTGCCACATCTGCACCCGATAAATCATCACGCGGATCGGGTTCAGTAAACCCTTTTTCTTTGGCTATGCGCGTTGCTTCCGATAAGCTCAGTCCCTCATCTAACTTGCCAAAAATAAAGGAGAGTGAACCCGATAAAATCCCTTCAAATTTTTCTACCGTATCGCCTGCGGCTAATAGGTTCTGTAAGTTTTCAATCACTGGTAAGCCTGCGCCGACGTTAGTTTCGTACAAGAATTTGTGCTGACCTTGGCGCGCAGCTTCACGCAGTTCTTGATAATAGGCATAGCTGCCAGTATTGGCTTTTTTATTCGGGGTGACCACGTGGAAACCTTCACGTAAAGCACGTGCATACAAATTCGCTACCGATTGCGCAGAGGTACAATCCACAAATACAGGATTGACGACGTGATGCAATTTAATGAATGAGAGCAACACATCAAAATCAGAAGGTTGGGTGGCATTTTCTAAATCAGCTTCCCAGTTATCTAATGGCAAGCCGTTTTCATTCAGTAGCATTTTGTCGGTATTGGCTAAGGCGCAAATACGAATTTCAATGTCTTTACTTGCTAGGAATTTTTTTTGCTTCTTTACTTGTTCAATTAAAGCCCCACCAACGCCACCAACGCCCACGAGAAACATATCAATCACTTTTTTGTTATTAAAAAGGGATTTATGGGTTGCTTTTACCGCTTCAATCGCTTTGTTCATTGGGACGACCGCTGAGATGGAACGTTCTGATGAACCCTGTGCAATCGCCACGATACTGATATTGGCTTGCGCAAGCGAGGAGAAGAATTTCGAGGCAATCCCTTTTGACGAACGCATACCATCGCCCACCACCGAAATGATGGATAAATCGGTGATCACATCAATCGGGTCCAAATCGCCAGAAGCCAATTCTTGAGCGAATTCGATATTCAAACAAGCGGTCGCTTTTTCGGTAAATTTTGCAGGCACGCAGAAGCTAATACTGTATTCTGAAGAAGATTGGGTGATCAAAATCACCGAAATACCAGCTTTCGACATCGTGGAGAAGACGCGAGCCGCCATTCCCACCATACCTTGCATCCCTGAGCCTGAAACATTGAACATCGCTACGTTATCTAGGTTAGTAATGCCTTTTACTTTTAAGCCGTCGGTTGCCACATTGCCATCGATCACGGTGCCTTTTGCTTCAGGATTGGCGGTATTTTTAATTAAACAAGGAATATTTAACGGTACTAACGGACCAATAGTGCGAGGGTGAATCACTTTTGCCCCAAAGTAAGAAAGCTCCATTGCTTCTTGATAACTCATTGATTCTAAACAGATTGCATCAGGTACAAGGCGAGGATCGCAGGTATAAACGCCGTCCACGTCCGTCCAAATTTCGCAGCAATCTGCTTTTAAACACGCGGCTAAACACGCCGCCGAATAGTCGGAACCGTTACGTCCTAATAGCACCAATTCGCCTTTCTCATTGCCAGCAGTAAAGCCTGCCATTAGCACCACATTTTTTTTCGGAATGGAAGTCGCATTCATGCGTTTAGTTGATTCGGCAATATCTACTGAGGATTCTAAGTAGCTACCGTGTGCTAAAAGTTTTTCCACAGGATCAATGCGAGTAACGGTATAACCTTTGGCTTCAAACCACGCTTGCATCATCGCAATCGACAATTTTTCACCACGGCAATGGATAGTGGCGGCAACGGAATCAGGCAATGATTTTGATTGCGCAGCTTCACGAGCAACTTCTTGAATTTGGGTTAATTCTGCTTCAACAAGTGCTAATAATTCATCACGTTTTACATTGTTGTTCGTCGCATATAATCCATTGATAATGTTATGGAAGATCTCCGTCGCTTCAGCAAGATTTTGCTCAAAAGATTCACCTGCAATCGCTTTGTCCACAATGGCAACTAAGTGATTAGTAATTTTCGCTGGAGCGGAAAGCACACCCGCAGCTTGATCTTTTAAATGAGCGTTTTCGATAATATTTGCTGCTTGTATAAAGCGTTCAGAGTTAGCAAGGGAAGTGCCACCAAATTTAAGAACTCGCATATGTTCTCCTGTTAAATTGAAAGTTTGCAAAATTAGATACAAAAAAACCCGCTTGTTAGCGGGTTCTGGTTATTCTGTTTGCTAGCCACGCACCCCCGCATTACGTTTTATCGTAATGGTCATAATGGTGGTGATAGTCATCATAACGTTCAACATTTTGCATTAAAGACTAGAAAATAAGTGACGAAGAGGATGGCGGAAACGGTTGCGTTTGTCAATGTGTTTTTAGGGCGAATAAGTTATTTTTTAAGCAGATAAATAGAAAACAAGATTTTTTGCATATTTTCTTGTTTTAGATCAAAAAAATGCTAAAATCATTTCGCTTCTACCCGATATGGGTAGCAGAGATTACCGATTATTTTTAAGTATAGAAGGAAGCTAACTATGGCATACCAATTACCTGAATTAGGCTACGCATACGATGCGTTAGAGCCATATTTCGATAAAGCAACGATGGAAATTCACCACACTAAGCATCACCAAGCCTACATCAATAACGCCAATGCAGCGTTAGAAGCGCATCCAGAACTTTTGGAAAAATGCCCTGGTGCATTGATTAAAGATTTAAGCGTAGTGCCAGCAGACAAACGCACCGCAGTGCGTAATAATGTTGGTGGTCACGTGAACCACACTTTATTCTGGAAAGGTTTAAAAACGGGTACCACTTTACAAGGCGCATTAAAAGATGCCATCGTCCGTAATTTCGGTTCAGTAGAAAACTTCCAAGCTGAATTTGAAAAAGCGGCAGCCACTCGTTTCGGTTCAGGTTGGGCGTGGTTAGTCTTAGAAAACGGTAAATTGAGCGTGGTTTCAACCGCTAACCAAGATTCTCCGTTAATGGGCAAAGAAGTAGCAGGCGTTTCAGGTTATCCAATTTTAGGTTTAGATGTTTGGGAACACGCTTACTACTTAAACTACCAAAACCGTCGCCCTGACTACATTAAAGCTTTCTGGAACGTGGTAAACTGGGACGAAGCTGCTCGTCGTTTTGAAGATAAAGTGGCAACTTGCGGTTGTGCCAAATAATTATCTCTAATTAGCAAGCGGTCGAATTTGGTAAATTTTTTGCAAAATTCGACCGCTTCTATTTTTTCTGTCTTTTCAAGTTTTTCTAATCTGACTATAAACTGATCTAAATCAAACAATTAGCACATTTTTTATACAGTCGTTTACAGGCTTTTTAAACTCATATATATATGTGAGTGATTCTGATGTTGGGAAATTCCCTTTTTTACATATATAGTTGGAGTGATTCCTATGGCGAAATTTTATTTGCAGCCAGAGGTGAGCTATGACACCAAAATCGGTGTGCTGATTGATAAATTTACCAGCAAAGTACAAAGCTTTCCGCCTGGAACTTGTCCATTAGTGGTGCAATATGCATCGCTTCGAGCCTCTATGAGCCAAACTTGCGGTAAATGTGTACCCTGTCGTGATGGCATTCCACATTTATCTTTCCTGTTGCGTGATGTTCTCGCTGGTGAAGGCGATGAGAACACGATGCGCCAAATTCGTGAACTTGCTGAAATGATTCGTGATGGCTCCGATTGTGCCATCGGTTATCAACCCGCCTTTGAAATTCTAGATAGCATTGAAGAATTTAAAGAAGAATACGAGAGCCATATCAAAAACAAATCTTGTGTGCCAGAAGTAGGGCAACGTATCCCGTGTATCAATATGTGTCCTGCCCACGTCGATATTCCAGGCTACATCGCCCATATTGGTGATGGCAACTATGCCGAAGCGGTAAATTTAATTCGTAAAGATAATCCATTGCCAACGGCTTGTGGCTTAGTCTGTGAACACCCCTGTGAAGAACGTTGTCGCCGTCGTTTAATTGATGATGCGATCAATATCCGTGGTTTGAAAAAATATGCGGTAGATCAGGCAACAGCGGATTCAGTGAAGGTGCCAGAACCATTACCAGATACAGGTAAAAAAGTAGCGGTAATTGGTGGTGGTCCTGCTGGTTTAACTTGCGCTTATTTTCTTGCGCAAATGGGACATCGTGTCACTATTTATGAACGCCAAAAAGCCCTTGGAGGCATGTTGCGCTATGGCATTCCGAATTATCGTTTTCCGAAAGATCGTTTAGATCAAGATTTAAGTGCAATCTTGTCGGCAGGCAACATCGAAGTGAAATATGGCGTGATGGTAGGGGAAGAGATTAGTATTGAAGAAATCCGCAAATCATATGATGCGATGTTCGTCGGTATTGGCGCACAAAAAGGTAAAACCTTGCGCATCAAAGGGGCGGATGCAAATAATGTGTTCTCTGCAGTCGAAATGCTTGATGGCATTGGTAATGACATTATTCCTGACTACACAGACAAAGTGGTAGTGGTAATTGGCGGTGGTAATGTGGCGATGGATGCGGCTCGTTCTGCGGTACGTTGTAAAGCTAAGGATGTGCGTATTGTGTATCGTCGAAGACAAGATGATATGACCGCACTGCATACCGAAATTGAAGCGGCGATTATGGAAGGGATTGAATTGATCACCTTGGCTGCACCAGAAACCATTGAAGTGGATGAAAAGAATAACTGTGTGGGTTTAACTGTTCAACCACAGATGACAGGTCCATATGATCACGGTGGTCGTCCAAGCCCTGTAAAAGCGAATAAACCGTCTTTTACCATTGCCTGTGATGTGATTCTTATTGCGGTAGGGCAAGATATTATTAGTGAGCCTTTTGAAGAGTTCGGTATGGAAGCAAAATGGGGCGTGTTTAAATCGGAACTCACTACTGCGGTGCCTAATATGGAGGGGGTGTTTGTCGGTGGCGACTGTGCAACAGGCCCTTCAACAGCAATTAAAGCCATCGCAGCAGGTAAAGTCGCTGCACATAATATTGATGAATACCTTGGCTATCACCACGAGTTTCCTTGCGAAACCCATGCTCCAACCCCGAAAGAGAATATTCGTATGCAAATTGGGCGCGCCAATATTACCGAACGCCCTGCCTATATTCGTAAATGTGATTTTGAACAGGTAGAAAATCCATTTACCTATGAGGAAGCAATGCAAGAAGCTGCGCGTTGCTTGCGTTGTGACCATTTTGGCTGTGGGGTATTACGAGGAGGGCGAGATCTATGAGCAAGACAATAATTAACCTAAAAATTGATGATTTTGATGTGCAAGTCGCGGAAGGTACAACGGTATTGGACGCCGCCAAATCTATCGGCTTAAATATTCCAACCTTGTGCTATTTAAAAAATGTGAGTGATATTGGTTCGTGCCGTTTATGTGTGGTAGAAATTGAAGGCTACGACAAATTACCGACTTCTTGTAATACTTTGGCACAAGAAGGGATGGTGGTACGAACCCAAACCGATAAAGTGACTAAATCGCGCAAAATGGCGTTAGATTTGATTTTGTCACATCACAATTTGATCTGTTTTTCTTGCCCATCAAACGGTGCTTGTGAACTACAAAATGTAGCACATCAATGTGGTGTAACAGAATCTCGTTATCCAAGTTTCCGTTTGCCAGGTATTGAAGTGGCTCATGTGGAAGATCATCCATTCCTTGGCTATCGTCCAGATTTATGTATTCATTGCCAACGTTGCATTAACACCTGTACCAATGTGAGTGGAGCAGATGCAATTAAACTGTCATCACGAGGTATTTTCCGCAGCATTATGACGCCGTTTGGGAAAGACTGGAAAGAAACCGATTGTGAATCTTGTGGCAACTGCGCTGAAGCCTGTCCAACGGGCGCGATTTACAAAAAAGAAGCCAAATCTTACCGCTCGTGGGAAATTCAGCGAGTACGCACCACTTGCCCACACTGTGCCGTCGGTTGCCAATATGAATTATTGGTGAAAGACAACAAACTTGTGGGGGCAGAAGCGGTAGAAGGACCTTCTAATGGTGGACGTTTATGTGTCAAAGGGCGCTTCGGTTCTTATAAATTTGTGCATTCAGACGATCGTTTAACTGATCCTCTAATTAAAGATCATTCAACGGGTAAATTCCGCAAAGCAAGTTGGGATGAAGCACTTGATTTGGTTGCTTCAAAATTTATGGCTATTAAACGTGAACACGGTGGCGATGCTTTGGCGGGTTTTGCTTGTTCACGTTCACCAAATGAAGATATTTATATGGTACAAAAAATGGTGCGTACTTGTTTTGGTACTAACAATACCGACAACTGCGCCCGTGTTTGTCACTCTGCATCTGTGGAGGGTTTAGCGAAAACACTCGGTTCTGGGGCAATGACGAATACCATTTACGACATCACACACGATATCGATGCGATTTTATTAGTTGGTTCAAATCCAGAAGAAGCACATCCTGTTATTGGTATGCAGATTCGAGAAGCAGTGCGTAATGGAGCGAAATTGATCGTCGTTGATCCTCGTGATATTGGCTTAACTAAACAAGCTGATGTACATCTCAAATTACGTCCTGGCACAAACGTCGCCTTTGCTAATGGGATGTGTCATATCTTTATTGAAGAAGGTTTGCTTGATGAAGATTACATTGCCACTCATACCGAAGGTTTTAAAGAGCTGAAAAAAATTGTGAAAAGCTACACGCCAGAAAAAGTAGCGAAAATTTGTAATATTGATCCTGATGATTTACGTGCCGCTGCGCGTATTTATGCAACGGCGAAAAAGGCTCCCATTATTTATTGCTTAGGCGTAACAGAACACTCAACGGGTACTGAAGGGGTGATGTCGATGTCGAATATGGCAATGATGGTTGGCAAACTTGGACGAGAAGGCTGTGGGGTGAATCCGTTACGTGGTCAAAACAATGTACAAGGTGCTTGCGATATGGGCGCTTCACCAAATATGTTCCCAGGCTACCAATCCGTACTTGATCCTGCCGTTCGTGCAAAATTTGAAAAAGCGTGGGGGGTAGAGTTGCCCGCTCATCTTGGTACACACGCGACTGATATTTTCCCGAAAGCAATTAAAGGCGATGTGAAAGGTTTATATATCTGTGGGGAAGATCCAGTCGTGACAGACCCTGATACTACCCACGTAATCAAAGCCTTAAAAGCCTTAGATTTCCTTGTGGTGCAAGAACTGTTTATGACCGAAACCGCCTTACTTGCCGATGTAGTATTGCCAGGTCGTTCTTATGCGGAAAAAGATGGGACATTTACAAACACAGAACGCCGTGTGCAGCGTGTACGCAAAGCCGTTACTTTGGCGGATAATAGCCGCTTAGATACCGATATTATTTGTGATTTAATGCGCCGAATGGGGTACAACCAGCCGAATTTGACGGCTTCGCAAATTTTCGACGAAATGGCATCTCTAACACCTTCTTTCCGCGGAATGAGCTATGCGCGGCTTGAAGCTGAACCAACGCAATCATTGCAATGGCCTTGTACCGACCAATATCACGCAGGTACGCCAATTATGCACGTAGGCAAACCTGCGCGTGGATTGGGTTATTTCTATCCAGCGGAATATCAAGCAGCGCAAGAGTTGCCAGATAAGGAATATCCACTAATGCTGACGACGGGACGGGTGTTGTATCACTACAATACAGGGGCAATGACGGCTCGTACCGAAGGCTTAATGGCAATTGAAGGCAATTCATTTGTGGAAATCAATAGCCAAGATGCAGATCGTTTAGGCATTAAAGATGGCGAGCGAATTAGTGTCACTTCTCGTCGAGGCAAAATCACTTCAGAAGCTCGTGTATCTGATAAAACCAATAAAGGCGAATGCTGGATGCCATTCCACTTTGCTGATGGTAATGCAAATTGGCTCACTAATGCGGCATTGGATAAATACGCCCGTATTCCGGAATATAAAGTTTGTGCTTGTCGTGTGGAAAAACTTTCACAAGAAGAAGCCTTTGATAGGCGAGGTCGGGCAATTACGCAGCAGGCTGTCGCCAAACAATGGCGTAAGCAGATGGATAAAACCGTTGCGAAAGTATTAGGCTAATTACATTAAAACAAAGCGCAATCAGACAATAGATTCTGATTGCGCTTTGTTGTGTTTGTTATGAAGAGATGAATTACGCTGTCAATTTAGCCTTCATTCTCATTAATAATTCATCAAGCATCGCGTATCGTTTACGATACATTGAGCGTTTTTTACTTTCAATTTGGCTGATATCTTTAGTTTCAAATTGTAGGGGCAATTCCCAATAATCCCTCAAAGTTCCCGCACTTTCGCCGAAAATAGTATCATAATCCACTACATATCGTTTACTTTGTACAAGGCGTGATTTGTTTTGATATTTATGCGGAATACCCAGTAGCTTGTTGTAACCTAATGTAATAGTAAGTGCTTTCATCGCTTCTACCATAAAATAAGCGGGGCGTAAGCCGTAGCACTTTTTCGTGAGAAGTTTTACGATCTCTTTGCTATCTTCATCATTGGGACCTTGAATTACCGCAATCAGTAACGATTCTTCCACTTTAGCAAAAGTAGCAAGATAAATTAAACGATCGGGATTTTTTTGCCGTAATTCTAAAGCCCAATAACCTTCCATAGGCTGATATTCATTAACTTTCAGCCATAATTCAAAATTTTCTGTGATTTCTCCCATATTGATGGGCCTATCCCACAACATAGGCAACCCTAAAGAAACTAATTTTTGTGGTAAGAAAGTTAAGTTATCTTGAACTAATTGGCGGCGTTTTTTTGCGTTAAATCGCTTATCTAAAAAGCGATGTGCTACAGGGTAGCTCCAATTTGCTCGCTCATTAAGTAAAGGATTTAAATAGTTATGTTGATGTACAAATTTTTCAAATTGCTTAATTTGTGAATAGTTCAGCAAAGAACGTAAGTGAAATCGAAACCTCTTCATCCGATAAGATTTGTTATTGCGATCGGGGTATAACTTCATAGGTAATGGCCAACGGTATAAATCAGTATTCATTAAGTCCCTCTTAAAAAATTGGGGTATTATTACCTCAATAAGTAAAATACCCAAATATTCGTGTTATAAGTAAATTTTGCAACGTATTATATTTATTTATGTTAAGCAATCAAGCCTTCGTGGTTCCTTTGCATTTTCACCTCAATATAACTGCAGCTTGGTTTGATTTTGAGCTTGTTTTCTTGAACGAAAACAATCAGTGCTTCATATAATTTCCCTGCAATACCTTTGCCTTGAAAGGCTTTTTCTACTTTGGTGGAATAAACATCGATCACCTCATCTTTAATATAGCGATAGCGCAACTTGCCTGCTTTTGTTCCTGTTTCGTCGAAATAAGCAAATTCACCCGCTTCTACATTATGTTCAATCGTCATACAAGATTCTCCCATTTGTAAAAAATTAGCCTAATCCTACCGCTTGTTGATGAACTTCGCAAACGTTTGCGTTATAATTGCGCCCGTTTTTATTTTTATATTCATTTTAAGGAACTGAAAAAATGGCGATCCAACAAGCGTTATTAAGTGTGTCTGATAAAAAAGGCATTGTCGAATTTGCCCAGGGCTTGCACGCTCGCGGGGTAAAACTCCTTTCAACAGGCGGAACCGCAAAATTGTTAGCAGAAGCTGGCTTACCTGTGACGGAAGTATCAGATTACACTGGATTCCCTGAAATGATGGACGGGCGTGTCAAAACCTTACATCCTAAAGTACACGGCGGAATTTTAGGTCGCCGTGGTACAGATGATGTGATTATGCAGCGACACGGTATTGAACGTATTGATATGGTGGTGGTAAACCTTTATCCGTTTGCTGCAACGATCGCAAAGCCAGATTGCACGCTTGAAGAAGCAGTCGAAAATATCGATATTGGTGGACCAACAATGGTGCGTTCAGCGGCGAAAAACCATAAAGATGTCGCAATCGTAGTCAATAACAACGATTTCGATGCGATTTTGGCGGAAATGGACAAAAACGATAGCAGTTTAACCCTTGAAACGCGCTTCAATTTAGCGATTAAAGCCTTTGAACACACCGCACAATACGATTCAATGATTGCCAACTATTTCGGGCAACTTGTGCCGCCATATCAAGGGGCTGAAGAGGAAGATTTAAGCCAAGTGTGCGGTCAATTCCCTCGTACTTTAAATTTAAATTTCATGCGTAAACAGACTATGCGTTATGGCGAAAACAGCCACCAAAACGCAGCTTTCTATGTAGAAAATGAAGTGAAAGAAGCTTCCGTTGCAACCGCCAAACAATTACAAGGCAAAGCATTGTCTTACAACAACATTGCTGACACTGATGCAGCGTTAGAATGTGTGAAAGAGTTTGTCGAACCAGCCTGTGTGATCGTCAAACACGCTAACCCATGTGGCGTGGCTCTTGGGAAAGATATTTTGGAAGCCTATAACCGTGCTTACCAAACTGACCCGACTTCAGCATTTGGTGGCATTATTGCTTTCAATCGTGAATTAGATGGTGAAACTGCTCAAACGATTGCCGATCGTCAGTTCGTGGAAGTGATCATTGCACCAACGATTTCGAGCCAAGCAAAAGACGCGTTAGCGAAAAAGAAAAATGTGCGCGTATTAGAATGCGGTGAGTTTAACAAAGCACAAAAACGTTTAGACTTCAAGCGTGTGAATGGCGGTTTATTGGTGCAGGATGCAGATCAAGGTTCTGTTTCGCTTGAAGACTTACAAGTGGTTTCAAAACGCCAACCAACGGAAGCCGAATTAAAAGATTTATTATTCTGCTGGAAAGTGGCGAAGTTCGTCAAATCAAATGCCATCGTGTACGCCAAAGATGGGCAAACCATCGGCATTGGCGCAGGGCAAATGAGCCGTGTTTACTCAGCGAAAATCGCAGGGATTAAAGCGGAAGATGAGGGCTTACAAGTTGCAGGTTGTGTAATGGCTTCCGATGCCTTCTTCCCATTTCGTGATGGTATTGACGCTGCAGCGAAAGTAGGCATTACTTGCGTGATCCACCCAGGTGGTTCAATGCGCGATCAAGAAGTGATTGACGCTGCCGATGAACACGGAATGGCAATGGTATTAACAGGAATGCGCCATTTTCGCCACTAATTTGCGTGTTTAGATAAGACAAGCGGTCTGATTTTCTCAGAAATTTGCAAAATCTGAAGAAAATTCGACCGCTTTTTTAACGCTAAAGTGGTAGAATCTATGCCGTTTTTTACAAATGGTATAAAAATATAACATTTGCAAAAAATGAGGAAAATTCGACCGCTTGTTTTGGACTTTAGGGAGGGCTTATGCTGTATAAAGCAATCCGTTTTTTACTTTCGCTTTCATTGCTCTTTGTGATGTTATACCTTGGTAAATTAATGGCTTGGCTATTGCCGATCGGAATTTCAGATAGTATCTGGGGAATGATGATTTTGTTCACTAGTCTTGTGGTTGGTATAGTAAAAGTAGAATGGGTGACACCAAGTGCTCGTCCGCTTACACGCTATATGACGCTATTTTTTATTCCAATTTGTGTTGAAATTATTGAGCACCTTGATGTATTGGCTTCACATCTTACTTCTTTTGTCTTGGCAAATGTGTTGAGTACAGCAATTTCATTAGTGGCGATTGGACTATTTGCACAATGGATTTTCCATCGTAGTAGCAATTACCCGCACCACCAGGAGGAAAAATGATTTATCTCTTTTCACTACTGACGATTGCAGCTTTTCTGATTGGGCAAAAAATCAGCCAACGTTTGCGCTCAACGATTTTAAATCCTTTTTTATTAGCTTTAGTGTTGGTTATTGTTGTTCTAGTTGTTAGCAATATTCCTTATAAAGACTATTACCAAGGTAATTTTCCGCTGAATAATTTACTCGGTGTTTCGGTGGTGGCTTTGTCTTTGCCTTTTTATGAACAATTACCGCAAATTCGCAAAAAATGGCGACCGATTTCTACAGTAGTCTTATTTGGCACTTTTATTGCTATGCTTACGGGTGTGTTATTTGCGGTGTTATTGGGGGCAAGTGAAGATATTGTAGCAGCAATGGTGCCGAAATCTGTTTCTACGCCGATTGCGATTGCCATTGCAGGACAAATTGGGGGGAGTTCAGCGGTGACAGCGGTGGGTGTGATGATTGCAGGTTTATTTGGATCGGTATTCGGTTTTTCCATTTTGCATTGGCTGGGCGTGCGAAATGTGCGAGCAATTGGTTTGAGTATGGGAGCAGTTTCCCACGCTTTGGGAACAGGGCGTTGTATGGAATATAGTGTGAAAACAGGGAGTTACGGCTCGATTGCATTGGTCGCTTGTGGCGTATTATCCTCTGTTCTTGCCCCGATAGTTTTTAAACTAGCGGTCGAATTTTTCTACTAATTTGCAAAGTATGAACCAAGCGAATGCTTGGTTTTGCCATTTTTACTGTTTGGCTTTTATGGCATAATACGCCCAACATTTCTAATAGATCGAGAATTAAATGAAACAGATCGACATTCGAGGGGCGAGAACCCACAACCTCAAAAATATCAATTTAATCCTACCAAGAGATAAATTTATCGTCATCACAGGCTTGTCTGGTTCGGGCAAGTCATCACTAGCGTTTGATACGCTCTATGCTGAAGGTCAGCGTCGTTATGTAGAATCGCTGTCGGCATACGCCCGTCAATTCCTATCGCTAATGGAAAAACCTGATGTAGATCATATTGAAGGGCTTTCCCCTGCGATCTCCATTGAGCAGAAATCAACTTCACACAACCCACGTTCAACGGTGGGAACCGTAACCGAAATTCACGACTATCTGCGTTTGTTATTCGCACGTGTGGGCGAGCCTCGTTGTCCTGAACACGATTTGCCACTCGCGGCACAAACTATTTCGCAAATGGTGGACAGAGTTTTAGAAGAACCCGAAGGTAAGCGCTTGATGTTGCTGGCTCCTGTGGTGAAAGAGCGCAAAGGCGAACACGTGAAATTATTGGAAAATTTGACCGCTTCTGGTTATATCCGCGCCCGTATTGATGGCGAAATTTGCGATTTATCAGATCCCCCCGCCTTAGAATTGCAGAAAAAACATACCATTGAAGTAGTGGTAGACAGATTCAAAGTGCGTAGTGATTTAGCGAATCGCTTGGCGGAATCCTTTGAAACTGCGTTAGATTTATCGGGTTCAACCGCCATTATTGCCGATATGGACGATCCAACCGCACCTGAGTTGGTATTTTCGTCAGCCTTTGCTTGTCCGCATTGTGGCTATTCCTTGCACGAATTAGAGCCACGTTTATTTTCATTTAACAATCCTGCTGGAGCTTGCCCAACTTGTGATGGCTTGGGAGTGGAACAGTATTTTGATCCGAAAAAAATAGTGCAGAATGATGAAGTCTCGCTGGCAAGTGGTGCCATTAAAGGCTGGGATCGCCGTAGTTTCTACTATTTTGGTTTACTGAAAGCAGTGGCAAACCACTACGGATTTAGTGTGGATACGCCATTTAAAAAACTTTCTCCAAAGCAACAAAATCTGATTTTAAACGGTACGACAGAAGAGATTGAGTTCGTTTATGTGAACGATCGTGGCGATAAAGTCAAACGCAAACACGCTTTTGAAGGCGTGCTGAATAATATGGCTCGCCGCTACAAAGAAACTGAATCAAATGCAGTGCGTGAAGAGTTAGCGAAATATATCAACAATCGTCCCTGTGTAGAGTGTGAAGGTTCGCGTTTACGCCGTGAAGCGCGCTATGTGTTCTTGGATAAAACCAATTTGCCAGCCGTGTCGGAAAAATCCATTGGTGAGGCATTGGACTTTTTTGAAAACCTCAATTTGACAGGGCAAAAAGCCAAAATTGCTGAAAAGATTTTGAAAGAAATTCGTGAGCGTTTGTCGTTCTTGGTCAATGTAGGTTTGAATTATCTGTCGCTTTCTCGTTCAGCGGAAACTTTGTCGGGCGGCGAGGCACAGCGGATTCGCCTTGCTAGCCAAATCGGTGCAGGTTTAGTGGGCGTGATGTATGTGTTGGATGAGCCATCGATCGGCTTGCACCAGCGAGATAACGAACGTTTACTGAAAACACTAATTCATTTGCGTAATTTAGGCAACACTGTGATTGTGGTCGAACACGATGAAGATGCGATTCGTGCCGCTGATCATATCGTGGACATTGGTCCAGGTGCAGGTGTACACGGTGGTGAAGTGATTGCCCAAGGCACCGCAGAAGAAATTCAGCAAGTGTCAGAATCAATTACAGGGCAGTTTTTATCGGGTAAACAGAACATTGAAATTCCGAAAAAACGAGTGCCTTATGACAGCTCAAAATTACTGACCTTGAAAGGTGCAAGCGGTAATAATTTGAAAAAAGTTTGCTTAGAAATTCCTGTCGGTTTGTTTACTTGCGTAACGGGCGTATCAGGTTCGGGCAAATCAACACTGATTAAC
Organism: Actinobacillus sp.; assembly: GCA_041854605.1. Classification (GTDB taxonomy): domain Bacteria; phylum Pseudomonadota; class Gammaproteobacteria; order Enterobacterales; family Pasteurellaceae; genus Haemophilus_A. The sequence continues at coordinate 32,377 of JBHACP010000066.1, forward strand.
GACACCCTCTTCCCATTGGCTCAAAATGCTTTGAACCGAGCGGAACGTACCGATGTGGCTCCTTACGAATCAATTGAGGGCTTGGCGCATTTTGACAAAGTGATCGACATCGATCAAAGCCCGATCGGACGTACACCACGCTCCAACCCAGCTACTTACACGGGCTTATTCACGCCAATTCGTGAGCTTTTTGCAGGCACGCAAGAGGCGCGGGCAAGAGGTTACAACGTTGGGCGTTTTAGCTTTAACGTGCGTGGTGGACGTTGTGAGGCTTGTCAAGGTGATGGCGTTATTAAGGTGGAAATGCACTTCTTGCCTGATGTGTATGTGCCGTGCGATCACTGTAAAGGCAAACGTTACAACCGAGAAACGTTGGAAATTCGCTATAAAGGTAAAAGCATCGATCAAGTGCTAAATATGACGGTGGAGGAGGCGAGAGAGTTTTTTGACCCTGTGCCGATGATTGCTCGCAAGTTGCAAACCTTGATGGATGTCGGTTTGTCTTACATTCGCTTAGGACAATCTTCCACCACCCTTTCGGGCGGGGAAGCTCAACGGGTTAAATTGGCGACCGAGCTTTCTAAACGAGATACAGGCAAAACGCTCTATATTTTAGATGAGCCAACTACAGGCTTACATTTTGCCGATATTAAGCAGTTATTGAGCGTGTTACACACCTTACGCGACCACGGTAACACTATCGTAGTAATTGAGCATAATTTGGACGTTATTAAAACTGCCGACTGGATCGTCGATCTAGGACCTGAAGGCGGTAATGGTGGAGGACAAATTATCGCAACAGGCACGCCTGAAGCTCTAGCGAAAGATAAACGTTCACATACAGCAAGGTTCTTGAAAGAGATTCTGAAGAAGAGATAAATTACAAGCGGTGGAATTTGGTAAACTTTTTGCAGAATTCCACCGCTTGTATTTAGATACCCTTAAGCGTTTTATTCGGTTTTCCTGCAATCTCTCGCACCATTTTCGGCACAAGATAGCCTGAGGTAAGGCGTTGTAATTCGGTGTAAATTTGTTGGGCATGACTATCGTCAATATAGAAATGGCTTGCCCCTTCTACTTTGTCAAGCAAATGCAAATAATAAGGCAGAATACCTGCTTGAAACAATTTGTCACCCAACGCCTTTAGGGTTAGAGCATTATCATTAACCCCTTTCAATAAAACAGCTTGATTGAGCAAGGCGACATTCGCTTGGCGTAGTTGAGCTAGCCTTTCTTTCAACAATTCATCAATTTCATTGGCGTGATTGATATGAGTAACCAACACGATATTTAGGCGAGATTTTGCCAATAATTCACACAGTTCAGCGGTAATTCGGCTTGGAATCACCACGGGCAAACGGCTGTGGATGCGTAGGGTTTGCAGATGTGGAATCTGTGCCAAATGTGAAAGCAACCATTCCAATTCGTGATCTTTTGCCATTAGCGGATCGCCACCCGATAAAATCACTTCTTCAAGTTCAGTATGTTCCGCAATATAGTCTAAACTTTGCTGCCAACTTGTTTTGCCGCTTTTGACCTCATCATAAGGAAAATGGCGGCGGAAACAGTAACGACAGTTGATGGCGCAGCTATTTTTTAGCATAAACAGCAAACGGTTGTGATATTTGTGCAAAATATTTGGTGCAGGGCTGTGCTGTTCTTCTAGTGGATCTTTCACAAAACTTTCTACTTGTGCAAATTCATTAGCCGAAGACATCGCTTGTAAAAACAGTGGATCCTGTGGATTGCCTTTTTCCATTTTTTTCGCAAAGGCACGTGGTACTCGCAAGGCAAATAGCTTCCGAGCGGCAATCGCTTGTTCAAAATCGGCGGGATTAAGTTCAAGAAATTCAAGGAGCTTGATTGGATCGTTAAAGGCGGTGGCAAGTTCTTGTAGCCATTGCGGTTTCGCCAATTGAATTTGGATTGATTGTTGCATATAAAAAACTCCCCTCTTTGAAAAAGAGGGGTGGAGAGATTTAAATTACTGTACTAATTGACAAGTCAATGGCTTGCCTTCTGGGGTGACCATTACCGTTGGTGCAGTTGAGCCATTTGCCACCGCGGCTAAATATTGTACACCTGAAATACAGTAACGGCGGTAGCCGTCGGTTTTTTCAATTAAGTAGGGATCAACTTGCCCGCCAATAGATTTGAATTGCATTACATTAGTTGTATTTGCAAGATTTTGTGAATTTTCGACCGCTTGTCCATTTGCCAGAGCGGTGTTAGGCGCTAAAGCGTTACTTAAAATGTAACCAGCTGCGGCGCCTGTAGCAAAATTCGCTACACGGTTGCCATTAGCGCTAGTAGGCTGTGTTGTTGTAGCTTGTTTTGGTGTATTAGCGAAAGTGGCATCTTTGGATTGGTTCGCCGTTGAACTTGTTGTTTTAGGAGCCGACAGCGATTTACCACTTACCGAGCGGAAACCTGATGAGCGAAAGCCTTTTGCTTCAACAACCGTTGTCATAGAAAGAGCTAAAATGGCTGAGAGTGTAATAATTTTTTTCATTTTCCATCCTTATGGGCATAAATTTTGTGGATTATAGCAAAAATTTTTAGGGATTTTTGTGCTTTTGCGGTATTATATGCCAGTTTTTGGTTATCCCAAGACGGTGGAGACCAAATTTTGTTAAAATATTGTAAATTCTGAGGATAAAATGGCGAGTTACAGCACTAATGATTTCAAACCAGGTTTAAAATTCATTCAAGATGGCGAACCTTGTGTAATCGTTGAAAACGAATTTGTGAAACCAGGTAAAGGTCAAGCATTTACCCGTACTAAAATTCGTAAATTGATTTCTGGTAAAGTGTTAGAAATCAACTTCAAATCGGGTACTTCGGTTGAAGCTGCAGATGTTGTAGATTACAACTACACATACTCATACAAAGATGAAGATTTCTGGTATTTTATGCATCCAGAAACTTTTGAACAAATTTCTGTAGATGAAAAAGCATTAGGCGATAACGACAAATGGTTAGTTGATCAAGCCGAATGTATCATTACTTTATGGAACGGTTCTGCTATTGCCGTAACACCGCCAAACTTCGTAGAATTAGAAGTAATTGAAACCGACCCTGGTTTGAAAGGTGATACCGCAGGTACGGGTGGTAAACCCGCAACTTTAAGCACAGGCGCAGTAGTGCGAGTGCCATTATTCGTTCAAATCGGCGAAGTCATTCGAGTAGATACTCGTTCAGGTGAATACGTATCACGTGTAAAATAATTTAGCATATATTCTCCTATATGTTATGAAGGTTAAAGTTTCGGCTTTAACCTTCTTTTTTGGAGTTAAAGTGAAATTAGTAGAAATCTTTACCGATGGCTCTTGCTTAGGAAATCCAGGAAAGGGTGGAATCGGTATTTTATTACGTTATAAAGGCACAGAAAAAACGCTGAGTAAAGGCTATTTTCAAACGACGAATAACCGTATGGAATTACGGGCGGTAATTGAGGCTTTGGCAATGTTGAAGGAACCTTGTCGGGTGCAACTTCATTCCGATAGTCAATATATGAAAAGTGGCATTACCCAATGGATTTTCAACTGGCGCCAAAAAGGCTGGAAAACCGCTAATGGCAAACCTGTGAAAAATCAAGATTTGTGGATGGCTTTAGACAGCGAAATTCAACGACACCAAATCGAATGGGCGTGGGTGAAAGGGCATTCTGGACATCGTGAGAACGAGATTTGTGATGAACTTGCTAAAGCGGGTGCAAATAACCCAACCTTAGAAGATATTGGCTATGAGCCTGAAAAATAAAGCCCGTTAAAGAGAGGGATTTGCGGTAATTTTACTCAAATAGATTAACGTATTAATTCAGTTATTATCAGCGAGGCTTGAACTAACTTGAGCAAAAAGGACTGATTCCGATCTTATAACGAAATCAGTCCTTTAAATTAAAAAATTACCAGAAGAATACTATAACACGCCTTGTTCTAACATCGCGGTTGCCACTTTTTTGAAGCCTGCGATGTTGGCACCGTTTACGTAGTTCACATAGCCATCTGCTTCAGTGCCGTTTTCTACACAGTTTTCGTGTATAGCGGTCATAATGTTGAATAGACGTTGATCGACTTCTTCACGAGTCCAGGAGAGGCGAATCGCATTTTGGCTCATTTCTAAGCCTGAAGTTGCCACGCCCCCCGCATTTGCGGCTTTACCTGGTGCATAAAGAATTTTCGCTGCTAAGAAGACTTCCACACCTTCTAAAGTCGTTGGCATATTTGCGCCTTCAGCCACACAGACACAGCCATTTTTTACCAACTCTTTAGCGGCATTGCCGTCCAATTCATTTTGAGTTGCACACGGAAGCGCAATATCGCACGCCACGCCCCAAGGTTTTTGCCCTTCAAAGTATTGAATACCTTGTTCTTTCGCATAAACTGATAAACGTTCACGACGGACATTTTTCAGTTCTAGCAATGCTGCAAGTTGAGCTTCAGTCATACCTGAATCTGGGAATAATACATAGCCGTTGGAATCAGAAACAGTTAATACTTTCGCACCTTTTTGAATGGCTTTTTCTGCGGCGTATTGTGCTACGTTACCAGAGCCTGAAATCACCACACGTTTACCTTCAAAGCCTAAGCCTTTGGTGGCTAACATAGCATCAGCAAAGTAAACCGCGCCGTAACCTGTTGCTTCAGGACGAATTAAGCTGCCGCCCCAGGTTAAGCCTTTACCTGTCAATACGGAAGCAAATTCGTTACGTAATTTTTTGTATTGGCCATACATATAGCCGATTTCGCGTCCGCCTACGCCGATATCGCCTGCGGGAACATCAGTATCTGCACCAATGTGACGTGATAATTCCGTCATAAATGCTTGGCAGAAACGCATAACTTCCGCATCCGATTTGCCTTTCGGATCGAAATCTGAACCGCCTTTACCACCACCCATTGGTAAAGTGGTTAAAGCGTTTTTGAATACTTGTTCGAAGGCTAAGAATTTTAAAACACCTAAATCCACAGTTGGGTGGAAACGAATTCCCCCTTTATAAGGACCAATCGCAGAGTTCATTTGCACACGATAACCACGGTTTACTTGCACTTGCCCTTTGTCATCCATCCACGTAACACGGAAAGTAATGACACGTTCAGGCTCAACGATACGCTCTAAAATACCTTGTTGTGTATATTGAGGATTTTTTGCTAAGAATGGAGCCAAAGAACCGAATACTTCTTCAACTGCTTGATGAAATGGGGCTTGGTTAGGGTCACGTTGTTTGATTTTTTGGAACAGTGCGTTTAAATCACTCATATTATACTCCTGTGAGATTTGAAAATTAGAATTATGCAATCTTAAGAATCGTTGTGTTCTTGAGGTGGCTCGAAATATAACAAGCATTTTTGGCTTTGAAAAGAGAGATGAATAAAAATAATCATAAAAATTAGAAAAATTAGGTCTAATCGCTTATTTTTTAGTCGAAAATGACATTTTAACGTTTGCTTTACCGATTTAGCTCACAACAAGCGGTTAAAGATGTAGAAAAATTTGCAAAAAATAGATGGATTAGAAAAATTTATGATTAAATTTCAAAATAAATAGAATAATGTTTCTGACAACCGCTATTAAACGGCGATTGGCAATGCGGGCAATGAGTAACGCTCATATATTGCAAGATAGAAAGCGTTTGCTGGCAATTGCCGCATAAAATGGCGTGGGTATCAAACTCCTGTGGTTGCCAGCGTTCGATGGAGTGGCTTTCACAGGCGTTGTGGCATTTGTAACAAGGGTAGAACTTATCGCAGCATTTAAAACGAATGGCGATAATATCAAGCGAGGAGTGGTAATGCTCACAGCGTGTGTGAGCATCAACGGTTAAGCCGTAAACCTTAAACATTTGGAATATCCTTTACAGCGTTCGGATTCTTTTCAATAAACATCGCATCGCCATAGCTAAAAAAGCGATATTGGTTTTCTACGGCGTGAGCGTAAGCGTTCATCGTGTTACGATAACCCGCAAAAGCTGACACCAGCATAATCAGGGTAGATTCAGGCAAATGGAAATTAGTGATTAAGGCATCTACCACTTTAAAATTTTTTCCTGGATAAAGAAAAATGGAGGTATCCGAGAAAAACGGTTCGATCAAATTTTCCGTATTTTTAACCGCTTGCGCTGCACTTTCCACTGAACGAACCGAGGTGGTGCCGACACAAATCACTCGTTTGCCTTTGGCTTTGGTAGCTAAAATTTTATCGACAACATCTTGTGGTACTTCCGCATATTCAGCATGCATTTTGTGATCAAGAATATTCGCTACTCGCACAGGTTGGAATGTTCCTGCACCAACGTGCAAGGTCACAAAAGCGGTTTCTACGCCTTTACTTTTCAGTTTTTCCAACATCGCATTATCAAAATGCAAGCCAGCTGTTGGAGCGGCTACCGCACCTAATACTTCGCTATAAACCGTTTGATAACGCTCTTGATCTGCCTCTTCATCAGGGCGGTCAATATAGGGCGGCAACGGCATATGTCCTGCTTGTTGCAGCAAATCAAATAGTGGCTTTTCATCCTCAAATTTCAGCTCAAAAAGCGTGTCGTGACGAGCGATCATCGTTGATTTAAAACCATTGCCTTCGCCTAACTTATCTTCACCCCAAATCAATTCACTTCCTTCTTTGGGTGCCTTGGAAGCACGCACATGAGCCAAACAGCGATGTTCATCTAAGACACGTTCAATCAAGGCTTCTACCTTACCGCCACTAGTTTTACGCCCATACAGACGGGCTGGAATTACTCGGGTATTATTGAAGATCAGCAGATCGCCCGCATTGATATGCTCCAAAAGATCGGTAAATTTTTCATCGAAAAATTCGCCTGTTGCACCGTTTAAATGTAGCAAACGACTGGCGGAACGTTCAGCGGTTGGGTAACGAGCAATAAGCTCATCGGGTAAATCAAAATGGAAATCGGAAACTAACACAGAATATCTCTTTTATTTTTAAAATACACGGGCGGGTATAAAACCCGCCCCTACGAATGAATTGCTATATTGTATTAAAAAAATGTTATACTGTCGGCAATTTTTTTAACTCCAATACGATACATTGTTCTAGTACGCATAGCGTACAGAACTTAGTGGATTATGAGATCATTATTTCCTTTCTTAGCTCTATACAGCACCCATTGGGGGCGTTTGTTACTCGGCATCGTTCTTGCCATCACCAGCCTTACCGCCAGCATTGGTTTATTAAGTCTTTCGGGTTGGTTTTTAGCCGCTTCGTTTTTAGCTGGTTCGGCAATTATTTTTAACTTTTTCTACCCCTCATCGGGCGTACGTGGCTTAGCCTTAGGGCGGACAGTTTCTCGTTATTTTGAACGTTTGGTCACCCACGATGCCACATTTCGAGTATTGGCAAATCTGCGTGTGAGCGTGTTTAAAAAACTGATTCCATTGAGCCCAAGCGGTCTAAATCGCTTTAGAAATAGCGAATTGTTAAACCGCCTAGTGGCTGATGTCGATACGCTTGATACACTTTATCTGAATCTACTGTCGCCTTTTATCAGTGCCATTATGCTAATTCTGTTTATGGGCTTTGGCTTATGGTTTGTTTCGCCACAACTCGCCTTAATGATTTGTGGCACTTTAACCGCACTTTTGCTGATTTTGCCGACACTTTTCTACAAGTTAGGGCGAAAATCGGGCAAAGCGGTGATTCAGGCGAGAGCCAATTACCGTAGCCAATTTATTGAATGGATTCAGCTCAATGCTGAATTTTTGTTGTTTGGCATTGTGCCGCAAGCCACGGTAAAATTGCAGCAAACGGAACAAGAATGGCTAGCCGCGCAAAGCAAAGAGAGCCGTTTAACGGGCTTATCAAATGCATTGCTGATTTTGTTGAATGGCATTTTGCTTTGTGCAGTAATTTATTTAGCGACCACGGCTATCAATGTGCCGAATGCTGAATACCCTGAAGCTCTGATTGCACTGGTGATTTTCTGCGTTATGGCTTCAAGCGAAATTTTAATGCCGATTGGCATTGCTTTTTTGCATTTAGGGCAATTGATTACCGCCGCGGAACGCTTAAATGAAATTACTGAGCAGCAGCCACAAGTTGAATTTAACGGCTTGGCGATTTGGCAAAAAATTGAAAAAAATCAACCGCTTGTATGCTTTGAACAGGTCGAATTTAGCTATCCGAATGAAGTTCAGCAAAAAGTATTAAATGGCGTCTCCTTTAGTGTGAACAAAGGGCAGAAGGTAGCAATCCTTGGCAAAACAGGGAGCGGAAAATCGACCTTGTTCCAGTTGTTAAACCGCAATTACGACCCAACAAGCGGTCGAATTTTGTTAGGAAATTGCAATATTGCCGATTACCCTGAAAGCACCTTACGCAGCCATTTAACGACATTAAGCCAACGAGTACATATCTTTAGCCAAAGTTTGAAAGAAAACTTGCTAATGGGTAATGCCAAAGCCAGCGATGAACAACTCATCGACATCATACAAAAAGTTGGTTTAGGTTATTTATTGGAAAATGAAGGCTTACAATTATGGCTAGGCGAAGGTGGCAGACCGCTTTCAGGTGGTGAACAACGCCGTTTAGGCTTAGCTCGTTTATTGTTAAGCGAAGCGGAATTAGTGTTGCTTGACGAGCCGACGGAAGGTTTAGATCGAGAAACTGAACAACAAATTTTGAGCTTAATTTTAACCTATTGTCAAGAGCGCACTCTGTTGATGATTACTCATCGATTGAAAGGGCTTGAACAGTTTGATGTAGTTTATCGAATGGACAATGGAGTATTGATATAAGGAATAATATGGCAACAAATTACCACGACATCGCCATCGCTTATGCAGCGGTTTGCCAGTCAGCCAACCTAGTGCAGCAGTTCGCTTTAGCTGGGGCTGTTAAAGAGCGAAGTGATCTTGAAACGATGATTAAAAGTCTGCTGGTGACCAATCCTGATAATTTGTTAGAAATTTATGGCAATGATCTAAGCAATTTAAAAACAGGTTTTTCGACAGCGCTAGCCCAGCTTGGAGGGGGCAGTGGCAGATTAGATACAGACATTGGTCGGTATTGGATCAATATCTTATCGCTTAGCCAAAAGTTGAATAAAAATAGCCAAGCGAAGACGGAATTGGTAAAGCGTTTGGGGCAAATTGAACGCCAACTTCCCCTCTATGATGGCGATATTATGGCAGATCAAATGATTGCTAATTTAGCCTCAATTTATAGCGATATTATTAGCCCATTAGGAACTAAAATTCACGTGTTAGGTTCGGCAGATTACCTTGCTCGCCCTGATATTCAGCAGAAAATCCGAGCTTGTCTATTGGCAGGCGTGCGAGCAGGTATTTTATGGCAACAGATGGGCGGGACCCGTTGGCAGTTTTTATTTTTTCGCCGTAAAATTTTTGAGCAGGCGAATGGGATTTATAAAAATCTCAAACTTTAAAATAAGGCGAACACGGTTCGCCTTATTATTTGCAAAAAATTTGTTAAATTTTACCGCTTGAACGCTCAAAATCTGATATGGCTCACATTTTTGGAGAAAAATTTCAGGTATAATATCCCTGATTTTTTAAGCCCAAACAGGTTGGTGTGTTATGCAGCAATACAAAAATTTTGATGATTGGCTGGCTTCAAGCCCATTTGGTGGCTCAAATCAAGCCTACGTTGAAGAAATTTATGAGCAATACCTTGAAGATCCGCAATCAGTTGATACTTCTTGGCAAGCCATTTTTGATTCATTTCCTTGCTCAAATGTAGTTGAGCAATCCCATTCCCAAGTTCGTGATTACTTCCGTAAGCTCGCCCGCGAAAATCTACCCGAAGCCGTTGCGGTAGTCGATCCTGAAGCATCTACCAAACAAGTGCGTTTATTACAGTGGATTAACGCTCATCGTTTCCGTGGCTACACGCAAGCCAATCTTGATCCCCTTAATTATTACCGTTGGAAAACGTCAGCCGTGCCAGAACTAGATTATAAATACCACGGCTTTACAGAGGCGGATCTGAATGAAACAGTGACTGTGGGAAAATATGTGTTCGGCAAAGATACAATGAATTTTTCCGAACTCGCAGAAGCTCTTAAACAAACCTATCTTGGCACCATTGGCTTAGAATTTATGCACGTGCAAGATATGGAACAGCGCAATTGGCTACAAGCAAAAATGGAGTCTGTGTTAAACAAGCCACTGTTTAGCAAAGCAGAAAAAATCAATTTATTATCAGAATTAACCGCTGCGGATGGTTTGGAGCGTTACCTTGGGGCGAAATTCCCTGGTGCTAAACGTTTCTCGTTGGAAGGTTCTGATGCCTTTATTCCAATGATGAAAGAGATCATTCGACATGCTTCTCGTAATGGAATGCAAGATGTAGTAATGGGAATGGCACACCGTGGACGTTTGAATATGTTGGTGAACGTACTGGGTAAAAAACCTTCTGAATTATTTGATGAGTTCGCAGGTAAACACGCAGACGGTAATCGTACTGGTGATGTGAAATATCACCAAGGTTTCTCCTCTGATTTTGCGGTGGACGATAAACGGGTGCATTTAACTTTAGCATTCAATCCGTCGCATTTAGAAATTGTTAGCCCTGTAGTGATTGGCTCTGTACGTGCAAGACAAGAACGTGCAGGCGACACCGATTGCAGTAAAGTGTTGGCAGTAACCGTTCATGGTGATTCAGCAGTCACAGGGCAGGGCGTTGTGCAGGAGACCTTGAATATGTCGAATACTCGTGGTTATTCAGTCGGCGGCACAATTCGTATTGTGATTAACAACCAAATTGGCTTTACTACTTCAAACCCGAACGATACACGTTCAACCGAATTTTGTACCGATATTGCCAAAATGATTCAGGCACCAATTATTCACGTCAATGGTGATGATCCTGAAGCGGTCGCTTTTGCCGCACGAATGGCGGTGGAATATCGAACTAAGTTTAAACGTGATATTTTCATCGATCTGATTTCTTACCGTCGTCACGGACACAATGAAGCGGATGAACCTTTGGCAACGCAGCCGATGATGTATAGCATCATCAAAAAACATCCAACACCTCGCAAAGTGTATGCGGATCGTTTAGTTGCCGAAGCGGTACTCAACCAAGATGAAGTTACGGCAATGACTAACAACTATCGTGATGCGTTAGACAAAGGGGAACGTGTCGTACCTGAATGGCGTGAAATGGATATGGCAGCCATTGATTGGTTGCAATATCTTAACTATGACTGGACGGCAGAATATGAAAGTAAATTCCCGCAAGATCGTTTTCAAACCTTAGCGCGCCGTGTGTCAGAATATCCTGACAGCGTACAGGCTCACCCGCGGGTGGAAAAAATTTATGCCGATCGCAAAGAGATGGCAGAAGGTAAAAGATGGTTTGATTGGGGGATGGCAGAAACCATGGCGTATGCCACCTTGCTAGATGAAGGTACGCACGTGCGTTTGTCGGGGGAAGATGCAGGGCGTGGTACTTTCTTCCATCGTCACGCTGTGGTACATAATCAATTAGACGGTACGGGCTTCGTGCCACTTCGCCAGCTACACGCCAACCAAGGACGTTTCCAAGTGTGGGATTCTGTGCTTTCAGAAGAAGCCGTGTTGGCTTTTGAATACGGCTTTGCCACTACCGATCCGAAAACTTTAACCATTTGGGAAGCGCAATTCGGTGACTTTGCCAACGGGGCGCAAATTGTGATTGACCAATTTATCAGCTCAGGCGAACAAAAATGGGGCAGAATGTGTGGTTTAGTGATGTTATTACCGCACGGCTACGAAGGGCAAGGACCAGAACACTCATCCGCCCGTTTAGAGCGTTATTTGCAGCTTTGTGCCGAGCAAAATATGCAGGTGTGCATTCCGAGTACGCCTGCGCAGGTTTATCATATGTTGCGCCGTCAGGCGATTCGCAAAATGCGTCGTCCATTGGTGGCAATTTCGCCAAAATCATTGCTGCGTCACCCGCTCGCGGTGTCAAGACTTGAGGAATTAACCGAAGGCAAATTCCAGAATGTGATTGGTGAGATTGATTCACTTGAACCGAAAAAAGTAAAACGGGTGGTAATGTGTTCAGGTAAGGTTTACTATGATTTGCTTGAAGAACGTCGTAAAAACAACCAGATTGATATTGCGATTATCCGTATTGAGCAGCTTTATCCGTTCCCAATGGAAGATATGGCGGCGATCCTAAAACCTTACGCGCACGTGAAAGATTTCGTATGGTGTCAGGAAGAACCACAAAATCAAGGTGCTTGGTATTGTAGCAAGCACAATTTTGAAGCGGTTATTCCAGCTAAAGCGAAATTAACTTACGCTGGCAGACCTGCTTCAGCCTCGCCTGCGGTGGGTTACGCCTCATTACATAACAAACAACAGCGTGAATTAGTGGAAGCGGCACTTAATATTTAAAAGAAAAGCTCTCCCTTCCCTCTCTTTGTTAAAGAGGGGAATAAATTAGAAGGAAATTTATAATATGACAACCGAAATTTTAACCCCTGTGCTACCCGAGTCGGTAGCGGATGCAACCGTGGCAACTTGGCATAAACAAGCTGGTGATAAAGTTAGCCGTGATGAAGTTTTAGTCGAAATTGAAACGGATAAAGTGGTTTTAGAAGTACCATCACCCATTGATGGTGTTTTAAGTGAAATTCTAGAGCCAGCTGGTTCGACGGTGGTTTCGCAACAACTTCTTGGCAAAATTTCGACTACACAAGCGGGTGATTTTGTTGAAAATGTTGCAACGAATAGCGTTGAAGCGACGCCAGCAGATCGTAAAACTTCGGCGATCGAACACGATCATTCAGATGCCGATTCACAAGGCCCAGCCATTCGTCGCTTATTAGCGGAACATGGCATTCAAGCCAATGAAATTCACGGCACGGGCGTCGGTGGTCGTTTAACCCGTGAAGACATCAATGCTTACCTAGCCAAACGAAATGCACAACAAGCGGTGGTGGCAAAAGCCACCGAGCAGAATACCGTTAGTACGGTGGCATATTTTGCTCGTAGCGAAAAACGTGTATCAATGACCCGTTTACGCAAACGTATTGCAGAACGCCTATTAGAAGCAAAAAATTCAACTGCAATGCTGACCACCTTCAACGAAGTGGATATGCAGCCGATTATGGATTTGCGCAAAACTTATGGTGACAAATTTGAAAAACAGCACGGCGTACGTTTAGGTTTTATGTCGTTCTACATCAAAGCGGTGGTCGAAGCATTAAAACGTTACCCAGAAATTAACGCTTCAATTGATGGCGATGATGTGGTTTATCATAACTATTTCGACATCAGCATAGCGGTTTCTACTCCGCGAGGCTTAGTCACGCCTGTGGTACGCAATTGTGACAAACTTTCTATGGCGGATATTGAACGCACTATCAAGGAGTTGGCGGAAAAAGGGCGTGATGGCAAGCTTACTGTCGAAGATTTAACTGGTGGTAACTTCACTATTACCAATGGTGGCGTGTTTGGCTCGTTAATGTCCACCCCCATTATCAACCCACCGCAAAGTGCGATTTTAGGAATGCACGCCATCAAGGAGCGCCCTGTTGCCTTGAATGGTCAAGTGGTGATTCGCCCAATGATGTACCTTGCCTTAAGTTATGATCACCGCTTAATTGATGGGCGTGAATCAGTTGGTTTCTTAGTGGCGGTACGTGATTTATTGGAAGATCCAACGCGTTTGCTATTAGAAATCTAATTTGCAAATAAATCATAAAAATTAACCGCTTGTAAGAGCAATCCTACAAGCGGTTAATTTTGGGTAACATTTTACAAAGGCTTAGTGCATAACAGCCATCATCATCGCGATTAAAAAACTTGCAACGGCAGCAAGATGAAATTTTAACGAGAAGGGTTGGTTTTTCTTAAATGCTTTGGCGGCGAATATAATATAAAGCACGATGAAGAGGAATTTGCCTAGTAACCACGACATTTCGCCAAGTGTGTAAATGTCATTTGAAAGCATTACACCAGTTACCACTCCTCCGCTGACGAGCAGCAAGGTATCCACTAAATGTGGGGCAATGGTCAAGACTTTAAATTGTCGCCAGTTCCCCCCTTTGGCAGCAAGCACCCCACGAGCAAGTAATAAAACTAAGCTAATATAAGCAAAACCAGCGTGGCTGGTAATCAGTTTAGGTAAAATTTCTAACATTATTATGTCTCGGCAATTTCAGTTTTTAAGTATTGGAAAATTTCACGATAGGCTTTTGGTGCCTTGTTCGCTTCTTTCTCTTTTTGGGCTTGGCGAATTAAATTGCGCAAATGTTGGCGATCTAAATGTGGATATTCATCTAACAGGTGGTTGAGTGACACATCGCCCATTGCAATAAGCTGATCACGCACTAATTCTAATTTATGTAACAACGCTTGTTGCTGGTTGTGGCGGTTTTTGATCTTGTCTAACGCCTCTTGAATCGGTTCAGGATCACGATTGCGAAGCAGTTTGCCGATAAATTGAATTTGGCGGCGGCGAGCCTCTAATTTGAAACCTTGTGCTTGACGAACTGCATCTTTTAAATCTTCATCCAGCGGGATTTTTTCCAAATTTTGAGGAGTAAGCTCAATCAATTCCGCCCCTAAATTTTTTAATTTTTCCGAATCACGTTTAATTTCACTTTTACTAACCCAGATGATTTCTTCATCATCATCTGTCCAATCGATTTCGTTTTTGCTACGTTTTTTAGCCATTGGTTACCTCATTTAAGGGTAATCTATAAATTGTCATTAGTTTAACAGAAAATTCAGGTAGAATACACGTTATTTATAGAGATAACCAAGCGGGAAAACAATGGCTTTAATCAATAAACAAGCATTACAAAATCAAGAGCAACAGCTGAGACAAGCGGTCGAATTTGCGCTAAATGTTGCAAAGAGAGCAGGGGCAGAAGCGGAAGTTGGGGTAACTAAAATTGCTGGGCTTTCGGTTTCAAGTCGTTTGGAGCAAGTGGAGAACATTGAGTTTAATAATGATGGAGCGCTGGGCATTTCGGTTTATTTGGGTAAACGCAAAGGCAATGCTTCCACTTCAGATTTACAGCCGCCCGCTATTCAACGCGCGGTGGAATCGGCATTGGCGATTGCTAAATATACTTCCGAAGATGATTGTACTGGTTTAGCCGATAAAGAAATGATGGCGTTTGAGGCGCCAGATTTAGATCTTTATCACCAAGCGGATATTTCAGTCGATCAAGCGGTGGAATTAGCTATTCAAGCAGAAAATGCAGCTTTAAATGCGGACGAGCAAATTGTAAACAGTGAGGGGGCAACCTTTAATTCACATTGTGGTGTGCGCGTATATGGCAACACCTACGGAATGTTGCAAAGCTACCTTTCGAGTCGTTATTCACTTTCGTGTAGCATAATTGCCGCTTATGAAGATCAACTGGAACGTGATTATGAATATACTATTTCTCGTGAATTCGACCAATTGCAATCGCCACAATGGGTGGGGCAACAGGCAGCATTTAAAGCGGTGGATAGATTGAATCCGCAAAAAATCAAAACTTGCGATCTCCCCGTGATTTATCATAACGACGTAGCTACAGGTTTAATCGGGCATTTAGCGGGCGCAATCAGCGGTGGGGCTTTATATCGTAAGTCGAGCTTTCTCGTCGATCATTTAGGCAAGCAAATTTTGCCTGATTGGTTTGCTATTTCGGAGCGTCCTCATTTACTTAAACAACTGGCTTCATCGGCATTTGATAGCGAAGGGGTACGCACTCAAAGTCGTGAAATTATTGTCGATGGTGTGTTACAAACGTATTTAATGACCAGCTATTCGGCTCGTAAAATGGGCTTGCAGACTACAGGGCACGCAGGTGGAATTCATAATTGGGTGGTGCAGCCCAATCGCACTGGTGGCTTGGGTTCACTATTAAAAGAAATGGGAACGGGGTTGCTCGTCACCGAATTTTTAGGTTCAGCGATTAACGCAGTGACGGGCGAATATTCTCGTGGAGCAGCAGGTTTTTGGGTAGAAAATGGTGAAATTCAATATCCTGTGGCAGAAATCACGCTCGCAGGGCAGTTGCAGGAAATGTTTAAACATATCGTTGCCGTAGCTGATGATGTGGAACACCGATCCAACATTCAAACAGGTTCGATTTTGATCGAGAAAATGAAAATTTCAGGCGAATAATCACTTCGCTTCCGTAAACGAAATTTGCAAAATTTTCGTGAAATATGACCGCTTGTATAGGAATAAAACGTGAACAATATCTTGACCATCACTCAGCTTAACTACTCCGTGCGCCACTTGCTCGAAATGGAGCTCGGGCAGGTGTGGCTGATGGGGGAAATTTCTAATTTCAGCCAGCCCGTTTCAGGGCATTGGTATTTAACTTTGAAAGACGAAAATGCGCAAGTTCGCTGTGCGATGTTTAAAATGAAGAATGCCCGAGTGAACTTTCGTCCACAAAATGGAATGCAAGTATTGGTGAGAGCTTCGGTAAGTTTGTACGAACCACGAGGCGATTATCAACTGATTCTCGAAAGTATGCAGCTTGCTGGCGACGGCTTGTTGCAACAGCAATTTGAGCAGCTAAAAAATAAGTTAGCAGCAGAAGGGTTGTTTGCGGTTGAGCGTAAAAAAACGATTCCAAGCTTTGTGAAGCGGGTTGGAATTATTACGTCGGCAAGCGGTGCTGCGTTGCAGGATATGCTCAATGTTTTAAAACGTCGAGATCCTAGTCTTGCGGTTGTGATTTACCCAACGATGGTACAGGGTAAAGAAGCGGTGCAAGAAATTGCGGATACGATTGCACTTGCGAATATTCGTAATGAGTGTGATGTACTGATTGTTGGACGTGGCGGTGGTTCGCTGGAAGACTTGTGGTGTTTTAATGAAGAAGTGGTGGCAAGAGCGATTTTTGCTTCGCAAATTCCAGTGATTAGTGCAGTCGGGCACGAAACCGATGTGACGATTGCTGATTTTGTGGCTGATTTGCGCGCGCCAACACCATCGGCAGCGGCAGAATTAGTTAGTCGTGATCGGATCGAATTATTGCGTCAGCTAGAACATCAATTTGACAAAATAAATCTCGCTTTTGACCGCCTATGGGGCGAGAAATTAGCGATATTTGAACGCTTAAAATTGCGCTTAAACGCGCAACATCCAACTCGCCAGCTACAACTACAAAAACAGCAGTTAGAACAGTTGGCATATAAAGTGAAATATCAGTTAGAGCAGATCTATTTGCGCAAACAACAACGCTGGAAAAACATTCTGCAACGTTTTGAGCGAAGTCCACTACCCTATAAAGTACATCGCTATCAACAGCAAACTGCCCAATTAGAACAACGTTTAATGCACGGTATTGAAAAGAAATTCCTCAAAGAAAATCAACGCTTCCAAGCACTTTGCACACAACTAGATGGACTAAGCCCGTTGAAAATTTTAGGGCGAGGTTATTCAATTACGCAAGCAGAAAATGGTTGTATTTTGACCGACATAAATCAAGTAAATGTTGGAAATCTCATTTCGAGCCAATTAGCAAAAGGGAAAATTATTAGTCAAGTGGTTAAAATTACAGAAAAATAGGATGGATGTTTTTTAATCTAGGAACTTTTGCTTAATTTTATTATCACAAAATCAATAAGTTAATCTGCCATTTTTTTGGTTACCCACTCACTTATCCACAGATTGTGTGCATAAGAAATTTGTAAAAATTTGATTGAATGCTTAGTTTTAAACCAAACGGCCTGATTGTAAATTTTTTCCACTTGCATAGCACATTTTTTTCCGTATAATGCACTACACAAATTTGACGCCTGGGTGGCGAAATCGGTAGACGCAGCGGATTCAAAATCCGCCGCCCATAAAGCGTGTCGGTTCGAGTCCGACCCTAGGCACCACATCACTAGTTTAATTTAAAAATTAAATTTACCAAATCAAATGCGGGAATAGCTCAGTTGGTAGAGCACGACCTTGCCAAGGTCGGGGTCGCGAGTTCGAGCCTCGTTTCCCGCTCCATTTTTTCTATCAAATGGCGTGTTAGCAAAGCGGTTATGCACTGGATTGCAAATCCATGTAGCTCGGTTCGACTCCGGGACACGCCTCCATTTCTTTATATTTATCTATTTTATAAAATAAAATTCAAATAAACTCATAGAGTTATATTTTTTGTAGTATTTATTTCCTCCTTAATTTTTTATATATCTAAAAATGGTAGTAAGAAGGGAAGTAAAAGATTGGGCTGTTATAAGTAGTATTTAATAAGCAAACGTTTGCTTGTTTTACCTCAAATTTCGTATAATGCGCCCAATTTTTTTACTTTGAGGCTCCTATGCAAACTTTACGTTATCCTGTCGATTCTAAGCCACCATTTGGCTTAACACTTCTGTTAGCTTTTCAACATCTTCTTGCTGCACTAGGTGGAATTATTGCCGTGCCATTAGTAATTGGCAATGTTTTGAAATTACCAACACCTGATATTATTGTACTGGTCAATGCGGCATTACTGGTATCAGGCATTGTGACAATTATTCAATGTCGGGGGATTGGTCCTATTGGTTTACGCTTACCTAGTGTAATGGGAACCAGTTTTACTTTCGTAGCAGCAGCGCTTGCGATTGGCTTTAGTGAATATGGTGTGGCAGGTATTATGGGGGCTTCGCTCGTGGGATCGCTTGTAATGATCATTGGTAGCTTCTTTATGCCCTATGTGCGTAAATTATTTCCTCCTGTAGTGACTGGTGTGGTGGTAATGATGATTGGTCTGAGCTTGATTCCTGTGGCAGTAGATTGGTTCGCAGGTGGTCAGAAAGGCGATCAAAACTATGCCAATCCTGAAAATCTTGCCATGGCAACCTTTGTGTTAATTTTGGTAGTCATTTTAGTTCAGTGGGGGAAAGGTATTTTTTCTGCCGCAGCAATTGTGATTGGTATGATGGTGGGTTATGTTGTGGCACTTGCACTTGGTTGGATCAACTTTGATGCTGTGCGTGAAGCAGAGTTAGTGGCAGTACCCAAGCCATTACATTTTGGCTTAGCTTTCCCTATTTCAGGTATCATTGGAATGTCGATTGCTTACCTTGTGACTATTGTAGAATCCAGCGGTAACTTTTTAGCACTGGGCAATGCAACGCAAACTGAAATTACGGGTAAACATTTACGTGGTGGCGTACTAGCTGATGGTTTAGGTTCTGCCTTTGCCGCACTTATGTCCACTACACCATTCTCATCTTTTGCGCAAAATATTGGTGTGATTTCACTCACTGGTGTGGCAAGTCGTCACGTAGTCACTGTGATGGGCGTATTGTTAGTGTTGGCGGGCATCTTTCCTTGGTTTGGGGCGTTAGTTGTTTCTATTCCAAGTCCAGTGCTTGGTGGTGCTGGCTTAATGATGTTTGCTATGATTATTGCTGCTGGCATTCAAATGCTGGATAAAGTAGAACGCTCAAAACGTAATGGCTTGATTATTGCTATTTCAATTGGTTGTGGTCTAGCCGTAACTACTCGTCCAGAGTTGCTCGATAAACTCCCTAGCTTCTTTAAAGAAGCGTTTGGTTCTGGTATTACAGTTGGATCTATTTGGGCTTTAGTTTTAAATTTGATTCTGCCAGCAGATAAAGAATAAAACTTATTTATTAGTGTAATTGGAAAAACAGACTTGAAAAGTAGGTTTTTTGCCCTTATCTTACGCACAACCAAACACCATTGGTATTTTTCGGTGGCGTTTTTAGTTTTTACTCTAAATGAAGGAAAGATTATGACTTTACAAGTAACAGATGCAACTTTTGAACAAGAAGTTTTGAAATCAGATGTCCCTGTATTATTGGATTTTTGGGCACCTTGGTGTGGTCCTTGCCGTATGGTTGCGCCAATTTTAGATGAATTAACAGAAGAGTTTGCAGGACGAGCGAAAATTGCCAAAGTGAATGTAGATGAGAACCAACAAATCCCAACTCAATTTGGCATTCGTTCAATTCCAACGTTGATTTTATTTAAAAATGGTGAAGTGCTCGCAACGCAAGTAGGCGCATTACCAAAATCACAACTAACTGCTTTTGTTGAAAAAGCACTTTAATTTTGAAAAATAAAATCGGGCGAAGAACATTTCTTCGCCCTTTTTACTTGTAAAAAATTTGTCAAAAATGACCACTTGTTGCGTTGAAAGACTAGCAATATAAGGCGTAAATAGGTACAATCAAGCCTAATTGTGCGTTAGGCATGCAATTATTTTGGAGCAAATTTATGTCGTTTCTTTTATCAGACAATCAAGATCCGTGGGGTAGACCAGGACAAAAGAGGTCTGAAGATAATAGTTCACCACAAGAACCAAAACCAAGAGAGTCTAAACAACCGCCTGATTTAGAAGAGGCATTTAATTCATTACTAAGAAAAATGGGCGGTGGAAACAAAAATTCGAACAACAACCAACCTGTACCTTCAGGTAAATTTATTCCCACTATTTGCGTATTGGCAGCGACTGTTTGGGGAGCTTCGGGTTTTTATACCGTGCAAGAAGCAGAGCGTGGAGTAGTTACCCGTTTTGGTAAATTACACGAGATTGTGATGCCAGGTTTGAACTGGAAACCCTCCTTTATTGATAGTGTTACCCCTGTAAATATTGAGCGTGTTTTGGAACTGAATACTAACGGTTCAATGCTCACGCAAGATGAAAATATGGTGCAGGTAGAAATGACGGTTCAATACCGTGTAGAAGATCCTGCTAAGTATTTATTCAATGTGAATAACCCGAATGACAGCCTCAAACAAGCAACAGACAGTGCGTTGCGTTATGTGATTGGGCATATGAAAATGGATGAGATTTTAACCACTGGTCGAGCGGTGGTGCGTGAAAAAACGTGGAATACTCTGCGTGAAATCATCAAAACTTACGATATGGGTTTGTTAGTGACCGATGTGAACTTCCAATATGCTCGTCCGCCTGAAGAGGTAAAAGCAGCGTTTGATGATGCCATCAAAGCACAGGAGGATGAACAGCGTTTGATTCGTGAAGCAGAAGCCTACGCACGTGGTAAAGAGCCAATCGCACGTGGTCAAGCGCAACGAGTTATTGAACAAGCAACAGCGTATAAAGAAAAAGTGGTGCTAGAAGCAAAAGGGGAAGTGATACGTTTCACTAAACTTCTGCCTGAATATAAAGCCGCACCGCAACTTACTCGTGAGCGTTTATATATTCAAACGATGGAAAAAGTGATGGCAAATACGCCTAAAATTGTGGCGGAAGGTGGTTCAAACATCAATATGTTGCCATTAGAAAAATTATTCGGAAAATCGACCGCTTCACAGACTAAGCAAATTGAAGCCATCCCTGTTTTACCAACAGCGCCACAGCAATCAGTTACTCAACAGCCTAAAGCTGAACAATCAACCGAAAGCACACGTAAAGGGAGATTCTAATGCGTAAATTGTTATTACCCGTCGTTGCGATCGCAGCTTTTGTAGCTTATTTATCGGTAACTATCGTGCCTGAAGGTGGGCGTGGCATTATGTTGCGTTTTAATAAAGTGCAACGTGATAGTGATGACAAAGTGGTGATTTATCACCCAGGTTTACATTTTAAAGTGCCATTTATTGATACCCTTAAAGTGTTGGATGCACGTATTCAAACCTTAGATGATAAAGAAGACCGTTTTGTGACCGTTGAGAAAAAGGACTTGCTAGTTGATTCTTACGTAAAATGGAAAATCAATAATTTTGCCCAATTCTATATTTCAACAGGTGGCGACTATCAAAAAGCCTCTGATTTATTACGTCGTAAGGTAAACGACCGCCTGCGTTCGGAGATCGGTTCTCGTACTATCAAAGACATCGTCTCTGGTTCTCGTGGAGAGCTAATGGCGGGCGCACAAAAAGCCTTAAATTCAGGTGAAGATGGTGCCGAAAAACTCGGGATCGAAGTCATTGATGTTCGTGTAAAACAGATCAATCTTCCAAATGAAGTTTCTTCTTCTATTTACCAGCGTATGCGAGCAGAACGTGATGCGGTGGCACGTGAGCATCGTTCACAAGGTGAAGAGAAAGCGGAATTTATCAAAGCGGAAGTGGATAAAAAAGTGATCTTGATTGAAGCACAAGCGAAGAAAACCGCCGAAGAACTTCAAGGGGCAGGAGATGCGGAAGCTGCACAGATCTATGCTAAAGCATTGGCGCAAGAGCCTGAATTTTATTCATTTGTGCGTAGCTTAAAAGCGTATGAAGCCAGTTTTGCCAATGGTCAGAATATGATGATTGTCAAACCAGACAGTGATTTCTTACGTTTTATGAAAGCACCAACAAAATAGTAGTATCTAAAGACCCGGTTTATATCGGGTCTTTAGCTTTTTAAACCAAGACGATTTTCAGCTGCAAGCGGTCATTTTTATGAAATAATTTGCAAACGATTGCGTAAAAATGACCGCTTGTATAGAATGACTAAGTTTAATTTTGTAACTAAAGAGGCATTTCCTTATGGGTAAGAGCGTAGCTATCCTTGGTGCACAGTGGGGCGATGAGGGTAAAGGTAAAATTGTAGATTTATTAACCGATCGTGTGAAATACGTGGTGCGTTATCAAGGGGGACATAATGCAGGTCACACCTTGATCATTAACGGCGAGAAAACCGTTCTACGTTTGATTCCAAGCGGCATCTTACGTGATAACGTGACTTGCTTAATCGGTAACGGTGTAGTGCTTTCACCTGAAGCCTTGATGAAAGAGATGGGCGAATTAGAAGATCGTGGTATCAACGTGCGTGATCGTTTGAAAATTTCAGAAGCCTGTCCGTTAATTTTACCTTACCACGTGGCAATGGATCACGCCCGTGAGGCTGCATTGGGCAAAAACAAAATCGGCACAACAGGTCGTGGGATCGGTCCTGCTTATGAAGATAAGGTGGCTCGTCGAGGCTTGCGTGTCAGCGATTTATTCGATAAAGAAGCATTTGCAGAAAAATTAAAAAACAATTTAGACTACTACAACTTCCAACTTGTGCATTACTACAAAGTGGAACCTGTCGATTTCCAAAAAACGTTAGATGATGTGTTCGCCATTGCTGATGTGATTAAAGGAATGGTCGCCGATGTGACTACATTGCTTCACGATGCTCGTCGTGATGGTGTGAACATTTTATTTGAAGGCGCACAAGGCACAATGTTAGACATCGATCACGGTACTTATCCGTTCGTAACTAGCTCAAACACCACCGCCGGTGGTGTGGCGACAGGTTCTGGCTTTGGTCCTCGTCACCTTGACTACGTACTAGGCATTATTAAAGCCTATTGTACTCGTGTAGGTAGTGGTCCGTTCACCACGGAATTATTCGATGAGATTGGGGCGGAAATTGCTCGTAAAGGGAATGAATTTGGGGCGGTAACAGGTCGCCCTCGTCGCTGTGGTTGGTTTGATGCGGTGGCAGTACGCCGTGCGGTGCAAATTAACTCGATTTCAGGTTTCTGTATGACCAAATTAGACGTATTAGATGGCTTCAAAGAGTTAAAAATCTGTACAGCATACAAAATGCCAAATGGCGAGATCGTAGAATATGCTCCAATGGCAGCGAAAGATTGGGAAGGTGTTGAACCAATTTATGAAACTATGCCAGGTTGGTCGGAAAATACTTTCCGAGTGACATCTCGAGACCAATTACCACAAGCTGCGTTAGATTACATCAAACGCATTGAAGAGCTTGTCGGCGTGCCAGTGGATATTCTTTCAACCGGTCCAGACCGTGTAGAAACGATGATTTTACGTGATCCCTTTGCCGCTTAATTAAGAATAAAAAACCCAAGCTTGTGCTTGGGTTTTTCATTTTAAAAATCCGTTTTAGCGGTGAAGGTCATCGGCTCACCTGTAATGGGATGAGCAATAGTCAAACTCTCTGCGTGTAAACACAAGCGCGGAGACAAACTTTTCGCCAATGGGTTGGCATAAAATTTATCGCCGATAATCGGATGTCCTAACGCTAGGGAGTGAACCCGTAATTGATGTGAACGACCAGTAATTGGCGTGAGTTTTACTCTCGTGCTGTTATTCGGCAGATGTTCCAACACTTCGTAATGGGTAATCGCTTTTTTACCTCGTTCATAACAAATTTTTTGGCGAGGGCGATTTTCCCAGTCACAAATCAGTGGAAAATTCATCTCTCCTTTATCGCCTACCTTTTCACCCAGTTTGCCCCAAAGTAGCGCAATATAATGCTTTTTGGGCTCACGATCACGGAATTGACGTTTTAACTCTTTTTCTGCCGCTTTGCTAAGTGCAAACAAAAGAATACCACTGGTTGCCATATCTAAGCGGTGTGCTGGCTCGGTAAAGGCGTATTTTTGTTGTATTCGTGTCATTGCGCTATCAAAGTATTCGGGGCGATTGCCTGGTACAGATAGCAAGCCACTTGGCTTGTTAATCACTAAAATATGGTTATCTCGATAAACTTCATCTAAAAAAGGTTCTAAGGGGGGGGAGTATTCAATCAGTGCCATTTTATTTTTCCATTAGTTTTGAACGACGATCACGCGTAAGCTATCTAATTTATGCGTTGCCAACTTAATTTGTTGCAAACTTTCTGCTAGCTGCTCTTCTAGGGCGTTAATTTCATCGGCACGAATATTTTTATTCACTGATTTTAAGGCTTCCAAGCGGTGTAATTCTGCTGATAATTTGCTATCGGCTTCCGCTTTGGCTTGCTCGATAATCGCTCGTGCCAGTGGCTCGATTTTTTGTTCACCCACAGCAAGCAATTTTTTGATGTTTGCCTGCGCCATTTTAGCAATTTTATTCGCCATTTGTTTATTGACTGGTTTGAGCTGTTTATCCAGTCCGACAAAGGAGACTTGATTTGCTATATCATTGCCTTTGTTATCCAGCAAAATTCGCACAGGGGTCGGCGGCAAGAAACGTGTTAAATTCAAGCCTTTCGGTGCTTGTGTTTCTACCATATAAATTGCTTCCAACAACAGCGTGCCAGCAGGTAAATTTTTGTTCGGCAAAAGTGAAATGGCGGTTTTACCAATGTCGCCTGAGATAATCAAGTCAATACCGTTGCGAATCATCGGATGATCCCAAGTTAAAAATTCTACTTCTTCACGCATTAAAGCAAGCTGACGATCGAATGTTATAGTATTACCTTCCTCGCTAAGCCCTGGAAAATCAGGTACGAGCATATGCCCTGTTGGGCTAATTACGATTGACTGTTCGCCTAACTCCTCTTGTTCCAAGCCAATCACATCAAATAGATTTAAGGCGAAATTAACCAATTTCGGGTGCGCATCTTGATCAGCAATATCTTCCGCCAATTCTTGCGCCAACTCACCGCCGTTAGAATTGAGTTCTAATAAACGATCTCGCCCTGCTTCCAATTCAGCTTTGAGAGCTTGGCGACGTTTAGCCGTTTGTGCAAGAAATTCAGTAAAACCGACCGCTTGCGGATCGGCTTGGAATGCTTTTAGTTCCTCACCAAATTCACGGAACAATGCTGCTCCCATTGGGCAAGTTTCTTCAAAGGCGTTCAAACCGTGGTGATACCAATCCGCCAGCACGGACTGCGCTGAATTTTCAAAGCAGGGCACGTGAATTTTGATGTCGTTACGTTGCCCAATGCGGTCTAGTCGCCCGATACTTTGCTCCAATAAATCAGGGTTATCAGGCAAGTTAAATAACACTAAATTACTCGCAAATTGGAAATTGCGCCCTTCCGAACCAATGCTCGAGCTAATCAGCACTTGCGCACCTTCTTCCATTTGAGCGAAATATGCCGAGGCTTTGTCACGTTCGACAATTGACATTTTTTCGTGGAATACGGCAGAACGAATGCCTTCACGCTCACGTAGAATTTGTTCTAAGCCAATCGCTGTAATTGCCTGTTTACAAATCACCAAAATTTTCTCTTCACGGTTATTTTTCAGAAAGGTCATCAGCCATTCAATTTTCGGATTATGGACATTCAAGCTGTCAGCACTGTCCGATTTTGCCAATTTGATTTCGTGAAATTCACGGTGCGGGAAGCCTTTCACGCCTTGGCGTGTATTGCGGAACAACACTCGGCTGGTGCCGTGGCGGTCAATCAGCTCGGAAATGAGTTCTTGGCGCACTTGCAAGCGGTCGGATTCTGCGGATTTTTTGCTATTGATAATACGGAACATTGGCTCGGTGTCTTCTTCGCTTAGCAGTTCAGCGAGTGCATTTTGCTCGGCGTTGTTTAGTGGCTTGTCGCTTAATAGAGTGCTGACTGCATCGGCAACGGGCTGATAATTTTGCTGTTCGGTAACAAAAGTTTGGTAATCGTAAAAACGATCGGAATCCAACAACGCAAGGCGAGCAAAATGACTCTCTTGACCGAGTTGTTCAGGGGTGGCGGTTAAAAGTAGCACAGACGGAATTTGTTTCGTCAATTTTTCTACGAATTGATAAGCGAGAGAAGGCGCGTGTTCCGACCACTCCAAATGATGTGCCTCATCGACAATTAACATATCCCAAGCAGTTTTTAGTGCCTGTTTGGCACGATTTGGCATTGTCTCCAGCCAGTTGATGGAGCAGATCACCAGCGATTCACTTTCAAATGGATTCTCGCTAATTTCTTCACCATCTTCATTGATTTGATCGAAATCAGCACAGCGTTCTTCATCGAACAGTGAGAATTTGAGGTTAAAACGACGCAGCATTTCTACCAGCCATTGATGCTGTAAACTTTCAGGCACCAATACCAGCACCCGCTCCGCGTGTCCAGCAAAAATTTGCTGCTGTAAAATCATTCCTGCTTCAATAGTTTTACCCAAGCCTACTTCGTCGGCAAGCAGCACACGAGGCGAAAGACGTTGCCCGACCTCTTTGGCAATGTGTAATTGATGCGGAATGAGGCTGGCACGAATACCACGCAAGCCACGCAAAGGCGATTGAAACTGTTCTTGCTGATACAACAGGGCTTGATAGCGCAAGGAAAAGCGATCAGAACGGTCGATTTGTGCTGTAAACAGACGGTCTTGCGGTTTGCTAAAACTGATTTTTCCGTCAAGTTGCATTTCAGGCAAAACAGCTTCTTCGTTGCGGTCTAAACGTGTGCCGAAGTAAAGCAGCACGCCGTTCTTTTCCACCGCTTCAGATACCTCGAATTGCCAACCTTCAAGGCTAATAACGATGTCATTTTGATTAAATTGCACCCGTGTGAGCGGAGCGTTTGAAACGGCATAAATACGCTCTTCTTCCGCTGCTGGGAAATGGATGGTCACAGTGCGATGATCTCTTGCGGTAACAATGCCTAAACCTAAATTACTTTCTGATTCACTGATCCAACGTTGCCCGATTTCAAACATATGGTGCTTCCTTTGTAGAATGAGCTTAGCCCATCTGTATTTAAAAATATGATAAATGATGGGCTAAAGCCCCTCCACGAATGGCTATCATTTTAGCAAAATTTGTAAATTTCAGGCACAAAAAACCGCTTGTGTGCTACAAGCGGTCGCTTTCCGAGAAAAATTTGCAAATTAGCTTTTATCTAAATCTAAATCGGCTTTATATTCAATTCGGCTGTTGCCTTTGTGCTCAATTTGTACATCAAGTTCTTGTCTGCCTCGTTTGAATTTCAAATCTGCATCTTCGCGTTCAATATCTGATTCTACCAAGCGGAAACCATGGCTACGAGCGTGTGCAATGGTTCTCTCAGCAATACCACGCACATCTCTGCCTTTTAAGCGGTATTCCACTTCAAACTCGCCATTACCTTGACGGTCAGCTTTAACTAGTTTGCCACTTGGCTTATAGATTTCACGTGGAATGCGATCAGCAAAAGCTGAACCAGCAAATAAACTTAAAGAAACTGCAACCAATGTTGCTTTGGATAACATTTTCATAATTTACCTTCTTATAAGAAAAACTTGAACAGGTTGCTGTTCAACAGGATGGTGCCTCTAAGACGAAAGGATTTTGAATAAGTTCAAAAATTTTTACAAACCTTGATAAAGTTTAAATGCCTGTCGGTCAGACATACTCGCCAAATAATCGCAAATTACTCTCGGTTGATTTTTTTCATCGGTGTTTTGCCAACGTTCACGTTGTTCGTTTGGCAGTAGTCGCAATGGATCGCTGCTTAAAATATCGAACACTTCCATCAAAATGCGTTGCCCTTTGCGCTCCACGCGTTGCGTGATGGCATCGCAAATGACATATTCATAAACGAAAGTTTTGAGAATATCCAGCACCTGTTGGACTTCTTTAGGCAGATAAGCATTGAAGCGGAGCAGTGGCTCTTCAAATTGCGCCAATTCACGCCATCTTACATTCGTCACAAAGTAATTCACCAAGCCTCCAATTACGTCTTTGCGCTCGTAATGGTGTGGCGAGAACAATTTTTTGCTAAGTTCAGGGAGAAATTGCTGAATCCAAGTCGAACCACAAGTGGCAAATTTTGCTTCAGCAATCTGCCAAGATTGTGGTGTTACCATACCGCCAGCAATAGCATCTTCAAGATCGTGCACGCCGTAGGCGATGTCATCGGCAA
This sequence comes from Actinobacillus sp., assembly GCA_041854605.1. Taxonomy (GTDB): domain Bacteria; phylum Pseudomonadota; class Gammaproteobacteria; order Enterobacterales; family Pasteurellaceae; genus Haemophilus_A. The sequence continues at coordinate 60,782 of JBHACP010000066.1, forward strand.
GCTCCATAATGCTACAGTCAAGCGATTTATATTGAGGCTTGTGTGGTTTTTCAGGCGCATTACTTCGCACAATGTGGCAGAATTGCGTGCGATCCGATTCGCTTAGAGGCTCCAAAACCCAGTTAAAAAAGCCGAGATCTTCACTAAAAATACCTTTATTGGTTGGGAATTGGTGTAAGTTAATGCAATAGCTGTCACCAAATTCTGGGCGAAGTTCGGGTGCAGTAAGCGCGATCGGTGAGGGATATTTGATCATACCAAGCAAAGTGCGGCGGGTAAGATTCATTCCGTGCTGCTTGGTATACGGCTCGAGCTGTGTAACGATGCGAAAGGTTTGTGCATTGCCTTCAAAACCGCCGTGGTGACGCATTTTGTAGTTGAGTGCCATTTCGCCGCCGTGTCCAAACGGAGGATGACCGATGTCGTGGGCAAAACAAAGTGATTCAATTAAATCACGAGAGGGCAGTAAAGCGGTCAAATTTGCCGAAAAATTTGCAAATTTTTCCTCAGAACAGACCGCTTGAAAGCCTGCCGAATCCTGTAATAATTTTTCGCGAATACTGCTGCCAATTTGCGCTACTTCCAATGAGTGCGTGAGGCGGGTGCGGTAAAAATCATCTTCGCCTACGGCGTGGATCTGCGTTTTCGCTTGTAAG
>JBHACP010000067.1:0-12219 GCA_041854605.1 Actinobacillus sp.
GTATCAGACAGTGCCAAACTTGCTGATGGCAATATTGGTGTAGTATCTGACGGCGCAGGTAACTTAAGCGTGAAACTCGCCAAAGATGTACAAGGCTTGAATTCTGTCACCACGGGCGATACCACCGTGAGTTCGGATGGTGTTGTGATCAATAACGGCGCTGCAGGTAACAAGGTTAGTCTAACCAAAAATGGTTTAGATAACGGAAGTAATAGAATTACTAATGTAGCTGCGGGTCAAGTAAGTAAGGATAGCACTGATGCAGTAAATGGCAGCCAGTTGCATCAGACTAATGAAGCCATTGCGAAAGTGGTTACAGGTGGAGCGGGTATTATTCAATACTCGAATGCTAATACGCCAACTGTGCCAAATGGTGGAGTAGCAAGCAATGATATGACTCTCATTGGTGGTAATGCCAATGCACCAGTGACCTTGCACAATGTAGCAGCAGGTAAAGCACCAACCGATGCGGTAAATGTGGCGCAATTAAATGATGGCTTAGGCAAGATAGATCATCGTGTCTCTAAATTAGATAAACGCGTACGTGGCATTGGTGCTAATTCAGCAGCAGCAGCCTCATTACCACAGGTATATATTCCTGGTAAATCAATGGTTGCGGCATCTGGTGGTGCATACGGTGGTGCTTCAGCGGTGGCTATCGGTTATTCACGAGCAAGTGATAACGGTAAGATTATCTTGAAAGCAACAGGTACGGCAAACAGTGAAGGACACTATTCTGGTGGTGTCGGCGTAGGCTATCAATGGTAATTAGCTAAAAAATAAGAAATGCGATCTTCGGATCGCATTTTTTTTGAAAAAATGAAAGGTTATATTTTAAATTATGGTCTATTAAAAATAGGTTAAGAGGAAAGTAAAATGAAAAAATTAGCTTTTGTTATCTTATCAGTTTTAACATTAAGTGGATGCATTATGACTTCAATAGTGAGTGGAACAGTTGGTACAGCGGTTGATGCAGTCGATCTTGTTACTCCCGATATTGTCGATTAGCAAATTTTTGCGCAAATTCGATCGCTTGCAAGCGGTTAAATTCTTTCTGTTTTTTACAAGTTGGAAAATTCTTAAATAACCGTTACAATGCGAAGGTTTTTTACTCATCAAGGATTCAAAATGAAAATTGCAAAAAATGTGGTTCCAAGCATTGCTTACCAAGTTCGTACCCAAGATGGCGTGTTGGTGGACGAAGCCCCAGTAAACCAACCGTTAGAATACTTACACGGTCATAATAACCTTGTGGAAGGCTTAGAAAAAGCGTTAGAAGGTAAAGCGGTTGGTGATGTGTTTGAAGTTCGCGTCAGCCCAGCAGAAGGCTATGGCGAATACAACGAAAATATGGTACAACGTGTGCCAAAAGAGGTATTTATGGGCGTGGATGAACTTGAAGTGGGAATGCGCTTTATTGCTGATACCGACTTGGGTCCATTGCCTGTGGTGATCACGGAAGTGGATGGCGACGAAGTGGTAGTGGATGGCAACCATATGTTAGCGGGGCAAGAATTACTGTTCTCGGTGGAAGTGGTGGCAACCCGTGAAGCGACAGAAGAAGAAATTGCCCACGGTCATATTCACTCAGGTCACGAACACGATGGCTGCTGCGGTGGTCACAGTGAAGGCGGTTGCGGTTGTAATGGTCACGATCATCAGCACGAGCACGATCATCATCACGGTGGCTGTGGTTGTGGTGGTCATCACCATCACTAATCTTCAAGAGGTAGGCTTACGCCTGCCTTTTATCTTTAGTCGGGTGGACAGTTCGCCCACCATTTTTGGCATAAAAGCGGTCAAATTTCCTCAATTTTTTACCGACTGCGTGTGGGCAGCTGCCCTTTCTACATATTATGATGAACAATATCCAAACCAACACAGATTATCTTCGAGCCATTTTAAGCTCCAATATTTACGATCTCGCGCAAGTGACTCCCTTGCAAAAAATGGGCAAACTTTCCGAGCGTTTAGGCAATAAGATTTTTATTAAACGCGAAGATCGTCAGCCAGTGCATAGCTTTAAGCTGCGTGGCGCTTTTGCGATGATCTCCAATCTTGCTAAAGCACAAAAAGAAGCGGGAGTGATTGCGGCTTCGGCAGGCAATCACGCTCAAGGTGTAGCACTCTCTGCGAAACACCTTGGCTTGCGTGCTTTGATCGTAATGCCTCAAAACACGCCATCGATTAAAGTCGAAGCGGTACGTGGTTTTGGTGGTGAAGTGTTGCTTTATGGTGCAAACTTTGACGAAGCTAAAGCCAAAGCCCTTGAGCTCGCCACTGAATTAAATATGACATTTATTCATCCGTTTGATGCGCCAGCCGTAATTGCAGGGCAAGGCACCATTGGGATGGAGCTGATTCAACAACGAGCTGATCTTCATCGCATTTTTGTGCCTGTGGGAGGCGGTGGTTTAATTGCCGGAATTGCCGTATTGGTCAAACAGCTTATCCCTGAAATCAAAGTGATTGGCGTGGAATCAAAGGATTCCGCCTGTTTATATAGCGCTTTAAAAGCAGGCAAACCAACGGATTTAGAACGAGTGGGTTTATTTGCCGACGGGATTGCAGTAAAACGTATCGGTGACGAAACTTTCCGCATTTGCCAGCAATATGTGGATGATGTGGTGTTGGTGGATAATGACGAAATTTGCGCCGCCTTGAAAGATATTTTTGAAAATGTACGAGCGGTGGCTGAGCCATCAGGTGCAGCTTCATTGGCGGGGTTAAAAAAATATGTTAAACAACACGGCATTGAAGATGAGAATCTCGCCTGTATTCTTTCGGGGGCAAATCTCAACTTCCACACGCTTAGATTTGTCTCTGAACGCTGTGAAATTGGCGAAAAGCACGAAGCGTTGCTTGCCGTAACTATTCCTGAGCAAAAAGGCAGTTTTTTGCAATTTTGCCAAACCCTCGGAAATCGTGCGGTAACGGAATTTAATTATCGTCACGCCGATGATCAGCAAGCTTGTGTTTTTGTTGGGGTGCGCATTTCGGGCAGTCAAGAAAAAGCCGATATTATCAAAGAGTTACAGCAAAGCGGTTACAATGTGGAAGATTTGTCGGACGACGATATTGCTAAAACACATATTCGCTATATGGTGGGCGGCAGACCAACTACGCTTGAAAATGAGCAACTGTATAGCTTTGAGTTTCCAGAACAAAAAGGTGCCTTGCTGAAATTCTTGCAAACGCTGACTAATTGGGATATTTCGCTTTTCCATTATCGCGCCCACGGTTCGGACTATGGCGATATTCTTGCCGCTTTTTCGCTTAAATGTGGATCTGAAGTGGAATTAGATCAACATTTAGAGCAACTCGGCTACCGTTTCCAAAATGTGAGTGACAGCCCTGCTTATCGTTATTTCTTGAAATAATGCAGTTCTGATTGGTAAATTTTTCAGAGAATTTGACCGCTTGTGAGTATAATGCAAGCGGTCATTTTGTTAGGATTTTTTGCAAATGTTACTTTTAACGCTTTATATCATTGGTATCACCGCTGAAGCCATTACAGGTGCATTGGCAGCAGGGCGGGAAAAAATGGATATGTTTGGGGTGATTATTATTGCCTCCGTCACTGCCATTGGCGGCGGTTCGATTCGAGATGTGTTATTAGGGCATTATCCGCTTGGTTGGGTAGCACATCCTGAATATTTGCTCATTGTGGCTGGTGCAGCGATTTTTACGATGTTTGTGGCTCCATTTTTAGGCTATTTTAAAACGATTTTCTTGGTGTTGGATGCGTTAGGTTTGATTGTATTTTCGATTATCGGTGCGCAAGTAGCGTTAGATATGGGCTATGGTTGGGTAATCGCTTGTGTAGCGGCGGTGGTAACAGGCGCATTCGGCGGCGTATTGCGTGATTTATTGTGTAATCGTATTCCGTTGGTGTTTCGTAAAGAGCTTTATGCTAGTATCTCCTTGCTTTCCACTTGTATTTATATCAGTTTGCAGGAAATCGGGCTACATCAAAATATCGTGGTACTTTTGACTTTAATGCTAGGTTTCGGGCTTCGTTTGCTGGCGATTCGTTTTAAACTTGGCTTACCGATTTTTGAGTTTGATGAAGCGCAATATCTAGGTAAAGGGGATTTGGTGGATAGATTATCGAAGAGAAAGAAATAACAGTTATGATAATGGCGTACTGGGTACGCCCTTTTTGTAAATAAAAATTAGTGAGTGAAACCTGAATCAACATCTGCATCAGGGTTGCGTTTGTCGTATTTTTCTTTTTTGATTTTGCCTGTATAGATTTCAGGATTTTCTTTGCCCTCGACGATGAGCGTGCCTTTTGCGCCTTTATCAGCACGGAAAATGCTGTGGTCGATAAAGGTGTATTTACCAGGCACTTGCAGGGTAAATTCGGTAATGGTTGCGCCACCAGCAGGAATGAGCGTGGTTTGCACATTATGGTTTTGTAGCGAGCCTCCTTCGACATAAACGGTATCAAATGTTCTGCCAATTAGGTGAAAGGAGGAAATTTTGTTCGGACCCGCATTGCCGACGAACATTCGTACTTTATCGCCAACCTTCGCTTTCAAAGCATTCTCTCCCATCATTGCGCCGACTTTTCCGTTAAATACCACATAGTCAGGTAGTTCATAATCAGCTTTTGCCATATCAAACACTTTGAGTTCAGGATTGGTACCATTTTTCACATAAAATTCATTTTGCATAATGTAGAACTCTTTATCCACTTTCGGTAAACCTTCTTTTGGTTCTACTAACATTAAACCAAACATTCCTTTACTTAAATGTACGCCGACAGGCGAGGCACCACAGTGGTAGACGTATAAACCAGGTGACATCGCTCGGAAGGAGAAAGTGGTGGTTTTGCCAGTTGGTGTAAGGCTGGCAATCGCTCCGCCTTCAGGCGCAGCAGAGGCGTGAAAGTCTAAAGCGTGTTCCATATTGCCGTTGATGGGGTTGGAAAGTTGTACTTCCACCATATCGCCTTCTCGTACTCGAAAAAATGGTGCAGGCGTGGAGCCGTTGAACGTCCAATATTTAAATTTCACATCTTGTTTGATATTCATCACTTTTTCTAAGGCTTCAAGTTTTACCACAACTTTCGCAGGGGTTTTGCGTTCAATGGGTTTTGGTACATTAGGTGCAGTGGTGAGTTCGGCTTCAATAACAGGGAGCTGATTTACTGGTACGAGTTGAGTCATTGTAGCTTGGTTTGTTACTTGGGGATGATTAGCAAACGCAGTTGAAGCGACTAAGCAGCTGGCTAAAATAAGAGATAGGCGTGTTCTTTTCATCACAATTCCTTAGTATTTTACAGAGGGGATTTGCATTATAATCTGAGCCAATTACAAGCGGTATAATTTTAATTACAATTTGCAAAGCTAAACCCTTTTAGCTAAGATAAATTAACTGTTTTTGACTAGAGATAGGAACGAAATTATGAGCAAAATTTGGGTAACAGGCGATGCTGTCGTTGATTTAATTCCAGATGGTGAGAATCACTATTTGAAATGCGCAGGCGGCGCACCAGCGAACGTTGCCGTGGGGGTGGCACGTTTAGGCTGCGAGGCGGGATTTATCGGGCGTGTAGGTTTAGATCCGCTCGGTAAATTTATGAAAGAAGTGTTGGAAGCGGAAAATGTTTCTACCACCAATATGGTACTCGATCCGAAACAGCGTACATCAACGGTGATCGTTGGCTTAGATGATGGCGAACGTAGCTTTACCTTTATGGTAAACCCAAGTGCCGACCAATTCTTAGAAGTGGCAGATCTACCGACTTTCCATAAAGGCGACTTCTTACATTGTTGTTCAATTGCCTTAATCAACAATCCATCACGTTCAACCACGCTGGAAGCGATTCGTCGTGTACGTGAAATAGGCGGTTTCTTCTCTTTCGACCCAAACTTACGTGAATCGCTTTGGAATTCGTTAGATGAGATGAAAGAGGTGGTAAATAGCGTGGTAGCTTTGGCGGATGTGCTGAAATTTTCCGAAGAAGAATTGACACTTTTAACTAATACCACCACGCTGGAAGAAGCAACCGCAAAAATTACCGCTCAATACCCTGAAAAGCTGATTATCATCACAATGGGTAAAGATGGTGCGATTTATCACTTCAAGGGTAAAAGCCAATTAGTTGCAGGTAAAGCGTTAAAACCAGTGGATACCACAGGTGCAGGTGACGCCTTTGTGAGCGGTCTATTGGCAGGGCTTTCTCAAATCGCCGATTGGCAAGATGAAAACGCATTGGTGGACGTGATTCGTAAAGCAAATGCTTCAGGTGCATTAGCCACCACCGCTAAAGGCGCAATGTCAGCCTTGCCAAATAAAGCGCAATTAGAGGCATTTTTGGCTAATTAAATATCTTTTCGTCGGGGCGGGGGTTATCCCCGCCCATTGTCCATTCGGGGGATAAACTCCACCTCTACCAAATAGAATGGATACTGAGCAAACTATTCGGAGATTCCTATGCACATTTTCAACAACGGCAAATACAAAAGTCTGCATGCCGCAGCGCAAGGTGAATTAGAGGCGGTTCGTCAAACTGTGCTATCTGATTTAGATTTCTATCCAACCTACCATTTAGCACCGAAAACAGGCTTATTTAACGATCCAAATGGCTTGATTTTTGATGGTGAGAAATACCATATTTTTGCCCAATGGTTCCCATACGATGCAATGCACGGCATGAAACATTGGGAGCATTTTATCACCCGTGATTTCCAAATCTTCGAGAAGGGCGATTTGCTGATTCCTGATGAAATGTTTGAATCGCACGGTTGCTATTCGGGGGGCGCAATTATGTGGCAAGACCAGATAGTTTGCTTCTACACGGGCAATACTCGCCGCCCATCTGATAATGCACGTGTACCATACCAAAACATAGCGATTTTTGACAAAGCAGGCAGATTATTGGAAAAACGTTGCATTATTGACTGCGTTCCAGCTGGCTATACTGAACACGTGCGAGATCCGAAACCTTATATCACTGCTGATGGCAAAATTCGTTTTGTGCTTGGCGCACAACGTGAAAATCTGACTGGCACTTGCTTGGTGTATGAAATGAATGATCTCAATGACACTCCTCGTTTAGTTTCAGAGCTTGAAATCAAAGATTTCGATAACAGCAATGTGTTTATGTGGGAATGTCCTGATTTGTTCCAACTAGGCGGTAAGGACGTATTTGTGTGGTCGCCACAAGGCAAATTGCGTGAAAGTTATCAATTCCAAAACAATTATCACGCAACCTACGCAATAGGTAAATTAAACGGTCAAGTTTTAACACCTGAACACGTGGAAGAGTTGGATTACGGCTTTGATTTTTATGCCCCCCAAAGCATACAAAATTCAGATCGTATTCTATTCGGCTGGGTCGGCTTGCCTGATTTAACTTATCCAACCGACAGGTTCAAATGGCATTCAACTTTAACGATGCCACGTAAACTTTCCGTCGAAAATGGTAAAATTTACCAGCGACCAATCGTCCAATTAGGTGAATTACAAGCGGTCGAATTTGATGGGAAAATTGCAAATCTCGATACCAGTTATTTGCAAATTTCAGTGGAAAATCAACCGCTTGAATTAACCTTCTTTGGTAAGCTTAAGCTCAGTTATGCAAATAGCGAGATCGTGTTAGATCGCAGTCAAACTGAACAAACTGATTGGATGGAAAAATTTGATGCGGTACGTCGTTGTAAGATCGAGCGTTTAGATCAAATTGAAATCTACTTCGATCGCTCAGTAGTCGAAATCTATTTCAACGGTGGTGAAAAAGTAATGACTTCTCGCTTCTTTATCGCCAATCGAGAAAATACGGTCACAGCTTCTCGTCCTGTGACAGCGAAGATTGCGCCTGCGCAAGCGATTTCAATTGCTGATAGATGATGAAATTGAATGGAAGAAAAAAAGAAACGTTTTACGTTGAGTGATATTGCAAGGCTCGCTGGGGTTTCCAAAACCACGGCGAGTATGATTTTAAATGGCAGAGCCGATGATTTTCGCATTCGCCCAGAAACACGGCAAAAAGTGCGGGCCATAGCGGAAAAATATGGCTATCGTGCGAATGCCAATGCTCGGGCTTTACAGGCGCAACGTACCAATGTGATTGGTTTGGTGCTCCCCGATCTGACTAACTATGGTTTTGCCCAAACTGCTAAAACTTTAGAAAAATTGTGCCGAGACAATGGTTTACAGCTAGTGATTGCTTGTTCGGATGATTACCCGCAACAAGAGAAGGCTGCGATTGAAAGTTTACTAGATAGACAAGTTGATTTGATCATCACGGCGCCAACGCACCAAGAGCCACATTATTACGAAGGTGTTTTTAAGCATACCCCTGCTTTGTTGCTAGACCGCTACATTCCTGATTCGTCTATTCCATCCATTACTAGTAATGATACAGGAAGCGTGGCGGCGTTAGTGGAAAATATCGTGCGGGCTTATCAACTGAAAGAATTTTTTTATTTTGGCGGGCAATTGTCGCTCACTCCTAGCGAAAATCGTTTGAAAGGCTTTCGAGAAGGACTAGAACAAGCTCGTTTAGCGGAACAAAGCAGTTGGATTTTACATAAAGATTACCAACCTGAATCAGGTTATCAGCTAATGAGTGAAATTGTCGCGAAATTAGGGCGTTTACCTGAAGCCATTTTTACTGCGTCGTTCACGATTTTAGAAGGGGTGTTACGCTATTTGACGGCACATAAACAGATGGAAAAGTTGATCAGCAAAGAATTGCATTTAGCCACCTTTGATGATCATCATTTGCTTAATGCGTTGCCGTTTCATATTCATTCAATTCAACAAAATCACGAACTCATTGCACATCGAACTTTTGAGCTTATTCAAGAACAGCTGAGAGATCAAAAAGCGCAGAGCGTAAAAGTCGATTGTGAAATTATTTGGCGAAAATAAGGAGAAATTATGGCACATTTTTATGAATATTTAGAATTTAACAGCGATGAAGATCGTGAAAACCAATTAGAAGTATATGTGGGTGTGAAACTTTCACCCGAAACTGAAGAAAAAATCAAAGGATTAAATGTGCAAGGCGATTGGCTAGTAATGGCAGAGCCTTATTGCCCTGATTGTGTGGAAGTGGTGGCGTATTTTCAGCGTATGGCTAAGCTCAATCCAAACATCAATGTGAAGTATGTCGCCCGTAAAGACAACAAGGAACCTAAGCATTTTGATAGTAATGAACAGCAACAAGCGGTCATTTCTACGCAAAAAATTCCAAGTATTTTTGATATTCGTAATGGCAAAACCGAACTGAAATTGTGTGAGTTTCCTGCCTTCCTAAAAGCGAGAATGGAAGCGAACCCTAATGAGTTTGATGAGCTAAAAGCGGATTTCCGAATGGGTAAGTTTGGCAAAGAGGTGGAAGCCGAATTGTTGCAAATTTTAACGGCATAATAAAAAACCGACCAAGCGGTCGGTTTTTTATTATTTTTTGCAAAATTCAATTATGCTAATTTTTTGATTTGCGCAACCAATTTTGATTTGTGGTTTGCTGCTTTGTTAGCGTGAATTAAGCCTTTTGAAGCCATACGGTCTACCACTTTTTGCATTTCAACGAAAGCAGCTTCTGCACCAGCTTTGTCTGCTGCTGCTACTTTAGCGTAAACTTTTTTGATGTAAGTACGCATCATTGAGCGTTGGCTTGCGTTGTGTTGGCGGCGTTTTTCAGATTGAACCGCACGTTTTTTTGCTGACTTGATATTAGCCAAGGTCAAACTCCTAAGATATTATCTGTGTTAAATAAATAAACATAAACACTGGTTTGTTTATGTTGCTATCGATAGTTTTTTAATTCATTTTCAACGAGACACGTGCTTGAAAATAACACCGTTTTTCTTCAACAGAAAACGATAGAGCGAAATTTTAGCAGTTTTTTTCTGATTTTCCTACAAAAAAACTGCTAAAATCGCGAACAATTTTTACCACGCCGTACAAGCGGTCTATTTTCTCCCAAAATTTACCAAAACTATGAGTAAAAAATTATTGAAATCAGGTGTGCTAGTCAGCGCATTAACGTTGGTCTCACGTATTCTTGGCTTGATACGCGATATGATCGTGGCAAGCGTGCTCGGAGCGGGAGCCGTTTCCGACGTTTTCTTATTTGCGAACCGTATTCCGAATTTCCTTCGTCGCTTATTTGCTGAAGGTGCATTTTCTAAAGCCTTCGTACCTGTGCTTGCGGAATATAATGCGGATAATGACCTCGATAAAACCAGAGAATTTGTGGCCAAAGTTTCAGGCTCACTGGGGATGGTTGTGACGATGGTTACGCTATTCGCAATGGTTGGTTCGCCTGTGATTGCTGCCGTATTCGGTACAGGTTGGTTCTTGGATTGGCTAAATGATGGGGCAGACGCTCACAAGTTTACCCAAGCCTCGTTATTGCTAAAAATCACCTTTCCTTACTTGTGGTTTATTACTTTTGTGGCGCTTTCAGGGGCAGTGCTGAACACTATCGGCAAATTTGGCGTAATGGCGTTTTCGCCTGTATTACTGAATGTCGCTATCATTTCAATGGCGTTATTCGGAGCTGATTATTTTGAGCAGCCTGATGTCGCTTTGGCGTGGGGGATTTTCTTAGGCGGGTTGTTGCAATTTCTGTTCCAGATCCCGTTTATGAAAAAAGCGGGTTTGTTGGTTAAACCGACATGGGCGTGGAATGATGAAGGGGTAAAAAAGGTGCGAACCTTGATGTTGCCAGCCTTATTTGGGGTGTCAGTTACGCAAATCAACCTGCTGCTGAATCAAATTATTGCTAGTTTCTTGATTACTGGCTCTATCACTTGGCTCTACTATTCCGACCGCTTGATCGAGTTTCCGCTTGGTATTTTCGGGATTGCGATTTCAACGGTAGTGCTGCCAACCCTTTCACGTATTGCCAAGAAAAAAGAGATTGAAGAAACGCAACGCAAAGCTGAATTTCAAAGCACAATGGATTGGGGCGTGCGAATGGTATTATTGCTTGGGATTCCAGCGATGGTGGGCATTGCAGTGCTGGCTGAACCGATGATTATGACGCTCTTTATGCGAGGTAAATTTGGATTAAGCGACGTGCAAGCTACTGCTCACGCACTGTGGATTATGTGTTTAGGGTTGAATAGTTATATGCTGATTAGCATTCTTGCCAATGGGTTTTATGCTAATCAAAATACCAGAACCCCTGTAAAAATCGGCTTAATTGCTACCGCTAGTAATATGTGTTTCGGTGTATTGGCGATTCCATTCGGTTATTTAGGGCTGGCGATGGCGTCGGCGCTTTCTGCCGCCATTAATGCTTCCTTGCTTTATCGAGGATTAGCGAAAAACCATATTTATCATCTTAGTCGTAAGACTGCTTTTTTTGTACTGAAATTAGCCATTGCAGCGCTGACAATGGGGGGAGGCGTCCTTTACTTCTCACCAACTGTGGAAATATGGTTTGCGATGACTACTTGGCACAAAGTGTGGTGGTTGTTATGGCTTATTGTTCTTGCGGCGATAATCTATTTTGCTGTGTTATTGGCACTAGGCATTCGTAAACAAGATTTTAAAGCATACGCATAACTATTAAAGCCATTTCTTTGCGGAAATGGCTTTTTTGCTTTAGAATTATTGCAATTTTTTGGATTAAGGAATCGTTATGAAAAAATTTATTTTATTTGCAATTTTAGCCAGTTTTTTGACCGCTTGTGGTGTGAAAGGTCCGCTTTATTTTCCTGAAACGGAACAGGCTCAACAAACAAAATAATATCTATCCCTCTCTCTCTGAAAAAATAACTTAAGTTATTTTTGCTGCCTCTCTCCCACAAGGGGAGAGAGTAATTTAATAACGGAAACGCAATGAACCATTTCTCATTTAAGAACCAGCAACTTTTTGCCGAAGATGTGGCAATCACCGACATCATCAATCAACACGGCACACCTGCTTATATCTATTCTCGTGCTACGCTTGAACGTCATTGGCACGCTTTTAATAATGCTTTTGGCGATCATCCTCATTTAGTCTGCTTTGCCGTAAAATCAAACTCAAACATTGCCGTGTTAAATGTTATGGCTCGCCTTGGTTCAGGCTTTGATATTGTGTCACAAGGTGAGCTAGAACGCGTGCTTGCCGCTGGTGGCAAGGCTTCCAAAGTCGTGTTTTCAGGGGTGGCAAAATCGCATACGGAAATTGCTCGAGCCTTGAAAGTCGGTGTGCGTTGCTTTAATGTGGAGTCGATTCCAGAACTACATCGTATCAACAAGGTA
>JBHACP010000068.1:0-7630 GCA_041854605.1 Actinobacillus sp.
AGGCGAAAGGACGGTCGCCAGCAGGTGTGGCATTATAGGTTAAGTTGCCTAAAATCGGTGAGTTCACGCTCTGATGCGCAAAGCGCAACTCGTGACTGTCTGCACGGTGAGTAAAGTAATAATACCAGCCTTCTTCCGCCGCTAAGCGTTCCATAAAAGCCAAATCCGTTTCACGATATTGCACGCAATATTCTCGCTCCCAATCCGCTGGTAACGCCTCAAAGGCAACACTTTCAACCCGATTTTTTTGTAACAATGTGCGCAGAATTTTTTCGCTGTTTTGATGTTGGAAAATACGACTGTCCGATTGCAGTGCCGCTCGAATCAAGGCAGGCTCCACCACCATATGATAATGGGTACGCACAAAACCGCTCTTGCCCAAGCCAAACCCCGTCACAATCCCGTTTACATAACGAACGGCTTGCTCACCTTGCCAAAAGGTAAACGTCACTGGGGTATCTATCAAAGCGGAAAAAGAGATGTCTGGGTCAAAGCTTGATAACTTCAGTTCCAATTTAAACGGCTCGGAAAGCCCTTCGGTGAGTTTAAAACTAATGACATCGAAGTGATAGTTTTCATTTGCTTCCAAGGTATAACGGTAATCAGATTGGGCTGCCATAGTGTTCTTTCATTAAGGGGGGGAGAAATAATATAAGTATAATGTAAAAAGGTAGATTTTGCACATTCCTAAATAATTAAAATAATTGTAGTCAAATTGCGTATAAAAAAATAGAATGCTCAGGTTTAATTTATCTCTCAAATTGCTTTATTAGACATAAGGATCTCGCATAATGATAAAAATTAACTTAGCCGCAACATTGGGGGCGTTAAATGATGTCTCTAAACTAATGTTAGAAGAGTCCGCTGCATACGCCATTAGTTGTGGTGAAACGGAAGTGCTTCCTGCCCATTTATTACTTAAATCATTAGAAAATCCATTCTCTGACGTGCGCTTTATTTTAAGTAAGCTTAATATTTCTCACGAAGAATTGACCGCACTTTTATTACGCAGCAATCAACATTCAAACAGTAATATCGATTCTGTACCAAGCTTTTCTCCACTTCTTATTGAAATGTTACAAGAAGCCTGGTTGCTTGGCTCCCTTGAATTTGAACAAACACAAATCCGAAGTGCGGCAATTTTCTTAGCTCTTACATTAAATGCATCACGTTATTTACCAACTTCGGCAGCAAGTTTTTTAAATCAACTTAATAAAGAGACACTTCGCCACTCTTTGCTTGAATTTGCCAAAGGTTCAGCAGAATCACAAACCGCTCAGGAAAATAGCCATACTCCAATAGCAACGCAAACTGATGCTTCCGATTTAGCCCGTTTTGCAGAAAATTTAACGGCGAAAGCCTTAGCAGGGAATATTGATCCTGTACTCGCACGTGATCAAGAAATTGATTTGATGATCGACATTCTTTCACGCAGAAGAAAAAATAATCCTATTGTAGTAGGGGATGCTGGAGTAGGTAAAAGCGCTTTGATTGAAGGTTTGGCATTGCGTATCATAAACAAACAAGTACCTCCCCATTTGCAAAATGTCGAACTCTGGAGCTTGGATCTTGCTGCCTTGCAATCTGGTGCGTCCATCAAAGGCGAGTTTGAAAAACGTCTAAAATCTGTCATTGATTTTGTTAAAAATAGCACCACACCAATTATTCTTTTTATTGATGAAGCGCATACGCTTATTGGGGCTGGAGGCAGTGAAGGTGGAAACGATGCAGCAAATCTTTTAAAACCAGCATTGGCACGCGGAGAATTGCGCACTATTGCAGCCACCACGTGGTCTGAATACAAAAAATACGTGGAACGCGATCCAGCACTTTCTCGTCGTTTTCAGTTGGTGAAAGTAGATGAACCTTCTATTGAAGAAAGCATCGTAATTCTGCGTGGTTTAAAACCACTTTATGAAAAAGCTCACGGCGTTTACATCACAGGTGAAGCTTTGGAGACAGTAACAAAATTATCAGCTCGCTATATTGCCGCAAAAAAATTACCAGATAAAGCGATTGATATTTTGGACACTGCTTGTGCTCGTGTTTCTACCGCAAAAGGTACGCCACCAAAACGTTTAAGCTATCTTGAAAATAAAATCTATGAAATTAAAGTCGCAATAGCTGAACTTGATCGAGATTATCAATTGGGTGAAACCGTTGATCATAGTGTGAAAACCAAATTAGAAAATCAACTGGCGGAATGCGAGACAGAAAAAACTGCGCTTTCTACACGATTTAATGCACAAAAAACTTTAGTGGATGAAATCTTAGCTTTACGTGAAAAACTGTCTGACAACGAGGCTGAATACGCGGAAGAAGAACGCCAGGAATGGATTACCCAATTACAAGCGAAAAAAGCAGAATACGAAGCAATTAAACCGGAAGAGTGTTTAATTCATGCGGAAGTGGGCAGTAAACAAATTACAGCAATCATCGCTGATTTAACGGGGATTCCTGTAAATAGTATGACAGGCGATGAACTCACTAAACTGACCGAACTCCCTGAAATTCTCAACGATAACATTAAGGGACAACCCCAAGCCATTGAGCAAATTCACAAAAACCTGCTCACCGCTATGGCAGATTTACGCCGTGCGGGCACACCGCTTGGTGCATTATTGCTTGTAGGACCTAGCGGTGTGGGAAAAACC
Organism: Actinobacillus sp.; assembly: GCA_041854605.1. GTDB lineage: Bacteria > Pseudomonadota > Gammaproteobacteria > Enterobacterales > Pasteurellaceae > Haemophilus_A. The sequence continues at coordinate 2,655 of JBHACP010000068.1, forward strand.
GAAACCGCCATTCAAATTGCCGAACACATTTTTGGTGGAAAACAATTCCTTACCACTATCAATATGTCCGAATATCAAGAAAAACACACTGTGTCGCGTTTAATCGGCTCACCGCCAGGTTATGTGGGCTATGGTGAAGGCGGTTTACTCACTGAAGCCATTCGCCAAAAACCTTACTCCATCGTGCTGTTAGACGAAGTCGAAAAAGCCCACCCTGATGTATTAAACTTATTCTATCAGGCCTTTGATAAAGGTGAGCTTGCCGATGGTGAAGGACGTTTGATTGATTGTAAAAACATTCTTTTTATGCTCACTTCAAACTGTGGCTTTGATGCGGCTAATGATCGCTTCGCCGTGAAAACTGATGAAGAGCTGCGTCGTTCACTGCTCGCTTTCTTCAAGCCAGCATTGCTTGCCCGTATGCAAATTGTGCAGTATCACTATTTAAGTACTGATGTAATGCAGCGCATTGTGAAAGCAAAACTAGCAAAATTAGAAAAATTAGTATCCGAACGCTATAAAGCAACATTCAGTATTGCGCCAAATATCCTTGAACATATTGAACAGCAATGTGAAGCCGATGCAAATGGTGCGCGTTTAGTAGATGCGATTCTTGAAGGACAACTTTTACCACCGCTTTCATTAGCACTACTTCAACGTATCGCCAGTGGTGAAAAGATGTCAAACATCTCACTTAACTTTGAAGACGGTAAATATCAGGTTCATATCGAGTAATCCGAATTGTCAGTTAAACACCTAAAAACTTAACGACACGTTGATCTGCACCTCAAAACCTAGATCGCTAATTTGAGGTGCAGATTATATTATCCATATCAATTTCGTTTAGAAATTATCAAATTCGTTACCGCACATTGGTATCCACAAAAAACTAAGAGCGATAAACTGCTATGCCTCGCCCCTCGTTTATATATCTAAATATATTCAAATTTTTTTTATCTTCCGAATCCCGCATTGCGATTTGCAAAAAATTTCAAAAATCCGACCGCTTGTAAGGACATAAAAATGCGGTGATTTTCAGTTTGAATGTCTAAAATCACCGCTCTTTATTTCATCAATCCGCTTCCCAGATTTTTTCTAACTCTTTGCTTTCAGGGTGATAGCGATAAACATTGATTCCACCTTTCTCATATTGCCCTGTTGCTACTATATGTGCCTTTGGTGCAGAGGCAATACTCAGGCTTCTAAGTGAAATACCTTTACCTATATCTACATAACCTTGAACTAACGCATAACCTTGAACCAACGGTTCTCCTGTAGTATAAAGTGCTGCAAGTTCATTTTCAGGTCTTGGCTGAAATAAGATAAAGTCCTTATCTGTTACAAATGCTATTGCAGAAACTTCAAAAATTTTCGTAAATTTTTTCCCTTGAAGTTTAGTAGGTATTGGCGGGAGCTTATTTACTTCATACTCCATCGTTTTTTCATTATAAATGCCATAAGCACTCTCTAAGCCAATACGATTATCCAACTCATTGATTTTCCGTATCCATTTAAGTTGATGTGTACTCCCCGTCACAATCCATTTGCCATCAGGGCTGATGGTGCCGACGGTTGGCCCCAGATCTCCCCATAATCGGGCGATTGGTTTGAGGGTGGTTTTATCCCATAAGGTTACGCCATCATAACTGCTTCTTTTATGATCTTCTGGATTAACGGGATCAATGGTTAAATTTGTGGTCACAGGCGGCGATTTTCGACCCGATGTAGTATGGCTGGCTGATAAAATATAATTTCCCCAAATCGATAAACTATAAGGCTGAAAGCCACCAATAGGGGTGTCGGTATAAATCGGCACTAAATTATCACCATAGCCCTTATATAATTTTCCCCATTTATCCGCCGATAAATAAAAGGATTTATCGGCTGTCATTTGATGACCGTCTGTCTCAAAATGTTTGAAGGAACTGGTTTCTTTTCCATTCACATCTTGAATATGCACAATATTTTTATTATCTTGCCACATAAATTCGAGGCTATCCGGAATAAAGTAAGCACTATGGATATTAGCCTCTTTCGCCAACATCTTTTTCGATTTTTTAGCCACGTCCCATAGAACTAATTCCCCTTGTTCGTGGGCGGTAATCACATACTGCCCGTCACTAGAAACCCCTAATGACACCACGGGGCTGGTACCACAACCCGAAAGACATAACAAAATCAACAAGCTAAAAAATTTTAATAGTGTTTTCATTTTACATACTCCGCTTTATATTGCTTTCCGAAAGCTGAATTATCCATTATGGTATTCATAATCCATTGTTTATAACTATACGTATAAATATCCTCAAATTCCTTTTTATATTCCGAATCCCGCATAGCAGAATGCGTTAGAAAATAAGGTTTGCCCTCAGGCGTAGTTTGGTCAAAAAAGGCGATTTTTCCGTTTGGATTTTTAAGTGAGACTGATGAGCTACTGATAAACTTATCTTCTTCTACATCTTTGGGATTTACACTCCAATCACTTCTAGCTTCTTTCCCCTGAACCGTATACCAATCCCCCCTCGCCCCCAATGGCGGACGAATATCTACATTCTTCACTGACCAACGATTTTCAACCAGCTGTATAAAGATATCTGTAATATGGTCCAATATTTCTTTATGCTCTGGGTTATTTACATCAAACCGCCTAAACATACTCCAAGGTCTTAAATACGTTAGTTTATCCGAAATCGCTTCACTATCTTCGTTTAATGCCTTTGCCTCTTTGTATATTGCATCCCTTAAAGTTCGTCGCTCGGCTCCTTTATTTAACACATAGCCACCAGCAAATCGGCGCTGAAGTCGCCTTACTTCCTTCATCTCATCACCAAAGTAATAATCGTCCTCTATCAGACTTGTTCCTCGGGTAAACAGACTGAAAAAATGATTGTATTTCTTCGGATAGGCACCGCCCAATATGCCGGTTATCTCACCATCCCACCATTTCTTATCTCCATCAACCACGCCATCTTCGCTTGAATACAAGACCGTGATTTTTTCCGCCGCTTTATGGGCAAACGGAAAAATTTCCATCGCCAGCGGATTGGTTTGTTTCGTCTTTCTATACCCCTCTATATTGGTGATGGCATTATCTGCGACCGCAGGCTCCCACATTATCAGGTTGCTGATTTTTTCATCATAAGCTCCGTCAAAATCACCTAAAATATTTAACGCCGACAGAGCCACTCGCGCACCCAATGAATGGGTTAAAATGTTCACTTTAAGCTCAGCATCAATAAATTTTTTCAATACCCGCGCCAACTCCCGCCCCGCTTCGTTGGCATACATTTCCGCACGGAAAAAGCGTGAGCCTTTATTGACACTGCCTGACCAAGTCACGCCGACAATCCGGCTGTATTTTTCCCATTGGACAAAGTCGTCGAGCTTGTCTTTGCCCGAAGCTGCCAAATTCAAATAATATTCCACCAGCGGAAACCAACTTAATGCCCCAAAGCCATTAAATTCTTCTCGCTTTTCTTTCATCGTCGGCACTTGGGTAAGAGGATGTACAGTTCTCTTCCTTTGAAATACCTGATTATCCTCCCAACGCAGCTTCTCTAAATCCTCTCGCCTATAATGTAACCACGGCGCTTGAATTTCCTGTGCCTCTTCGCCAAACAGGTTTTTATAATCCGAGGTTATATACGGTGGTTTCGGAATATTCTTGCTGACTACTCCCTGGTGAACGGTGTCTTCAAAACTCGGAAATCGCCCCGTTACGCCTAGCGGAACGTTATAACCGTGAATAAATAAGGTCGCCACCCCTCCATCACTTTCAATTTGCGAAATCATTTTATCGATAGCCTCATTCTGCAAACGGTTTACTTTATCCTGACGAAATCTCAAATTCAGCAACATTGGCGGGGGTAAATAGGTTGCATAAATATGACATTCATAATGCCCGTTCTGCCAAAAAGCCCCTATTTTCAAAGGGTGGCTTAGCTGAAATCGGGGCATAGCGTTTTTTTTCACTTCACCATCAGCCTCAGCTTCAATTAAAACATAGCCGTCACTTGGGTCTTGTATAAAGCTTTCATCTTTCTCCGATAACGCATAAGCCGCTTTGGCTTCCATCCGCTGAACATGTTCCCGTTTCTTATGTTTCGCCTTATCTTCCCTCGCGGTTCGCCGACTTAATTGCCAAAACACGTTTCCACAGCGTACTTGTGGTGCGCCCGTGCTAGTATCAACACCGTGCCGACTTATTCCATTTTGCTCAATGAGAGCGGAATGAGGTTTTCCCGCTGAGTCAAACAGCGTGACTTTAATCCCGGCGGGTAAATTTCGCCCTAAGGTATCTTTATGATGAAGAACCACCACATTTCTACAACAATCGGTTCCGGTATTATTTAATTCTGATTGATGATTGTGATTCAAAGTACAAAAGCTTGCGCTTAACTCTGCCATATTATTCTTCTCCTTTAAAGCGGTTGTGAATCATGCCTTGTTTGTCCATAAAGGTGACGCGTTCTTGAATGTAGTACATTTTTTGTTGTTCCGTCAGATAGTTCGCCGTTAATAACAATAATATAACCCCTTCAGGGTCAAGTTTATCGATAGGCTGACCATAAAACAGGGTTGCTAGGGTACAATAGCCCATTGTAATGGATTCGTGTAGTTGATATTTATCGCTAAGGCTATAGTGATAGCGCGCAACATTTTCAATCTCTTTACGGGTATAATGTTTCAGTAAGAACGGTGAAGCTTCGATAATATCTTCTGTCAATTTAAACATCAATTTTTGGTTATATTGGTAAATCACTTTCTCCATCTCAAACTTATCAAACTGCTTTTTGGCGGGTTCGATTTGAGCGAAATCAATATGCGTATCGGGCGTATAACAAACCACCTTCTCACCTTTCGGCAAAATAAAAGCCTCAATTAAACCTCCACCCCAAAAAGTTGCCAATTTTTTGGGATAATACATTAAACGGTCAAAATATTGCTCCAGCACCAAGGGGTCGTAAAAACGAAAA
>JBHACP010000069.1:0-9671 GCA_041854605.1 Actinobacillus sp.
TTATCGGAAATTAAATTCCAAAATAAATTAGCCTTAAAAACCTATTTAAAAGAAAATAAAGGTATTGAGTTAGACGAAAATTCAATTATTGATACGCAAATTAAACGTTTCCATGAATATAAACGCCAACAAATGAATGCGCTTTATGTCATTCATAAATATCTTGAAATTAAAGCAGGTAAATTACCGAAACGTAAAATTACCGTTATTTTTGGTGGTAAAGCTGCACCAGCTTACATTATTGCACAAGATATTATTCACTTAATTCTTTGCTTATCAGAGTTAATCAACAATGATCCTGAAGTGAATCAATATTTAAATGTGCATTTAGTAGAAAACTATAATGTTAGCGTGGCAGAAAAACTCATTCCAGCAACGGATATTTCTGAGCAAATTTCACTTGCTTCAAAAGAAGCCTCGGGTACGGGTAATATGAAATTTATGCTCAACGGTGCATTAACGCTTGGTACAATGGATGGGGCGAATGTGGAAATTGCGGAACTTGCCGGTGCAGAAAATATTTATACTTTCGGTAAAGATTCTGAGCACATCATCAAACTTTACGAAACAGCCGGTTATGTGTCAAAAGACTACTACACTAATGACCAAAATATTAAAAGAGCGGTGGATTTCATTGTGAATCCTGCGCTAATCAAGTTGGGCAATCAAGCTCGTTTAGAACGTCTTTACAATGAGTTATTGAACAAAGACTGGTTTATGACATTGATTGACTTTAACGAATATGTGAAAACCAAAGAGCAAATCTTAGCCGATTACGAAGACCAAGATAGTTGGAACAAGAAAGTGGTTTGTAACATTGCAAAAGCCGGTTTCTTCTCATCAGACCGTACTATCGCACAATATAATGCGGATATTTGGCATTGTGAGGGCTAAGGGGGAAAGAATGAAATTACTCACCCTCAATGTACACGCTTGGTTGGAAGACAACCAAGCGGATAAAATCCAAATACTGGCTCAAACGATTGTAGAAAAGGGCTACGATGTGATTGCTTTGCAAGAAGTCAATCAATTAATGACTGCTCCATCACTTTCTGTCAGTTTAAAAGAAGATAATTATGGCGTAATTTTATTGCGCCAAATTAACCAACAAGTTGAGCAAAAATACTCGCTGTTTTGGAGCAATTCACATATTGGCTATGATAAATATGATGAAGGTATTGCATTTTTAACGCGCTTACCTGTGTATGATGTTGCTCCTTTTTATTGCAGCCAACATCAACGCCTTGATTCCATTCTTTCTCGAAAAATCTTAGGATTAACAGTGGAATACCAAGGTCAGTTGGTAGAATGCTATTCCTGCCATATCAATCTACCTGATTGCAAAGAAGAAAATCAACTTGAGAACATTCGCAATATTGTGGAACGCACATCAACCAATCATCTCAAAATTTTCATGGGCGATTTTAATACGGATGCTATCACCAATCCGCAAGCTTATGAACAAATTAAATCCCTTGGGCTGATTGATACTTACGATCTCGCTGAACAAAAAGATGCCGGCATTACAGTAGAAAAAGCCATTGATGGCTGGCGTGATCATAGTGAAGAGAAGCGATTAGATTACATTTTTTTAAATCAAGCAAAACGTGTTTTATTAAGCCAAGTGATTTTCAATGGCAAAAATAAAGCTGTGGTTTCCGACCATTTTGGTGTGGAAGTCGATCTCATTTTCTAGGAGTACATACATGAAAAAACTACTGAGTTTTGAATTCTGGCAAAAATTTGGTAAATGCCTAATGGTGGTGATTGCCGTGATGCCAGCGGCAGGTTTAATGGTAAGTATCGGTAACTCATTACCGTTACTCAGCGAGGCTGAATGGGTGCTACGCCTTGGCAATATCATCGCGCAAATCGGTTGGGGGATTATTGGTAACCTTCACCTTTTATTTGCACTTGCCATCGGGGGGAGCTGGGCAAATGAACGCGCCGGCGGTGCTTTCGCTGCAGGTCTAGCCTTTATTTTAATTAACCTTATTACAGGTAACTTCTTCGGTGTAAAACTTGATATGCTTGCTGATCCCAATACACATGTCAGCACCTTATTAGCCGGTGAGATACCTGTGGCAAACTACTTCGTGAATGTACTCGGACAACCTGCTTTAAATATGGGGGTGTTTGTGGGGATTATTGCAGGTTTTGTGGGGGCAACAACGTTCAATAAATACTACAATTTCCGCAAATTACCCGAAGTATTGACTTTCTTTAATGGTAAACGTTTTGTTCCTTTCGTGGTGATTTATCGCTCTGTCATTGTGGCATTAATCTTGTCAATTTTTTGGCCACTGGTACAAACCGGCATAAACCACTTTGGTCAATGGATTGCGAATTCACAAAATACCGCGCCAATTCTTGCACCATTTATTTACGGTACATTAGAACGTTTATTGCTACCTTTCGGCTTACATCATATGTTAACCATTCCAATGAACTACACCTCATTGGGCGGTACTTATACTTTCTTAACAGGCGCGCATCAAGGGGCGCAAGTCTTTGGCCAAGACCCACTATGGCTTGCTTGGATCAGTGATTTAATTAACCTTAAAGACGCCGGTAATTTAGAACAATATAACCACTTACTTTCAACGGTCACACCGGCTCGTTTCAAAGTAGGCCAAATGATTGGCTCAAGTGGTATCTTAATGGGCTTGACATTAGCCATGTATATGAACGTGGATGCAGACAAGAAAACGATCTACAAAGGTATCTTCCTTTCTTCTGCCCTTGCCGTATTCTTAACAGGTGTAACAGAGCCAATTGAATACATGTTTATGTTCGTCGCACTTCCGCTTTACATTGTCTATGCCTTAATGCAAGGTGCTGCATTTGCCATGGCTGATATTGTAGATTTACGTGTGCATTCATTCGGAAATATTGAGTTTTTAACACGAACACCGATGTCTATAAAAGCCGGTATTGGAATGGACGTCATCAACTTTCTTTGGGTATCCATCCTATTCGCTGTTGTGATGTTCTTTATTGCTAACTTTATGATTAAGAAATTCAACCTAGCTACGGCGGGGCGTAACGGTAACTACGATGCGAAAAATGCGGATGACAATAGTTCAAGCAATGAACCTAAAGTCGCTAATGCCAGTGCACAAGTAGTGCAAATCGTGAATTTACTTGGTGGCCGTAATAATATCGCGGATGTAGATGCTTGTATGACACGTTTACGTATCACGGTTCACAATGCTGAATTGGTGGGTGACGAAGCAGGTTGGAAACAAGCCGGTGCAATGGGATTAATCATCAAAGATACAGGTATCCAAGCTATTTACGGACCAAAAGCGGATGTATTGAAATCGGATATTCAAGATTTACTTTCATCAGGAGTGGAAATCCCGAACAGTTAAATAAATAAGTATGGGGCAAACATCGTTTGCTCCAATAAACGATAAATAACCTAGCACGAGCCGTGCTAGGTTCATTAAGCCCAGCCCCGTTGGGGCTGAAAAAAAGAGCCGCTCTGCGCCTCAGACCGCTGACAAACCTCTAGACATCTCTCTAGAGGTTTGATCTAATAGGCATATCGAAAAAAGGAAATGCCTATGCTTAAAAATCCCCCTTCTCCTCAATATGAACTCGAGATGATAAGTCTTGAGCAGTTGGTTCCCAAAGACCATCTTGTTCGCAAGGTCGCCAAAGCCATTGATTTTGAATTTATCCGTGATGAGGTCGCCCATCTTTATTGCCAAGAGTATGGCAAGCGATGGAAAAAGGCTTGGTGGGTGGCAAATATCTGTTTACCGACAGCACCCATTTAAAAGCCAGTGCCAACAAGAACAAAAAGCATAATGAAAAGCGTGAAGTGCGTGTGAGCCGGTACATTGATATGCTCAACCAAGATGTCGCGAAAGTGCGGGAAGAAAAAGGAAAAAAGCCGTTAAAGGCGAGTGAGAAAGCGGCTGAAGTCAAAGACACCAAGATCAGTAATACCGACCCTGAAAGTGGTTATATGCACCGAGATAACAAACCGAAAGGGTTCTTTTACCTTGCCCCCCGCACGGTCGATGGTAAGTGCGGTATTATTTTAGATACTTTTGCCACGGCAGGTAATGTTAATGACAGTCAGCCCTATATCGCCCGCCTTGATGCCACCACGCAACGTTTTCAGTTCAAACCCCAAGCTGTTGGGCTGGATGCCGGCTATTTTACTGCCCCTATCGCAGAAAGTCTGGCTCGCCGAGAGATTGTTGGCGTGTTTGGTTATCGCCGTCCGACCAAAGGGAAAAACAGCCTGAGAAAACGAGATTTTAAATACGATGCGGACAAGGACTGTTACACCTGCCCAATGGGACAACCGCTCCTTTACAGCACCACCACAAGAGAAGGCTATCATACCTACAAATCCAACCCGGCTTATTGTCAGACTTGCCCCCTTCGTTCGCAGTGCACCCAAAATCAAAAAGCCGAAAGGCTGATAACCCGACACATCTATCAAGCTGCGATGGACAACGCCAATGCGGTGAGACTGTCGGAGCAAGGGAAAAAACTCTACAAACGTCGAGCCGAAACCGTAGAGCGTAGCTTTGCGGACGCCAAACAACACCACGGACACCGTTACGCCCGTTACAGAGGGTTGTCGAAAGTACAAATGCAATGCTTCCTAGCGGCAATGGCACAAAATATCAAGAAGATAGCCCTTGTGCTATGGGCTTTTTTACGTTTTTTATGGCACAGCCTTTATCAATATGCGGTAATAGTAAAAAAATCCACAAGACTGACCGCTTGAATGACTATCCGAAGTGAAATGCAAAAGAAAGAGATAAAACAACAAAAAATAAACCCACCTTTGACAGAAAGCCTGTAAAGGTGGGTTTGTCAGTGGTCTGAGCCGCAGAGCGGCTCAGATTAAATAACTCTATACGGCTCGTATAGGGTTTGTCAACGGTCTGACACCGCTTGTATTTTTATTCCCAACCTCGCTAAAAATCCAACCGCTTACTCAAAATTTCTCTTAACAGTTCAAACACTTTCACAATTCGTAAAGGGGTAACGGTTTGATATGGGCGGTAAAGGTAGATTTGCCACGGTTGTTTAGGAATGTCGGGGAAAAGTTCTACGAGTTCTTCGCTGTCTAAATAAGGTTGGCAAAACATATCTAATAATTGTGAACAAACTTGCCCTGATAGGGTGGCTTGCAGTTCGCTTGCCATATCGTTACTGATAAATTTGGGGTTAAGTGGTGTGATGGTCTGCTCGGCATTGATTTGCCATTGCCAAATACGCCCTTGCAATGCATTAAACATCGCCGCCAGTGGATAACGTTTAGCCAAATCGGTGAGATCCGTAGGCATTCCAAATTTTTCGATCAAGGTTGGCGAGACAACAATTTTTTCTTCTACGGTGGCTAAATGATGCGTAATCCAGTCCGGTTCGGGCTTTTGGCAAATGCGAATACCCATATCAATTTGATTATCCACCGTTTTTAATGCGGTTAAATCCACTCGCCAATCAATGGCTAAGTTCGGATAGGGCGCAATGGCTTGCAATAAGTCCGCTAAAATCTGTGTGTGATGAGGCAGTGGTGGCAGGGTAATCCGCACCGTGCCTTGAATAGCTTGTTGGTTGGTTTTGGCAAAGCTGAATAAACGCGCCTCTTCATTTAAAAATTGTCGTGCCTCTACTAAAAATTGCTGACCGAACTCGGTAAGCTGAACGTTACGGGTGTTGCGTTTGAATAGTGGTTCGCCCAAAGTATTTTCTAGCTCCGCAATAGTTCGGCTGACGACTTGTGGCGAAACAGATAAACGTACCGCCGTTTCACGAAAGTTGAGAGTTTCACTTGCCACACAAAAGTAACGTAACGCATCAAGTTTATTCATATTATTCCATTTTTTGAGATAGAGAATGTCTTTATTAGTGATTTTATCAAGATAATAATCGGGCTACAATGTTGTTTCTTTCACAAAGAGAACAATCCAATGCAAAATCAAAATTCTGTTTCAAAAAAAATCACATTCGGTTTCTTACTCGCCGGACTTTATAACTTAACGGGTATTTTAGTACCGACAAAATGCTTTACGGATCAAACCATTGCCACTATTGACCCTGTGGTATTCTCTTGGTTAGGGCAAGTGGGGATTATTTTATGGGGGCTGACGTATTTATCTGTTTCTACTCGTTATCATCAAGTACCCAAACTGATTTTGGTGTTTTTTATCGAAAAATGGGTATATGTAGTGGCGTGGGTATATTGGCTGATGAATAATGGCGATACATTGGCAAATCTCTGGGGTGAAAACCTATTTTTAGCTATTTTCTTCGCGATTTATGGCGCAGGCGATTTTTTATTTGCCCTCTTTTTCGGTTATGTGTTTATTAAGACACATCGTCAAACTCAGTTCTAAATTTTAGAAAAGGAAAAAATATGAAAGAAAAATTGACCGCACTTTTTCAACCTTACACCTTAAATAATGGTGTGGAAATCCCGAACCGCCTTGCGGTGGCACCGATGACACATTTTGCCTCAAATCCAGACGGGACGTTGAGCGAGCAAGAACAACGCTTTTTAAGCAATCGAGCGGAAAATATCGGTTTGTTTATTACGGCCGCAACGCTGGTGGCAGACGGTGGGAAAGCCTTTGTCGGGCAGCCTGAGGCGATCCACGAAAGCCAGTTAGACAGCCTTACACGCACGGCAAATTTGCTTAAAGCACAAGGCGCAAAAGCGATTTTACAAATTCATCACGGTGGCGATAAATCTATTCCAGCGTTGCTGAACGGTAAGGATATGGTCGCACCAAGCGAAAATGCCGAGGTGGGGGCAAGAGCTTTAACGGAAGCTGAGATTTTGGCGTTGATTGATGCTTTTGGCAACGCCGCAGATTTGGCACTTCGTGCAGGTTTTGACGGTGTGGAAATTCACGGTGCGAACGGTTATTTGATCCAACAATTCTATTCAGCACAAACTAATCGCCGCACCGATGCGTGGGGTGGTAGCCAAGAAAAACGTATGGCGTTCCCAATGGCAGTTATCGACAAAGTGACGGCGGTACGCCAACGACATAACCGCCCGGATTTTATTATCGGCTACCGTTTCTCGCCGGAAGAACCCGGTGAAAATGGCTTAACAATGGCGGATACTTTTGCGTTAATTGATGCCTTAGTGGAAAAACCATTGCAATATTTGCATATCTCATTATGGGATTTCTACAAGCAAGCACGCCGTGGCGCAGACACGAATATTACTCGTATGCAATTAGTTCACGAACGTATTGGCGGAAAATTACCGTTGATTGGCGTAGGCAATTTACTCACAGCCGAGCAGATTTTAAATGCCTATAACACAGGCTGGACAGCGTTTATCGCCCTTGGTAAAGCGGTTATGCTTAATCCAACCATCGGCACATTATTAGCAGAGGGCAGAGTAGATGAGATTGTCAGCGAACTCAACCCAACACAAGCGGATCACTACGGTATTCCTGATATGCTATGGGAAATGTGCATCAAAGGCAGCCCGTGGCTACCGCCAGTGGTAGGGCAAGAGTGGAAGCCTGTGGATTTATAGTTTTAATGAACAAATTTGTGGGGCTAATGTGATTAGCCCCTTGCACGTTTTCCGTAATTGCACCGTCATAGGTTAAAATTGCAAATTTTATTGCCAAACCTACCGCTTGAAAAATGGCAATTTTATCTGTACCGCCCTTATCAGACGCTAACCCCGAAAAGAGTGTTAGTGGTGTTTGATGTGTTGGAAAAAATTTTAAAGGAAAGGTTTGGCGAAAGAGCATAAGCGGTCGAATTTAAGAGTGATTTTGCATTTGCAAACTTCTCTTAAAATCCCACCGCGTGTTTTGTGTCAAGTCATTAACATGCAATGTTTATCGCATTTGATTTGGCGTCAATCCCCATTCACCGGCAGAAGATTGCCCTTTCACATCGCCAACAAACAGGCGAACTTGGGCGCGGAATTTTTCCACTTCCGCACGATTTTCCATAAATTGCTCAAATTGGGCTAAGTTTGCGTTTGGATATTCCCAAATGGCTTTATAACCTTCAGGTTGTTTTACGTCATCTATTTTCCTTGAATGAATAATGTTGTTTATTGAATAGCTGCATTATATTGAAATAAAAAATGGGAAAAATAGCGTCTTTTGAATATAATTATTACAAAAATTGTAACAATAGAGGGGTGATATGGATCGTATCGAGGCAATGAATATTTTTCTGACAGTGGTTGAAACGGGGAGTTTTACCGCAACGGCAGATCGGTTGGATTTATCCCGCCCAATGGTCACAAGGGCGGTGGCATTGGTGGAAGAGTGGTTTCATGCGCGGTTATTACAACGTACCACACGCCGCGTTTCGCTGACCTCCGCAGGCGAGCGCGCCTTAGCCCATTGTCAAAAAATGGTCGCTTTGGCTACCGAAATTGAACAAGACGTGTTAGCACAACAAGGGGAGTTGCAAGGCTCACTGCGGATTGCCTCAAATTCATCATTTGGCAGCACCCATTTGTTACTGGCGATCAAAGATTTTTTACAACGCCATCCAAAACTGAATATTCAGTTGCAATTAAGCGATCAGTCGGTCAATTTAATTGATGAACGCATTGATTTAGCGATTCGATTTACCAATCAGCCTGACCCAAGTTTAATTGCGCGCCCTTTGGCGACTTGCCATTCGTTACTGGTTGCCAGCCCTGAATATTTGGCTCAAAAGGGCATTCCCAAAACACCGCAGGATTTGGCGGAACACATCTATTTGGCACACGCCAATATCAACCGTAAAGAGTGGAAGTTTTATCAAAACGATCGTGAAATCAGCCTAGAACTCACCAGCCAATTCACCACCAATGACACCGGCGCCTTGTTAAATCTCACACTCGCAGGCGGCGGCATCGCAATGCTACCGAAATATCTTTTAAACGAACATTTAGCCAACCGGCAATTAGTGTCAATCTTGACCGACTGGCAACTCCCAACCTATCAAATTTACGCCCTATATTCCTCTCGCCACAAACTGCCTTTAACCATCCGCACATTGGTGGATTTTCTGGTGGAGAGGTTTAGGGGAGTGAATTGGTAGTGGGATTGTTATTTTATAATTGGAACTTTTGATATATTTCATAAAAGTTTCAAATATAATTGAAACTTTTTAGATTTAAAGGTAGAGTATCAAGCATAGATGAAGGAGATAATATGAAAAAAGATTTAGTTTATCGCCAGAAATACTTTGAAAGGGTGCGTCCGTTTATTGGTAAAAGTTTGATTAAAGTCTTTACAGGGCAACGCCGTGTAGGCAAAAGCTATTTGCTGTTTCAGATTATGCAAGAGATCAAAGCTGCAGATAAAAATGCTCACATTATTTATATCAATAAAGAAGACTTAGCATTTAGCCACATTGCAACCGCTGAAAACCTAAACGATTTTGTACAAGAGCAGAAAAAGTGCGGTCAAAAAAATTACATTTTTATCGATGAAATTCAAGAAATTACAGGTTTTGAGCAAGCGTTGCGTTCGCTTTTATTAGATGACGAATTGGATTTGTATTGCACGGGCAGCAACGCTCATTTGCTTTCACGGGATATTGCAGGCAGCCTGAGTGGGCGAGCCATTGAAATTAATGTCCATTCCCTGTCCTATTTTGAATTTCTTGAATTTATGAAACTGGACGATAGTGATAAGTCGATGTCGCTGTTTTTGAAA
>JBHACP010000070.1:0-5658 GCA_041854605.1 Actinobacillus sp.
ACTCAAGCGGTCAGATTGGGACGCTTATTTGCAATGGGCAGGCGAAGCTTTCCGTTTAAGCTATATGGGCGTACAAGATGACACCCAAATCCATACCCATATGTGTTATTCCGAGTTCAACGACATTTTACCTGCGATTGCTGGCTTAGATGCAGACGTGATTACCATTGAAACCTCACGCTCCGATATGGAATTACTCACCGCTTTTGCCGACTTCAAATACCCTAACGACATCGGACCTGGTGTGTACGACATCCACAGCCCACGCGTACCCAAAGCAGAAGAGATCGAACATCTGTTGCGTAAAGCCTTGAAAGTGGTGCCAAAAGAACGTTTATGGGTCAACCCGGACTGCGGCTTAAAAACCCGTGGCTGGAAAGAAACCATCGAACAGTTGCAAGTGATGGTGGACGTCACGAAGAAATTGAGGGCGGAATTAACGTAATTTTCAACATTCATTCAAAGGGCATCGAATTGATGCCCTTGTTTTTTAAGGGGTTGATGGTATTAATGTCCTCATTTCGTTAGAATGGTGTCAATTTTATGATTAAATCAGGATATCTAATGACCAACGCTCTTCACACCAAACAATCGACTATTTCATCTGTTATCTGGAACATGGCAAATATGTTGCGTGGCACTTATCGCCCGCCACAATACCGTCGTGTGATGTTGCCGCTTATCGTCTTAGCGCGTTTTGATGCGATTTTATCGCCTTATACTGCGGTAATGAAAGCCAAAGCAGACGAATTGGCGAAGATGGGGGATAAAGCACCTAAAGGTGCATTGTATGAAAAGGCACTGACTGAAGTTGCCGATGCCAACCGTGAGCAACCGCTTTACAATACCAGCGGTTTTGATTTGCAAAAATTACTGGCAGACCCTGACCACATCGCAGCTAATTTAGTGAAATACCTACAAGGTTTTTCTGCCAAAGCCAAAGATATTTTCGACAAATTTGAATTTGAAAATGAAATCGAAAAACTCGATAGCAGTAACCGTCTATATGCCGTCATTTCACAATTTCAAAAAGATTTGAAAGAAAACGGCATCAATCTTTCGCCTACACATATTTCCAACTTGCAAATGGGTTATATCTTTGAAGAGTTGGTACGTAAATTCAACGAACAAGCTAATGAAGAAGCCGGTGATCACTTCACACCACGCGAAGTCATTAACCTGATGGTAAACCTGATTTTTGAAGAAGACCAAAAGCGTTTAAGCCAGCCTCACGTCATTGCCAGCATTTACGATCCGACTGCAGGCACGGGCGGAATGCTTTCCGAATCAGAAAAATACCTAAAAAACTACAACGATACCATCAAGCTGAAACTGTTCGGACAAGAGTACAATGCGGAATCTTACGCCATTTGCTGTGCCGACCTACTTATTAAAGATGAGCCTATTGGTAATTTGGTTTATGGCGACACCCTCGGTGTAAAAAATAATAAAAACACCAATACAGGTTTTGTGCCATATGATGGACATAGTAGTAAGACATTTGATTATATGTTCTCCAATCCCCCTTTTGGCGTGGATTGGAAAAACGAGCAAGATTTTATTAATGACGAAGCCAAAAGCGGCTTTGCCGGGCGTTTTGGTGCAGGCTTACCACGTATCAATGATGGCTCGTTATTGTTCTTACAACATATGATTTCCAAAATGCAACCTACTGAGCAAGGCGGTAGCCGAATTGCGGTAGTGTTTAACGGCTCGCCGCTATTTACCGGCGATGCAGGCAGTGGCGAGAGCAATATCCGCCGTTGGATTATTGAAAATGACTGGCTGGAAGCCATTATCGCCTTACCCGACCAACTGTTTTACAACACAGGGATTTATACCTACGTTTGGATTGTCAGCAACAAAAAATCCGCACAACGCCAAGGCAAAGTGCAGCTTATTGACGGCACACAACATTATCAAAAAATGGCGAAATCTTTAGGCGATAAACGCAATGAGCTTTCAGCCGAGCAAATCGCCGATTTAACCCGGCTTTACGCCGATTTTAAAGACGGTGCAAGCGGTAAGATTTCCACAAAAGTTTGCAGTAAAATTTTCAACAACCCAGATTTCGGTTATTTAAAACTCACGGTTGAACGCCCGTTACGTTTGAATTTCCAAGTCAATCAAGAACGCATTGAACGAGTAAAACTTCAGTCTGCATTTGCAAATTTAGCGGTAAGTAAAAAACGCAAAGATGAAGCCGAAATTCAAGCAGAGGAAGCCGAAGGCAAGCGACAACAACAGCAAATTTTGACCGCACTTTCAACCATCGGCGATACGCTTTACATCAGCCGCAATGAGTTTCTCAAAGTCTTTGATAAGGCAATGAAAACCCTTGATTTCAAACTTGCCGCACCGCTCAGAAAGGCAATTTTAGATGCATTAAGTGAACGTGATCAAACTGCCGAAATTTGTAAAGACAGCAAAGGCAATATGGAGCCGGATACACAACTTCGAGATACCGAGCTTGTGCCATTGCCGTCTAACATCCGTTTGCCGCTGCCTGTGGATTACAGCGACAACAAACCGACAGAATTGGTCAAACTTGTGAAAGACCACTGTGAAGCCTACTTAAAAGCCGAAGTGTTGCCACACGTTGAACACGCTTGGATTGATTACGACAAAACCAAAGTGGGCTATGAAATCCCTATTAACCGCCATTTCTACCAATACCAACCGCCAAGGGCTTTAAGTGAAATCAAAGCGGATATTGATGCGTTAGAAAAAGAGATTATGGAAATGTTGGGGAATGTGTAAGGAGTAAAAATGAATAAAGATTTAACCACATCATTAGTTGCACGCAGTAACGTGCTAAACAACAAATATGCTTTGGCTGAATTGGAAAACAATTTACAGCTTGGTGGTTTGGTTTGGGAAAATGAAACCGTTTTTACCAAGCAGCAAGCAGCCCAGATTTTAGATGTTACCGAGAGGACGATTGATAACTACATTGCCAATTCAGGGGAAGAATTAACAAAAAACGGTTATCGAATATTAAAAGGAAAAGCCTTGAAAAACATAAGGTTAGCCTATGTCGACGAAATCAATTTCGTCGACATCAGCCCAAAAGCACCATCACTCGGTATTTTCACTTTTCGAGCTTTGCTCAACCTTGCAATGCTGGTCACAGAAAGTGAACGTGCTAAATTTATCCGCAGCCGAATGCTGGATATTGTGATTGATGTAATTGCTCAAAAAACAGGCGGAAAAACCAAGTTTATCAATCAGAGAGATACAGATTATTTACCTGCCGCCTATTTAGAAGAAAGCTACCGCAAACAGTTTACTAACGCTTTGCGAGATTATTTAGAAATGGGTAATAGCAAATATGGCTTATACACTGACAAAATCTACCAAGTCATTTTTTGTGAAAACACTAAAGAATACCGCCAAATTTTGAGATTAGTAGAAAAAGAGCAAACCCGAGAAACAATGTATGCCGAAGTGTTAAAAGCCATTGGCAGTTTTGAAAACGGTTTGGCAGTGGAAATGCAAAAAAAATCTGAAACTTTGGGTAGAAAATTGTTACCTGTGGAATTAGATCAACTCATTAAAGATGCAGCAGAAAATCCTTATTTGCAGCCGTTTATTTTAGACGCACGCATCAAAATGTCGAGTCGAGACTTAGGTTTTCGGGAAGTATTGCACGAAAAGTTGGAACAATATATCCAAGCCGTGCCTGAAAATGATTTTGACCGCTTCCTTGGCGAACGTAGCAGATCGCTGCAAGAACAATTAAACGATGCTGAAACACTCGCCGTATTGCAACGTTTAAAGGATCGTTAAAATGAAACTTACAACCCTTTATTTTGACGTTGCCCACAGCGTAAAAATGCACGATTGGATTATTGAAAAATCAGGTGGATTAGCTGGCACATACCCCGACGGTGAAGGAAAATTGCACAGCGTGTTGGAGCATATTCAAAATGATGACTACTATCCGACCTTTGAAGATAAACTGGTACATCTGATTTATTCCATCAATAAACTACACGTATTTCTTGACGGCAATAAACGCGCTAGCCTTGTGTTAGGCGCATATTTTTTAAAGCTCAACGGCTATGATTATTGTGTGAAAGAATTTACGCTGAAAATGGAAAATATCGTAGTTTGGTTGGCAGAGAGCAAAATTCCCAAAGATTTGCTACATAAATTGATTTGTTCCATTTTAAATAACGAAGAAGATTATGATGAAGCTTTAAAATACGAATTATGGTGTGCCATCAGTCAAGAAATGTAGCCTACAAGCGGTCAAAAACAGGAAAAAATTTGCAAATGAACAAATACGAACAATACAAACCCAGTGGTGTGGAATGGTTGGGGGAAGTGCCGGAGCATTGGGGTATATGCCGTCTGAAAAATACTTGCACCATTTATAATGGCGCAACACCGAGTTCAGCCAACCCCGATTATTGGGATGGTGAAATTATTTGGGTTACACCTAAAGATATTAATAACCAAAAATTTATCGCCACATCAGAACGAAAAATTACCGAAGAAGGTTTTCAAAATTGCGGTACAAATATTGTACCGAAAGGCTCCGTTATTTTGACCACGCGTGCGCCCATTGGCAAAGTGGCAGTTGCAGAACAAGAATTGTGTACCAATCAAGGTTGTAAATCATTGGTTATCAATGAAAAAATCAAAAGCCATTTTTTATATTATTTATTAGCTTCAAGCAATGAAAGATTGAATACGCTTGGAACAGGCACGACATTTATGGAGATTGGCGCAGCAGCATTAGGAAGTATAAAAATAGCCCTTCCCCCTATTGAAGAACAAACCACCATCGCTGCCTATCTCGATGAACGCACAGCATATATCGACCGCTTGATTGCTAAGCAACAAGCGTTGTCGGAAAAATTAAGCGAAAAACGCACCGCTCTTATTACCGAAGCCGTGTGTGGGCGGGTAAAAATCTCCCCTAGCCCTTCTTTACAAAAGAGGGGAACAAGCTTGAGCGAAAATAATGCTCAGAGCTCAAAACACCACGAAACAGCCCCCCTCTTTAGCAAAGAGGGGCTGGGGGAGATTTGTTTCAAAGACAGCGGTATTCAGTGGTTTGGAAAAGTGCCTGCGCATTGGCTAATTCCATCAATCTCAAAATTATTTTTGATTAAAGCAGGTGGAGATCTTAAACCTGAATTCTTTTCCAAAGAAAAAGATGCAGAGCATCCACACCCTATTTATACCAATGCAAATAGTAAAACAGCGGTTTATGGATACTCAAGCCAGGTATTTTATCCTGCTAATAGTATTACTGTTAGCGGACGAGGTGAAGTTGGTTATGCCGTTTATCGTGATCACGCTTTTGATGCGATTATACGTCTTTTAGTTTTAACCCCTAAAAAAGAGCTTGATTGTCGTTATTACGCTTACTTAATCAACTCTGTTATTGATTTCACGGTTGAAAGTACAGCTGTAGGGCAATTATCAGCTGTTCAGCTAGCACCGTATAAAGTTTTACTTCCCCCACTAACAGAACAAGTCGCAATCGCAGACTATCTTGACACCGAAACCGCCAAAATCGACCGCTTGCAGGCAAAAATCGGTGAGTCGGTGGAACGTTTGAAAGAATACCGAGCGGCGTTGATTACACAGGTGGTGACGGGGAAGGTAAAGGTGTAGCAGCCGGTGAAATTTTGTTAAAATAGC
>JBHACP010000071.1:0-27668 GCA_041854605.1 Actinobacillus sp.
AAGCGATGAAATCGGCAGGTGCGGAAAAATATTGTTGTTGTTGATTAAAATCGGCTCCTGACCAGTCGCCTGTTTCTGCCGCTGATTTGAAGACGGGAATGTTTTCATCCACGCCAGTAGTGGAGGTACCGATGATACAAGCGGTGCGATTTGCGCCAAATTTTGCAATCGCTGCCTGAATTTGCAGCTCAATTTGCGCTAAAGCGTGCCAGAGCAATTGATTGTTACGACTGCGATGTTCCGCAGGCAAATCTGCTGGAAACTCGCGCAAAACCGACCGCACTTCGCCTAAAAACTTCGGCGAATGAGCCTGAATACCGTACATTGCATAAGGCTCAAGTGTCGCTGCCAAAGGCGAAGCATTGTCATTGAGTAGCACATTAAGATGCTCAATAATGCCATCACCGACAGGGCTGGTCATTGCGGGTTGAGATAAATAAAATTTGGTCATTATATGTCCGATATTTTTAATATTTTGCTTATTTCACTATTTTTTTACAGCTAAACAACTAAAATATATCTGCTTTTAGAAGCACTTTCTTACCATTTCAATATAAAGGAATTTTACTATGAGAAAAATACTTTCTTTACTCTTTTTGTCTGTTGCAACCTTATTTTTAACAGGTTGTATGGCACTTGAGGCTGATCCTAACTTATTAAATCAAACTCAACCTAATACTCAACCATTAGTTAAACAAAACTTTACAGTTACAGCACAACTCAATGACAAAATAGACCGTCAAGTTTCTGCTGTGGGTATTTCACAGCTTGTACGAAACTCTGTTGAGATAGCCATTAAAAATGCTAACATTTTTAATAGCAGCGGTACTGAAAATTATAAAATCCATGCTCAAGTCATTCAGGCAAGTCAATCTACAATGAGCTTCGGTGGTTTTCCAGGAAAAATGGAAATCGAATATACTGTTACCGATCAAAATGGGAAATCAATTTTTCATAAAACCATTTACAACGAAGGAAGTTCTGATGAATGGTTCTTCGCTGGTCAAAAACGCCATACTCGTTCGCGCATTGTTACGGCAGCTGGTAATGCTAATGAATTTGTTAAAGCCTTTAATACTTATATGAAAACAAAAAAATAATCCAGTAAGCCGAGTTATCTCGGCTTATTTATTGCCCAATTCTTTCACCTTCCATTCCGTTTCATCAGGCAATGTTATTAAAAAATATGATTGGTTTTCGTTGAATTTTTTAATTTTCCAGCGTTCATCAAGCTGAAATGGCGGTTGAGCAGGGTTCACTATATTGGCTAATGCCATAAACAATAGTTGTGCCTGTCGATTGGGCATTACAAAACCATCATTGCTCCAGCCGTTTTTTGTCAAAAGAACACGAGCTTGCGGTGAACCAAGAGGATCAGTTTGAATCCAACGCCATTGCGTTTTCTCAAATTGCACTGTGAGCAAACTCGCTTGTTGATTATGCTCAACCTTAAACGTTCTTAATGGTTGAGCCTGTACTGGTAGTTGTTGCACTTTAGGTAATGAAGTACACGCACTAAGCCAGAAAGCAATTATAAATATTAATAATTTTAGCATTTTTCACCCAAATAAAAAGACCGTAAAGAGTAACTCTACGGTCTTTCAAATTCAATCAAAAAATTATAACGCTGAGTGATCAACTGCAACACCAGCACCCATAGTTGTAGAGATGCTTACTTTCTTGATGAAGATACCTTTTGCTGTTGTCGGTTTAGCTTTCACTAATGCCGCTAATAATGCAGAAAGGTTCTCTTTTAATGCTTCTGGTGAGAAGTCTGCTTTACCGATGGTGGTATGGATAATACCATTTTTATCGTTACGGTAACGGATCTGACCTGATTTAGCGTTTTTAACCGCTTCAGCTACGTTAGGTGTAACGGTACCTACTTTCGGGTTTGGCATTAAGCCACGAGGACCTAACACTTGACCTAATTGACCAACCACGCGCATTGCATCTGGAGATGCGATAACTACGTCGAAGTTCATTTCACCTTTTTTAACTTGTTCAGCAAGGTCTTCCATACCTACTAAATCTGCACCAGCTGCTTTCGCCGCTTCAGCGTTCGCACCTTGTGTGAACACGGCAACACGTGCTGTACGACCAGTACCGTGTGGCAATACCGTTGCACCACGTACGTTTTGGTCTGATTTACGAGGGTCGATACCTAAGTTTACTGCAACATCTACACTTTCCACAAATTTAGCGGTAGCGAATTGTTTCAATACTGCGATCGCTTCGTTGATTTCGTACACTTTTGTAGAATCTACGCCAGCTTTGATTGCTTTCATTTTTTTAGTCAATTTAGCCATCGTATTATTCCTCAATATTTAAGCCCATTGAACGAGCCGTACCAGCGATAGAGCGCATCATTGCTTCAACATCAGCTCCTGTCATATCTGCCGCTTTAGTTTCTGCGATTTGACGTAATTGAGCTTGAGTCACAGTACCCACTTTGTCTTTATTTGGTTTTGAAGAACCAGATTTTAAACCAAGTGCTTTCTTCAATAACACTGCCGCAGGTGGAGTTTTAGTCACAAATGTGAATGATTTATCTGCGTAAACTGTGATAACCACTGGAATCGGCAAGCCTTTTTCTAAGCTCTCAGTACGAGCATTGAATGCTTTACAGAATTCCATAATGTTCACACCTTGCTGACCTAATGCAGGACCAACTGGTGGTGATGGGTTAGCCATACCTGCTGCAACTTGCAGTTTAACGTAGGCTTGGACTTTTTTTGCCATTTTTAAGTTTCCTCTTGGTGGGTAATAACGCTGTTCAAGCCAGCTCCCCGTTAGTTACAAAGCACTTTTTGTTGAAAATGCGAGTGCTGTTCATAAAAATACGAGCAAGTTGCCCTGCTCGTAGTTGGGCGGATTATACGCCCTTTTAGTTCGTTTTACAAGCGGTCATTTTTACTTAAATTTTTACCAATCCATCATAAATATGTTCAGCATCGCCCGTCATATAGAGCGGATTGCCCTCGCCTGCCCATTCAATCCAGAGGGAGCCACCAGGTAAATCGACTTGCACCTTACTATCTAATGCGCCCTGCATAATGCCGATCGCTACAGCTCCACAGGCGCCACTGCCACAGGCTTGCGTCTCACCTGCGCCACGTTCAAAGACACGCAATTTGATGTGGTGACGATTTAACACTTGCATAAAGCCAATATTAGCGCGCTCAGGAAAACGTTCGTGCCTTTCCAACAATGGACCAAGTTCATTGACAGGAGCGGTGTTTATATCATCCACCTGCAAGACAAAATGCGGATTTCCCATTGAAACTGCCCCACCAATCACAGTTTGCAATTCTGTGCGTAAAATATAGTTTTTCTCGAACTTATTTGCGTTCATCGGGATTTGTGAGGGTTCCCATACAGGCTCTCCCATATTTACACGCACATTGCCATCCTCTTTGAGGCTTAACACCATTTTACCTTTGACGGTACTGACTTTAATCTCTGGTTTATTAGTTAAGCCCTTCAAAGTAACAAAACGAGCAAAACATCGCGCGCCGTTACCACATTGTGCTACCTCACTGCCATCTGCATTGAAAATTCGATAATGGAAATCCAGTTCTGGATCATAAGGTGGCTCAACAAGTAATAATTGATCAAAACCTACCCCACGGTGACGATCGGAAAGTTTACGGATAATCTCTTCATTTAAAAAAACATTTTGAGTAACCCCATCCACTACCATAAAATCATTGCCAAGCCCGTGCATTTTGGAGAATTGCATATATTTTCCTATCTTTTTTTGATCTGTATTAAACCTCATCATAGAGATTCAATATATTTATTGATATAGTTACGCCCGAGTTATGGGCAATTTGGCTCAATATAAAGATTTTCTTTCAAATTTACAATGGAGTAACACAAAATGTCTGCAATGTTTCTTTTGCAATTTGCCATCGTACTGCTCTGTATCCTTGTGGGTGCACGAGTAGGCGGCATTGGCTTAGGAGTGTTCGGTGGGGTTGGACTTGCCATTCTTTCATTTGGCTTTGGTTTAAAACCAGCAGGTTTACCTATCGACGTAATGTTTATGATTATGGCAGTGGTAGCTGCCGCCGCGGCAATGCAAGCGGCGGGCGGTTTGGATTATATGATTAAAATCGCCACCAAAATCTTACGTCGTAATCCGAAATATATTACTTTTATCGCACCATTAGTCACTTGGACTTTCACTGTATTAGCAGGTACAGGTCACGTGGCTTATTCTGTACTTCCAGTAATCGCAGAGGTCGCGCGTCACAACGGTGTTCGCCCTGAACGCCCTCTATCAATGGCGGTAATTGCTTCACAATTTGCTATTGTCGCAAGCCCAATTGCAGCGGCTGTGGTTGCCGTTGTTGCCTTTTTAGAACCACAAGGTATTACGCTTGGTGATGTACTAATTGTCACTATGCCTTCAACCTTACTCGGTTTATTGCTCGCTTGTGTGTTTGTGAACAAAATGGGAAAAGAACTCAAAGATGATCCACACTATCAAGCATTATTAAAAAATCCTGATTATGTAAAAGAAAATCATACTGCGGTAGAACCAGCAGAAATGGAAATCAAACCCACTGCTACAACATCAGTAGGCTTATTCTTATTAGGAGCATTATTGGTAGTATTGATGGGTGCAATGCCTGAGCTTCGTCCTGTATTTGACGGCAAACCTATGGGAATGGCGCATACCATTGAAATCGTGATGCTAACCGTTGGTGCGCTCATCATTCTATTCTGTAAACCAGATGGCAATGACATCACTAAAGGTTCAATTTTCCATGCAGGTATGCGTGCGGTTATTGCCATCTTCGGTATTGCCTGGTTGGGGGATACTTTAATGCAAGCGCATATGGACGAAGTAAAAGAGATGGTGAAAGGTTTAGTAGAAACCGCACCTTGGGCATTTGCTTTTGCCTTATTCATTCTTTCTGTGTTAGTAAACAGCCAAGGTGCGACCGTAGCCACGCTTTTCCCATTAGCGATTGCGATCGGCATTCCAGCTCCCGTACTTATTGGGGTATTTGTTGCCGTAAACGGTTATTTCTTTATCCCGAACTATGGTCCGATTATTGCCTCAATCGACTTCGATACCACTGGTACAACGCGCATTGGTAAATTCATTTTCAACCATAGCTTTATGATTCCAGGCTTATTAAGTATGGCCTTTAGTATTGCGTTTGGCTTATTATTTGCCAATATTTGGTTGTAATTTGATCACCAAAAAGCCCTCGCTTTTACATTCCTAAGCGAGGGCCTTTTTCTGCAAAAAATTTAGGAAATTTAACCGCTTGTTAGCATTTTTACCAGCAAAACACCAAGAATGGTTAGCATTACACCACCAATTAAATGCAATCCCAATACCGTCATCACTTCCCCATACTTTCCACTCAAAATCTTCTCACTTACTTCTGCAGAAAAACTTGAAAAAGTAGTAAAACTCCCTAGAAAACCAGTAATAAAAAACAATTTATGGCTATCGTGCAAATTCAACCCCATCGCGACACCAATTAGTAAACAACCAAACCAATTGGCAAGCAACGTCCCCAAAGCAAATTGGTTAAAGAACGGGTTCAGCCACACGCCCAGCTGCCAGCGAGCAATTGCGCCCAATACCGCCCCAATGGAAATCCATAAAATATTCATCATTACACCAAGAATAAATGCGGAATTAAATTCATCACTACTACCGTTGCAATTGAGAGCAACAAACGTGATGAGCCGAAAATAAAGCCACGATTTGCACCATTATCAAACTTCACCAGCAAATTCGCCATTGCGGTTAAGGCATAGACTTCAATCACGGTAAAAATCACTAAATACAAATACGCCGTATAAACCGACAAATAATGCAAAGTGACAAACCACGGCACAATAATCCCTGCGGCAAGAATCGGTGCCACCCACAGGATTTGTTGCGTTGTTAAATTGATTTTGCGTGAGAAGGTACTCTGCAACAACACTGTGAGCAAACCATTCACAAACAAAGCAATGGGGGAATGTTCAGGCAAACCTAGTTTATTATCAAACAAAAATGGAAAAATCACGAAAAACGATGTTGCAATCGAAAGCGGGATAAATAGCATTAAATGCACAAATAGAAACTCTTTGCTGATAATTTCTCTAATCTGCGAAAAGCGAAATTTCACTAAGGTTTGCACCGTTTGGATTTGATAAAACGGCTTCACCATCAAGCCGAACAACACCGCTTCCATCGCAAAACAGACCCAAATCAACAAGGAAATCTGCTCAAATTTGATAAATGGAATCACCAGCAACGGGGCAAACATTGACGACATCGAGGTTACTTTCAAATATTTGCCTTGCAATCGGGTTTTCTCTTTATATTCTTCGCCTGCCAACGCTAACAAACAGGCTTTAGCATTGGTGCCAAACAAGCAGCTCCCCAAGCCAAAACAAGTAGTAGCAAGCAAAAGAAGCCAATAATCATCTGCCGACAGAAAGAAAATGTATGCTAGCACATCGAGCAAACAACCAAGCAACATCATTTTAGCCAAGCCGTAACGATCGCCCCAAATACCAGCTAAAATTGCTAACGCTTGGTTGCAAAAAAAGAGCAAAGAGAGCGAAAAAGCAATCTGTTCGTTACTTAATCCTTTACCTTGCAAATAGATAAAAAAGACCGTCTGCATCGAGAAAAATGCAAGGGTCGAGAAAAAACGGCGGATGAGTAAAAGTTTTTGGAGGTTCATAGAGTAAGTTTTATAAA
The DNA here is from genome assembly GCA_041854605.1 of Actinobacillus sp. Taxonomy (GTDB): domain Bacteria; phylum Pseudomonadota; class Gammaproteobacteria; order Enterobacterales; family Pasteurellaceae; genus Haemophilus_A. Next base: position 6,725 of record JBHACP010000071.1, read on the forward strand.
AAATAAGGCGAGATCTTACCGCTTTTGTGTTGGATATTCGATATAATTTAACGAAATTTCTCACTTTGAAGATAAAAATGAACTCAACCTTATACCTCGGCATTATGTCGGGAACCAGTCTGGACGGGGTGGATTTAGCCTTGGTCGATTTTGCAAAAAATCCGCCAAAAATGACCGCTTGCAGCTTCACAGAAATGCCTGCCAATTTGCGCTGCGATCTCTCAAAACTACTGAAATCGGGCGAAACGTCACTACAGAGCTTAGGCGAAGTCGATCATCGCTTGGGCTTGCTATATGCCGATTGTGTCAATCAGTTTTTAGCTGAAAACAACTTGAAGCCTTCGGATATTCAAGCCATCGGCTGCCACGGGCAAACCGTGTGGCATTCGCCTAATTCCGCTTTGCCATTCACAATGCAAATCGGCGATATGAATTTGGTCACTGCTAAAACAGGCATTACCACCGTAGGGGATTTTCGCCGAAAAGATATGGCAGTAGGTGGACAAGGGGCACCGTTGGTGCCCGCATTCCACGAGGCAATTTTTGCCGATCCGAGCCGTTTAGTGGTGGTGCTAAACATTGGCGGTATTTCTAATATTTCGGTGTTGAAGCCGAATCAACCGACGATTGGTTATGACGTGAGCGTGGGCAATGCGTTGATAGATTCGTGGATTGAGCAACACAAAGGCGTACGCTTTGATAAAAACGGCGAATGGGCAGCTTCAGGTAAGGTGATTCCTGAATTATTAGTAGAGATGTTAAATGAACCGTTCTTTAATCAGCCCCCACCAAAAAGCACAGGGCGAGAACTGTTCAATCTCGAATGGCTTGCAAAAAAATTACAAAATCTGACCGCTTGTAAGCCTGAAGATGTGCAACGCACTTTAGCAGAATTTACTGTACAGAGTGTCGCCAATGAGTTGAAAAAACTAGAAAACAGCTTGCCTGCTCGTTTGCTGGTTTGCGGCGGAGGTGCAAGCAATCCGCTTTTAATGAAAGGTTTTAAAGAAAAGCTAGCCACATGGGAAGTGGCAACTACCAGTGAGTTTGGTTTAGATATTGATTATGTAGAAGCGGCGGCTTTTGCATGGTTAGCTCACCAACGAATAAATCATTTACCAAGCAATATGCCATCGGTCACTGGAGCAAAAAGAGCGGTCAGTCTTGGGGTGATTTATCCTGCGTAAATGTATTTTTTCGTTACTATATTGTATAAATTGCTTTAGAGATGTTTATCTCTTCAGTATTTAGCTTGCCTATTAAACAAAATACAGATAGCTATATTTAGTTTTACATTAATAACCATAAAAAAATTATTGAATTATTTCACTTATTCTCTAAAATAACCCATACAATATCCATAATTTAATTAAGGTTTTAAAGTGGAATTAGTAAAAATCACTCTACCTACACTAGCTTGCCTAATTAGTGCAAAACTTTATGCAACTATAGAATTAGATACTATCTATGTAAAAGGAAATCCGCAATCATCTCTTGTTGGTAAATATAATATTGCTCAAAAGAGCTTGGCACATAAGTTACAAGCTAACTCAAATGTTAGCGATAACTTAGCCACTTTACCATCAGTTCGAGTATCTAATAACAAAAATGGTAATACATTAGGTGAAATTGCTCCGCAAAATATTTCTTTTCACGGTGAGCGTTATTACAACAATAATTTTATGCTCAATGGTATAGGAATTAATGATAATGTTAATCCTATCGGCTTGGGTGAAGATTCATTATTAAAATCTGATATGACTAAAACAATCGATCCTCAATATATGCCTGCAGGGCATCCTCAAGCATTTTGGTTGAGTACCGATCTAGTTGATACGTTAGAGGTTTATGACCGTAATGTGCCTAGCCAATATGGAAACTTTACCGGCGGTGTAGTGAATGCAAAATTAAAAGAACCTGATTTCAAACGTGCATCCGGTTCTGTATCTTACCGAACAACCCGAGATGCTTGGACTAAATTCCACTTGGAAGGGCAGTATAAAAATGAATTTTATCGTGCCAATTCACCTTTATTACAACCTAAATTTACTAAGCACGAATATACGATTCAGCTAAATCAGCCGCTTACAGAACGTTCCGGATTGCTATTTGCTTATAGCCGTCAGCAAAGTTCTGTACCTCAGCATCAACAGTATTTGCACAAATGGACTAATCGCTATCGTCGTAACGAAACGTTACTTGCAAGCTATAAAAATGAATTAAATGAGAATAACCGTTTAACGATTAATGGAATTTATTCTACTCATCAAGCAGATGAATATCTGGAAAATGCGGTAGATGGTCGCTTTAGATTAAGTGGCGGTGGTTTTTTAACTAATATTAAATGGGAGAATTACAACGTTCTTGGCTTGCTAACTAGTGAGTTAGCTTATCGAAATAACCGAAATCAAACTAAATACGATTCGGATACGCTTTATCGTTATACCAAAACTAAAAGTATTGACTGGATTTCTGATCCAAATACAGGAGAAGCGAAAAAAGGTGGTATCGGTAAACGTTATACTCAGCAACAAAGTTTGCAGCTAAAACAAAATCTGGATTTCAATAAATTTGAAATCGGCAGCACTATTCATGAAATGAGTGCCGGTTGGGAATGGCAACAAAATACATCAAGATTAAAGCAACCTAAACTTGCAAAGCAGTATGCTGGAGCTGCCGACTATTATAAAGGTGAAGTATTTAATATTGAAAATTGTACATATTGTATTCCCAAAGAACAATATTTCAAATATAGGGTTCATTACTTACCGATAGATGGGAAAGTTAAACATAATCGTTTTGCCTCCTATTTACAAGACAAAATCGTTTGGAATAACTTCACTTTTGTGCCGGGCGTACGTTTTGACTACACGCAATTTACCCGTAAATGGAACATTGCTCCAAGAAGTTATATTGATTATAACCTGTTAGGTAAAGACCAAACTCATCTTATCGCTGGTTTCAATCGCTACTACGCAGGAGATTTAGTTGATTATAAATTACGTTCTGCCTTCAATTTTGAAGACCATTATAACAGAGAGTCTTACAACAGTCCTTGGGAGCTAGACAGATCTATCTTACATATTGCCTATAAAGGAAGTAAACTTAAAACACCTTATAGCGATGAAATTAATGCCGGAATCAGTCAAAAAATTTCAAATAGCTTATGGACATTCAAATGGGTACAACGCAACAGCAAAGATCAGTTTATGACCCAAATTGATTCTGATGTAAAACCCCAACAACGTTGGCTATCTAATTCAGGACGAAGTAAACATAATACCTTTAGTTTAGAAATAGAAAGTATCGATCCTATCGATTTGTCTTTTATGGCTCTTAAATGGCAATTCGGTGTTGCTTTTAATAAGAGTAAAACTAATCAAACAAATGATTACACCCAGCGAGATTGGAAAGATTATGGAGTGACTAAAATGATCCATAAAGATAAGTTACAACCAATTGAAAATCTACCAGCTAGAAATTTCAATATGCCTTGGAAAGGCTATTTACAAGTAGAAAGCTACTTCCCTTCGCTAAATTTAAATTGGGCACAGCGTATTAATTATGAATCATCTGCAAAAGATTATGTGTTCAAAAGTTTTAGATGTACTTCAGAAAAAGCGATATGTCAAAACTATAATGGTTTAGTCGCTCGGGTTTATGAAAGCAAGAAACCACGTAATGTCACACTTGATTGGTTCTTTAATTTGAAAAAGGAATTAGGGCAACATAAAACATTCTCCGTTAATCTGAGCATACTCAATGTGCTTAATCGTAAATTACTGGCGGAGAAAATCACCACGGATGATGAAAATTATTACCAAACCTATCGAGCGGGTAGACAATTTTGGGTTGGCGCAAAATATGAATGGTAATTTGTCATTACTTCAGAAACGTACAGACTTCTCCAAATTCAAGAGGAAAAAGTGAGTTTTCATTTTCTGCAAAGTTGCAACATTGCGTGAGCTAGTAGGAATCACCCTCTCTAGCTTTAAGTGGAGATAATGGCAATTATTTTCTATTCAACAAGCAAATTTTTGAGTATCTGATAATAAACCTCACCGCACTTATTGAGATCGTCCACGGCAACACATTCATTCACTTTGTGGATGGTCGCATTGAGTGGTCCAAATTCCACTACTTCCGCCCCCATCAAGGCGATAAAACGCCCGTCGGAAGTGCCGCCGCCAGTGTCTAAGCGGGGGGGGATTTTTGTCACATTTTCGACCGCTTGTACGGCAGCTTTGACCAATTCGCCATTGCCTGCCAAGAACGGTTTGCCAGATAAACTCCAGCTAATGCGATGTTTTAAGCCGTGTTTGGCTAGCATTTCTGCCACTTTGTTTTTGATGAGTTCACCGGTTACTTCGGTGCAGTAACGTAAGTTAAATTGTACGTACAATTCACCTGGAATGACATTATTCGAGCCAGTGCCTGCCTTAATATTTGCGATTTGCAAACTAGTTGGAGGGAAAAATTCGTTGCCGTTATCCCATTGGTAAGTGGTCAGCTCACTCAAAAAGCCCAAAGCAGTATGCACAGGGTTTTCTGCCAAATGCGGATAGGCAACGTGTCCTTGCACGCCTTCGATATAGAGATCGCCAGTGATTGAGCCTCGTCTGCCATTTTTGATCACATCGCCCAGCGTTTTGCTGCTGGAAGGCTCACCCACCACCGCATAATGCACCTTTTCATTACGTGCCATTAAGATTTCTACCACTTTTACCGTGCCATCTTTCGCTGCAGCTTCTTCGTCAGAGGTAATCAGTAAAGCGATTTTACCTTGGTGATTTGGGTTGTTTTTCACGAAAGTTTCCGCCGCAATCACAAGAGCGGCAAGCGAACCTTTCATATCCGCTGCCCCACGCCCGTAGAGCGTGCCGTCCACAATTTCCGCTGAAAACGGCGGATATTGCCATTGCGTTTCATCGCCCACAGGCACCACATCGGTATGCCCTGCAAATACCACGCAAGGATCGCTCTCACCGTGGGTTGCCCACAAATTGAGCGTATCACCAAACGGCATCCATTCCAGTTTAAAGCCCACCACTTCCAAGCGTTGGGCAATTTCTTGTTGGCAACCTTTGTCCGCAGGGCTAATCGAATCACGACGAATTAGGTTTTGGGCAAGTTCGATAATACTATTTTTCATTATTTCAATTTCTCTGCGTATTCTTTTTCGTTAAAACCCAGCAATGAGACATTGCCTTTAATCACAATCGGGCGCTTAATTAAGGTTGGTTGCTCGTTTAACACTTGCAAGGCAGTTTCACGATTGAGCGAGTTTTTCACCGATTCATCTAAATTGCGCCACGTGGTTGAGCGTTTATTCACTAAGTTTTCCCAACCAAATTTGGCTTCCATTTGTTCTAGCCATTGGACATCTAATCCATCAACACGATAGTCGTGTAGTTTAGGTTGAAAGTTGTTTGCTTCTAGCCATTTAAAGGCTTTTTTCACGGTGTCGCAGTTTTTAATACCGTAAACTAAAGTGGTCATTTATATTTTCCTTTTTAATTAACACATTCTTATCTCACAAGCCGTTTAAATTTCTGTATAATTAACCGCCCTGTTATAGCGAGGATATAATGAAAAAAATTTTTTTGAAGTGGTTAGCCGTGAGCACAATATTTGCTATCACCGCTTGTAGCACTAATCATAATCATACTGCAAATAAAAGCAAACCTGTGACAAAATATAAAATCAGTGACAAGGATGTTAAAGCTTGGATTGTCGAGCGCAATAGAGCACAGCAATGCTTATTCCCTAAAGGTTCTGCTCACATCGCAGAAACTCAGCCATTTTTATACCAAATGGCAACTTATAATCGCCCATTGGTGCAAGTGCTTGGCGAAGAAAATTACTTAGCATTAAGCAAAGACGCTGCCTCACAGCAATATCTTGCCGCCAAGTTACGCAAATTCAATCACACTAAAAAAGTGGATTTTATCACGGTTTGGTGTAATGACTTACGTCAAGAATACAGCACATTAGTAAAACTGGCTAATGTACAAGCGGCAAAAGCCAACAAACCAGCAATAAATACTAAAAAACCTTCTGCTAAGTCAAAGATTAAAGTAACCCGTAACACGAAAACTCCCCCCGTACAACCCGAGCAAAATATGGAAGAAAGCATCTTAAATGAAGAAATTCGCTCACAAGATACTTATGATACAGACTACAATAGTGATGAACATATTCGGTTAAATACTGAGCCATTTAAAAGCGAAACAATCCATTTCTAATAAAAGAAAAGACAACCAAAAAGTTGTCTTTTCTTATTGTTAAGTATTCTCGCAATCCTTCATTGCTTGCCAAACTTTCAGTATATCCGAAGTTTCCGCCACATCGTGCACGCGGATAATTTTGGCTCCGTTTTGTATCGCCAACAAAGCACTTGCAAGAGAACCTGCTACCCGATCTTCCACCGCTCTGCCAGTTACCGCCCCGATCATCGACTTGCGAGAAAGTCCTGCCAATACAGGAAAGCCCGAATCGACAAAGGCTTTGAGGTGTTTAAGTAGAATGAAATTATGTTGCACCGTTTTGCCAAAACCAAAACCAGGATCGAGAATGATATGTTCTTTCGAAATACCTGCCAGCGTACATTCTAAAATGCGTTGATTGAGGAAAGCAGCCACTTCCTCTAACACATCATCATAAGTCGGCTTTTGTTGCATATTTTGCGGATTGCCTTGCATATGCATTAAGCACACAGGTAAGCCCAGCTCAACCGCCGTTTCCAATGCATTCGGTTCGGTTAAAGCACGAATATCATTGAGAATATCCGCGCCTGCGCGAGCCGCTTCACGAAATACATCTGGCTTCGAGCTATCCACCGAAATCAAACAATCAAAACGAGAACGCACTGCCTCTACCAAGGGCACCACACGGTTGAGCTCTTCTTCTAGGCTAACAATCGCAGCATTCGGACGGGTAGATTCGCCGCCAATGTCAATAATTGAGGCCCCTTCATTAAGCATTCTTTCTACTTGATAAAGCGCTTTATCAAGCCTGAAAAATTTGCCCGAATCCGAAAATGAATCAGGCGTAAAATTCAAAATCCCCATAATTTGCGGTTCCCGCAAATCTAACAAGCGGTCGGATTTTTGCTGATTTTTGAAAAAAATTTGCATCATTGCCCTCTAAAATAGCAAGCGGTCTGATTTTGCAAAAAATTTACCAAATCAGACCGCTTGTCATCGTTACTTTTGATTGAATTTATACGCCCAAGCGACTATCACTAAGCCACCAATAATCATTGGTAAGGAAAGTAATTGCCCTCGGGTAATTAAATCTGCAGCCGTATTAACGTGCGGGTCAAACTCACGGAAGTATTCCACGATAAAGCGGAAAGTGCCGTAACCGATTAAGAATAAACCAGCTACCGAACCTGCTGGACGAGGTTTCCTAATAAACCAGTTCAAAATAAAGAACAGCACCACGCCTTCTAAAAAGGCTTCGTAGAGTTGCGACGGGTGGCGGGGCAAATAGCCACCGCTTGGGAATAACACCGCCCAAGGCACATCGGTCACTCGTCCCCATAATTCATCGTTGATAAAGTTGCCCAAACGCCCCATTCCTAAGCCGAAGGGAATGAGCGGTGCGATAAAATCTGCGGTCTGCCAAAAGCGGCGTTGTTGGCGAATTGAAACCCAAATCATTGCGACAATCACCCCAATTAAGCCACCGTGGAAAGACATTCCGCCTTCCCAAATGCGGAATAGGAAAAGAGGATCAGCAAGGAAGCGGTCGAAGCTATAAAAAAATACATCGCCAATACGTCCACCAAGGACTACCCCCAAAAAACAGGCGTAAATGAGTTGATCGACTTGCTCAGTTGTCCATACGCCATTGGAATTTTTGGCTCGGCGCATACCAAGCCAATAAGCAAAAGCGAAACCGAGCAGATACATCAAACCATACCAGCGTAAACTGATAGGTCCGAGGCTAAAAATAATTGGGTCAATTTGTGGAAATTGAATAAATTGTTCGTTCATAATGTCCTTTTATTTTAAAAACATATTGATTGCCATACAGACCAACAACACCGCAAAGGCTTTTTTCAAGGTTGGCACAGGTAACACATTCGCAGCATTCGCACCCAATTTTGAGGTAAAAAAGGAAGAAGCGGTAATACCAATAAGCGCAGGAAGATAGACATAACCTAAGGAAAAATCTGGCATTCCAGCTAGCCCCCAACCGCTCAAAATAAAGCTAATGGTGCCTGAAAGACCAAGGAAAGCCCCACAGAAAGATGAAGTACCAATGGCGCGTTTCATTTCAAAACCACGATCACTTAAAAATGGTACAATGAATGCACCACCCGCAATGCCCGCCATACTGGATAAGACCCCAATAATACTGCCACCAACAATAGTTGAAGTGGTGGTCAGCGGTTTATTTTTCGGTGCTTTTTTCAAAGAGAATAACATTCTGCCCGCAAGGAAAAACACCATCACCGCAAATACTTTTGACATCACCTTCGCATCAAGATTGCTCACCACCAATCCTGCTAAAAAGACCGAAATCATCAAGGCAGGAATAAAATATTTGCTGGTTTGAATATCCACATTGCCCAATTTATGATGACGTTGTGCGGAGGAAAAAGCGGTGATAATGATGGTCGCAAACGACGTTCCTAATGCGGTGGACATTAAATATTCTTGTGGTACCCCTGCCATCGGCAGTAAATAAACCAAACTAGGAACGATGATTAAACCGCCACCAATACCAAATAAGCCCGCTAAAAAACCAACAGCGATACCCAATAATATACATAATAAAAAGACGGTAAGCATTACTATCTCCTATTCCAGCTACGCTGTGATTTGCGAAATTCTCGTTTTTTGCCCAATTCCCGTTTCGGATATTCTCGTTCAGTCGCATTTCGCTCCGAGCATTCTGCAGAGAAATTGCGCAAATTTTCATTTAATAAAACCTGGGCAAACTCTTTCATTACTTTGCGATACACATCACGTTTAAACGACACCACTTGTCGAACTGGATACCAAAAACTCACCCAACGCCAGCCGTCAAATTCGGGAGTTTTTGTGGTTTTTAAATTGATATTGGCTTCATCACCAACTAATTGCAGCAAAAACCAACGTTGTTTTTGCCCGATACAAACAGGCTGATTACCACTACTTTCACGCACTAAACGCTTCGGCAATTTGTATTTCAGCCAATATTTAGATGCCCAAATTAGCCGTACATCTTTCTTGGCTAAGCCGATCTCCTCCCAAAGCTCACGGTACATCGCTGTTTCGATGTTTTCCCCTTCATTAATGCCTCCTTGCGGAAACTGCCACGAATTTTGTCCAAACCGTTTTGCCCAAAGGACTTGTCCTTGCTTATTACAGATGACGATACCAACATTAGGGCGATAGCCATCGAAATCGATCACTTTACACCTTGTGGTAAATTTAAAAATGATGAAATTGTTTCATAAATGTAACTTTAAAACAAGTGAAAAGCAAAATTGTGCGTAATACTGTGGATAAGTTGTCAGATCATTGTGAACTATGTGTATAAAACTAAATTGAGCCTTGTAAACATAAGAAAACCCTTACCCTAAAATAAGTGCTAAAAAATGATCCAATGCCCCAAATAAAGATCCAGTCATTGATCTAAAAAATCACCTTCTCGTGGATAACAATCCACGCAAGCGGTCAAATTTTTAAATTTATTCACAAAATGGGAGCTTTATTCACATCAATTGTGGATAAGAGTGTGTGATTTGAAAAAATAGAAGTGGATAAAAGAAAAACGGTAAGATTTTCATAAAATCTTACCGCTTGTAGATTAACGTTTACTTGCTTTATACACCTTCATCGCTTCAGGAATCAAGCGTTCAAGATTTTCTTGGCGCTCGGCATTCGACGGGTGAGTAGAGAAAATGCCGCCACCGCTGCCGCCTGCTTTGCTCATTTTTTCCCATAATTTCGGGGCTTGTGATGGGTCATAACCTGCTTTTGCCATTAAAATTAAGCCAATTTCATCCGCTTCGGTTTCTTGCGAACGAGAGAATGGTTTATTGGCAATCAAGTCGGTGCCAGCAGTCATCAACCCTTGCGTATCCACACCTAAGGCTGCGGTTGCTGCGGCATCGGCAACTGCACCAAATAAACCTGTCGCCATATTCATATTGTAGCTCGCCTTGTTATGCTCTAACAATGCGTGTGCCATTTCGTGCCCCATTACGGTAGCAATTTCCACATCGCTCAAATTGAGTTTCTCTACCAAGCCTGTATAGAAGCCCATTTTCCCCCCAGCCATTGCCCAAGCATTCAACTCGTTGGTACGGAAAACGGTAATTTCCCATTTAAATGGTACGCCTGTCGTGTTCGCTTCATTGGCATAAGGTTTCATTCTGTTAAATACAGCGTGAATACGTTTCGCAGTTGCCGAAGTGGTGTCGATCGCTTTGGCATTTTTCTGCTTCATTTGCGCATAGCCTTGCTCAGCGTGTAAATTCATTTGCTGCGTGTCTACACAAGCCGTTAGCATTGAGCTAGCCATTGCCACAAGGGCAAGTTTTTTTGAATGTTTCATCAAGAAGTCTCCAACGAGAAAAGTGACATTAAGACAAGTTTTATGTTAAAAATGCTTCAATTATAGCGAAAAATTTTTCTGAAGTGACAAAAATGAGCAAATCAGACGGATTTCAATTCAAACAATTTTTTATTGCCCACGATAAATGTGCCATGAGAGTCAATACAGATGGGATTTTATTAGGTGCTTGGGCGGATATTTCGCAGTGCCAACACATTTTGGATATTGGCACGGGAACAGGCTTGGTAGCCATTATGCTTGCACAGCGCACAAGGAAGAGTTGCCACATCACCGCCCTAGAATTAGAAAAAAATGCCTTTCAACAAGCGGTTGAAAATGTGCAACGTTGTGCGTGGCAAGAGCGAATTTCTGTGCTGCAAGGTGATTTGCTACAAGTTGAATTTACTCAGAAATTCGACTTAATTGTGTCCAATCCTCCCTACTTTTTCGACAGCCTTGCCACAAGAAATGAAGCTCGAGATTTAGCTAGAACGGCAGTTACTAGCCATATAGATTGGTTAATTCAAGCGAAAAATTGGCTAAGTGTAACAGGCAAAATTAGCTTTATTTTACCTGTTGAAGCAGGTGAAAAATTGATTCAAGAGAGTATTACAAGCGGTCTATTTTGCGTAGAAGTTTGCAACATCATTACCAAAGAAGGACAAATGCCAAAGCGAATGATCGTGACTTTTGCACAAGGAGGACAAGAAAGGAAAGCCTTAGAATTGACGGTTTATAATCGGGAAAATCAATATACCGAAGAATTTGTGAATTTAACAAAGGATTTTTATTTGAAAATGTAGGGGCTAGAACGCCCCTACGATTATTCATCTAACTCTGCCAAATCCAACAATTCAGGAGAAAGAATGATCCCCGTTAGGTCGGCATAGACATAGTCTTCAGGGAAGAAGGTCACACCGCCGAAATTTACAGGCGTATCGACTTCGCCGACATCAGAATCCTCTGCGCCGACTGGAATTGGAGCGAGAGCGTGAATACCAATATCGAGCGTTTCCAACACGTCTAGCTGGCGGACAGCGCCATAGACGATAATACCTTCCCAACCATTATCCACGGCGAGTTGCGCCAGTTCAGCATCAATTAAGGCGCGACGCACCGCACCGCCTCCATCAATGAGAAGCACACGACCTTCACCTTCTTCTTCTAACACTTCGGCAATCACCCCATTACTTTCAAAGCATTTGACAGTGGTAATTTTTCCAAAGAAAGAAGGCACTCCGCCAAAACTAGAAAAAATGGGCTCAACCACGTCCACTTGATCTGAATAAATATCGCAAAGTGCGGAAGTATCGATACGCATAATATGCTCCTAATTAGAAGATTTAAGTTTTTTACGAAGTATAAACCTCCACAAATAATTTGCAAATTTTCTGTAAAAATAACCCACTTGCGTCTAAAAAAGTGTATAGTGCAGCTTTCCGCTTATGAAAGTAAAATAATCAAAAATAGATCAAGGAGTAAACATATGCTAAAAATGAATGAGCTGTCGAAGCTAACCAACACGCCCAAATCCACTATTTTGTATTATGTGAAGGAAGGCCTGTTGCCAGAGCCACTCAAAGACAAACCTAATTTTCACCTTTATGATGAGAACAATATTCAGCTCATCGAATTTATCAAATACCTGCAAAATAACTTCGGCGCAAGTATTTCACAGATCAAAACACTCTTTGCGAAGCCCAATTTTGATGCCAATAATCCCCACGCAAGTTTAGCGGAATCGCTAGATACCCTATCCAAAGTAGAAAGTGAAAAATTCCTCCCTTCCGAACTGTGCGAGACCTTTGGTATTACTGAAGTTGAATTAAATGAACTAGTCGAAATGGGCTTAATTAAATCGCACAATGGCATTTTCACTCAACGTGAAAAAGATATTCTGTATATGATTAGCCATTGTGATGCTGAAGAGTATCAATTACTACAAACTTATGCGGAAACAGCGAAAAAACTCGCTCAACAAGAAGAAGCGATTCGCCAAAATATCTTGAATGAACCTGAAGAGCAAAATGAACGTTTAAAACATTTCTTTGATATTTTGCTTTTGTTTAAACCTTATGCGTTAAATTTGCACACCGCCAATATCGCTAAATAAATATTTTTTGCAAAAAGTAGCGCAAATCAGACCGCTTGCTTTTACAATATTATCTCTTTTTTACGATGAGGATTTTTATGAAATTATATGGATTAGTCGGAGCTTGCTCCTTTGTGCCGCACGTGGCTCTTGAATGGGTGAAAACCGAGGCGGGCGAAAATTATGAATATGAAGCGGCCAGCCGTGAGTTTATCAAATCGCCTGAATTTTTAGCTCTCAACCCACGTGGTGCAGTGCCTTTATTAGTGGATGACGATTTGGTGCTGTCACAAAATCAGGCAATTTTGCACTATTTGGACGAACGTTTCCCCGAGGCAAAATTATTCGGCAGTAAAACCTTGCGTGATAAGGCAAAAGCCTCTCGCTGGCTAGCCTTTTTCAACACCGATGTACATAAGTCCTTCACTCCTTTGTTCCGCTTACCAAGCTATGCGCAAGGTAATGAAGAACTGACCCAAACCATTCGCCAACAAGCGGCAGAACAGTTATTAGACCAGCTTGCCACAGCGAACGACCATTTGAAAAGCCATATCTTCTTCGGTGAAGCCATTTCCGTTGCAGACGTATATTTATACATTATGCTCTGCTGGTGTCGTTTATTAGGACTAGATTTCAGCCATTTAGAACAACTTTCACCTTTTATGCAACGTGTTGAAGCCAACGCTGGAGTGGATGCTGTGCGAGCGCAAGAAGGATTGAAATAAGCCTTTTCTCTATGGGCGGATAGCACGCCGCCCTACGTCATCACATAGCCGCCCATCACTGACTTCACCACCCCCAGCAATTCCAAATTCAGCATTTCCACCAATAAACCTGACACCTCCAATTCACAAGCGTTTGCCAAATCATCTATCGAAATTGGCTCTAAGCTAATTTGTGCCATAATTTTTTTCTGCACCTCACTTAAATCCACACTCGGACTTATCCCTCTCTTTTGTAAAGAGGAGCTAGGGGAGGTTTTAGAATTAGCAGCACCTTGACAAGCGGTCATTTTTGGCGAAAAAACTGCAAATTTTTCCGCTTTTTCCACCGCTTGTATCCCCTCAAATAATGATGGCTGCGCAGGCTCATTTTGCAATTGGTAAGCGATCGCTTGCAAAATATCCTCAACAGATTCGGTGAGTAATGCGCCTTCTTTAATCAATTTATGACAACCTGCGGAATAAGGATTTTGTGCAGTATTAGGCAAAGCAAAAACCTCTCGCCCTTGCTCTAACGCATAGTGGGCGGTAATTAATGAACCGCTATTGATAGCAGCTTCTACAACCAAGGTTCCTAACGAAAGTCCGCTAATAATTCGATTACGCCGAGGGAAATTTTCCGCAATCGGGGGCTGATTGGGGAAAAATTCGGAGACCAATGCACCACCAGTTTCGATAATCTGATCGGCTAATTTGCGATGGCGGGCTGGATAAACCTGATCCAAGCCCGAACCCAACACCGCAATGGTTATGCCATTTTCCGTCACAGCTCGCTGATGACAAAAGCCATCAATACCAATCGCCAAGCCGCTGGTTACCGCGATGCCATTTTTCACCAACTCAGCGGCAAAAAAGCCTGCCCAATATTCGCCATAATGCGAGAAATCTCGACTACCAACAATCGCCACCTGCGGCAAAGAAAGGGCTACCACCGAGCCACGTACAAACAAGGCAGGTGGCGCGGTGCTGATTTGTTTAAGAAGAAATGGATAATCAGCATCAAATAAGGTGAGCAAACGTTGATTCTCTCGTTCCGCCCAGTTCAAAGCGGTCTCGATCCACTTTTCATCGGGGTGAAACCAGCGGTGGATTTGCTTTTCGTTCCAACCAATTTGCCGTAGCTGCGTTTTGTCATATTGGCAAAATTCAGCGAAATCGACTTCCGCCAACAGCCGAGCAATTTTCTGTGCGCCAATTTGTGGAATTTGTAGGAGTTTTAAAAGGTGATATTGCATATAGCTATTTCCTTACTCTCTTTCATTGCGGGATAGAGACAGCCGACAGTGCGTTTAGCAATGCCGGCAGAGGTAGGTTTTCCCCTTATCTTAGGAAATACCCCAAAATAGCAAAGCAAATTTTTTCAATTTTTCGATCGAGATCGCAAAAATAGTTTTAAAGCACCACAAATTCCACCATCAAGCCGAACATCGCTTGCGCTAGTGCTTCGGTTGCATTTTTGTGGCTAATTTGTGCCTGATTTTCTGCTAATAGGATACGAGAAATCGCTGGTAAATTACCCTGTAAGCGGTAGAAATTGAGCGCATTTTGCAACGGAGGAAACGTTGGATTGAAAGCGGCATTTTCCACGTAGCTACCACAAATGATTTGTTCGCCAGCTTGCAATGCCACACCACTAAGCAACTGACTGTAAGGAGCGTAAGATCTAGCTGCAGCTTGAATAGCAGCTTGGGTAAGCTCATCGCCAATGAGCTTCAGCTGTTGTGAGGTTGAATCAAACAACGGCTGTGTAACATTCAAATCACGAGGTCCAAAGGCATCAGGCAAATAGCTATGCAACCGATTATTTTGGCTATGTGGCAAGTGAATTTTGAGCCTTTCCGCCCCGCTTAGTTCATTCATAAACTGGCGACAATGCCCGCACGGCGTGTAATTCACTACCACATCGCTAACTCCTTGCTCGCCTGCTTGCCAAGCATGCATAATAGCTGATTGCTCGGCATGAATGGTGTTGCTTAACGGCACGCCAGCAAATTCCTGATTTGCCCCCAAATAGAAATTGCCCGACACGCCAATAGCGATGGCTCCAACGTAGAATTTGGAAATCGGGGCTCGGGCATAGCTTGCCGCCACGGGCAAGCAAGCGAGGGCAAAATCAACCTGATTCAACTGAAATTGTTGGCAATATTCTGCTACTTTTGGCGCAGGCAAAAAGCCTCTGCCATTTTGTGATTGCAGATAGGTTTTTACCGTTGTTTGAATCGGCATTGCGACCTCCTATTTCACTAAATTTCTCGCCGCTTCCACCACCACTGTCACAGCTTTTTCTTCGGTTGCGTGAATTGTCGCTTCGTTTGGAATTTCTTGCTGAGTACGATTTACGATCGCCCCTGCCACCATTCCCGCTTTCAAACCAAGTGCCGCACACATTGTAAACAAGGTTGCCGACTCCATTTCATAGTTCATAACATTTAACTCTTGCCACTGTTTGAGCAAACCTTGCATAGGTTTGACCACTTTGCCTGAATAGGTGTCATAGCGTTCTTGCCCTGGGTAGAAAGTATCGCTTGAAGCGGTAACGCCGACAAACGGCTCTATGCCAAGACTTTTGGCTGCTTGGTATAACGCTGTGGTACAGCCAAAATCCGCCACTGCTGGGTATTCAAGTGGCGCAAAATGACGGCTTGCACCATCTAAACGCACCGCTGCGGTGGTGATCAGCAAGTCGCCAACATTGATATGTGGCTGAATTGCACCTGTAGTGCCGATACGCAAGAAAGTGCGAACGCCCAATTGCGCCAATTCCTCCACACAAATCGATGTAGATGGTCCGCCAATACCTGTTGAACAAACAACCACAGGCTTACCATCTAAATAACCAAGCCACGAGGTAAATTCGCGAGTGGAAGCTAAAAATTCAGGATTGTCCATTTTTTGGGCGATACGTTTAGAACGAGCTGGATCACCTGGAACAATCGCTAAAGTTGCCCCTTTTAACATCGCTTTAGTTAAGCCTAAATGAAATACATCTGACATAATCTTTCTCCTTTTTCTGTTATCAAGCGGTTTAATTTTAGGCTTTTTTTGCAGATTCTAACAATGATTTTCATCAAGATTTTGGCTGATTGGTGTATTTAGTATAGAATAAGCAAATTATTTACACCGAAATCAAACACTAAGAGAAAGTAAATGGCAGTATTAGAGGTTGTACTTTACCCCGATGAGAATTTAGCTAAGGTTTGCGAACCCGTAGCAACGGTAGATGATGAATTAAATAAATTTATCGATAATATGTTCGATACTATGTACGAACACGAAGGAATCGGTTTAGCGGCTCCGCAAGTAAATGTGTTAAAACGAGTGGTCACTATCGATATCGAAGGCGATAAAACCAACCAAGTGGTCTTAATCAACCCTGAAATCATAGAATCTTCCGGTGAAGCAGCAATTGAAGAAGGGTGTTTATCCATTCCGGGACATCGCGCTCTAGTGCCTCGTAAAGAGAAGGTGAAAGTGAAAGCACTGAACCGAAAAGGTGAAGAAGTGATTTATGATGCGGATGGTTTATTTGCGATCTGCATTCAACACGAAATCGATCATCTCAACGGCATTTTATTTGTCGATCATATTTCGGCACTAAAACGTCAGCGCATTAAAGAGAAAATGATCAAACTCAAAAAGCAAATTGCAAGAGCGAAATAATTCATCACAAGCGGTTAAATTTAGGCAAAAATTTGCAAAACGTGGCATAATATCCGCTAATATTAGTTTATATAGGGGGTAACCTATGATTATCGTAACTGGCGGTTTTGGAATGATCGGCTCAAACATCGTGAAAGCCTTAAATGAGTTCGGTCGCCGTGATATTTTGGTGGTGGATAACCTTAAAAATGGTGAAAAATTCATCAATCTCGTTGATTTAGATATCGCAGATTATTGCGATAAAGAAGATTTCATCGCTTCCATTGTGGCGGGTGATGATTTCGGCGAGATTGATGCCGTATTCCATGAAGGAGCTTGTTCAGCCACCACCGAATGGGACGGCGAATATTTAATGCACAACAACTATGAATATTCAAAAGAATTGTTGCATTTCTGCTTAGATCGTCAAATTCCGTTCTTCTATGCATCAAGTGCGGCAACTTACGGCGGTCGTTCAGATAACTTTATTGAAGAGCGTCAGTTTGAGCAGCCGTTAAATGCGTATGGTTACTCAAAATTCTTGTTCGACGAATATGTGCGCCAAGTCTTGCCAAAGGCGCAATCACCTGTGTGTGGCTTTAAATACTTCAACGTTTACGGACCGCGTGAACAGCACAAAGGTTCAATGGCGAGTGTAGCATTCCATTTGAATAATCAAATGTTGAAAGGAGAAAATCCAAAACTATTCGCAGGTTCTGAAACCTTCTTGCGTGATTTCGTTTATGTCGAAGATGTAGCGAAAGTGAACCTTTGGGCGTGGCAAAATGACATTTCAGGCATTTACAACCTTGGTACAGGTAAAGCAGAATCTTTCCAAGCAGTGGCAGAAGCGGTGATTAAATATCATGGCAGAGGTAAAATTGAAACCATTCCATTCCCAGATCACCTCAAATCTCGCTATCAAACCTTCACCCAAGCGGATTTAACCAAACTCCGTGCAGCAGGCTATACGGGCACTTTCAAAACTGTTGCAGAAGGCACTGCAGAATATATGGCGTGGTTGAATCGTTAATTTGATTTAGATAATATCATTACAGGCAAAGCAACTTGGACAGATAAAAAAAGCAAAACGCAAGATTTAAATATTAACATCAATATAAAAATCAAATAACGTCAAAAGCCGTGATTACTCACGGCTTTTTTATATCTTAAATCATCGCTTTTAGTGCATCAGTCAATGTCAAATAACGCTGATATTTGGCTTGATAAGCCTCATAATTGTCAAAGTTTGGTTGATAGACTTTCATTTCTGCATTCAAGGCTTCTATGCCTGAAGTATCTGCCCCCACGCCTTGCATTGCCATTAACGCTGCGCCCAAGCAGCCCGTTTCTTCTACTTGCGGAATTTCCAGTTTCATTCCAGTGAGATCGGCTAACATTTGCATCCACACAGCGGATTTGGCGGGACCACCCGTTACTCGCAACACATTGGCATTCGGAAAACGTTGGAACATTCGGGTGAGGTGGTGCATTAGGCTGAACAGTACACCCTCATAAATCGCTTGCAACAAGTGCATTTGCGTATGGTGTGATTGAATCCCATAGAAGCTTGCTTGCATTCCCAGCCCTGCATTTGAGCCGTATAAGAACGGCACGAACAACACTGAACTTTGCGCTGGTGGTAGAGTGGCAATGCCATCGTTGATTTCTTGGTAACTCAAATTACTCCACTGTTTGACGAACCATTCTAAATTGCCTGCTGAAGTTGGACTGGCTTCGTGGACGATAAATTTGCCTTCTTCCGCATAGCTACCGTACACAAACGGTAGCGCTTGGCTGTCATCCATGTGATCGGTAATGCCGCTCACCACCGACCAAGTGCCAAGCACGGCATTGAGCTTAGTTTCATCATCAAGTCCTGCACAGTAAGCGGTCGAAACCACGTCGAACAAACCGCCAACCACTGGCGTACCTTCTCTTAGCCCTGTTAGAACCGCCGCCTCTGCGGTTACACCGCCCGCCACTTTGTTCGGCTTAATCACAAGCGGTAGCTTTTCTAAAATATCTTGCAAACCCAGTAAATCTGCCAATCTTTGATCGTATTTACCAGTGTTCATATTGTAGAAATTACTTTCGGAAATATTGGTGTCTTCAGCGTGCAATTTGCCCGTAAGGCAGAAGCGCAAATAGTCGTGCGACATCAGCACTGAACCGATTTGCGCATAGCGTTCAGGCTCGTTTTGTTGCACCCATTTGAGAATCGAAACAGGATGCCCCGTCCACAACGTTTGGCGCGTGCTTGGATACAGTTGTGCAGGAATACCGTCCGCTTGCCATTGTTTGACGATTTCAATCGAACGTTGGTCGGAAGAGAGAATCGCACGCCCAAGTGGCTGGTTTTGTTTATCCAGCAAAAACGCCCCCTTGCCTTGCGCAGAAATACCAACCGCCTTGATAGCGGCCGCATTTACGCCACTTTTTGCAATCGCTGCTTTGATAACCGAAGCGGTAACCGCCCAAAGCTGCGCCATATCGCGCTCGGCATAGCCTGCTTGCTCACTAATTACCAGCACATTTTCACGCCCAATGCCTTGAACATTGCCTTGTTCATCAAAGAGTGCCGCTTTCACAAAAGTGCCACCACAATCTATACCCAAGTAGTAATTCATTCCAAAATCCTGTTTTATATAGTGAAATATGGAAGATAAAATTACGCCTCCAGATCTCAAAAGTCAAAGCGTGAAGTGCGAAAATGTGAAACGGATCACAAAAAATAAGCGGTCGAATTTTGCAAAAAAATTTGCAAATTTCAACCGCTTGTTGATTACTGCGCTAACGCATCCACTTTTTTGATTAACTCTTCACCGTGTTTGCTGATGAAGGATTGACGAACTTTCGCTTCTACAATCGCTTTAAACGGTGCTTGATCTATGCTTTCCGTTACTTCTACACCTTGTTTGCGTAAGTTGGCGATGATTTCAGTTTCGTTTTTCACGTTCAAATCACGTTGGAATTGACCCGCTTCTTTCGCCGCTTCTAATATCGCTTTTTGTAACTCTGGGGCTAAGCCATCGAATTTTGCTTTGTTCATTACTACAATCAACGGGGTGTAACCGTGATTCGATAAACTCAAGAATTTTTGTACTTCATATAATTTAGAAGACCAGAAAATCCCAATCGGGTGTTCTTGCGCGTCCACCGCGCGGGTTTCCAAGGCGGTGTAAAGTTCGGCTAATGGCATTGGCACTGGGTTGCTGCCTAACAAAGAGAAAGCTTCAATGTACATCGGGTTTTGGTTAGTGCGGACTTTCAAGCCTTTGATGTCTTCAGGTTTAGTCATAGTGTGTTTTGAGTTTGAGAAGGCGCGGAAACCGACATCCCAGAACGCTAAACCTTTCATACCTTGCGCTTCTAAGTCTTTTAATAAACCTTGACCAATTTCGCCATCTAACACTTTGTAAACGTGCTCACGGTTTTTGAAGATAAACGGAATGTCGATAACATTTAATTTAGGCTCTAAACCTGTGAAGTTAGGAGAACCTGACATTTCAATGTCAATCGTGCCCCCACGTACCCCTGAAATCATCGTTTGCGCATTACCCAAAGTGCTGTCTGGGAATAATTTCAGTTTGATTTCGCCTTTAGTTTTCTCTTTTAACAGCTCATCAAATTTTTTGGCAGCGATATGTTGTGTATCTGAGCGAGGGGCTTCATAACCAAAACGCAGTGAAGTTTCTGCTGACGCAACACCAGAAAATACCACAGCTGAAGCCACCATTGCCGCTAATGTTTTTAAATTGAAAAGTTTCATAGGATTCTCCTAATGGTTTGAAGATTTTTTGTAGCAACTGTGTTCACACACAAAAAAGTTATTCAATTTTAACCCACAGATTCTGTGGATAAATAGCGTGTAGCGTCCCATTTTTCATTGCGTTTAACCAACGTATTCATAATGGTGAGCAGTTTACGCATACAC
>JBHACP010000072.1:0-23112 GCA_041854605.1 Actinobacillus sp.
ATCAACAGAATAAAATTTTCATTGTAGAAACGATGAGAAAACGGGATATTCTGGCGACCATAGTGCGGTAGTTCTACCTGAATCCATTCCGAACTCAGAAGTAAAATGCCGTAACGCCGATGGTAGTGTAGTGATTCGCTACGTGAGAGTAGGGCATCGCCGGATTGAATTAAGCAAAGAAAGAACCTCATTGCAGTAATGCAGTGAGGTTTTTTTGTTTTAACAGATAAAGACATAGTAGAAAAATGATTGCTAAAAGTTAGATTAAAATCTTAATAACAGGGTTGGAATAACAAGTGAAAATATATTCAATGTATCAAATTTTACAAACAACAGTACAGCTAACTCAATGCTAAATCCGAGAGATCCTAATTGATCTGCTTCCAAAATTGAACTAAAAATTTGCACTTTAATTAATTGATTTTTAATCCAACTTTTGAGATATAAGATATTACCTGCGTCATCTTTCATGTTATTTCTGAATATCAGTATTTCGTCTTTCTGCGACTGTGCTTGATTTTCTTTCTGTACTTACGCCTGTTCCTGCTGATTTTTTGAAGGTGTAATCAGCATCACTAAATTCTCCCGTTCTATTGGCTAAGAAAAAGTCTCGATATTCTTTCACCCACATGGCGGTGGCTCCACAAACTGCCACAGGCATTACCACTAGATTGACGAAAGGAATCATCGTAAATAAGCTGACCAGAGAGCCAAAAGTGTAATTCATCACCTTATTTTGTCCTAGCGCATTACGCATCCGCTGAAAGCTAATTTTGTGATTATCAAATGGATAGTCACAATATTGGATAGCAATCATCCACGCACTAAAAATAAACGCAATTATTGGCACAATTGTTTGTCCTAATACAGGAACAAAGCCTAATAAAAAGATGGCAACAAGGCGGGGAATGCTGTACATCATTTTTTTCCATTCACGCCCTAGCATTCGAGGCACATCTTTTAACATTCCGGCAAGTGAGGTGTCGCCTAGTGGTTTTCCCGTTAGTTGTAATTCTACCTTTTCAGCAAGGAATGCGTTAAATGGCGCAGCTATAAAATTAGCCAAGGTGGTAAAGGCAAAATAAAAGCTAACTAATAAGAGTAAGAAAATAAGCGGCACTATGATAAAACTGAGCCACTCTAACCAATTAGGCAGTAAAATATTTAGCCAGTCTGAAATATTGGCAAAAAAGCCCCATACCAACCCAATCATTAGTACTGTGTTAATGATAATGGGGAAAATCACAAAAGGCATAAATTGACGTTGTAGTAATAAACGCCATCCATAAATAAAATAATGGAAGCCTAAGCCGATTTGGCCTTGTGGTTCTGAAAATGCTGATGACATAAAGATCCTTAAATTTTCAATATTTGAGACGGAAATATGGTAAGCTATGCGGAAATTTTTCGCAAACACCGAATATTTAGATTTTAAGTTAAAGAGGACTCAATGGAACTTCATATTCTTTTCTTTATCTTAGCAGGATTGCTAATTGCCGTGCTTATTGGTTCAAGCATTTGGTCTAATCGTCGTGAAAAATCACGTATTTTTTCAAATACGTTTTCTACTCGTCCGCCAGCCAGCCCGATCAATCAAGGATTAGCTGCGGAAGTCCCTAAAACACTGAATCCGCAAGCCTACCAAGAACAGAGTTATGTTGCTCAAGCTGATGCAGAGCTTGATTCTTCAGTTGAGATTCAACAAGAAATAGAAAGTTCATTGCGGGGGATTAAAATTACGTTATCGGGTCAAGAAGCGCAAACACCTTATCAAGACGCTCAACCTGCGCCTATTTATGGACAACAAGCTGAACAAGAAACTAATGTGGTGACTGGTCACGAAATTGCACAGGCTGAGCTATCAGTTGAGCCAACTATTCAGGTGAAGGTAGACGAAACCGCATCGCAAGTGGATGAAATGCCAAATAATATGATGACACTTTATATTGTGGCAGCTGAAGGTCAGCAATTTATGGGAGAATATACCGTTCAGGCTTTGGAAGCACTGGGCTTCCAATATGGTGAATATCAAATTTTCCACCGTCATCAGCATTTAGGGAATAATAACAGCCCTGTCATTTTTAGCGTGGCGAATATGATGAATCCTGGGGTGTTTGATTTAAATAAATTAGATCGTTTTACTACTGTTGGTTTAGTGATGTTTATGTACTTGCCATCTGAAGGCAACGATGTAGCAAATTTAAAATTGATGATTCAAAGCGCAGAGCGTTTGGCGCAATCACTGGGTGGTTTTGTGCTAAATGATCGCCGAGAAATTTTTGATGAAAATTCTCGCCTAGAATACTTAAAACGTTTACGTTAATTCTCAATTTGAAGGGCGGGTTTCCGCCCTTATCTTTTGTAAAAAATTTTCTAAATTAGACCGCTTATATGTCGTTTATTTCGTACACTTTGCCGCTGATAGCTCAAGATGAAGGCGGAAAATTTCAAGATCATCAAACACTAGGGAATTTGCTCGGACATTCTGATAGCTTGGCGATTGCTCAAGCCGCGCAAGATTTTAAGGGCTTATCCGTTGTCGTTACTCCTGACACTCGAACCGCATTACGCCTTGAAAAGGCATTAAAACAGTTTAGCCAATTACCTGTTTCGCTCTTTCCTGATTGGGAAACCTTGCCTTACGATAATTTCTCGCCGCATCAAGATATTATTTCCGCACGACTTTCCGCCCTTTTCCAACTGCAACAAGGCAATAAACAGATTTTCTTGTTGCCAGTGAATACCTTAATGCAGAAAGTTTGTCCACCAAGTTATTTGGCGAACAATGTGTTATTGATCAAAAAAGGCGACCATTTTTCAATTCAATCCCTTCGCTTACAACTGGAAAACGCAGGTTACCGTGCTGTCGAGCAAGTATTGGAATATGGCGAATATGCGGTGCGTGGTGCCTTGCTAGACCTCTATCCAATGGGGGCGGAATCACCGTTTCGTTTGGATTTCTTTGATGATGAAATTGACTCAATTCGTACCTTTGATGTAGATACGCAGCGTACTATTGCCGAAATTCAAGAAATTAATTTATTGCCAGCTCACGAGTTTCCGACTGATAGCAATGGTATTGAGCATTTTAGAACCAAATTCCGTGAACAATTTGGTGAAATACGTCGTGAGTCTGAACATATTTATCAGCAGGTTTCTAAAGGTGTGCTAAATGCAGGGATCGAATATTGGCAACCGCTGTTTTTCGCAGAAATGGCAAGCCTGTTTGATTATCTTACGCCGAAAACCTTGTTTATCACTTATGAAGGCATTACTGAAAAAGCGGAACAGTTCCATAAAGACACGGCACAACGTTATGAAAGTCGGCGAGTAGATCCAATGCGTCCACTTTTGCCACCAGCAAAATTGTGGTTCTCGGTGGATGAAACACACCGTGCTTTAAAAGCCTTTCCACGCTTAACTTTAACCAGCGAGAAAGTGCGCAAATCGGCAACCAAAATGAATGCCAATATTGAGTCGTTGCCCGAAATTGCTATAAATAATTTATTAAAAGATCCGTTTGCCGCTTTCAAGCAATTTCAAACCCAATTTAAAGGGAAGATTGTCTTCTCGGTGGAAAGCGAAGGACGACGAGAAACCCTGTTGGAATTGCTTTCACCACTCAAAATCAAGCCAAAGCAAATTAAAGATTTAGAAGAAGCCGATTCGCAAATTTCTTTGCTAATTTCACCGCTTGATCAAGGGTTTATTATTCAATCGGGTGGGGATAAACCCCACCCCTGCGAAGTGGGTTTAAATGAAAACGTAGGGGCGGGGGGGATTTCCGCCAGAGAAGTTGCCATTATTTGTGAAACGGACTTCCTTGGTGAAAAAGTCCAAAGCAAACGCAGTGAGAAAAACCGCAAAACGGTTAATCCTGATACGCTAATCCGCAATCTTGCCGAGCTTAAAATTGGGCAAGCGGTGGTGCATTTGGAAAATGGTGTCGGACGTTATGCGGGCTTAACCGTGTTGGACACGGGGGGCATGAAAGCCGAATATTTGGTTTTGAATTATGCGAATGAGGCAAAACTTTATGTGCCAGTCGCTTCACTGCACTTGATTTCTCGCTATATTGGTGGCTCGGATGAGACGGCACCACTACATAAGCTAGGCTCGGAAGCGTGGGCGAAAACGCGCCAAAAAGCCGCGGAGAAAATCCGAGATGTGGCGGCAGAATTGCTGGATGTCTATGCCAAACGGGAGGCGCAAAAAGGCTTCCAGTTTACTTACGATCGGGAAAGTTTTATGCAATTTAGTAACATTTTTCCGTTTGAAGAGACCGAAGATCAGCTGATGGCAATCAATTCTGTGATCAGTGATATGTGCTTGCCGAAAGCAATGGACAGGTTGGTCTGCGGCGATGTGGGTTTTGGCAAAACGGAAGTGGCAATGCGAGCAACTTTTTTGGCGGTGGAGAACCACAAACAGGTGGCAGTGCTGGTGCCTACCACGCTGTTAGCTCAGCAGCATTACGAAAACTTTCGTGATCGTTTTGCCAATTACCCAATCAATATCGAAGTGCTTTCACGCTTTAAAACCGCCAAAGAGCAAAAAGCAATTTTGGCAAAAGTGGCAGAAGGTAAAGTGGATATTTTAGTTGGTACGCACAAGTTGTTGCAAGATGATGTGCAATTTAAGGATCTCGGCTTATTGGTGATTGATGAAGAACATCGTTTTGGCGTACGTCAAAAAGAGAAAATCAAGCAGCTGCGAGCTAATGTGGATATTCTCACGCTCACGGCAACGCCAATCCCAAGAACGCTGAATCTGGCATTGAATGGAATGCGAGATCTCTCGATTATTGCTAGCCCGCCTGCTCGTCGTCTAAGCATTAAAACTTTTGTGCGCCAAAGTGATGAGGCGATTATCAAAGAGGCGATTTTGCGTGAAATCTTGCGAGGTGGACAAGTTTATTACTTGCATAATGATGTGGCAACAATTGAAAATTGTGCAACCAAATTGGCGGAATTAGTGCCAGAAGCTCGGGTTGTGATAGGTCACGGACAAATGCGTGAGCGTGAGCTGGAACGTGTGATGAGCGATTTCTATCATCAGCGGTTCAATGTGTTGGTTTGCTCAACTATTATCGAAACAGGGATTGATGTGCCAACCGCCAATACCATCATCATTGATCGTGCGGATAAATTTGGCTTGGCACAGTTGCATCAGTTGCGTGGACGAGTGGGGCGTTCTCATCATCAGGCGTATGCTTATATGCTGACTCCTCACCCGAAAATGCTCACCAAAGATGCGCAGCAACGCTTAGAGGCGATGAGTTCGATAGATAACCTTGGTGCGGGTTTTGTACTCGCAACGCACGACTTAGAGATTCGAGGCGCAGGTGAGTTGTTGGGGGCAGAGCAAAGCGGGCAGATTGAATCGATCGGTTTTTCGCTCTATATGGACTTGCTGGAAAATGCGGTATGCGCCTTGCAAGAAGGGCGTGAGCCAAGCTTAGATGAAATTACTCAATCGCAAGTAGAAATTGAATTACGCGTGCCTGCGCTATTGCCTGATGACTACGTACCCGATGTGAATATGCGCTTGTCGTTCTACAAACGCATTGCTTCGGCAGAAACGACTGAAGCGTTGCAAGAGTTAAAAGTGGAGCTGATTGACCGCTTTGGACTATTGCCAGAAGCGACCAAAAATTTGTTTCACATCACCCAGCTTCGCCACGCTGCGAAAGGGTTTGATTTGAAAAAAGTGGAGGCGGGCATCAACGGGGGATATTTGGAATTTAAACCAACGGCACAACCTGATCCGATGAAGTTTTTGAAGCTGATTCAAGCCGATAAAAATGTCTATAAATTTGAAGGGGCAACCAAATTTAAGTTTACGCTGCCATTGAATGAAAACAAAGATCGTTTAGAATTTGTCGAGAACTTAATAAACACGCTAGTGGAGAAATAATATGCAACCTTTGACGCAAGAATTATTAGAAAAGGTAAAGCAAATAACTTTTCGAGCGGGGGATTACATTAAGCAATTTTATGCCAAGGATGTGGGCATTCAGTTAAAGGCAGATCATACTCCTGTAACCGAAGCCGATCTTTTTGTGAGCCAATTTTTGACACAAGAGCTAAAAAAATTGACACCAAACATTCCAGTGCTGTCGGAAGAGTGTTGCAATATTCCATTAGCAGAACGCGCAGAATGGCAGCAATATTGGATGATTGATCCACTAGATGGCACACAGCAGTTCATTAACCATACCGATCAATTTTCGGTGGTGGTGGCGTTAGTACAGAAAGTCGTAGATAAATTCGAAACAGTGTTAGGTATCATTCACGCCCCAATACTTGGTAAAACTTATTTTGCGATACGTGGGCAAGGCGCATTTTTGCAAAAAAATGGCGAAATTCGACCGCTTGTATGGGAAAAGCAAGAGCCAACTACGCACTTGAAAATTGTGGTGGGGGCAACAAGTCGAATTGAACCTGTACGTCAGGCATTACGCGCGCCATTTACGGCAGAGATTCAAACCTATGGCTCTAGCAGTTTAAAAGCAGGGCTGGTGGCGGAAGGTGTATTTGATGCCTATGTGCGTTTAGGCGATACAGGGGAATGGGATACCGCTGTGCCAGAATTGCTGATGAAAGAGTTAGGGGGCAACATTTTCGATCTGCATTTTCAACCTTTAACTTACAATCAGCGGGAGAGTTTTATCAATCCGCATTTTGTGCTGATCAATAATCGATTTAGCGATTTTGATAAAATTTTCGCATTCAGTAATAAATAGTTTTTATGCTATTTTACATTTCACCATTTCATAACAAACCGCATTAAATACAAATTAGGATAAAAAATGATTATAGAAAATAGTTGTATCGTGATTTTTGGTGCCTCGGGCGATCTCACTTTCCGTAAACTGATCCCCGCCCTGTATAACTTATATAAGGTAGGGCGTTTAGGAGAACATTTTTCCGTGCTTGGAGTGGCGCGTTCAGTCTTTAGTGATGAAGAATTTCGCCAAAAAATGCGTGATGCGTTGGTGAAATTTGAAAGTGCAAGCGGTGAAATTTTAGAAAAATTTTGCACGCACCTTTACTATCAAGCGATCAATACATCCGAAGCACAAGATTATGCCAAACTATTGCCTCGTTTGGATGAACTGCACGATAAATATGGCAGTTGTGGCAATACGTTGTATTATCTTTCAACACCGCCAAGTTTATATGGTGTCATTCCAGAATGTTTAGCGGCAAACGGTTTAACCACCGAAGAGTTTGGCTGGAAGCGTATTATTGTCGAAAAACCTTTTGGCTACGATATTCAAACTGCTAAAGCCCTTGATATTCAAATTCATCGATTCTTTGAAGAACACCAAATTTATCGTATCGACCACTATTTGGGCAAAGAAACGGTACAGAACTTGCTGGTATTGCGTTTCTCAAATGGTTGGTTTGAGCCAATGTGGAACCGTAATTTTATCGACTATGTGGAAATCACAGGATCGGAATCGCTAGGTGTGGAAGAGCGTGGCGGCTATTACGATGGATCAGGCGCAATGCGCGATATGTTCCAAAACCACTTATTGCAAATGTTAGCAATGGTGGCAATGGAGCCACCCGCGATTATCAATGCAAATTCAATGCGCGATGAAGTAGCGAAAGTCTTGCATTGTTTACATCCATTAACTGTTGAAGATGTCAAACATAATGTGGTATTAGGGCAATACACCAAAGGTGAACTTAATGACCAAGAAGTGAAGGGCTATCTCGAAGAGAAAGGCGTGCCCGCCAATTCAAAGACAGAAACTTATTTGGCGGTGAAATGTGAAATTGATAACTGGCGTTGGGCGGGCGTGCCGTTCTATGTGCGGACGGGTAAGCGTTTACCTATTCGTGTGACAGAAATTGTGATCCACTTTAAAACCACGCCGCACCCTGTATTTAGTCAAAATGCGCCTGAAAATAAACTGATTATTCGCGTACAGCCCGATGAAGGTATTTCAATGCGCTTTGGCTTGAAAAATCCAGGCGCAGGTTTTGAAGCGAAAGAAGTCTCAATGGACTTCCGCTATTCCGATTTAAGTTCAGCAGCTAGCTTGCTGACCGCTTATGAACGCCTGTTGCTAGATGCGTTAAAAGGCGATGCCACTTTATTCGCTCGTACCGATGCGGTGCACGCTTGTTGGAAATTTGTACAGCCGATTTTAGATTACAAGGAACAAGGTGGTCGCGTGTATGAGTATGAAGCTGGCACGTGGGGACCAACCGAAGCCGATAAACTCATCGCCAAACACGGTAAAGTTTGGCGTAAACCAAGTGGTATGATGAAGAAGAAAGTGTAATTCCCAACAAAATCTCCCCAGCCCTCTTTACAAAAGAGAGGAAGTTAGTTAGAAGGAACAATAATGAACTACATCACTTTCCCAACCGCACAATCTGCGGTGGAAAAAATTGCTCAAGAATTTGTACTTTACAGTCAGTTAAACCGCCCTGTGCATATTTCGCTTTCGGGTGGTTCAACGCCGAAATTACTGTTCAAAACTTTAGCTCAAGAGCCATATAAAACCGAAGTTCAATGGCAAAGGTTACATTTTTGGTGGGGCGATGATCGAATGGTGTCGCCAAACGATCCTGAAAGCAATTACGGCGAAGTGCAGAAATTATTATTCGAGCACATCCAAATCCCCGCAGAAAATATCCACCGCATTCGTGGCGAAGAATCTGTTGAGCAAGAACTTGCAAGATTTTCGCAAGAATTGACCGCTTGTGTGCCGAATCTTGAATTTGATTGGATTATTCTTGGAATGGGCAACGATGGACATACCGCTTCGCTTTTCCCGCAGCAAACTAATTTTGCCGATGAGAATGTAGCCGTTATCGCCAAACACCCTGAAACTGGACAAGTTCGCATTTCAAAAACAGCGAAATTGCTTGAGCAAGCGAAACGCATTACTTATCTCGTAACGGGGGCAGCCAAAGCAGAAATTCTGAAAGAAATTCAAGATAATCCCGCCGAAAATCTGCCGTATCCCGCCGCGCGTATCAAAGCCAAAAATGGCATAACGGAGTGGTATTTGGATAGAGAAGCGGCAAAACTTTTATAATGAATAAAATTCATAAAATATAAGAAAATCTTTCAATAGCCTAATAATCAATCTTAAATTAGGATTCTCTTAACAAAATTTAACAGGAGAATCCGATGACAGAGACGCAATTTAAAAGCCTTCGCCACAAAATTGATACTAGCCCAATGGGATTTTACCAGTGGGCGATTGTAATGATGGCGGCGGTGATGAATTTTTTAGACGGCTTTGACGTGCTGGCGATTGCTTTTACCGCTAGCAATATTATGCAAGATTTTAGGCTGGATAGAACGCAGTTTGGGGTGCTAGTCAGCCTAGGATTAGCGGGAATGACAATAGGCTCGCTTTTCTTGGCGCCACTTGCCGATAAAGTTGGTCGTCGTCCAATTTTATTGATTTCAGTTGCTTTATCTGGCATCGGATTACTGATTTCAGGTGTTTCACAAACCGCCTTTTTACTTGGCTTTTCACGTTTTATCACAGGTTTAGGAGTGGGCGGTATTTTGGTCGGAACCAATGTGATCGTCAGCGAATATAGCTCATTCAAATGGCGTAGCTTTGCGATTAGCGTGTATGCTGCAGGCTTCGGTATTGGGGCAATGATTGGCGGAATGATTGCTAAGCATCTACAAGCAGTTTATTCGTGGCATTCGGTTTATTTAGTTGGTGCAGCGATAACGGCAGTGATTTTTGTGGTTTTATTTTTCGGTTTGCCTGAATCGATTGACTTCTTAACTCACAAACAGCCGAAAAATGCCCAAGTTCGTTTAAATAAAATTGCTCAACAGCTTGGTTTTAGTGGTAAATACGAATTAGGCGAAAAAGCAGAAAACAAAGCAAAATTACCGCTTACTCAACTGTTTAACGAAAGATATTTGCGTCCAACGCTATTATTATGGGTGGCATTTTTTGCGATTATGTTCAGCTTCTACCTGATCAGCTCGTGGACACCCGCGTTGTTGAAAGAAGCAGGGATGAGTGTTGAGGAAAGTATTAACGTTGGTATGGCAATTTCGCTGGGTGGCGCGGGCGGTTCATTGCTCTTTGGCTTAATTGCCAGCCGTTGGGCGGCAAAAAGTGTGCTAATCTTGTTTACCGTGCTATCCGCCGTAGCGATTGTGCTATTTATTCTGTCATCAACGACATTAAGCCTCGCGATGTTGATGGGTGTTGTGGTGGGCGCATTGGTAAACGGCTGTATCAGCGGTTTATACACCATCAATCCAGCAACTTACGAGGCGGATATTCGCAACACAGGCGTAGGTTGGGCAATCGGATCAGGACGAGCGGGCTCCATTCTCGCCCCCACTGTTGCGGGCGTATTGCTTGATACGGGTTGGCAAAAGCAGAGTTTATACATTGCCGTCGCAGGTGTAATGTTAATTGCTACCGTTGCATTGGCATTTAAAAAATCTCACATTGAGATTAAACGTGTATAATCGCCCAACAAGCGGTCAGATTTGTAAGATTTTTTGCAAATTCGACCGCTTGCAATAGGAGAAAAATGTCAATGCTTGCTTACCTTTTAACCACCCTTGTCGCCCTTGAACATTTCTACATTATGTATTTAGAAATGTTTGCCTTAAACAGCCCAAAAGCAAGGCAGATTTTTAACTTAGACGAACAAACAGCAAACAATCCTAAAATTCAGTTGCTGTTTGCCAATCAAGGACTGTATAACGGATTTTTAGCCGCCGGGCTTATTTTTTCCCTTTGTATTCAACAAAGTGCGGTGACTTATTTCTTTTTAAGTTGCGTGATTGTGGCGGCGGTTTATGGGGCGATAAGTGCGAAAAATAAAGGGATTTTGATTAAACAGGGAGTGCCGGCGGTGTTGGCGTTGGTAACAAATAATATGTAGGAGAACATAAAATGAGTGAACATTTGTTTATTTTATATGGTACAGCTAATACTGGTAAAACAACGACTTTCAATAAATTATTTGAAACAACATGCGATAACTTTTTAGCTAATTTAATCTATTTTGAACGAGATGAAAATCTCGTTGATTTTATAGCCGTTTTCCAAAACGGTAATATTAAAGTCGGCTTATATTCTGCTGGTGATGGAGAACTACAAATTCGCCATAATTTATATCAGCTTAACAATCATAATTGTGATTATATTTTTGGAACTTCAAGAACTAGAGGGAAAGGAGTTAAAGTACTCGATAAATATGCTGAGTTATTTCATGATACCAAGGAAAATATTAAATGGTATGAAAAAAAGAAACCAACTGATGAAGATAATTCTAATGTTGTTAAACAATTATTTAAAGAACTTCAAAAGTTATTGAAATAACTTTTGTGAGTGCGTGTAAACGCACCAAAAATTCAAAACGGTGCGTTTACACGCACCCTACATAACAGGAGCAAAAAATGTCAGTAAAAGGCGATATCGGCGTTATCGGTTTAGCGGTAATGGGTCAGAACCTTATTTTAAATATGAACGACAACGGCTTTAAAGTCGTGGCGTATAACCGTACTACGTCAAAAGTAGATGAGTTTTTAGAAGGTGCGGCGAAAGGTACGAACATTATCGGGGCATATTCCTTAGAAGATTTAGCCTCGAAATTAGAAAAACCACGCAAAGTGATGTTAATGGTGCGTGCCGGTGAAGTGGTCGATCAATTTATCGATGCATTATTACCGCACTTAGAAGAAGATGACATCATCATTGATGGCGGTAACTCAAACTATCCTGATACCAACCGCCGTGTGAAAGCGTTAGCGGAAAAAGGCATTCGCTTTATCGGTTCGGGCGTGTCGGGCGGTGAAGAAGGTGCGCGTCACGGACCTTCGATTATGCCGGGCGGTAATGAAGAAGCGTGGCAATATGTAAAACCAATTTTCCAAGCGATTTCAGCGAAAACCGACAAAGGCGAGCCTTGCTGTGACTGGGTGGGCAAAGAAGGTGCCGGCCACTTCGTAAAAATGGTACACAACGGTATCGAATATGGCGATATGCAGTTAATTTGTGAAGCCTACCAGTTCTTAAAAGACGGTTTAGGTTTAAGCTATGATGAAATGCAAGCGATCTTTGCCGAATGGAAAAAAACAGAACTTGATAGCTATCTGATTGATATTACAACGGATATTTTAGGTTACAAAGACACGGACGGTACGCCGTTAGTGGAAAAAATCTTAGATACTGCAGGTCAAAAAGGTACAGGTAAATGGACGGGGATTAACGCATTAGACTTCGGTATTCCATTAACTTTAATTACTGAGTCAGTGTTTGCTCGCTGTGTCTCTTCATTCAAAGATCAACGTGTTGCCGCCTCTAAATTGTTCAACAAAACCATCGGTAAAGTGGAAGGCGACAAACAAGTTTGGATCGAAGCGGTGCGTAAAGCGTTATTGGCATCAAAAATTATCTCTTACGCACAAGGCTTTATGCTGATTCGTGAAGCCTCTGAAAACTTCGATTGGGACATCAACTACGGTGCAACCGCGTTATTATGGCGTGAAGGTTGTATCATTCGCAGCCGTTTCTTAGGCAACATTCGTGATGCTTACGAAGCGAACCCAGATTTAGTGTTCTTAGGGTCAGATGCTTACTTCAAAGGTATTTTAGAAAATGCATTAAGCGACTGGCGTAAAGTGGTGGCGAAATCGATTGAAGTGGGTATCCCAATGCCTTGTATGGCAAGTGCGATTACCTTCTTAGACGGTTACACTTCTGAGCGAGTGCCTGCAAACTTACTGCAAGCACAACGTGACTACTTCGGTGCACACACTTATGAGCGTACCGACAAACCACGTGGCGAGTTCTTCCATACCAACTGGACAGGTCGTGGTGGAAATACGGCGTCAACCACTTATGATGTGTAGTTGAACTAACTTATCTGAGATGCGTCTAACAAGCGGGTGAATTTGCCCGCATTTTTGCAAAGTCCAATAAAAGGAATTTTTTATGAAAAAATTACTGGCAGCTTCAGCATTATCAGTGATCTTGGTTGCGTGTTCATCTCCTTATGAGTGTTCACACCATGGTCCTAAAGGACGACCACACAGCCCAGAATTAGAAGCAGCGATGAAAGAGTGTCACGAGTCTGTTGGTCAATCTAGAAATATGGCTAGATTTGATGACTGTATGAAAGAAAAAGGTTTCGAAAAACCAGCAGGTCATCCACCAATGCGTGGTCATGCTCCTAAAATGACAACAAGATAATTGTTTCCATAAGCCTCCGTTAAGGAGGCTTCGTTATAATTGGCAGAAATTTGATAAGGATTTTTCTATGTGCAAATTAATAGTTCCAGCATTAATTGTTTTAAGCGTCTTTTCATCTGCAACAATGGCTGGGGAAATTAAAACTGAACCTAAAGCACAGCAGCAATGTTTCAACTTAAAAGATGCAAATATCTATGATACGGTTATTACAAAAACCGAATGGTTACCTGCGGGCGAACTACCACAAGATAAAAATGCAGTAATGAGCGGGGCCTCAAGCAAACCAGTAACAGCAGGAGCTCATTGTGTTGTGACGGGAGAAATTGAGAAGCGGACGGGGGTAAACGGTAAAGTATATGCTCTAGGCTTTGAGCTTCGTTTACCTGCCGAGTGGAACAAAAAATTCTTGTTCCAAGGTGGTGGAGGCACTAATGGCGTGGTTTCCCCTGCAATTGGTAAAGCTCCTGTGCGTGGTTCAACAGCGCTTCCTGCCTTAAGTCGTGGCTATGCGGTGGTAACCACCGATAGTGGTCACGGTGGAGGTTCTCGTGATACTTCATTCTCTGAAGATCAACTTGCTCGTTTTAATTACGCTATTGGTTCAACGGGCAAAATAACAGTAGTTGCTAAACAGCTTATCGAACAATTTTATGCGGCAAAGCCAGCTAAAAGTTTCTTTATGGGATGTTCAAATGGCGGACGTGAGGCTATGCAAGCTGCAATGCGTTATCCACAAGAATTTGATGGGGTAGTTGCAGGTAATCCTGGATTCCGCCTTTCTCGAGCAGCGGTAGGTGAGGCTTGGGATAATCAGCATTTTATGAAATTTGCGCCAAGCAATGAGAAAGGTGAAAAAATTGTATCAAAAGCTCTAACCCAAGCTGATTTGGATGTAGTTTCACAAGGTGTGTTAAAGCAGTGTGATGCCAAAGATGGATTAGCAGATGGCATTATCAATGCGTGGGAGCAATGCGATTTCAAACCTGAAATGGTGCAAGATCAGATTGGTGCAGAAAAAGTTGCTTTGCTCAATGCGATTTTTAGCGGAGCCAAAAATTCTCGTGGTGAAAATGTTTATTCATCTTGGCCTTATGATGCAGGTATCAATACTAATGGTTGGCGGATGTGGAAACACGGCTCATCGGAAACAGCTACACCAAATGCGATTAACTTCACGATGGGCGTACGGAGTTTAGTACAATACTTTATGACGCCGCACAATCCAAACTTTGATGCACTTAAATTTGATTTTGATACCGATGTGCAGAAAACCGTAGAAATAGCAGGCATTCACGATGCGGATGAAACCGATTTAAGCTATTTCCAAGCAAAAGGCGGTAAGATGATTATCTTTGAAGGGGTATCAGATCCCGTTTTCTCTGCTCACGATTTACGTGATTGGTATAATCAGCTTAATCAAAATATGAGAAATGTGAATGATTTTGCTCGAGTATTTATGGTGCCAGGAATGAATCATTGTGGTACGGGACCTGCTACGGAGGATTTTGATCCATTAACTGCGTTAGAGCAATGGACTGATGAAGACAAAGCGCCTGATTTTATTTTAGCGAGAGCAGGTAAAGAATTTGCCAATCCAGCTAAAGAAATGCCTCTTTGTCCATATCCTAAAATTGCTACTTATAAAGGCGGAGATGAAAACAAAGCAAGCAGCTTTGAATGTAAGTAAATGCTAACCATTTGAAAGCATTAAATTTTAATGCAGAGATCGTGAAAATGGGTGTTTTGTTTGCAATATCAACAAACATCCCATTTTTTTTAATTTTTAAAGAAAAGCGTTTGACTTCAAGCTAAATTCTAGTATTATACACGCCATCGACACGATGAGTTGGTGAGATGGCCGAGCAGGCTGAAGGCGCTCCCCTGCTAAGGGAGTATAGGGTTAAAAAGCTCTATCGAGGGTTCGAATCCCTCTCTCACCGCCATTTATTTTATCTCGCACCCGTAGCTCAGCTGGATAGAGTACTCGGCTACGAACCGAGCGGTCAGAGGTTCGAATCCTCTCGGGTGCGCCATTTTATGCTTTCTATTCAGCCTAAAATGGTTGTGGGTAAACTAAATTTGCCAAGTCCGTCATTCAAAATACGCACCCGTAGCTCAGCTGGATAGAGTACTCGGCTACGAACCGAGCGGTCAGAGGTTCGAATCCTCTCGGGTGCGCCATATCATTTATCAAATCTTTTATAAATCTCTAATTTTCAATATCTACTATTCCTGTTAAAGAAATAATCGGTTATTCCGCTTGAGCTTAATATTTGTGTAGGGGAAGTGGATTATGGTTTTTTGACTAAAAATGTTAGTACTTCATAGTGGGAACTGTGGGCAAACATATCAAATAGTTGAACTTTTCGCAGTGTATAATTCGTTAAATAATCAAAATCTTTTGCCATTGTTTTGGCATTACAGCTTGAATAAATGAGATAAGGCGAACCAAGCTGATTAAGGAATTGTGCCAACTCTTTGCCAACCCCTCTTCGTGGCGGATTTACTACTACTAAATCAGGAATTTCTCCTTTTTCATTTAATGCAAATTGGGCAGAATCTAAGGAGGCAAATTTCACATTTTGCAAACCTAATTTTTCTGCTGATTTAGTTGCCGAAGCTATCGCAGAGGCTGAAATTTCAATCCCTATGAGTTTGACCTTCGGATTTTGCTTTTGTAGCTGGTGGGCTAAATGTAAACCAAATCCACCAACGCCACAGAAGAGATCCCACACTTTTTGCACGGGCAAATTTTTCGCCCACTGTTGTGCAGTGCGGTAAAGTTCACTAGCAACCCTAGGATTGGTTTGAAAAAAGCCTTGCGGACGAATAAAGAGTGGTATGCCGTTAAAATTTTCTTCAATGGTAGTTTGTTCTGTGAGGAAAATTTCTGTTTCGCCTTCTAAAATCGCTGCGTGGTGTGGCTGAATGTTCAGGCTTACCACGGAATTTGGCGGTAATTTTTCTAATAGTTTGGGTAATTCACGCTCAATAAGCGGTCGTTTTTGTTCTGAACGTAGCACAAAGCGCACCATCATTGCCTGATTGTGTTCGCTTTGAGTGAGCAGAATATATTTTAACTCGCCTTTTCGTTTAGCTATGTTGTATGGTACAAGCCCTGCACGCCCGATAAAATCTTTTAGCACAGGAAAAAGTTCAGTAAAGCTAGTTGGATAAAGCAAGCAATCACTTAAATCTACTCCACTTTGCGGATCCATTGGATCTTTAAGTAAACCTAAAATGGGGCGTTCTACCGAACCGCTCACTACCATTTTGGCTTTATTGCGGAAAGCCGTTTGAGCTGACTCTACAAGCGGTAGAATTTCCGTTTTATTTTGCAAAATAAAAGGCAAGATCAACTGTTTGCAATGCGCCATCTTCTCGCTAATTTGGGTTGTATAAGGCATTGCTAGCCATTGACAGGAAGTACAATCTTTTGCTTCAAAATGGCGACATACTATTTTAGGCATTACGCGCTTTCCACTCTAACCAATTGTTTTGTAAAGCGGTTAAGCGCCCTTGAGCTTCTTGATAACGTAGGCTGGTTTCAAGCTCTAACCAAGTAACATTTTTACGTTTCATTAGCGAAACATAGCGTTCAGTTTGCGCTTTGTTTGGTTGATATTTTAAGCCATCCAATACTTGAATGACCCCTTCGGGTTCATTACAAAGCAACAACAGATCGCAGCCTGCATTGATGGCTTTTTTAGAACGTTCTACGAAGTTGCCCATAAAACCCGCCCCTGTCATTCCTAAGTCATCAGAGAAAATCACGCCGTTGAAATTTAGTTCTTTGCGTAATATTTCCTTAAGCCAATAAGATGAACCACTGGCTGGCTGGTTATCACATTGCGTATAAACCACGTGTGCTGGCATAATTGCCGTCAATTTGTTTTTTGCAATTAACTGCTTGAATGGCTGAATATCTTGTTCGAAAATCTGGGATTTGGGGCGATCATCAAAAGGTGTTTCAAGGTGTGAATCGGCTAATACGTGTCCGTGACCAGGGAAATGTTTACCTGTGGTTGCCATTCCCATTTCTAACATTCCGTCGATAAAGCTTTCTGCAAGCGGTAATAATTCGCTTAAATTTTGCGAAAAGGAACGATCGCCAATCGCTCGGCATTCATGACCTAAATCCAGCACAGGTGCGAAACTTAAATCAATATCTAAAGCGAACATTTCTGCTGCCATCAACCAGCCCGCCTCTTTAGCAAGCTGCTTGGCTTCCATTTCATTTTGAGCAAGTTGAGCAAAAGACTGCATTGCAGGTAATTGGGTAAATCTCTCACGGAAACGCTGTACTCTGCCGCCTTCTTGATCAACAGTTATCAACAATGGCTTTTTCACTCGTTGACGAATGTCTTTAATTAAGGCTTGCACCTGTGCTTTATCGTAGAAGTTACGGCTAAATAGAATTAAGCCTGAAACTAACGGATGTTCAAGAATTTCAACTTCTTCTTGAGTGAGTTCTTTGTCTTTAATATCAATGAGTAACATAGTAATTTAAATACAAAAATGGAGGGTATCCCCCTCCCTAATCAATTATTGAGCTGCTTTTTGAGCTTGTAAACGTGCAAATTGGTTGCGACGCATTTTGATGTTAAGTAATTCGACCACAACGGAGAAAGCCATAGCAGTATAAATTGCAGATTTTGGAATATGAATTGCAAAACCTTCAGCGATTAACGCGATTCCGACAAGAATTAAAAATGCTAATGCAAGGTTTTTAATGGTTGGATTTCTATCCACGAAAAAGCCTATCGGGCGAGCAGCAATCATCATTACACCCACTGCTACAATAATTGCTAACACCATTACAGGAATATCATTTGCCATTGCTACAGCAGTGATAACTGAATCAAGTGAAAAGATAATGTCCATCAAAGCGATCTGCGCTAAAATTATTAAATAGTTTGTTTTTTTGCTGGTTCGCTGTTCCTCATCATGCCTTTCACCTGAAATAGCCTCTTTTAGCTCCATCGCACTTTTCACCAATAGGAATAAACCTCCGATGATTAAAATAAGATCTCGACCTGAAATGTCTTTTCCTCCGATGGAAAATAGTGGATCAATCAGTTTCATCATCCAAGAAAGCGAAAGTAGCAATAAAATCCGCATAATCATTGCCAAGCCTAAGCCGACAAGCCGTGCAGATTGACGGCGACTTTCAGGCAATCTTGACACTAAAATACTAATGAAAATAATGTTATCAATGCCTAACACGATTTCAAGCGCAGTTAAAGTAAATAAGGCAACCCATGCTTCGGGATTACTGAGCCAATCGAACATAAAAATCCTTCAATAATTAGATAGAAAAGTTGCACATCTTACATTAGTCAATAAAAAATAAAAGGAGTTAGCGTAGAAAATTCTGTAAAATTTTTTTGGTAAAATTTTTACGCAAGTAAAAGCCGAGAGGCAATGATTGAATGAGATTGCCGTTAATATCAATTGCACCAGTGAGTGCTTTATTATTTCTGCCCTTGGGGCGAAGTTGTAACACTTCACCGATAGTCGCATTAATTTCGTTTAACCGTCCTAGAACGATAAGTTCCATTAGCTCTTCCCAATCTTGTTGTAGCTGTTGTTCTTGTTTTTCACTTGGTATCCATAAAATTGGTTGCCCTATATGTCTGAATGCTAAAGGGATATTCCGACTGCCTTCGACTGGTATCCATAGTACTTTTTGCAATTTATGTCGAACGTGTGAACTTTGCCACGTAATACCATTATTTTGCATAAGTGGGGCAAGGCTTACAAATGTGGTTTCTAGTGGCTCGCCTTTATGACTGACAGGGATGGTTTTTAACTCAATGCCTAAATGGGCAAAATCCTGCTCTGGTTTTGAACCTGCTTTGGCACCCAAGGCAGTTTCAATTAGTTGCCCAACCCAACCTTTATCTCGTTTCAAATCAGGTGGCACTGGCATTTGCAACATTTCAGCAATATCACCCAAACAAAAACCTGCTAGCCAATTTGCTTTGGCAAGCAGTTCATCTTCCGTAGCTGAAAATGTGCTAAGTTGCATTTTGTTGAATAGTAAAATCGTCAGGTGTATAAACAAGCGGTCAAATTTTTGTATTTTGTTGCATCTGTAATAGTGAAACTTGCAAATTTTTTGAAAAATTCAACCGCTTGTATAATGATGGAATCGTCTAAACCTTTTTATCACATCCACGCATTGTTGCGGATAACGCCTACAGCTAATCCTTCAATTTCGATATACTCTTTACGAGGATCGACGATGATCGTTTCTAGTTCGTCATTTTCAGGATGCAAATAGATTAAATCGCCTTTTTTCTCTAGACGTTTAACGGTGACATCATCGCCTACACGGGCAACGACAACTTGCCCATTTTTAGCGACCTGGGTTTTATGTACTGCTAATAAATCGCCATCTAAGATACCGATCTTTTCCATTGAATTACCATTTACTTTGAGTAGATAGTCAGCAGAGGGGGTGAACATTGTGCCATTTACTGGATAGTGACGCTCAATGTGTTCAATCGCTTCAATTGGATTACCTGCGGCAACTTTGCCAATGAGCGGTAAGCCATCATCATTTGCAGCTTCTTCATTATTGACTAAAATGCGAATACCTCGAGATGTGCCTGAAAGCATCTCAATATAGCCTTTACGTGCTAGCGCTTTCAAATGCTCTTCTGCTGCATTCGGCGACTTGAAACCAATTTCACGGGCAATTTCTACGCGTGTTGGCGGCATACCTGTGATGACGATGTGATTTTTAACAAAATCAAAAATTTCTTGCTGACGAGCAGTTAAATGTTTACGTGCCATTTTATCCTCTCTGATATTTTATACAGAATTTTTGGTATTATATACAGTGAAATTTGATTTGTAACTAATTATTTTAAAAAAATTGTGCTAAACTTGAGGCAGCTAGCCAAAACAAGAAAAAAGGATAAAAAAATGTCAAGTTTACTGACGCTATATCGTAAACTTTTAAGTTTACCGCTTTCTCTTTTAGTGAAGTCCCGCCCTATTCCAACTAATCCTGTTCAAGAATTATCCTTAAATCTTGAGCAGCCTTTGATTTACGTTTTACCTTACACTTCTCAAGCAGATCTTTTAATTTTACAGCGTAACTGCAAAGCTCTGAATTTGCCTGATCCGTTAGAAAATAACCAAATTGGTAATAAATCTTTGCCTCGTTTTGTCTTCTTAAATAAAGAACGTCGCTTCTTTAAATCAACGCAAGTGGCGGATGAAACGATTAAGGTTATTCAAAGCTATTTAGAAGAGCATAAAACCAATGCTGAGCTTGATGTTCAGCTTGTGCCAGTCTCTGTACTTTGGGGGCGTTCACCAGGGAAAGAAAAAGCTCCAAGTTTGCGTTTTTTAGGCATATTTCAACGTATTATTGCGATACTTTGGTTTGGGCGTGATAATTTTGTGCGTTTTTCACAAGCGGTCTCTTTAAGTGAAATGATTGCAAATCAAGAAGCTGACAAGAAATTAGCTCGCAAACTAACTAGAGTTGCTCATATCCATTTTGCCAAGCAACGCTATTCGGCAATGGGGCCGCAACTTCCTGATCGTCAAGCAATGTTCAATAAACTGCTTGAATCAGATGCACTGAAAAAAGCGATTGCTGATGAGGCAGAAAGCAAAAAAATTAGTGAAGATAAAGCACGAGCTGAAGCAGAAAAAATTCTTAATGAAATTGCAGCAGATGTAAAACACGAAAGTTTACGTATAGCCGATCGTGTCTTAAGTTGGCTTTGGAATAAACTGTATCAAGGTATCAATGTACAAAATGGTGAGCGTGTACGTAAACTAGCCCTTGAGGGACACGAAATTGTCTATGTGCCGTGCCACCGCAGTCATATGGACTATTTACTACTTTCATACTTGCTTTATCATCAAGGCTTAGTACCACCACATATTGCAGCAGGGATCAATCTGAACTTTTTCCCTGCGGGTCCTATTTTCCGTAGTTGGGGAGCATTTTTTATTCGCCGAACCTTTAAGGGTAATCGTTTGTATTCAACGATTTTCCGTGAATATTTAGCGGAGCTGTTCTATCGTGGTTATGCGGTGGAATATTTCATTGAAGGCGGTCGCTCACGTACGGGGCGCTTACTTGCGCCAAAAACAGGGATGATGTCAATGACGTTGCAGGCATTGCAACGTGGCATGACTCGCCCATTGAGTATTGTGCCAGTTTATATTGGTTATGAACACGTACTTGAAGTTGATACTTATGCGAAAGAATTACGTGGTGCA
The DNA here is from genome assembly GCA_041854605.1 of Actinobacillus sp. Classification (GTDB taxonomy): domain Bacteria; phylum Pseudomonadota; class Gammaproteobacteria; order Enterobacterales; family Pasteurellaceae; genus Haemophilus_A. Next base: position 21,464 of record JBHACP010000072.1, read on the forward strand.
GCTAAAGAAAAAGAAAATGCAGGTTTAGTGTTGCGTGTTATCAAAAAACTGAAAAATCTTGGACAAGGCTATGTGAATTTTGGCGAGCCAATTCAGGTTAATCATTATTTAAATCAATATTTTCCAGAGTGGAGAGAATCGAATGATGACGCACGCCCTAAATGGTTAAATGATGCCGTTGATCAAATTGCCAATGAGGTGATGATCAACATCAACAAAGCGGCAGCGGTGAATGCGAAAAACTTAATTGGCTCGGCATTACTAGCTTCCCGCCAACGTGCGCTAACCAAAGAGCAGCTGCTAGAGCAAGTTGAAAGTTATATGCACTTTTTCAAAAATGTGCCGTATTCGGCAGATATGACCGTACCTGAAAATAGCGCAGAAGAGATGTTAGCACACGTGCTACAACTTCCTAGAGCGGGGGTTATTAGTGAAAAAGATAACTTTGGTGAAATCATTCGTTTAGATCGTGAATCTGCGGTGTTAATGACCTATTATCGCAATAACGTGCAACATTTATTTGCTTTACCATCGCTGGTGGCAAGTATTGTCTTGCATCTAGAATCGGTCTCCAAGGATTTGATTATTAAGACGGTACAACAGCTTTATCCGTTCTTAAAAGCTGAATTGTTCTTGCATTTCAATGAAAGTGACATTCACGAACAAGTGGAGTTGATTCTTGCCGAATTTGTGCGTCAGCAAATTATTAAGGGAGAAAGTGATGTCTTTAAAGTGAACCGCTCTCGTTTACGTGCGTTGCAACTGCACAGTAATGGCATTCGTGAGTTACTACAGCGTTATTACATTAGCTTGAATATCTTGTTAGAACGTCCTGAAATTTCACGTGGTGAACTAGAAAAAGAAAGCCAATCTGTGGCGCAACGTTTATCGGTATTGCACGGCATCAATGCGCCAGAATTTTTTGATAAAGCCCTTTTCTCGACTTTCAGCACCACGTTAAAAGAGCAAGGTTATTTTGATGAGGAAGGTAAAGCCATTACTGAAAGAGTCAAAGCAATTGAAGAATTGTTGGCAAGTTTGATCTCAGTTGAAGTCAGAATGACCATCAAAAGTGCTTCATAAAACATCAATTAAAAAATAGTAGTCGCCTATTTTTTAGGCGACTTTTTTTGTAACAAAAATTTACACATCGCTATCTCTTTGATTTTATTTATCTCATCACATTACTACCTATTTTTTAAAATTTTTGCCATTCCTTTTTTAGTCCAATAGGACTAAAATCACAACATATAGTGTTGGATTTTAGTAAAAAACACAATATATAGTATTTGATATGTGTCAAATCAGATTTAATTCCGAGCAAATTGTGTGGCAAGAAGTGCCAAATGAAACTTCCCTCGCTTTTCTGATTACAGGTTGCCCTTTAGGTTGTAAGGGGTGTCACAGTACAGATAGTTGGAAAGTAGGAAGAGGTCAAATTTTATCAGAAATTTACTTAATCGAACGGCTCAAAAAATACCAAGGTTTAATCAGTTGCGTGTTGTTTATGGGCGGAGAGTGGTTGCCCGATCAATTACTGTCATTGCTTAAAACAGCAAAAGGAATGGGATTTAACACTTGTCTTTATACAGGTTTAGAGCGAGAGGAGTTAGATAAACGGTTACTTCCTGAACTGACTTACCTCAAAA
>JBHACP010000073.1:0-34974 GCA_041854605.1 Actinobacillus sp.
AAAGTAAGGTAACACTATGGATAAGAAAGTAGCTCGTATCCGTCGTGCAAGCCGTGCACGTCATTTAATGAGAGAGCAAGGTGCAACACGTTTAGTTGTGCATCGCACACCTCGCCATATTTATGCGCAGGTAATTGCACCTAATGGCTCAGAAGTACTAGCAGCAGCTTCAACTGTTGAAAAAGTAATTAAAGAGCAAGTTAAATACACTGGTAATAAAGACGCAGCTGCAGTAGTTGGTAAATTAGTTGCAGAGCGTGCTTTAGCTAAAGGTATTCAAGCGGTTGCATTTGATCGTTCTGGTTTCAAATACCACGGTCGTGTGCAAGCATTAGCAGACGCTGCTCGTGAAGCTGGTCTACAGTTCTAATAGAGGAATTTGAGATGTCAAACATCGAAAAACAAGCTGGTGAACTGCAAGAGAAGCTAATCGCGGTTAACCGTGTATCTAAAACCGTAAAAGGTGGTCGTATCATGAGTTTCACTGCTTTAACAGTAGTGGGCGATGGTAATGGTCGCGTAGGTTTTGGTTACGGTAAAGCTCGTGAAGTTCCGGCAGCAATCCAAAAAGCGATGGAAAAAGCTCGTCGCAATATGATCAATGTAGCTTTAAACGAAGGTACATTACAACACCCTGTAAAAGGTTCACACACTGGTTCTCGTGTATTTATGCAACCAGCAAGCGAAGGTACTGGTATCATTGCAGGCGGTGCAATGCGTGCAGTATTAGAAGTAGCAGGTGTTCACAACGTACTTTCTAAAGCGTACGGTTCAACCAACCCAATTAACGTTGTTCGTGCAACAATTGATGCGCTAGCAAATATGAAATCGCCAGAAATGGTTGCTGCTAAACGTGGCAAAACTGTTGAAGAAATTTTGGGGTAATTGAATATGGCAAAAATTAAAGTAACTCAAACTCGTAGCTCTATCGCTCGTTTACCGAAGCATAAAGCAACGTTAAAAGGCTTAGGTCTTCGTCATATTCGTCACACCGTAGAACTTGAAGATACACCAGCAGTGCGCGGTATGATCAATCAAGTGTCTTATATGGTTAAAGTGGAGGAGTAATCAATGCGTTTAAATACTCTTTCACCAGCTGAAGGTGCTAAACACACAGCTAAACGTTTAGGTCGTGGTATCGGTTCTGGTTTAGGTAAAACCAGTGGTCGTGGTCATAAAGGTCAAAAATCTCGTACGGGTGGCGGTGTTCGTCGTGGTTTCGAGGGTGGTCAAATGCCTTTATACCGTCGTTTACCAAAATTTGGTTTTACGTCATTAAAATCATTTCACGTTGCTGAAATTCGTTTAGATGAATTAGCAAAAGTAGATGGCGATGTTGTAACCTTGGAAGCATTAAAAGCTGCTAACGTAATCACTAAAAATATTCTATCAGCGAAAGTAATTCTTTCAGGTAAAATTGAAAAGGCGGTTAAAGTTAAAGGCTTAGGTGTAACAAAAGGTGCTAAAGCTGCTATCGAAGCTGCTGGTGGTTCAATCGAGGAATAATAGATGGCAAAGCAACCAGGGTACCAAGGTAGTACACAAAAAGGAACTGGCGAGCTTAAATCAAGATTACTTTTTGTTTTAGGTGCGTTAATCGTTTTCCGTATTGGTTCTTTTATACCTGTTCCTGGCATTGATGCTTCTGTTTTATCCGAGCTAATTAAGCAACAACAAGGCACCATCATTGATATGTTTAATATGTTCTCTGGTGGTGCTTTAAGTAGAGCGTCAATTTTTGCATTAGGTATTATGCCTTATATTTCGGCATCAATTATTATTCAATTATTGACAGCTATTCACCCTCCTTTAGCTGAACTGAAGAAGGATGGTGAGACTGGACGCCGTAAAATTAGCAAATATACGCGCTACGCAACTTTGTTATTAGCATTTGTTCAGTCTATTGGTATTTCAATAGCCCTTCCAAATATGTTACCTGGATTAGTTCCTAATCCGAATGTTTTATTTTATATCACTTCTATTGTTAGCTTAGTGACGGGAACAATGTTTCTGATGTGGCTTGGTGAGCAAATTACGGAGCGTGGTATTGGTAACGGTATTTCTCTCATTATTTTTGCCGGTATTGTTGCGGATCTTCCATCAACGATCGGTCAAACAATTGAGCAGGCTAGACAAGGTGAAATTTCATTCCTTGTGTTATTACTAATTGCTGTAATCGCATTTGCTGTAACATATTTTGTTGTTTTTGTTGAACGTGGACAAAGAAGAATTGTAGTAAATTATGCAAGTCGCCAACAAGGTAGAATGATGGCACCTGCAAGATCATCTCACTTACCATTAAAAGTGAATATGGCTGGTGTCATCCCTGCAATCTTTGCTTCAAGCATCATCTTATTCCCAGCGAGTATCACTCAATGGTTTGGTCAAAGTAGCGAAGGTTTTGAATGGTTATTTGATTTATCACAATTACTACAGCCAGGGCAACCTCTATATATTGTATTATTTACAATGGCGGTGATCTTCTTTGCCTTCTTCTATACTGGTATGCAGTATAACCCACGTGAAACAGCGGATAATTTGAAGAAATCAGGTGCGTTTGTACCAGGTTATCGGCCAGGTGAACAAACTTCTCGTTATATCGATAAAGTAATGACACGTTTAACCTTAATTGGTGCGTTATATATTACCTTTGTTTGTTTGGTTCCTTATATCATTACATCATTATGGAAAGTACCATTTCAATTAGGTGGTACTTCACTGTTAATCGTAGTGGTAGTTATTATGGATTTCATCGCTCAGGTTCAAAGCCATATGATGTCTTTGCAATATGAATCTGTGTTGAAGAAGGCCAATTTAAAAGGTTTAGGACAATAGTCCTATCAGAAAGGATAAGCAATGAAAGTTCGTGCTTCAGTTAAAAGAATGTGCCGTAACTGCAAAGTTGTTAAGCGTGAAGGTGTGGTTCGTGTAATTTGTAGCGACCCTAAACACAAACAACGCCAAGGTTAATGGTATAGTTCTTGCAAAGAACCCGCTGAGCAGGTATACTGCTCAGCTCATTTGTCCTGATATGCTGTTTGAGTATCCTGAAACGGGCTTTTCAAGATCAGTATATCAATAAACTTTAAATAATAGGAGTGCATAGTGGCCCGTATTGCAGGCATTAACATTCCTGATCAAAAACACACTGTAATCGCATTAACTGCAATTTACGGTATTGGTAAAACTCGTGCTAAAGCTATCTGTGCTGCAACGGGTATTGCTGAAGATGTAAAGATCAGAGAATTGTCTGAAGAGCAGATTGAAAAACTGCGTGAAGAAGTTGGTAAATTTACTGTCGAAGGTGATTTACGTCGTGAAGTAACTTTAAGCATCAAACGTCTTTTAGACTTAGGTTGCTACCGTGGTTTACGTCATCGTCGTAGTTTACCAGTACGTGGTCAACGTACTAAGACTAATGCGCGTACTCGTAAGGGTCCACGCAAACCGATCAAAAAATAATCGGAGTAAATAAGAAAAATGGCTAAAACACCAGTTCGCGCACGTAAGCGCGTTAAAAAACAGATTGCAGATGGCGTAGCTCATATCCACGCATCTTTCAATAACACAATCGTGACTATTACTGACCGTCAAGGTAATGCTCTTGCTTGGGCAACCGCTGGTGGTTCAGGTTTCCGTGGTTCTCGTAAATCAACTCCATTCGCTGCTCAAGTTGCTGCAGAGCGTTGTGCAGAGATGGTTAAAGAATTTGGTTTAAAGAATTTGGAAGTTATGGTTAAAGGTCCGGGTCCAGGTCGTGAATCAACAATCCGTGCATTAAATGCAGCAGGTTTCCGTATTACGAACATTACAGATGTGACTCCGATTCCTCATAACGGTTGTCGTCCACCGAAAAAACGTCGTGTTTAATGGACGTTAGAATAATTGGAGAAAGAAAATGGCAAGATATTTGGGTCCTAAGCTCAAGCTAAGCCGTCGTGAAGGTACTGATTTATTCCTTAAATCAGGCGTTCGTACGATCGAATCAAAATGTAGAAATCGTCTTGATGTGGCGCCTGGACAACATGGTGCTCGTAAGCCACGTTTATCTGACTATGGTAGTCAGTTACGTGAAAAACAAAAAGTTCGTCGCATCTATGGTATTTTAGAGCGTCAATTCCGTAATTACTATAAAGAAGCTAACCGCTTAAAAGGTAATACTGGTGAGAACTTATTAGTATTATTAGAAGGTCGTTTAGACAACGTCGTTTACCGTATGGGTTTTGCTGCAACTCGTGCAGAAGCACGTCAGCTTGTAAGCCACAAATCTATTGTGGTAAACGGTCGTGTGGTGAATATTCCTTCATATCAAGTTTCTGTTGATGATGTCGTTGCTGTTCGTGAGAAATCTAAAAAACAAGCACGAATTAAAGCATCATTAGAATTAGCAACTCAACGTGAAAAACCGACTTGGTTAGAAGTTGATGCAACAAAAATGGAAGGCGTATTCAAACGTATTCCAGAACGTTCTGACTTATCAGCAGACATCAATGAACATCTGATCGTTGAGCTTTACTCTAAATAATAATTGATTTTTTCATCATATTATTATTTAGTCGCTAAAAGCTTAAAAACAAAGAGAGGATAAAATGCAGGGTTCTGTGACAGAATTTTTAAAGCCGCACTTAGTGAATATTGAACAAATCAGTTCGACTCACGCCAAAGTGACCCTAGAACCATTAGAGCGTGGCTTCGGTCATACGTTAGGTAACGCGCTTCGTCGCATTTTACTTTCGTCAATGCCAGGTTGTGCCGTAACTGAAGTTGAAATTGATGGTGTATTGCATGAATACAGCAGCAAGGAAGGCGTTCAAGAAGATATTCTTGAAGTATTGTTAAACCTAAAAGGTCTAGCGGTAAAAGTGCAAAGCAAAGATGATGTTGTTTTGACACTTAACAAATCTGGAATTGGCCCTGTCACTGCAGGCGATATTACACACGATGGTGATGTTGAGATTGTAAATCCTAATCATGTAATCTGTCATCTGACAGATAAAAATGCCACTATTAATATGCGTATTCGTGTACAACGTGGTCGTGGTTATGTTCCAGCGTCAGCTCGTGTGCATACTCAAGATGATGACCGTCCAATTGGTCGTTTATTAGTTGATGCACGTTTTAGCCCAGTCGATCGCATTGCTTACAATGTAGAAGCGGCTCGTGTAGAACAACGCACAGACTTAGATAAACTTATCATTGAGATGGAAACTAATGGTACTATCGATCCCGAAGAGGCCATTCGTCGTGCTGCAACGATTTTAGCTGAACAGTTAGACGCATTTGTTGATTTACGTGATGTTCGTCAGCCAGAAGTGAAAGAAGAAAAACCAGAGTTTGATCCAATTCTTCTTCGCCCTGTTGATGATCTTGAATTAACGGTTCGTTCTGCTAACTGTTTGAAAGCAGAGACAATTCACTATATCGGTGATTTAGTCCAACGCACAGAAGTTGAGTTATTAAAAACGCCTAATCTTGGTAAGAAATCACTTACAGAGATTAAAGATGTACTCGCCTCTCGTGGCTTATCACTGGGTATGAGACTTGAAAACTGGCCACCAGCAAGCATTGCTGAAGACTAGTTTTAGGTATAGATTTTCTAAGAAGGAATAGGTTATGCGCCATCGTAAGAGTGGACGTCAATTAAACCGTAACAGCAGTCATCGCCAAGCGATGTTCCGCAATATGGCAAGTTCTTTAGTTGAACACGAAATCATTAAAACAACTTTGCCTAAAGCGAAAGAGTTACGTCGTGTAGTTGAGCCGTTAATTACTTTAGCAAAAGCAGACAGCGTGGCAAATCGTCGTTTAGCTTTTGCTCGTACTCGCAACGTAGATACCGTTGCTAAATTATTCAACGAATTAGGTCCACGTTTTGCTCAGCGTGCGGGTGGTTATACTCGTATCTTAAAATGTGGGTTCCGTGCAGGTGATAACGCACCAATGGCTTACATTGAGTTAGTTGATCGTCCTGAAGTTGCACAAGCAGCAGAATAATTAATCTTTTGTGAAGAAAAGCCTGAATGTTATGTTCGGGCTTTTTTATTTAATAGGAGTAAAGCGGATCTTTCTTGTTTTTTCGCAAAAAATCGGTATAATTTGATCGCTTATCTTCTCATTGAAGAGGCAAAGTTGCCCTCACCTCGAACGAGGGTTTTTATTTTACTATCAACAATTTAGAGGAAGGTTATGGTAACCATTCGTTTAACTCGTGGCGGAGCTAAAAAACGCCCATTCTACCAAATCGTGGTAGCAGACAGCCGTTCACCACGTGACGGTCGTTTTATTGAGCGTATCGGTTTCTTCAACCCATTAGCAGCAGGTCAAGCTGAACGTTTACGTTTAGACGTGGCTAAAGTTGATGCTTGGGTAGCTAAAGGTGCTTCACTTTCAGATCGAGTGGCGACTTTAGTAAAAGAAGCTCGCAACGCTTAATTTGAACAGCACAAGCGGTTTAAATTAGAAAAAAATTTACCAAGTAGGTGAGTAGTATGAGCGAGCAAAAATTTGAAGTTGTCGGAAAACTGGGTTCAACCTACGGTATCCGTGGCTGGTTACGCCTCTATTCATCAACCGAAGAAGCAGAAAGCATTTTCGACTACCAGCCGTGGTTTTTAAAAATTAAAGGACAATGGCAACCTGTCGAACTTGAAAGCTGGCGTTATCACAGCAATGATTTGATTGTGAAATTAAAAGGGACTGATGACCGTGAAGCAGCACAGCTGCTAACCAACGCTGAAATCGGCGTCGATCCTGTGGTCTTCCCTGCGTTAGAAGATGATTTCTATTGGCACGATTTAATTGGTTGCCAAGTGGTGAATCTTGAAGGCTACGCAATGGGTGTGGTGACTGAGTTAATGGAAACAGGTTCAAATGATGTGCTAGTGATTAAGGCAAATAGCAAAGATGCTTTCGGCAAACAAGAACGATTAATTCCGTTCTTATATGAACAAGTAGTTAAAAGAGTCGATCTCGCCACCAAAACTATTGAGGTGGATTGGGACGCTGGTTTCTAACCTCAGGTATGGGTTTGAGCTTTCGCTTTTAGTAGCAGAACTTTTGAGGATAAATGATGTGGATTGGTATCATTTCACTGTTCCCCGAAATGTTTAAAGCAATTACCGATTTTGGGGTGACAGGCAGAGCAGTAAAACAAAATCTTTTGCGTATTCAATGTTGGAATCCTCGTGATTTCACCTTTGATAAGCATAAAACCGTGGACGACCGCCCTTATGGTGGTGGGCCTGGAATGTTGATGATGGTGCAGCCGTTGCGTGATGCGATTCACGCCGCTAAGCGAGCAGCCAAAGCAGAAGATGGTGGAGAGGCAAAAGTGATTTACCTCTCACCTCAAGGACGTAAACTCGATCAACAAGGCGTGCAGCAGCTCGCCTCAAATCAAAAACTGATTTTAATCTGTGGACGATATGAAGGAGTTGATGAGCGATTGATTCAAACCGAAGTGGATGAGGAATGGTCAATCGGCGATTATGTTCTTACGGGAGGCGAATTGCCTGCAATGACGTTAATTGACGCAGTTGCACGATTCGTACCAAGCGTATTAGGCAAACAAGCCTCGGCAGAAGAAGATTCTTTCGCAGATGGATTATTAGATTGCCCACATTACACCCGCCCTGAAATGTTAGAAGGAATGCCTGTCCCAGAAGTACTGATGTCGGGACACCACGAGAATATTCGTAAATGGCGGCTAGAACAGCAACTATTGCGAACGTGGCAACGACGCCCTGAGCTATTGGATAGCCTAGCTCTGACTGACGAACAACGTAAGTTGTTGCATAAAATCAAGCAACAACACCCATCAGTTAATTCTAGGATTTAGAAGGTTTTTAAAATGAGTAACATCATCAAACAACTTGAAACAGAACAGTTAAAACAAAACGTACCTAGCTTCCGTCCAGGTGACACATTAGAAGTTAAGGTATGGGTAGTAGAAGGTAGTAAAAAACGTTTGCAAGCGTTCGAAGGCGTGGTTATTGCAATTCGTAACCGTGGCTTGCACTCAGCATTCACTCTACGCAAAATTTCAAACGGTGTAGGCGTTGAGCGTGTATTCCAAACTCACTCACCAGCGATTGACAGCATTGCGGTTAAACGTAAAGGTGCGGTACGTAAAGCGAAACTTTACTACTTACGTGAGCGTTCAGGTAAATCTGCACGTATCAAAGAGCGTTTGGGCGACTAATTCGCACATAGAATGCAAAATACACAAGGCTTGGGGCAACCCAAGCCTTTCTTTTTTGGTATTTCCAAACTATTTTTGCGATCCCGATCGAAAATTTGAAAAAATCAGCTACGCAAGCGGTTAGTTTTTTCCTAACATTGACAAAAACAGGAGAAAAGTATGTCGCTTGCGATTGTTTATAGCCGTGCTTCCATTGGTGTAGAAGCGCCATTGGTGACGATTGAAGTTCATCTCAGTGCGGGTAAACCAGGTTTAACCATCGTGGGTTTGCCTGAAACTACGGTGCGAGAAGCAGGGGATCGGGTGCGTAGTGCTTTGATGAATGCGAATTTTACTTACCCAATTCAGCGAATCACGATTAACCTTGCTCCTGCCGATTTACCCAAAGAGGGGGGACGTTTCGATTTGCCGATAGCGATCGGGATTTTGGCAGCTTCAGGGCAGATTGATTCGGATTTGTTGAAACAGTATGAATTTCTTGGTGAGCTGGCTTTAACTGGTGGGCTGCGCGGTGTGCACGGTGCCATTCCTGCCGTGATTTCTGCCGAGAAATCGAAGCGTCAAATGATTTTGGCACGCCCCAATGCTAATGAAGCCTCGTTGGTTTCTAATGCTAAAACCTATTTTGCTAGTTCTTTGTTGCAAGTGGTGAATTTTCTGAATAAGCGAGACACTCTGCCTATTGCCCAAGAAATTTTGCAAAATGTTGCTGAAATTCAACCGCTTGTAAAGCGTGATCTCACCGATATTATTGGGCAACTACATGCAAAACGCGCCTTGATGATTGCCGCGGCAGGGCAACACAATCTACTGTTTTTAGGTCCACCTGGTACAGGTAAAACAATGCTCGCTAGCCGTTTGGCAGATTTATTGCCCGAAATGTCGGATGAAGAGGCCATTGAAACCGCTTCAGTCACCAGTCTTGTGCAAAATGAATTGAATTTTCAGAATTGGAAAGAACGTCCATTTCGCTCTCCTCATCATAGTGCTTCAATGGTTGCCTTGGTAGGCGGCGGTTCGATCCCAAAACCTGGTGAGATTTCCCTTGCGCACCATGGCGTGCTTTTCCTTGATGAACTGCCTGAATTTGAACGCAAGGTGTTAGACGCCCTCCGTCAGCCGTTGGAGTCGGGGGAAATTATTATTTCTCGAGCCAATGCCAAGGTGCAATTTCCTGCCCGCTTTCAACTGATAGCAGCAATGAACCCAAGCCCGACAGGGCATTATCAAGGCACTCATAATCGAGCTTCACCGCAACAAGTGATGCGCTATCTTAATCGTCTGTCAGGACCTTTTCTCGATCGTTTTGACCTTTCGATTGAAGTACCGCTGTTGCCACAAGGTGCTTTGCAGAATGGTAATGATAATCGGGGTGAAACTACCGAAAAAGTCCGCAAGCGGGTGTTTTTAGCGAGAAATTTGCAAATGGAGCGAGCGGGAAAAATCAATTCACAGCTTACCACCAGAGAAATTGAGCGAGATTGCTGTTTAAGTGAGAAAGATGCGCTGTTTTTGGAAAGTGCTTTGACTAAATTGGGGCTGTCAGTACGCGCTTATCATCGCATTTTAAAAGTTTCTCGTACCATTGCTGATCTTGCAGGTGAGAAAGATATTCAACAAGCGCATTTGGCAGAAGCTTTGGGATATCGGGCAATGGATAGGTTGTTACAGCAGCTGCAAGGGGAAGGATAATTGGGGGTAGAGGTAAGATTTAGGGCTTATCTTTGTCTGATAATATTTAACAATTTCTGCACAAAATCACTTGGGTTTTCTAGATGAGCATTATGCCCAGCTTGTTTAATCAAACAATAATCTAACTGATTTTCTTCAGCCATCAGATGGAATTTACGATCTTGTTCGCCAATTAAAAAAGTAATGCCTTTGTGAGGTAAATAAGGCGAATAATCCGCTTGTTTGGCAAGCGAGGTGGCTTCCAGCATTTGGGCAATATTTGCTCCAAGATTATGTTGTCTTTTTTTGACTAAATTCGACCGCTTGTTTTTATCAAGATGAGCAAAAACGGGCTGCTGATACCAATCATTTAGCACTTGCTCAATGGGCTCCGTGCGAAAACGATTCGCCCAATGTTGATCGTTTTGCCAGCGCGCTAGGCGTTCGGTTTCACTTTTTAAGCCAAGGTTTGTGCTTTCTAAAATCGTACCAAGCAAATTGAGGTTATTTCCATTTAGGGCATAATCAAGAGCTAATCGTCCACCGAGAGAGTAGCCAATGAGGTAGAATTTTTGTTTACCTAAGATTGATATGAGAGTGGAATGAATAAGGTTTCTTGCTTCTGCAAAATTAGCACAAGTGCTGTTTTGGTTGTTGCCGTGGAATGGTAAATCTAAGGTAAGCGGTAGAATTTCAGAAAAATTTTGCAAAAGAGAGAGAACGCCTGCCCAATCTTCTTGCGAACCAAGCAAACCGTGCAGAAAAACAACAGGCGTAGCGGTTTCGCTACGCCCATTGCCGTTATGCCAAGCATATGCCAACATTAAGCAACTTCCGCCTGTGATATTTGCTTGATGATTGACTTGTACAAGCTGCTACCATCTTGTTCATTTACTTTAACTTCTACAATTGTAACGCCTTTTCGACCGTAAGCCACTTTGAGCTTAGCGCGTAAATCTGCCCAAGTGAACGGACGAATATACTCGATACCAAACATAGTTGCGACTTGTCCGAATTCAAAGTTATGTGTGAGACGATAGAACTCATTTTTCGCTTTTTTATCAACAGGCAGCATATCAAAAATGGCTCCGCCGCTGTTGTTTATTACAAACAAAATACTTGGTTGCTGAATTTGGGGCAGCAGGGCAATTGAGTTTAAATCGTGCAAGGCGGAAATATCGCCAATTACGCCTACGGTGGGTTGCCCTCCCGCCTTTGCAATACCTGCAAAAGTGGCAATTAAACCATCAATACCGCTGGCACCTCGGTTGGTATAAACAGGGTAGCCTTCAGGTAATTTACATAGCGCATCCACTAAACGAACAAATAAACTGTTACCTAAAAATAGGTTACCGCCAGTGGCTAATACTTCTTCCAAATGGTGAGCTAGTGCGGCTTCGTTTAAGCTGCCCCCAACCTGATTTTCAATAAAAGTCGAACAGAATTGTGATAATGCAAGCGGCTCAAGCAACCACGGTTTTTGGCGCAGTGGCGGATGTACTCGCAAAAAATGGTGCGCTTTTGCCACAAAGCGAGTTTGGCGGTGAGCAAACGGATTGAGGTAATCATAATGTTCTTCCACTTGCCAAAACTCACCTTGGAAGGTTTCGAGGAACTGGTTTACCCGTTTGCTGATAATTTGTGAGCCAAATTGAATCACGATATCGGCTTGTAATAATCGTTCACGAACCGTATTGTTTGAAAGCCAAACATCGGCATAGGGTAAGTTAGAATCAATGCTGGATTGTACGTCAGTGAGCAAGCACCAACCAAGCGTTTCCGCCCAAGATTTAATGCCAACACCTTGTTCCACAGGCAAATTACCAACAACGATGACCCCACGTTTAGTTCGCCAGTAATCCCAGTTGGCGTGCATTGATACTTCACTTTGAATCTGTTGGCTATCAAGCCATTTGTTTTTGCTATTGAGTAACCAACTTTGAATGGGTTTCAACCAAGGATGGTTATTTACTACGGTTTCATCAGCATCATACAGCGGTTCGGCAAATGGCGCATTAATATGAATGACCCCACCTTCTTGTTGCTGTTTCACGCAGGCTTGTTCGATCGTTGCGACCAACCAATTGGCGGTATAGTGCTCCGCAGGTTTAGGTAAGCTAATACTCACTACAGGGTAATTAGCAAAAATACCCTGTTGTTGAATTGCCTGATTTGCACCGCAGCCAATGAGTTCTAGTGGACGATCGGCAGAAAGAATGATCAATTTATGATGCGTAACACTCGCCTCAATTACAGCAGGGTACAAATTGGCTACTGCCGTACCGGAAGTCACGATAATCGCTACAGGCTCTTTAGTGACTTTCGCCATACCAAGTGCATAAAAACCCAAACCACGCTCATCAAAATGGCTGTGGCATTCTACTTGTTGCTCTTGTTGCAACTGTAAGGCTTCTAAGGTTAAAGGTGTTGAGCGTGAGCCTGGCGCAATACAAAAATGTTTCACGCCATAACGCACAAGGGCGTTTAGAATCACTTTCGACCAAGAGCGGTTAAAGGTGCTAGTGTTCATTTCTCGGTTGTTCTCTTATTCAAACTGGATAAATTTTAAGAATTGTAGCAAAAAAGAGAGAATTTAGGGGGAAAAGACAATAAAAAGCGGTCGGATTTTGCAAATTTTTTACTTATTTCGACCGCTTGTCACTTTTTTGCTTATTTCAATTTTGCGAAGGCACGATCTGCCGCCGCTAATGTCGCTTGAATATCTGCTTCAGAATGCGCCAGCGACATAAAGCCCGCCTCAAATGCAGATGGGGCAAGATAAACGCCTTCTTCCAACATTAAGTGGAAGAAGCGATTAAATTTGCTAGCATCGCATTTCATCACTTCTTGGAAATTTTTTACCTCTTTTTGTTCAGTGAAAAACAAACCAAACATTCCGCCCACATATTGCACGATAAATGGCACGCCGTGTTTATCAGCTAGGGCTTTAAAACCTTCTGCTAGGGTTTGGGTTTGAGCAGCAAGACGTTCTTCGTTGCCTGTTTTAGAAAGTTCGGTTAAACAGGCTAAACCTGCTGCCATAGCGATAGGGTTGCCAGAAAGTGTGCCTGCTTGATAGACAGGACCCGTTGGAGCGATGTATTCCATAATCTCTTTTTTGCCTCCGAACGCTCCCACTGGCATACCGCCGCCGATAATTTTACCAAGCGTGGTGAGATCAGGTTTTACATCATAATACGCCTGCGCACCGCCTAACGCCACACGGAAGCCTGTCATCACTTCATCGATGATAAATACTGCACCATATTGGTCGCACAGTTGGCGTAAGTCTTTGAGAAAGTCATTTTTCGGTGGAATGCAGTTCATATTGCCAGCTACTGGTTCAACGATTAAGCAGGCGATGTCATTCGGGTGTTGTTCAAACGCTTGTTTTACGGAATCTAAATCGTTATAAGTGCAAGTGAGTGTGTGCTTGGCAAAATCAGCAGGGACGCCAGGTCCTGATGGCTGACCAAGCGTTAATGCCCCTGAACCTGCTTTGACTAATAATGAATCGGAATGACCATGGTAACAGCCTTCAAATTTGATGATTTTGTCACGCCCTGTGTAACCCCGTGCCAAACGGATCGCCGACATTGTCGCTTCTGTGCCAGAGCTGACCATACGCACAAGTTCGATAGACGGCACCAGTTTAGTGACCAATTCAGCCAAGGTGATTTCGCTTTCGGTAGGCGCACCAAAACTCAAACCGTTTGGCACGGCTTTCAGCACTGCATCAATAATTGCTGGGTGGTTGTGTCCTAACACCATTGGTCCCCATGAACCCACGTAGTCAATATATTTTTTACCGTCTGAATCGATGATGTATGCCCCTTCGGCTTTTTCGATAAATACAGGTGTGCCACCCACGCCTTTAAAGGCTCGTACAGGCGAATTTACACCACCTGGAATGAATTTTTGCGCTTTTTCAAATAATTGTTCTGATTTAGACATTGCTTTTCCTTTGCAAATTTTTAACGAAATTTGACCGCTATTTTACTGGAAAATTAACAATCGGTCGATTTTTAGAAAAAATTTTCAAGATCTCCGTCTTTATGTTATGCTGAAAGCCATTTTGACATCATTTTTAGTGAGGCAAATCTAATGTGGCTAACGTATTTAGCGGTGGTTGCCGTTTCTTTTGCAACATTAATTTTTATGCGCCCTGTGGCGGAAAAAGTGGGTTTAATTGATAAACCGAACTTTCGTAAACGCCATCAAGGTTTTATTCCGCTGATTGGTGGAATTGCGCTTTTTCTCGGAACCGTAACTTTTTACGCTTTTCAGGCGAATAGTTTGCCATTACCAGGGTTGTATTTGCTATCAATGAGTACCTTGCTGATTATCGGCTTACTGGATGATCGCTTTGATATTAGCCCAGCCTTGCGGGCAGGTATTCAAGCCGTACTGGCAGGGGCGATGATTTATAGTGGTTTAGAGCTTGAGAGTTTAGGGCAGATCATTGCGCCTTTCAGTATTAAACTTGGCTGGTTGGGGTTAATTTTTACCGTATTTATTACCATTGGCGTAATCAACGCATTTAATATGGTAGATGGCATTGATGGCTTACTCGCAGGACTTTCTTCCGTAAGTTTTGCAGGCATTGGAGCCTTGATGTGGATCAATGGGGAACATTCCATTGCTTTTTGGTGTTTAGCCATTATTCTGACATTGATTCCTTACGCAATGTTTAACTTGGGCCTGTTCGGTGCTAAGTGGAAAGTTTTTATGGGCGACTCAGGCAGCACGCTGATTGGTTTTACTATTATCTGGATGTTACTGTTAAGTACGCAAGGACAAGGACACGCGATTAGTCCAATTACTGGGTTATGGCTGATTGCCGTACCACTAATTGATATGGTGGCGGTCATTTTACGTCGTCTGAAAAAAGGCAAAAGTCCATTTAGACCAGACCGCTTGCATCTTCATCACTTGCTAATGCGAGCAGGTTTAACTTCTCGTCAAGCCTTGGCTGCAATTACGTTATGGGCAGCCGCTTGTGCGGCTATCGGTGTCTTGGGTGAAGTGTATTATTGGAGCCAATTCACAATGGTGTTAGGCTTCATTGTATTATTTTTCCTTTACACTTACTCTATTGTGCGAGCGTGGAAAATTACACGCTTTGTACGTCGTATGCGCCGTCGGGCGAGAAAGCAATCTCAATTAAAAGGGTAAAAAAAGAATGTTTCGTAAAATCTTTGCTATTTTAATTCTTACTGCTGTGGGCGCAGGAGTCGGTTTTGGTGGTACGCAGATTATGCCGACTAAATGGCAAGCAACTGCTCAGTTTGAAAAACCGAAAGTACAAGAACTTGGTAATTATTTTTCACTATTTTCCACATATAGCCTTGTGAGTGGCGACAGCATTGCCGCTGATGTAAGCAAGGTGGAAGAGAAAGCTGTGGGTTCAGCCTATGTAGAATTTAAACGTCGTCTAATGGCTAAAGATGAGTTAGTGGCATTCTTAGCACAAAATGAAACAGTTAAAGCAAAAGCATTGGCAGAAAGCCAAAATGTGCAAGAAGTTGCGAAACAATTGGCTGATCAAGTTCAATTTAGCTCGCTAAATGGGGTAGATGAATTAACAATAACATTGGATAGCGCAGAACAAGCCAGTAGGTTAATGAACACTTATTTACAAGCATTAAATCAGCAGGCTAAAATGGTGCTGAATGATGAGTTGGCAGCAAAGTGGAAAGCTTTATTCCAGCAAGTAAAAACCGCTGCTGATGCAAAAATTGATGCCACTTGGGGAAATAAACTAAATATGATGAAATCGGTGCAGCCGTTAGATGGCAAGCTCGTTGCGTTTAGATTCAGCAAATCTCCAACTGTAACCGCCGTGAAGGCAGATCCCATTCAATGGATCGGCGGCGGAGCAGGCGCAGGGTTTTTGCTTGGCCTGCTGATGGTCTTGATTTTAAGTACAGGTCGTAGTAAAGAAAAGCAAAAACACATTGAATATAATTGAATAGCGAAAAGCCCTCAATTTTAGATTGGAGGTTTTTTGATCCTTTAAATTTTTATGTGTGTGAAACCACCCGCTGAATATGAATCATTAGATAGAGCTGTTCATCCTCATTAAGGGATTTATTGTAATTTTTAACGAGGTATTTATTGATTTTTTCCACGCATTGATAGGCGTTTGGGTAAGCTAATTTGGTTTGTTGATAGAGAAAATCATCGCCTTGGGCTGGTGCATCATTGATAAAAAAGCGTTGGGCAAAATACTGAAGGTGGGTTAAAAAGCGCATATAGTCGTGACTTTGCTCATCTAATACTAAACTAAAGTTATATGTCACTAAATTCAAAATATCTTTAATCATTTGGGTGGCTCGGTAGGTGTCTGCCATACTGGCGCTATCGGTGCGGGCATTAAAAATATGCAAAGCGATGAAACCTGCCTCATCTTCCGCCATCTTGACCCCAAAATAGTCTTCAACCAGTTCTAAAACATATAAACCAATGGCAAATTCTTGTTTGTACAGGCGTTGAATTTCAAATAATAGACCATTAGGAATCGGCTGATTTTGTTTGGTACGTTCGACAGCGTGGAAAATATGATCGGGCAAACTGATAAAAATGCTATTAGAAAGCGTAGAATTTAATTGCTGATTCGCAAAATTTACTACACGTTGTGTGAGCTGAAAATACTCATGTGGAATTTCACTTAAAATTTCCGTCAGCCGAGTGGCAAAAGGGTTTTTGTCTAGGCTGAAGGTTTTTTGGGTGCAACTTTCGTCCACCGCCTCCCCCACTTTCTTGCCAAAAGCCACACCTTTACCCAGCACAACCAATTCAGTTTGCGCTTCGTTTTCTGCCAAAACGGCGTTATTGTTGAAAATTTTGGTAATTTTGAGCATAACAGAACCTTTCAACATGATCTGCCCCCAAAAGTTTGGACAGGTTAATTAAATTCTGAGCCACATATTACTTAAAGCTCAACCCCTTCAAATTAAGTTTAATCCGTTTTCGATTGTAACACATCAACTATATATTCATAGTTTCTTTCTATAACGAAAAAATGATTTCCTTTTTCCGTGCATAAACCTCACACTCTCGCCCAATGAAATAAAGAAAGGAGAACTATATGAAAAACAACCTCCCCCAACGTTGTCTCGGTAACAGTTTGCAAGTCAGTGCCATGGGATTTGGTGCTATGGGGCTTAGCGAGTTTTACGGTGAAGCGGATGATGCCGTTTCATTAGCATTGTTGCATAGAGTCGTTGATGTCGGGGTAACGCTGATTGACACGGCGGATATGTACGGGCGAGGACATAATGAGAAGCTGATCGGACAATTCTTAAATGAGTTATCAGTCTCCGAAAGACAAAAGCTAACCATTGCGACTAAATGTGGCATTGACCGCAGCCAAATCTCGGGCTACGGGCGGAGCATTAACAATGCGTCCGATTACATTCGCAAATGTTGCGACGAATCTTTGGTACGTCTGAATATCGAACAAATCGGGCTTTATTACATTCATCGTGTGAATAAAGAGGTACCAATTGAAGAGACGATGGAAGTATTAGCGTCCTTAGTACAGGCTGGAAAAGTCGCCAAAGTCGGGTTGTGCGAAGTGTCACCAGAAATATTGACCCGTGCACACAACACTTTCCCTGTCGATGTGGTGCAAACTGAATATTCGCTTTGGACACGTGACATTGAAGACGAACTTCTGCCATTGATGAAAACGCTAAATATCGGCTTGGTGCCTTATTCACCGCTCGGGCGGGGCTTTTTGACGGGGAAATATTCGTCAGTGGACAGCTTTACGGAAGGTGATTTCCGCCGCACCAACCCACGTTTTTTAGATGAAAATATCCAAGCTAACAAAAAATTGTTAGAAGTGTTGGCACCGATGGCAGAGAAATACGGCTGTACTATGGGGCAAATTGCTTTGTCTTGGCTGCTCGGGCAGTGGGAATCCATTGTGCCTATTCCTGGCACGAAGCGAGAAAAATATCTGCTCGAAAATGTGAATGCTTGTTTTATTTTGTTAGAGCAAGCTGATTTGGATTTGCTGAATAATCTGAAATATAAGGTTGAAATCAAAGGAGAACGCTACACGCCAGAAGGAATGAAAGGTATTAAGTAGCCTTAATGCCCGTCATGTGGCTTTTGGCTGGTAGAATCTGTTTGGTAGAGTATATCGGCTAGACTGTAAGTACATATTTTAATACGCCCCAAAATAGGTATGTTTGATAAATTCAGCAAAAAGCTCCCGACTGTGAAACAGTTGCAATACTTTTTGGCAGTGTATGAAGAGCGTAATTTTACCAAAGCGGCAGGCAAACTCTGCATTACGCAACCGTCACTGACGGCGCAGATTCAATCACTGGAAGCGAATTTGGGCGTGTCACTTTTCTTGCGCAATACTCAATACGTTTTACCCACTAATGCAGCGGAGCAACTTAGAGAAAGTGCTGAAAGTGTGTTAAATCACCTCACGGCACTCTCAAGTTGTTTCCAACCCCTTTCTTCAAAAAAACTCAGCCTAGGGCTAACCAAAACCTTAAATTTTGACACAATTCCCGTCATCAAGCAGTTTATCGATATTTTTGCTGACGAAGTAGAACTTTATCAGAATCGCCAAACCTCGCAGGAGCTCCTCTATGAAGTGATGTTGTCGCATCTAGATTTTGCATTTGTTTCTGATTATTACGTGAGTGAAAACACAACTGAACTTGAAAAAATTCTAATCCATCAGGAGCCGTTAGTAGTGGCGATTGCTTCGGATTATACAGTTAGCAGAGATGAGATTGATTTAAATGAGATTGCAAGCCTACCGCTTTATTGGTTTCAACGTCACCAAAATCCGTTGTTTTATGATCAATGTGAAATTGTTTTTAAAAGTCTCAAACAAAATATTGTGAGAATTCAAGAATTGAGTGATTCATTGGCGATGTTGCTGCAAGTCGCGCAAGGTAATGCGTTCTTGCTGATGCCCGAATCCATGGCGAAAGCAATTGTGCAGGGTGTCACTTATAAGCGTTTATCACCTGAGTTTGAACAATCACTGTTAATTGATATTTATCTGATTTGGAAAGGCGGGGATTTATCCGAAGAAAAGAGTCATGTGATTGGCTATTTTTCTGAACGGCTACCTAGAAAATGAGACCTAAATTAGCTGTTCCGTTTTTAGCGTGCAACAAGCGGTCGAAATTCGCAAAAAATTTGCGAAATTCGACCGCTTGTATCTAACTCAAGTTGAGTGGCTTAGCCTAAATCTGAGCCGTTGCTGGCAATGACTTTTTGGTACCAAAAGAACGAATCTTTACGGCTGCGTTTGCCTGTTCCGTTGCCGTCGTCGTCAATATCGACATAGATAAAGCCGTAGCGTTTGGACATTTCCGAGGTGGACATACTCACCAAATCGATCGGCCCCCATTCCAAATAGCCCATTAATTCCACGCCGTCAGTAATGGCTTCTTGCATTTGTGCGATGTGCGAACGCAAGTAATCAATGCGGTAGCTGTCGTGAATGCTGCCATCGGCTTCCACTTTGTCGTATGCGCCCAAGCCGTTTTCGACGATGAATAGCGGTTTTTGGTAGCGGTCGTACATATCGTTGAGGGTAATGCGCAAGCCGATGGGGTCAATTTGCCAACCCCAATCAGAGGCTTGTAAATATGGGTTGCGTACGCCTTCAATGAGGTTTCCGCCGACACGTTCGCCTTCGTTATCGTGGGTGGTGACACACACTGACATATAGTAGCTAAATGAAATGAAATCGACAGGATACTGTTTTAAAATTGCTTCGTCGCCAGCTTCTTTTTGAATATGCACATTGTTTTCTGCCCAGTGGCGTAACATATAGCGAGGGTATTCACCACGGGCGTGTACATCGGTAAAGAATAAGTTTTGTTGATTGCCCCATTGTGCCAAGCGTTGATCTTTTGGATCTGCAGTTAAAGAATAGTGATGTTGGCGAGCCAACATACAACCCATTTTCGCATCGGGAATGATCTCGTGCAGGGCTTTGGTTGCCAAGGCACTAGCGACAAATTGATGGTGAAGTGCTTGATATTTTGCATTTTCACGCTCTGCTTCAGGCACGCGATCAATGACTAAACCTGCCCCCGTGTAAGGGCTGTGCATAGTGACCATATTGATCTCATTGAATGTGAGCCAGTATTTCACTTTGTCTTTATAGCGTTTAAACACTGTTTCGGCGTAGCGTACGAAATGCCCTACAACCTCACGAGAAAGGAAGCCATTATATTTTTGCACCAAACCAAGCGGAATTTCATAGTGGCAGAGCGTAACCATCGGTTCTATGTTGTGTTTGAGCATTTCATCGAATATATCATCATAGTATTGCAAGCCTGCTTCATTCGGTTGTTCATCGTAACCATTGGGGAAAATTCTCGCCCAATGAATTGAAATACGGAAGCATTTAAAGCCCATTTCGCCAAACAATGCGATGTCGTCTTTGTATTTATGATAGAAATCAATGCCATCCCGTTTCGGGAAGCGTGCTTGGAATTTGCCTGCAAGAATTTCATCAATTCGCTCAGAACTCACTTCAATCGCCGCACTATGCGCTCCCCGTTCTGCTTTTGGTATATAAGCGACCATATCTGCGGAAGATAATCCTTTGCCGCCTTGGTCGAAACCGCCTTCAATTTGGTTAGCGGCGGTTGCCCCGCCCCATAAGAAATTTTTTGGAAATGCTTTTAAACTCATTGTGTTGTCCTCTCTGTGGGTGCGTTTTAACGCACCATTTCAAGGTGCAACAAGTTGCACCTTACAAATAAAAAGCCCAAGCAAGATAAACTTCTCCAAAAAGAAATCTATTCTGCTTAGGCTTGCCGAATTAACGTAACACCCTAAGTGTTTAATTATTTACAAATTTACGCCAAAATTTGACCGCTTGCAAAGGGCTGTCCTTCGTTTTGTGATCTATTTCACAAAAATTTTAAAGCAACCCGAATTTTGCAAAGGCGTTGTTTAAGCCATTATGATCTACATCTGTTGTGATGAAATCTGCCATAGCTTTAATTTCGTCCCCTTGCGAGCCGTGTTAATGTTTGTGCGGATGAAAAGCTGCTTAAACAGAGGCTTAGTATGGCGAGCTTTTTCATAATAGCCCCCTATTACAAGCGGTAGATTTTTGCTGAACTTTTGCAAGTTCCCTTCTCAGTCACTGCGTGACAGCGCCTCCGTAAGCTAGGGGAGCGAAGATATTTTTTGTTTACGGAGGGGGCAGGGGTTTAGGCAGCTTGTTCGGCTGTTTGCTCTTCTTTCCAAAGTTTATTGTCATAAAACTTGATAAACGGGAAGTAGATGAAAAACGAAACAACGGCACAAAGAATCGCCACCACCGCAGCACGATAGTCACCCGCAGTGCCGATAAATGCCCCTAAGCCACCTGGCGACGGCCACGGCACTTGGGCGATGATTGGCTTGATCATTTCGAGTTTAATTGTCCAGTAGGCAATAGAAGCCGTCGTCATCGGGCCTAAAAAGAACGGAATGGCTAAATAGGGGTTATACACAATCGGCAAGCCAAAAATAATGGGTTCATTGATGTTGAATAGCCCTGGAGCAATGGAGGCTTTACCTAAAATGCGTAATTGTTGTGAACGGGCGAGGAATGCAATATAAAGCGTTAAACCTAAAGTACCACCTGAACCGCCGATAAAGACGAAGCTATTATAAAATTCGCCTGCAAAGGGGATATTGGCTCCGCTTGCATTGGCTGCCATATTGGCAAGCACAACAGGTAACAGCATAGAACTGATAATATTCGCCCCGTGAATCCCCACAACCCATAAAGCGTGGATTAAAAAGAAAATCACTAGCAAGCCCCCCCACGTATTGGCAATATCCACCACAAAGCCAAATGGGATCGCAACGACTTTGAAAATATCGGTATCAAAGGCAATAAATAAGCCATTGATGGCTAGCATACTGAAGGCAACGGTAAAGGCGGGAATCAAAGCAGTGAATGAACGAGAAACCCCTTCTGGCACGGCTTCTGGCATTTTAATGACCCAATTACGTTTCACACACAAACAGTAGATTTTAACGGCAAGTAGCGAAATGACGATCGCCGCAAAAATACCCGCTGTGCCTAAGCGATCGGGACCTGCGCCGCCCATCGCCCAACCACTGGCGAGATTTTCGCCCGTCGCCAATTGGATTTTTCCATCGACAAAAATCAATTGCGGAATCGCCATAAAGAAAGCGAAGACCGCTAATAATGCCCCGTTAAGTGGCGTAACGTTCAAGCCATCTTCCTGTTCGTGAATTTTGGTGTATTCGTAACCAATCACGATCACAAAATAGAGCGCTAAAATGCCCATAGTGGCTTTATTTGCCAACATATACAGTTCGCTAAAACGGAAGAATGTGTCGTTGAAAAAGCCTTCCATAAAAGTGAACGTCATCGGCAATACGTTAAACACCAAGAACAGTGAACCAACGATGGTAAAAGTAATACTCGCCACCCCAGCTGCCATAATGGCACGTACAAATTTAAGATTGGCGATAATGGACATCGGGTTCATTAAGTATTTTTCGAGGAGGGGAAAGAAACCGTTCATAGTAAATTCCTTCTAATTTAAAACCGCTTGCATTGCTTGTATACGTTGGTATTGCTTATCTGTTCGCTGCTTGATTTGAGCCAACCGTTTTAACACAACAAGGGTTACTAAAATGGCAAAAATAATCACAAAAACGACCGCTTGTTGTGTTCTTGCAAGCTGATTTAAGAATGGGAAAAAGGTCGAAAAAAGAGGGGTAAATGATGCAATGAATAAGCCGCTTAACGCCAGCGCAAAAATCTTATAACAAGCCGAAGTCAAAACTGCATCATCTTTCGGTTGGTTATATAAGCGGATTTGCTCGAAAGCAGTGATACCGCTTAAGATAAACAGTACGGCAGGGAAAACGATGGCGACCGAACCTGTTAGCCACATTGCCAAAGTCCAATTCAAAAAGGCAAAGAAAAACATCGCCGTGATGTAACGTACTAAAAGAAAACGATTGAAATACATCGATTTCATCGCTAATTGTTGGCGGCGACTTTCAATTTCCCGTGTTAATTGGCGATTCATTGCGCACTCCTTAACTGACTTTTTTGTACAACTCAAGCATTTCAATGGCGATTTCACGCAAGGTTTCAGCGGTCATTAAATGGTCTTGGGCGTGGACTAAAATGATCTCCATCGGCACAGAAACTTCATTGGCATAGTCGTGTAGCAAGCCTGTTTGCGCATTATGTGCTTGCCCTAGGCTTTCGTGCGCCTCATCCAAATATTGTTCTGCCTCGGCAAAATTGCCTTTACGCATTTCCGCCAGTGCGCTGTGAATGGCAGTGCGAGCATTGCCACTATTTAAAATGATTTCAAAGGCAATGGCTTGAATATCTTCGCTGGTATAATTTTCCATCACATCCTCCTAGATTTTGCTCGTAATCACATTCGCCAATTTCTCAATGCCCATCGGAATGGGGACATAAGCCTGCGGTGGTATATGTTCAATCGGTTTGCCTGCTTTTTCAGCGAGAGTTGCAAATTTATTGAAATGGGTGCGGGCTTGCGGGCTAATTAAGTAAAGATCAAAGGCCCCTGATTCTACGACTTTGACGGCTTCAGTGGCATTGATGGCTTCGAGCTCAATCTCTTGTCCTTTCGATTTGAAATATTCCGTGGCTTTTTTCGCCATCATCGAAGAAGACATACCTGCAACACAGATAATTAACGCTTTTTTCATAGGAAACTCCTTGATTTAAATGAAAAATCAGCGGCAATAAAAAAGCCCAAGCAAGCTCAATAGCACAAGACAGGTTTGAGCTTGCTTAGGCTTGCCGAATTAACGTAACACCCTAAGTGTTTGTGTTGTAAATTTAGCGGAAAAAATAACCGCTTGCAAAGCGCAATGTTCAAAATTGTGACACAGTTCACAAAATAGTTAGAGTTGCTCCCCGTTGGTCGCAATCACTTTCTGATACCAATAGAACGAATCTTTGCGAGAGCGATCCAGCGTGCCGTTGCCTTCGTTGTCTTTATCCACATAAATAAAGCCGTAGCGTTTTTTCATTTCGCCCGTGCCTGCCGAAACTAAGTCAATGCAGCCCCACGGTGTGTAGCCCATTAAATCGACCCCGTCTTCTTCCACTGCTTGTTTCATCGCTTTGATGTGTTCCCGCAAATAATCAATGCGATAGGTATCGTGAACCACGCCATCTACCCCTAATTGGTCGATTGCGCCAAAACCGTTTTCGACAATGAAAAGCGGTAGGCGGTACATATCGGTAAACCAGTTAAGTGAATAGCGCAAGCCGTTCGGGTCGATTTGCCAGCCCCAGTCGGAGGTTTTGACATACTCATTACGCACCAAATCTTGCGCTTCGTCATAATCAAAATAACGATTTTCCGCACGGTGCTTAATGGCGAACGACATATAGTAACTAAAGCCAATGTAATCGACTTGTCCGTGTTGCAAATCGATTAAATCTTGCGCAGTAATATCCAGCTGGTAGCCTTTGCGCTCGAAATATTTGAGCATATTCGACGGATATTGCCCGTGTACGTGTACATCAGTAAAGTAATAACGGCGTTGCATGGCTTTTTGCGCCTGTAAAATATCTTCAGGCTTGCAGCTTGCAGGATAAACGGGACACATCGCAATCATACAGCCGACCAACATTTTCGGGTTAATTTCTTTGGCAATTTTGACTGCTTGTGCGCTTGCCACCAGCTCATAATGTGCCGCTTGATACATAATCGCCTCACGATCTTCGCCAGCCAGATAGACAATGCCTGAATTAGTAAAAGGCGCAAAATCGTGATTAAAATTGGCTTGATTGTTGATTTCGTTGAAGGTCATCCAATATTTAACTTTGTGTTGATAGCGCTCGAAACAGACTTTGGCAAAACGCACGAAAAATTCGATCAGCTTACGGCTGCGGAAACCGCCGTATTCGGTGACCAAATAGTAAGGCAGTTCAAAATGCGAAAGCGTTACTACAGGTTCAATGCCATATTTCAGGCATTCGTCAAACAGGTCATCGTAAAACTGCAAGCCTGCCTCGTTCGGTTCGAGCTCATCGCCTTGCGGGAAAATGCGTGTCCACGCAATCGAGGTGCGGAAACATTTAAAGCCCATTTCGGCAAAAAGCGCAACGTCTTCTTTGTAACGATGATAGAAGTCGATAGCTTCGTGGTTCGGGTAGTATTTGCCTTCCAACACACCTGCGGTAATTTCACGTTCCACACCGTGTGCGCCCGCGGTCATTACATCCGCCACGCTCACGCCCTTGCCGCCTTCCTGCCAGGCGCCTTCCAATTGATGCGCTGCTACTGCACCGCCCCAGAGAAAATTGTTTGGTAATGTCATTTTTCTGTCCTCGTGGTGAAGCAAGCGGTCGTTTTTGTTTGGAATTTTGTAAAACTTTCCCCAAATTCGACCGCTTGCGGGTTAAGATTTGTTCAACAATACTTTAATCAGCGGCTCATTTTGGTAAATGTGTGGCTCTTGAGTGGTGATCACATCGAGATAATTGTCGGTATTGGCGATGATCACAGGGGTAACAATGTTGTACCCTGCAGCTTTGATCGCCTCAATATCAAAAGTGCCGAGCCGTTGTCCTGCTTGGATTTTATCGCCGTCTTGCACAAAGGTTTCAAAGTGTTTGCCTTGCAGTTGGACGGTGTCCATCCCGATGTGAATCAAGATTTTCAAACCATCGTCCGACACAAGGTGATAAGCGTGTTTGGTTGGGAACACCGAGCTGATAGTGCCGTTTACGGGGGCAATCAATTCGCCTTTGGTTGGCTCAATCGCCACGCCTTTGCCGAGCGCTTCAGAGGCAAACATTGGATCGTCAATAGTGGCTAATTTGTGAATATTGCCCTCTAACGGACTCACAAGGCTGAATTTTTCCAGCGGAATGCTGGAAACTTGCGTTTTGGTTGGTTCTGCAACTTTTTCCTCATTTTTGACCACTTGCGCTGGCAACATCACATCGGAGTAGCCGAATAGATAAGTCAGTGCGCCTGCTGCAATAAAGGCAACGATCATACCGACGGTGTACATCACGATGTTTGAGCCTTCGCCGATAATCACAGGGTAGAGTAATAAGCCCGAGAAGCCAAAGGCAAAGGCTTTGGTGCCGCCGAAGCCAATCACTGCACCACCGATCGCACCGCCAATCACGCCGCAGACGAACGGTTTTTTGAAGCGCAAGGTAATGCCGTAAATCAATGGTTCGGTAATACCTAACACGCCACTGAACGCTGTAGAACCTGCCAGCGATTTGATCTCTTTATTGCGAGATTTTAAGAACACCGCAAAGGTTGCCCCAGCTTGCCCCAACACGGCAGCCGCAGTTAAAGGTCCAATCAAGTCGAAACCGACCACCGCCATATTGTTGATCATAATTGGCACAATGCTCCAGTGAATACCGAAGATTACTAGCACCTGCCATAAAGCGCCGACTACGACACCTGTAGCGATTGGGCTGGCAGAGTAGAGCCATTCCAATACCGCAGCAATGCCGTTACCAATGGCACCACCGATAGGACCGATGACCGCTAAAGTGAGCGGAACCACCACCAACAAGGTACAAGCGGGGGCAAAGAAATTACGCACTGATTCGTGCCAGAAATTTTCAAAGAAGCGCTGGATGTGAGACTGCGCCCAAACGGCGATGAGAATTGGGATCACACTGTATGTGTAAGTCATCGTTGCCAGTTCAAAGCCTAAAAATTCCAACGGTTTACCGCTAGAACTGATGGCAACAATGCTTGGGTAGAGCAACGCACCTGCCACGGCTACCGCAATATACGGGCTGGCTTTCACTTTTGCCGCACAGGTAATGGCAAGCAAAATTGGTAAGAAATAGAAGGTGGAACTGGCGGCTGCGTCTAGCACGGTAAAAGTACCTGAAGTGGGGGCGAGTAAACCTGTTACTTGTAAAATAGCAACCAAGCCCTTGAGAATACCAGCCCCTGCCATTACGCTAATTAGCGGCGTGAATGAACCCGCCAAGAAATCAATCGCGCGGTTGATCAATCTTGGTTTAGGCTGATCTGCTACATCGCCTGCTTGAATATTGGCGATTTTTATCATTTCTGCATAGACTTTCGGCACGTTATTGCCAATCACAATTTGGCATTGACCGCCACTTTCCACCACACTAATCACGCCAGCGGTTTGGTTTAGTGCACCTTTATTGACTTTCGCCCGCTCTTTTAGCACAAAACGCAAACGGGTGGCACAGTGCACCAATGAATAAATGTTTTGCTCACCGCCAACATGTTGGAGGATTTCTTGAGCCAGCTTGCTAAAGTCTTTAGCCATAATTATTTTTTCTTAAAATTTCAACTCTTGAGGTAATAAAAAAACCTAAGCGAACGCCCTCAGATTGAGGTTTTCGCTTAGGCTTGCCGAATGAACGTAACACCCTAAGTGTCTTAATGTTGCAAATTTAGCGGAAAATTTGACCGCTTGCAAGAAAAATTGAGTATTAAAAGTCGCCGCGAATTGCAAACGGATTTGATGAAAGATTGGAAAGTGGAATTTTGGGGATTGGACATTTGGCAACCGAAAGAAAAATGAGTCAATAAAGATACACTTAAAACCGATGTGTAAAACCTAAATGGTATGCGATTAATCATTTGTAGCACTATCAAGCTAAGGCGACTAGGTATTGTGCTAAAAGCGATAAACACAATGCCGACACGCCGATAGCACGCAAGAAGTATATTTTGAATATCTGTTTTTATTAACAAGGTTTTTATATCTACAATATTGTACGTGTTTTAACTTTCTAGTGGTAAAAATAGCGGTTCTGTGGTAAAAATAGAGCGAATTTTTCCTATCAATTTTACTCATTAAGGAACACAACAATGTCTTTACAAGCAAT
This sequence comes from Actinobacillus sp., assembly GCA_041854605.1. Taxonomy (GTDB): domain Bacteria; phylum Pseudomonadota; class Gammaproteobacteria; order Enterobacterales; family Pasteurellaceae; genus Haemophilus_A. The sequence goes on from JBHACP010000073.1 coordinate 27,750, forward strand.
TATTGAAGCAGCTTTTGAAAAACGTGCTGATATTACCCCTAAAACCGTAGATGCAGCAACGAAAGCAGCGATTGAAGAAGTGATCGAAGGTTTAGATTCGGGTAAATACCGTGTGGCGGAAAAAATTGATGGTGAGTGGGTAACACATCAATGGTTGAAAAAAGCGGTATTACTTTCATTCCGTATCCGTGACAATGCGATTATCGATGGTGCTGAAACCAAATACTACGATAAAGTAGATTTGAAATTTGCTGATTACACGGAAGAGCGTTTTGCTAAAGAAGGTTTCCGTGTGGTGCCTTCGGCAACAGTACGTAAAGGGGCATATATTTCGAAAAACTGTGTGCTAATGCCATCTTATGTAAACATCGGTGCATACGTTGGTGAAGGCACAATGGTGGATACGTGGGCAACCGTTGGTTCTTGTGCACAAATCGGTAAAAACGTACACTTATCAGGTGGGGTGGGCATTGGCGGTGTGTTAGAGCCATTACAAGCAAACCCAACCATTATCGGTGACAACTGTTTTATCGGTGCGCGTTCAGAAGTGGTGGAAGGCGTTATTGTCGAAGATGGTTGTGTGATTTCAATGGGCGTATTCATCGGTCAATCAACGCGTATTTATGACCGTGAAACAGGTGAAATCCACTACGGGCGTGTGCCAGCAGGTTCCGTGGTAGTTTCTGGTAGCTTGCCATCAAAATGCGGTAAATACAGCCTTTACTGTGCGGTTATCGTGAAAAAAGTGGATGCAAAAACTTTAGGTAAAGTGGGTATCAACGAATTACTGCGTACTATCGAAGAATAATTAAAATCTCCCCCAACCCCCTCTTTATTAAAGAGGGGGCTTTCTTTATTTTAAGGAGACAAAATGACCACTTACCAGCTTAGATTAAAAGCAAAAGATGAGCTAACCCCGCACCCAACTGCGCAGTATTGGCGCAAATGCCAAGTGGAGGAACTGTTTGATTTGCCGTTTATGGATCTGATTTTTCGAGCCGCAGAAATTCATCGCCAACATTTCAACCCAAATGAAATCCAGCTTTCCACCTTGCTTTCAATTAAAACGGGTGGTTGCCCTGAAGATTGTGAATATTGTCCGCAATCAGCTCGTTACGATACAGGCGTAGAAAAGCAGGGAATGTTAAGCGTTGAGTATATTGTTGAAAAAGCGAAAATTGCCAAAGCTCGTGGAGCGAGCCGTTTTTGTATGGGGGCTGCATGGCGAGGTCCGAAGCCAAAAGATATTGAAGCAGTATCAAACATTATCCGAGCAGTGAAGGAACTTGGCTTGGAAACTTGTGGCACTTTTGGAATGCTGGAAGACGGAATGGCGGAAAATCTGAAAGAAGCAGGACTGGATTACTATAATCATAATATTGACACCGATCCAGAACGCTATAACGAAATTATTCACACCCGTTCCTTTGACGATCGAATGGATACACTTGGCAAAGTGCGTACCGCAGGACTAAAAATTTGCTGTGGCGGTATTGTCGGAATGAACGAAACCCGAGAAGAGCGAGCGGCATTTATTGCCAGCCTTGCCAACCTCGATCCGCAGCCTGAAAGCGTACCGATTAACCAACTGATTAAAATTGAAGGCACTCCTTTAGCGAATGCCGAAGATTTAGATTGGACAGAATTTGTTCGCACCATTGCGGTCGCACGTATTACGATGCCAAAAAGTTTTGTGCGTTTATCCGCTGGGCGTACAGGAATGGCGGAATCGACCCAAGCACTCTGTTTCTTAGCGGGGGCAAACTCAATTTTCTACGGCGATAAATTACTCACTTCATGCAACCCTGAAGAAGACGTGGATCGTCTGTTGATGGAAAAATTGAATTTAAGAGCACTCGGTTCAGAATTTTCCTAAATGTTTTTGCAAATAAGCGGTAAAATATGACCGCTTGTTTTTTATTTGGTTATGTTTTAAATAATTGTTGATTTTACCGTAGAGGCGGGTTTTATATCCGTCCGAGCAATAATTTTCGGACGGGTATAAGACTCGCCCCTACAGCCTATTTCAACATTTTCTTAAAACAGAGCATTTTATTTCAGGATTCAATATGAAAAAAATTCTCCTCTTAAACGGCCCGAACCTCAATATGTTGGGCAAACGTGAACCGCATATTTATGGTTCACAAACCCTTGCAGATATTGAGCAACATCTGCAAAGCGAAGCGCAAAAACGTGGATACGAGCTAGATTATTTCCAAGCAAATGGTGAGGAGCCGCTCATCAATCGCATTCATCAAGCATTCCAAAATACCGATTTTATTATTATCAATCCTGGAGCATTCACTCACACTAGCGTTGCCTTACGTGATGCTTTGTTGGCGGTATCAATTCCATTTGTAGAAATTCATCTGTCTAACGTGCATGCGCGAGAACCTTTCCGCCATCACTCTTATCTAAGTGATGTAGCCAAGGGCGTAATTTGTGGCTTAGGGGCAAAAGGCTACGATTATGCGTTGGATTTTGCGATTTCACAGCTAGAAAAGTAGTTAAAAATAAGAAGAGCCTATGTCAGTAAAATATGAAAAATTGATTGTGGTCTGCAACGGACTGTTTCGTTTGCTTGGCAATATTGTCAAAATTTTAGGCTATCCGTTTCACGCACTATTTCCAAAAAAGCGTTTTACTATTCCTGAATTTAGCCCTGCAAAAGTTAAGACCAACCGACACGACAAAATCAATCGTACTATTTGGCAAACGAATTATTCGAATAAAGTAACATTGCCAATGTATTGCAATTATTTGTTTAATCGTTTGATGTCGTTGGATTACGATTATCGCTATGTCAGCACCGAAGCGCGTGAGCAATATATCAAAGCGAATGCAGATAGTCGCACCTTTGAAGCCTATAGCAAACTCACCGATGGCGCAGCGCAAGCGGATTTTTGGCGGGTTTTCACTCTGCTACAAGAAGGTGGTATTTATATCGACATTGATGGGCATTTGGTTTTCCTACTGTCACAAATTATTCAAGCGAACGATAGCGAAGTGCTGATTAAACGCCGAGATAAATATACCAATTTCTTTTTAGCGTGCGAAAAAGGGCATCCGATTTTAAAAGATACGCTCGAGATTATTGTTAGCAATATCGAAAATCGCCGTATTGAAGGTGGGGTTTTTGTAATGACTGGTCCTGATACGCTCAATACAGCGATCGGTGATAAACAGCCAAATACTCGTCGTGATAAAGTGACTTGTGCACAAGGTACCTTCACCAATGAATACTTCCAATATATCGACAAGCCGCGTAGTAAATGGAACTACAAAAAAAATGAGGAATTGTTAAAGTAAGTTATTTTTACAAGCGGTCTAAGTTCTGCAATTTTTTGTAAAAAATCGACCGCTTGTATTCCCTTTCAATGAGTGGTCTAATTTCTTGAAAATTCATTAAATTTGTAAGATTTTATTCGCAAAATTGCCGAAAATGCGGTAATCTACGCATCAGTTTTTTGCCGCTGGTTTGATACTTTTGTAGAAAACGAGCGGTGTTCTTTTTTTAAACCTTTTGTAAACACTGTGGAATAAATTATGGATATTCGCAAAATTAAAAAACTTATCGAATTAGTAGAAGAATCAGGCATTACTGAATTAGAAGTGTCTGAAGAAGAGGGAACTGTACGCATTAGTCGTGCAGCGCCAGCTGTTGCCCCAGCCGCTATTCAATATGCAGCGCCTTCAGCAGTAGCTCCAACGCCAGCACCTCAAACTCCAGCTCCAACGCCTGCAGCACCAGCGGCAGCTTCTGATGAAGTTTCAGGTCACGCGGTACTTTCACCAATGGTTGGAACTTTCTATCGTAGTCCAAGTCCAGACGCAAAACCATTTATTGAAGTAGGGCAAACCGTAAAAGTAGGCGATGCATTATGTATCGTTGAAGCAATGAAAATGATGAATCGCATTGAGTCAGATAAAGCTGGTGTGGTTAAAGCCATTCTCGTAAATGACGGGGAAGCGGTTGAATTTGACCAAAAATTAGTAATTATTGAGTAATTCTAGCTACCTTAACCCCTCTTTACAAAAGAGGGGAGATTTTTTCAAAAGGAACAAGCAATGTTAGAAAAAATTGTCATTGCCAACCGTGGCGAAATCGCGTTGCGAGTTTTGCGTGCGTGTAAAGAATTAGGCATTAAAACCGTGGCGGTGCATTCCACGGCAGACCGTGAATTAAAACACGTGAAATTAGCGGACGAAACTATCTGTATTGGTCCTGCACCATCGGTTAAAAGCTATTTAAATATTCCTGCAATTATTGCAGCAGCAGAAGTCACAGGGGCGGAGGCCATTCACCCTGGTTACGGCTTCTTATCTGAAAATGCCGACTTTGCGGAACAAGTCGAAAAATCAGGTTTCACTTTTATTGGTCCAACAGCGGATGTGATTCGTTTAATGGGTGATAAAGTTTCAGCTATCAATGCGATGAAAAAAGCGGGAGTACCTTGTGTGCCAGGTTCTGATGGTCCAGTAGGGACGGATGCAGCAAAAAATAAAGAGATCGCCAAACGTATCGGCTATCCTGTAATTATCAAAGCATCAGGCGGCGGTGGTGGTCGTGGTATGCGAGTGGTTTACCACGAGAAAGACCTTGAAGAATCTATCGCTATGACCAAAGCGGAGGCAAAAGCCGCCTTCAACAATGATATGGTTTATATGGAGAAATACCTCGAAAACCCACGCCATATCGAAATTCAAGTGCTTGCAGATACCCACGGCAATGCGGTGTATTTGGCGGAACGTGACTGCTCAATGCAACGTCGCCACCAAAAAGTGGTGGAAGAGGCTCCAGCACCAGGGATCACCCCTGAATTGCGTAAATTCATCGGCGAACGCTGTGCTAATGCCTGTCGTGAAATTGGCTACCGTGGTGCAGGTACATTCGAGTTCTTATTTGAGAATGGTGAGTTCTATTTCATCGAAATGAACACCCGTTTACAGGTAGAGCACCCAGTAACCGAAATGATCACAGGTGTGGACTTGGTGAAAGAGCAATTGCGTGTGGCGGCGGGTTTACCACTTTCCATCACGCAAGATGATATTAAAGTGAAAGGTCACGCTATCGAGTGCCGTATTAATGCCGAAGATCCAACAACTTTCTTACCTTCACCTGGTAAAATTACCCGTTTACATGTGCCTGGTGGTTTAGGTGTACGTTGGGATTCACATATTTATTCAGGCTATTCAGTGCCACCGCATTATGATTCAATGATTGGTAAATTGATTACCTTTGCAGATAGCCGTGAAACTGCGATCAAACGTATGCAACAAGCGCTCTCAGAAACCATTGTGGAAGGCATTAAAACCAATATTCCACTGCATCACCAAATTATGGAAGACAAAGCCTTCCAAAAAGGTGGTGCCAATATCCACTATTTAGAGAAAAAATTAGGTTTGAAATAACCCGAAATGAAAAGATCGCTAATAAGCGGTCTTTTTTTAGTAAAGAATAAAATAAGAAACTATTTCTTGAGAGGTGCGATCAAAAACATAGATTAACCATATTCGTTGAGATTTATTGCCAACAAAAGTCCAAAATTCATCAATTTCTAAAATATCATAATAATGCTTCTTAGGTTTTAAATCATAATTAGAATTTCTTAATACCGATAAAATTTTTCCACAGCTTATTTTTTCTATGTTAGCAAGATTCGACTGATGATCTGACAGTGACAACTCCGATAAGTTAAAGCGTGATTACCAATAAATTGGCGACTATAACTTTTACAAGATAATTTTGTTTACCACAAGGCTTATGACCATCTTTCTTGATAGAAAGAGCCTGATATTTAGGGCAGGATAGAGATTTTTTTGTAGCATAGAATAACTCTTTTATCAGAAATTTACCTTATTTTGCTACAAAATCAATACTTAGGTGTTTCAAATTGTATATTGAAAGTAAAAATTATCCTTTTAGCTCCTTTATCTCCAAGGGTTAAAACAAAGTTAATTTATGGATAGCATGCTTTTGGGAACACCTCCGAGTATTATAAATTACAAACTCCTTTATTTCGTTTAGGGCTTTGATAACCACACTCGACTGGGGATAAGTGAATCTACTTCGCTTTCTTTAGTGATGTCCTTAATCGCTTGGTTTTACATATGGCAAGGCAGCTCCCATCGCTATGGCTTCCGTTGGGTTGCCAGCTTTCGGCTTCACGGCGTTTTTGTGTGGCTTCTTGCTCTTTGCCTTGTTTGGCGAGTTCGTCGGCTTCTTGGTTAAGACTGTCCGCTTGGCGACGGCTGTAAGTGTCTGCCGCTTTTGACACCTGCGCCATCGCATCTCTTAGAACGTTTTGCTCTTCGAGAACTTTATCCACATCTTTCGGCTTATTCACCTGTTGGCTTGCATTATCGATTTGGGTGTTGATACCTAACTCTTTCGCCGCCACTTGCGTTGGATTGCTGTCTTGCGTATTACCTATGTTAGGAAGAAAAAGCAAACTCAGCACAAGCGGTCTAAATTTGCAAATTTTTTGCAAAATTGAACCGCTTGCGCTTTCCGATTTATTTGATTTATCTGTAGATTTAGCTAGCTTTAACGTAACAAACAAGCGTTGCAAAATCTTGCTAAACACAAATCGAAAACATTGTTTATTCATTACTATTTTTTCTTTTTTGTCACATAAGCCAACAGTATAGTGAGTGTTGTAGCTAAAACAGAATGAAAAATAGGATCTGTAAAAATTTCTTCTCGCCAAAAAAGATTTATATCTTTTTTTACTATCCAGACGTATTGAAATTCAACAAACAAAAAAATTAAGTAAGTAAAAACATAAGCCAATACTATAAACAAATACTTTTTCATTTATTACCTTCTTTATTTTCTTTTCCACCATTAGGCATATTTTCAATTTTCATTTCTAAAAAACCAGATAATATACTTGATATAAGTTGTCTTGTTACGCCACTTACTCCTGATTTACCTAGTAAAAATTCAACTCCACCTCCCCCTAAGGTACCCGTTACAGTTGCAGCTTGTTCAAACAGTTGTTTTTCATTAGAACTCGAATCATTTGCTGATGTAATTCCTTTATAAATAACATTCACAGACAATTGTTTATCTAAAGATTTTCCAGCCAATCCACGACCTAGAATATAATTCATCGCCGTTTTCTCAGGAGAGGCTTCACCGTTATAAATATCATATCCAGTAGATATTGAACCAACAACAATACCTTCAGTTGCTTTAGGATATTTCTCTGCAAATGTTCCA
>JBHACP010000074.1:0-33583 GCA_041854605.1 Actinobacillus sp.
AAAAACCGTGGACACCGAAAAATGCGGATGATCGTTATGGCGGTCCAACTCGTTTACGTAAGGCTTTAGGATTATCAAAAAACATGGTGGCAATCCGTATTTTACAGATGGCGGGTATTGATTATGTAGCGAGTTATTTAGAGCGTTTTGGTTTTAGTCGAGATCAATATGTGGCAACAGAAGCTCTAGCATTAGGAGCTGCATCATTTACCCCCCTTGAAATGGCTCGTGCCTACGCAGTATTTGATAATGGTGGTTTCTTGATTGAGCCATTTATTATTGATCGTATTGAAGATAATCAAGGTAATGAGATCTTTAAAGCGAACCCTGTCGTTGCTTGTTTGGAATGCAAAGACATTCGTGTAACTTATCCTGAACCAGCATATTTTGAGGGAATAAAAATTCACGATGAGGAACAACTTTTTGCTTCATTAAAAGATAATGAAATTGTACAAGAAGGTAATGTTAGCAATGAAGATGAAGTTACTGATAGTGAAGAACCTGTTATTGACACTAAAATTAAGAGAGAGCAACCGAATCTAATGGCAACGAGTTCACAAAGTAGTCAAGGAACACGTTATGCTCCTCGAGTGATTAGTGGTGAATTAGCGTTTTTAATGCGCAGTGCATTAAATTCAGCGATCTATGGTGAAGAAGGACAGGGCTGGAATGGGACCAGTAAAGCGTTATCGAAAGACTTTAAACGGAAAGATCTTGGTGGAAAAACGGGGACAACTAACAATTCGAAAGTTACTTGGTATGCGGGCTTTGGTTCCAATATTGTGACTACTGTTTATGTTGGTTTTGATGATAATAGTAAAACCTTAGGGCGAGGAGAGTTTGGTGCAAGCACAGCAATGCCAGCTTGGCGAGACTATATGAAAGTGGCCTTAGTGGATAAACTGGATCGTCCAGCAGCTTTACAAGTACCTGAAAATATTGTTGAGGTGAAAGTGGATGCAACCAGTGGTTTCTTAGGTAATAGTCTAAAAGAGTACTTTATTCGTGGTACAGAACCAACCAAACAATATATTGTAGAGCAAAGTAATCCCAGCGGATCTGGTATCAATTCAAGAGAAGCGGGTGGTGGAATACGTTTAGGTTTGCCTCCAAAAGGTGTGTTGGATGCGGGAGATTTATTCTAAATTGGAAAAATTTTCGTAGATATGCCTTTCAGAGGTTGAAATTAGGTGCGGTTTATTGCGATAATCGCACCTAATTATTTTTTAGGCGATTTGTGGCTTTTATTAGATTTTTTAAATTTTCTCGAAATTTATTATTTACAAAATTTTTAGCAAAACAGACCGCTTGTATTTTAGCTACAAGCGGTTGTTTTTTCTTTCCACAAATCAAGTGTTCAATTCATTTTAGATTGAGAAGAGAATGGCAGAAAAACGTAATATTTTCTTAATAGGTCCGATGGGGGCAGGTAAAAGCACAATTGGTCGTCAATTAGCACAAATGCTAGGAATGGAATTTATTGATTCTGATACAGTGATTGAAGAACGTGCGGGAGCCGATATTGACTGGATCTTTGATGTTGAAGGGGAAGCGGGTTTTCGTAAACGTGAAGAACGTATTATCAATGAATTAACCCAAAATCATGGGGTTGTTCTTTCTACGGGAGGCGGCTCTATTTTATCAAAAGATAACCGTAATCACTTATCAGCACGTGGTATCGTGATTTATTTAGAAACAACGGTGGATAAACAATTTGAGCGTACACAGCGTGATAAAAAACGCCCATTGTTAAATACAGAGGATCCACGTAAAACGCTTGAAGAGCTAGCTAAAATCCGTAATCCACTTTATGATGAAATTGCAGATATTACTGTGCAGACAGATGAGCAACCAGCAAAACTAGTCGCAACTAACATCATTGATTTAATCGATAATTTACAATAATCAATCGTAAACAACAGCATAAAACAGGAAGGTGGCAAGATGTTACAAGTGAATGTTGAATTGAACGAACGCCGTTATCCAATTCATATTGCAGCAGGTTTACTCAGTAAGCCTGAAAGCTATGCACCGCTGAAGGCGGGCGATAAGGTAATGATTGTGTCGAATTCCACCATTGCCCCATATTATCTTGCCACTGTTGAAAAGGCTTTAATTGAATTAGGTTGTGCCGTAGATTTTGTTTTAATTCCTGATGGTGAAAAGTATAAAACGCTGGAATCGCTAGATCTGATTTTTACGGCTTTGCTAGAAAGAAATCATAATCGTGATACGACACTGATCGCCTTAGGTGGTGGAGTTATTGGTGATGTGGCGGGTTTTGCTGCAGCAAGTTATCAGCGTGGTATTCGTTTTATTCAAATCCCAACCACCCTGCTTGCGCAAGTGGATTCCTCGGTTGGTGGCAAAACCGCCGTGAATCATCCGCTTGGCAAAAATATGATTGGGGCGTTTTATCAACCTGCCTCAGTGATTATTGATACCGATACGTTACACACCCTTGCTAAACGTGAGGTAAGTGCAGGTCTTGCCGAAGTGATTAAATACGGTGCAATTTTTGATATTCAATTCTTTGAATGGTTGGAAGCTAATATTGATAAATTGGTATCACTTGATCAAGAAGCCTTGGAATATTGTATTCAACGTTGTTGCCAACTAAAAGCTAATGTCGTTGCTCGTGATGAAACAGAAAAAGGTGAGCGTGCTTTGCTCAACCTTGGTCACACCTTTGGACACGCCATTGAAGCACATATGGGCTACGGTAATTGGCTACATGGTGAAGCGGTTTCAGTTGGAATGCTAGAAGCAACGGAGCTTTCTCGCATTCTTGGCGATTTGACTGAACGTGATGTTGCTCGCCTTGAGCAACTGCTCGCTAGGGCTGTATTACCAACTATTTCGCCTGATAACATGCAACCAGCGGAATATTTGCCGTATATGTGGCGTGATAAAAAAGTGTTGGGGGGACAGCTTCGTTTGATTCTGCTGAAATCACTGGGTCAGGCTTATGTCAGCGCCAAAGCGACCGAAGAACAAGTTTTAGCTGCTATTGAAAAATTTACGCAAAGATAATCTTTAATTTATGCAAGCCAAACGAGCGTTTCTTAAATGGGCAGGTGGTAAATATCGCCTTGCCCAGCAAATCAAAGAGAACTTGCCCCCAAGCATTTCGCAGGGGGCTTGTTTTGTTGAACCCTTTGTAGGAGCAGGTTCTGTTTTTCTCAATATGGATTTTGAACGCTATTTATTGGCGGATATCAATCCTGATTTGATTAATTTATTCAATATCGTCAAAAATGATGTAGAGCATTACATTGAGCAGAGCAAATCCCTTTTTTTGCATAGCAAAGCCAATACGAGAGCTTTTTATTTAGCACGTCGTAAGGAATTTAACGAATCGAAAGATCCGTTTAAACGTTCGGTTTTATTTTTGTATTTAAATCGTTTTGGCTTTAATGGTTTATGTCGTTATAACAAAAAAGGTGGTTATAACGTGCCGTTTGGGCGCTACAAAACACATTATTTTCCTGAAAATGAATTACGCTTCTTTGCGGAAAAAGCTCAAAAAGCCGAGTTTATTTGCGCGGATTTTGAGCAAGTTTTTGCACTAGTTCAGCAAAATCCAACCGCTTATATGATGTATTGTGATCCGCCGTATGCGCCAATGCAGCAAGATACTAATTTTACCCAATATGCAGGTGGTGGCTTTAGTTTAGCACAACAAGAACGCTTGGCGGAGCTTGCACAGCAACTGCAAGCACAAGGGAGTTCGGTGTTAATTTCCAATCACGATACTGCTTTCACCCGAAAAATTTATCAATCTGCTACGCTAAAAAATTTGCAAGTACAGCGTCTCATTAGCCAAAAAACAGCATCACGAGGCAAAGTTGCAGAACTGCTGGCAATGTTTTACTAATTGCAAATTTCTTTTTAATTTTAACCGCTTGTGGTTGTAACGTGGAGAAAATATGTCAAATCAAACAGAACGTCAATCGTGGTCCAGTCGCTTGGCGTATATTATGACAGTCGCAGGCGCGACAGTTGGTTTTGGCGCTACGTGGCGTTTTCCTTATTTGGTCGGTGAAAATGGAGGCGGGGCTTATGTGTTCCTTTTCTGCATTGCGATGATAGTGATTGGGATTCCGATGATTCTAGTGGAAAACGTTATCGGTCGTCGAATGAAAGTGAATGCGGTAGATGCTTTTTCAGGTTCAGCTAATGGCAAAAAAATTCATACAGGCTGGAAAATTTTAGGTTATATGGGCTTGCTCGGCGCATTAGGGATCTTGGCTTACTATATGGTGTTGGGCGGTTGGGTGTTGAATTATATCGGCAGCCTTATCGGCGGCAACCTTGATTTGTCTAACCCTGTGAATGCAGAACTCACTGCTTCATTTTACAAAGAAAGTGTGCAGAATAGCCCTTGGACAATCATTGGTTATACGGCTTTGTTTGTAGTGGTTAATTACTTCATTTTGATTAAAGGCGTGGTAGATGGCATTGAGCGTTCAGTCAAATATTTGATGCCAATTTTATTTATTTTCCTCATTGTAATGGTCATTCGTAATGTCACTTTACCTGGAGCAGCGGAAGGTATTTCATTCTATTTAATGCCTGATTTTTCAAAAATTACCCCTAAATTGTTTGTGTTTGTGCTTGGTCAAGTTTTCTTTGCTTTAAGCCTTGGCTTTGGCGTATTGATTACATTATCCAGTTATTTGGATAAAAACGAAAATCTGGTTAGAACAGCTTGTATTACAGGGGTGCTAAACACCTTAATCGCTGTAATGGCAGGCTTTATGATTTTTCCATCATTGTTTAGCTTTGGCATGAGTCCAAGTGCTGGTCCAACACTGGTATTCCAAAGTTTACCAATAGTGTTCTCGAATATGTGGGGAGGCACAATTTTTGCCATTATTTTCTTCTCATTGTTAGTGGTAGCCGCATTAACCACTTCATTAACCATTTATGAAGTGATTATTACTGCACTGGAAGAAAAAGCGAAAATTAGTCGCAAATTAGCCATTACGCTCACACTAAGTACGATTTTTATAGTCGGAAATATCCCGTCGGTACTAGGCGATAATTTGTGGAGTGATGTGAAAATCGTAGGAATGAGTATTTTTGATGCCTTTGATTATATCAGTGGCAATATTCTCTTTATCTTAACGGCATTGGGTTCAGCAATTTTTGTCGGTTTTGTCTTAAAAGATGAGGCGAAAGAAGAATTAGGTGCAGGCAAAATGTTCACGACTTTATGGTTTAATTATGTGCGTTTTGTGATACCAATGATTATCTTAGTGATTTTCTTTAATTCATTATAAAATAAACTAATATGGACATACTTAAGCATATGCCCATTTATGAGTCGATATGCTAACAATTTTTTAGAATAGTAGTGGTATATAATGAGTTTTATATGCTAAAATTCGGCAACTTTTTGGGGTCTAATAGCGAATGCTATTGATATAACTAAAACTAAATAAAGAAAATATAAAAATGTTTAATTTAACAACTAAAGCATATATTGCTGTCACAGAAACTATCCATAATTTCAAAAATGAACAACGTGGCGTTGCAACCATTGAGTATGGTCTCATTGCAATGGCGATGGCTGCACTTGTTGTTGTAGTGTTCTCTGCTAATGATAGTTTTATCAGTGTACTGAGAACTAAATTTGATCAGCTTGTTCAGTTAGTTTCAAAATAGTAAGCCAGATTATCGAACAGACGGCTTTAAAATATAATGACAACTGTTTATATCGCCCTAGGTTCAAACCTAGATAATCCACTCAATCAGCTCAAACAAGCGGTCGAAAAATTAAAAAAATTTACCAATTTTGCGATTAGCCCATTTTACGGTTCTAAGCCTGTTGGTCCACAAGATCAGCCTGATTATGTGAATGCGGTGGCGAGATTTGAAACCGATTTATCTGCCGAGGCTTTATTGGATAAATTACAACAATTTGAACAAGAGCAGGGCAGGGTGCGACTTCGCCGTTGGGGAGAACGTACGTTAGATTTGGATATTATCTTATATGGCAACGAACAGATTCAGACTGAGCGTTTAACTGTGCCACATATTGAAATGCAAAATCGCGAGTTTGTGATTGTACCACTTTATGATTTAGCGCCTGATTTGGTGCTACCAAGCGGTGAGAAATTGGTGGAAATTTACCAAAAATTCCAAGATCATCAAATGGCTATTTTTGAATAGCACAAGAGGACACCACATTGGTGTCCTTATTTTTTCTCTTCTGAAGTATTATCTGAAATCGAAATTACCGAGCGAGATTGTTCGTCCATTTTCACTTCAATTTTATGATCTACCACCACATTCATATTGATGGTCACTCCTTCCTCAGGAGTTTCTAGCTGAATTTTCGGCGTACAAGCGGTCAAATTTAGGCTAAAAATTGCAAATAAAATCAATGGTTTCATCTTTTACTACTGTCCAGTTTCTGATAAATGGAATTTTCAATCCCTTGTTCGACATAAGAGCCTGAATTGATCATATGCCACAAATGGAAAATATTTTCGCGGTGATTATAGTTAAAATTCACCTTGGCTTTTTCTTGCTGATTCAGCTGTAGCTTGAGTTTAGCATCTAACACCATATCGCCAGTTGATCCTACATTGATTAATGCACGTAATTCATTGGCGCGAGTATTGTTGAGCAAATAAAGCAAAATCTGCTCCGAATAACCGCTACTGCTGGAAATCGCTTGCATTAGCTCTTGGCTAATTTTCAGATTAGACGGCTCCGCTTGAGTAAGCAAACCATCACAAACATAACACGGATTCCCGCTTAACCAAAATGGTAAAGTGGCATTCGCTCTGCCTTTTAGCTCAATTTGCTTATAAGAAGTAAGTTCAAGCACCCGTTCCAAGTCAATGCCTTCCAATTCTAAAAAGGCAGGTTGAACTTGTGGCAAAGCAAAGCGTTCAATTTTTAACTTGCCATCCAGCAATTTCATCGTGAGCTTACTTAAATTCAGCGGTTTCCCTTTACGATAAGGGTAGGAACCATCCACGTTCAAATGAATTTCGCTAATCGGTAAACCGACATTCAGTTCGTTAATAGTGACGGCAATGGGCTTATTTTTACCAAAAGTAAACTGGCTACCGATTAATTGGTAAGGCAAGTCGAAGGCAATGCCTTTAATTTCCCCTTTTGGTAACGAAATTTCGCCATTTTTTATCGAAATTTGACCGCTTGCAGTGAGCGTTGAGCCATCGCCGACGGTTTTAAAGTGGGTTTCGCCCGTCACAGAACCGTTAGTAATCAACCAGTTTTGGCGAAACGGAATCAGCGGTTGGAATACATTGGCGGGTTGCTCCTGCCATTTTAAAGAGCCTGAAAATTGGCTGAATTGTGCCTTTTCACTTAATTTTCGTTGGGCTTTAAGGTGAATCGGACCGACTTTCCCTGCTTGAATTTTGCCATCAAAGGCTAAATTTTCCAGTTCGCCACTAAATTTTATATCCGTTTCAGGCTGAATTAACTTGCCGCCATAACTAAAGGCAACTTCAGGGGATTTTAATTTCGCTCCGCCTGTTAAATGCCATTTTTCGTAAGCAAATTTAACCTTCTCGGTTAAGCGCAGTTCGGTTTTAGGAATGTTTACGCCATTGTGATTAATTTGATTCATCAAGCCATTCAGTTGGCTGATTTGCACTAAATTATGGTGCCAATAGCCTTTCCCTTCTAAGTTGATTTTGCTATTAAATGCTTTGAGCAGCGTCGTGCCTGATAATGTCCAATTCCATTGATCCTGCTCGGCTTTTTTGCCTGGGTAATCTTCAAAAAAGTTGAGCATACCCATTTTAAAGTTTTTTGCTGTTCCATCCATTTTTAGCTCAATCTCGCCAAAATCAGGTGTTTCCCCTTTGAAAGAGGGCTGGAACCGCCCAGTGACGCCATATTTATTAAAAGCAATATTCCCCAGCGGAATGGCGAGCTCTTTGATGGTTAAAAAACGTTCTTTACCACTAACTATGTAGAACATCGACTTCGGCGAGAATTGAGCACCGTGCTCATTTGCCATTACCGTGGCTAAGCCCGATAGCTCATAATTGTCATATTTTAGGTTGCCCGATAAGGTAAAGGGCAGATCAAATTGTCGAGCATTTTTCCATACGGCTTTAGTCGTCGCAATACTGAGGGTTCGTTTATCGTGCGAGAAAAAGTTGGCGCGAAATTCGCTTTGCAGCGGGAAAATTTCGCCTTTCATTATATTTTTAGGCGTTAGTTTAGCGGTGGTTGAGCCGTTAATCGGAAAATCTTGCAACCATTCCCAATTGAATTTGCCTTGGTAAATTTCAAGTGAATTAAAGTCAAATTTGAAAGGCAGATTTAGGGTGTTTCTTGGCTGCTTTTGCGACACAAATACAATAGTGCCGAGCAGGTTTTCTTGCTCATCAGGTTTCCAACTAATTAAGGCTGAACCCGCTTGTAGTTCCTCATTCGCGACAATCTCCTTCGGCAAAACCCAGTGGTAATCCGATTCGAACTGCTTGGGTAGTTCTAACAGGTTTTCGTTCAGCGTAGTGGTAAACAATAAATTATGCTTTTCGGCTTGGCTGGGTTGATAGCTCAAATTGCCCTTGAGGACAGAATTTGCAAATTCTGTCTCTAAAGTGACCGCTTGCTGCTTGATGTAAAGGTTCAATTTAGGTTGAAAAAAGGTCAGTTTCGCCTCACTAGGCGAAGTTAAAAGTTGCGCCAGACGTGGTGGCAGATCATCGGGTAAGTTTATCCAATGCAATGCTTGCACTTTTGCTTCACCTTCAGGCAGTACGGCGAGAATTGGCAATAGTGAAAAGCCCGTAGTCGGATCGTCAGATTTAGGAAGTTGTGTTAAACAGTGGTAATCAAGGATCGCTTTATCGACCAGCACAGAATGTTTATTTTGCCAATGCACAGCAAGTTCATCGATTTGTATGAGATTACAACCTTGGTAGGAAAGTGAAAATTGTGGTAGCTTAGCTCCTGATCGATTCGCAGATAGCCCATTTGGTGTTGAAATTGCCCAACCTTCAGGCAGAAAATAGTTGGCAACAAGAGCTACTTTGCTGCTTGAAATGGTGGCAATGCCAGCGATAAATAACCCAGCTAAAAGAGCGATAAAAATAATCAGAAGACGTTTTAGCATAAATTTCGTAGGGGCGGATCCTGTGCCCGCCAGAAAATCATCGGGTAAAACGGACAGGCACAGGACCCGTCCCTACAAGAATATAAATCAGACGACATTAATCAACGGATATCCCATCGCCAAAAAGGTCGCAATTGTCCAGCCCATAGGGTTTTTAATCTGTTTTTCACCTTTGCCAAGCAGAAGCCACGCAAGAGTAGCGAAAAGCACAAATTGCACGACAAAATAAATAAGGTAAGGCGTAAGCGATATTTCAGGCATAATTTGCAGTTGTTGATATAGGACAAATACCACCCAAATATAGTTCATTACTAACATCAATAAAGCCAGTTGCACCAACAGTTTAAAGAATACATCCAAACGGCTTTTGGCTAGCATCATATACCAACCAACCAGCAAAATACCTAACAAAAGTTGCGCAAAATTATTGGCTCGGATGCCATTAAAGAGCGAGGGTAGTTCCACCCAATAAATTGCTAGATACTGCAAAATACCCACACCAATAATCGCAAAACTGCTATAAATTAGCGTATTGTGTAGCGATTTGTCGTCATCCTCCGATAAAAGTGGTGATTCCCAGTAGAAATAGAATAGCGGTAATAAAATTGAAGCCACGCCCACAATGACCATTGGATTATACTTTGGAGTAGCAAGTGCAGTATAAATTAAATTGCCTAGCGTAAACAGCATAAAAAAACGCAGCACAAAAGTTAAACGCTCCGTTTGCCCTGGGCAAATTTGCCCTTTCCAAAACACAAATAAACTAATTAGCATTGCCACCAATATTGCCAACAAATAAGGCGAGATAAAAATCATATTGCTTGGCGCAGTATAAAAGTTCAACGCCATTTCAATAAACAGCATCACTAACATTGGAAGCACGGCAAAGGTTGCCACTTCTAGTTTTTTTTCTGAATTGTGATCGTGTGACATAAGTGTAACTAAGAATGAATCGTAAAACGGTATTATGCCTGAATTTCACGTGTTGTTAAATGAAACAAGTGGTAAAATTGGGGGGAAATTTTACCACTTGTAAACGAATTCATTCGTCTAATTTCACTTGTTAGCGATCTTTGTAAAAATTAAATTAATCATAAAATCATGCTACTGAAATAGCATTTGCAATTTATGAAGCAAAACTTAATGAATTATTAAATTAGAACTAGAAATCTCAGAGAAATATATAATTAGCAATGAAATCAATAAGTTAAATCAGTTTTAAGCAACTGATTGGATCTGTAACTCCTGTTTTTGCAAAATTTTTATAAAAAAGACCGCTTGTTCTGTATGTGCATTGATAGTTTTTAACTTGTTAATGATTTAATAATTAGAAAAATTTATGCAAATTTTTTTTATGAAAACTATTGTAAACATTGTCGTAATCGGTTATAAACGGATTCGTGTATTTTGAAGCCAAAATATCACATTCCTTTTCTTTTTCCTTCTGAGGAGCTTTCCTATGAAAAAATTACTTAAATTTTCTCTTTTAGCAGCACTTGCTTCAACAGCAGTAAACGCAACAGCAAATGAAGCGAAATTTATTACTATTGGTACGGGCGGTCAAACAGGGGTTTACTATGTGGTTGGGCAATCTATTTGTCAGTTAGTAAACCGTGATACGGCAAAAACCAGTGTGAAATGTAATGCTCCATCAACAGGTGGCTCGGTGGCGAATTTAAATGCTATTGCAGCAAAAGAGCAGGATATGGGAATTGCACAATCAGACTGGCAGTTCCACGCATACAATGGTTCTAGTTCTTTTGAAGGTAAGAAAAACGATAAGATCCGTGCGATTTTCTCTCTTCACCCAGAACCATTTACCGTTTTAGCGCGTGATGATTCAGGCATTCAATCTTTTGATGACTTAAAAGGTAAACGAGTCAATGTGGGCGATCCAGGTTCTGGTACTCGTGCGACGATGAACGTCATTTTAAAAGCCAAAGGTTGGACGGATCGTGATTTCAAAGTGGCTTCAGAATTGAAACCAGCTGAAATGTCTTCGGTGATGTGTGATAACAACCTTGATGCCATTACCTATAACGTAGGGCATCCAAACGGCGCATTAAAAGAAGCCGCCGCCTCTTGTAATGTGCATTTAGTACCGGTGACAGGGGAGGCGATCGATAAATTAGTGGCAGAAAATAGCTACTATGCGAAAGCAACTATCCCAGCTGGTTTGTACAAAGGTTCAGACAAGCCTGTGGAAAGTTTCGGGGTGTACGCTACGTTAGTGACTTCCGCCGATACTGATGCTGACAAAGTGTATGCGGTCACTAAAGCGGTATTTGATAACTTCGAACGTTTCAAACGCTTACATCCTGCCTTTGCGAATCTTAAACAAGAAGATATGATTCAAAATGCGTTGTCAGCTCCACTTCACGATGGTGCAGTACGCTATTACAAAGAAAAAGGTTGGATTAAATAATTTTACGTAAGGTGGACTTAGCCCACCATTTCAGTTTACTCATTAACAAGCAGTGAGTTTTTCCTCAAATTTTGCAAAAAATTCCGTAAATTTGACCGCTTGTTAATTTCATTTTTGAGAGGCTTCTATGGCTAATACTAAAACCGTAGATTATGACGATCTGCAAGATATGGTAGCGTCTAGCGATGAAGGCGGGCGCAATCCGAGCGGTTTTGCGAAAAAACTGATCGTGGTGACGGCTATTTTGTGGTCTGTTTTTCAACTGTATTACACTTCGCCATTTCCTTATTGGTTGCAAGAGGTAGTCACCCAAGCGGGCATTGATTTTAATGTGGTGATTGATGACACCAAAGCCCGTTCGGTGCATCTAGCCTTTGCCTTGTTTTTAGCCTTTCTCTCTTTCCCCGCATTTGCGAACTCGCCTAAACATCACATTCCTCTTGTGGACTGGGCTTTGGCGGTGCTTGGTGCATTTTTAGGTGCTTACTATTTGTTCTTCTATGAAGGCTTAGTGACACGCTTCGGTTCACCCAATACACAAGATATTATTGCCGGGATCACGGGGATTTTACTTTTGCTTGAAGCTACTCGCCGTAGTCTTGGTTTGCCGTTGGTGGTGATTGCCATTGTTTTCTTGCTGTATAACTATTTCGGGCAATTTTTACCAACTGACTGGATTATTAGTCATCGTTCTGGTTCATTGGCTCAAATCGTAAACCAACAATGGATCACCACCGAAGGCGTATTTGGCGTAGCTCTTGGGGTTTCGACTAAATATGTGTTCCTATTTGTGTTGTTCGGCGCATTGCTTGATAAAGCAGGCGCAGGCAATTATTTCATCAAAACGGCGTTTGCTTATTTAGGTCATTTAAGTGGCGGGCCTGCAAAAGCAGCGGTAGTTTCATCGGCTCTCACAGGCTTGGTGTCTGGCTCATCAATTGCGAATGTGGTTACCACAGGCACCTTCACCATTCCGATGATGAAACGGGTTGGTTTCAGCCCGGAAAAGGCTGGGGCAGTAGAAGTGGCTTCTTCCGTGAACGGGCAAATTATGCCACCTGTAATGGGCGCGGCGGCGTTTTTGATGATTGAATATGTGAATATGCCGTATAGTCAGTTGATTTTGCACGCTTTCTTACCTGCGCTGATTTCGTATATTTCGCTGGTTTATATCGTGCATCTTGAAGCGCAAAAAATGGGCTTAAGAGGCTTAGAACGTGCCGATCCACCGAAACCATTTTTGATGAGCCTTATTCGTACTTTGGCGAATTTCATCATCGTGTGCTTGATTTATTTTGTGATGGATTTCGGTTTGGGTTGGATTAAAACCGCTGTGCCTGAACACTCGTTTATCATTGTGGCAGTGTTGCTTGGCTTGGTTTATCTTGCGCTAATTCGTCGTGTGGCAAGTTTTCCTGATTTAGAGCCTGATGAACCGAATGCAAAAATTGTCAAACTCCCTTCGATAAAACCAACCGTAAACGCTGGCTTACATTATTTATTGCCTGTGGTGGTGCTAATGTGGTGCTTGATGATCGAACGTATGTCACCTGGCTTGTCGGCTTTCTGGGGGACGATGGCGCTTGGTACTATTTTGATTACGCAACGCCCATTACTGGCTATTTTCCGCAAGAATTCGACCGTTAGTTTGATGGCTTTAGCCAAACAAGGCACGCAAGAACTGATTAATGGCTTGGAAAGCGGTGCGCGCAATATGATTGGTATCGGTATTGCGACAGCGACGGCGGGGATCATCGTTGGTTGCGTCTCACTCACTGGTTTTGGTGTGCAACTCGCAGGTATTATCGAAATACTTTCAATGGGCAATATTTTGCTAATGTTGGTGTTGGTGGCAGTGTTTAGCTTGATTCTTGGAATGGGCTTGCCAACCACTGCGAACTATATCGTGGTGTCTTCGTTGATGGCATTAGTGATTGTGGAAGTGGGTAAACAAAATGGCTTGATTGTGCCGTTGATTGCAGTGCATTTGTTCGTGTTCTACTTCGGCATTATGGCAGATGTGACACCACCTGTGGGGTTAGCCTCTTTCGCCGCCGCTGCCATTTCAGGTGGTAGCCCAATTAAAACGGGGGTTGAGGCATTTTATTATAGCTTGCGTACGGCTATTTTGCCGTTCCTCTTCATTTTCAACACGGACTTGCTGTTACTTGATGTTGGCTGGGCGAAAGGTATACTCGTCTTTGTTACTGCCACTTTGGGAATTATGGCATTTACCGCCGCCACAATGGGCTACTTCCAAACGAAAAATAAACATTGGGAAAGTGCCGTATTGATTTTGGCTGCCTTCACGATGTTCCGCCCTGGGTTCTTTATGGAACGCATTTCGCCAACTTCAGCCCTGATTGAACCTGCACAATTTGTGCAAGAAATTCAAAATGTGCCAGTGGGCAAAAACTTGATGCTTAAAGTGTCAGGAGTGAATCCTTATGGCAAAGAAATTCAATTCTACTCACAACTTGAAGTGCCCAAAGGTGAAACGGGGACAGAGCGCTTACAAGCATTGGGTTTAACTTTACTTGATACGGGTGAAAAAATTGAGATTGATGGTGAACAAAAACCGAAAATATTAATTGACAACGTGGAAATTGATAGCCCAGCAGCAAAAGCAGGGTTGAATTGGGATCAAACTATTTTGGAGGTGGCAGTACCAAAGCATAGCCTGCCAAAAGAGTTAATGTTTATTCCCGCAATACTAGCGATTTTCGGCGTAGCGTGGAATCAACATCGTCGTCGCCAATCATAAAAGGAGAAAAAATGTATTATAAAAAATTTCTGATCGCCATTGATCTCAATGATCTTGATCGAGCGAAGGGCGTGGTTGAAACTTGCTTAAAACTAAGTGATTACAACCCTGAAGCGGTATATCGTGTGGTGTCGATTATTGAGCCAATGGATGACAGCTTTATTTCAGCATTCTTGCCGAAAAATTTTGATGAATCGGTAGTGGAAGAAGCCAATAAAGCCTTACACGAGTTCACGCAAGCCAATTTTCCGCAAGGCTCGAAAGTGCAGCATATTGTGGCGCACGGCACGATTTACGAGGAGATTTGCCGCATTGCCGAAGCAAAATCGGTCGATCTCATTGTAATGTTAGCCAGCAGCAAAGCCCAAGGCTTAAGCAGTAACACCGCCAAAGTAGGGCGTTATAGCGATAAACCTATGCTAATTTTACGCTAGTTTTCTCATCTACAAGCGGTTGAATTTCTCGAAAAATTTGCAAAAAATATCGGAAACTTGACCGCTTACTTTTTTGCCCAATTTGCAAATCCCTCCAATAGGACAGATAATATCGCTCACAATTTTGGAGCTGATTATGACCCTCATTCGAGTGGCACTGAATGTGCCGTTACATCGCTATTTTGATTACTTTTTACCAGAGAATTTGACGGCAGTTAAAGGCTCACGGGTGCAGGTTCCCTTTGGCAATCAAAACAAGATCGGCATTGTGCTGGATTTTCCAACGCAAAGCGATGTGCCTGCGGATAAGCTCAAACCGATTAAAGCGGTGTTGGATGACGAAAGCTTGTTCGATGCGAAAATGTTCAAGTTGTTGGAATGGTCGGCAGGCTATTACCATTCGCCGCTGGGCGAAGTGCTACATTTGGCGCTGCCTGTCAAACTTCGTAATGGCGAGCCTGCCAAAGCCTCTGCACCTGATTATTTTGGCGTGACCGAAAACGGCAAGAAAGCCTTGTTCAATGGTGTGTTAAAACGGGCGAAAAAGCAGGAAGAGTTGCTACAAGCGGTCGAAAATTTGCCTTTTTTTGCTAAGCCTGCTGATTGCAATCAGGCTGCTTGGCGAACACTGTTGGAAAAAGGCTTAATTACTCAATTTGATAAAGTCCACGAGCCACAACCTTGGCAAAAAATCTTAGAAATTCAACCGCTTGTAAATCGTGAAAACCTGCTCACTTTGAACAAACAACAAACGCTGGTAGTCAGCCGTTTAAATACGCAAACTTCATTTAGTGTATTTTTGCTCAATGGCGTAACGGGTTCGGGCAAAACGGAAGTCTATCTGCAGTTTATTGAAGCGATACTAAAGCGCGGGCAACAAGTGCTGGTTTTGGTGCCCGAAATTGGGCTAACGCCCCAAACGATTCAACGTTTCCAAGCCCGTTTTAATGTGGAAATTGATGCCTTACATTCCAATTTGAATGAAACAGAACGCTTAAATGTGTGGTTGCGAGCAAAAAATGGTGAAAGTGCGATTGTGATTGGCACTCGTTCGGCTTTATTCACTCAATTCCAAAACCTTGGAGCAATTATTATTGATGAGGAACACGATAGCTCGTTTAAACAACAAGAGGGTTGGCGGTATCACGCTCGGGATTTGGCGGTGTGGCGAGCGAAAAATCTTGATATTCCGATTGTGCTAGGATCCGCCACGCCAAGCCTTGAAAGCGTGCAGAATGTACAAAACGGCAAGTTTATTCAGCTAGAGCTTTCCGCTCGGGCAGGCAAGGCTCAGAATGTTAAACAGCAAGTGATCGATCTGAAAACGCAACGAGTCACCGCTGGGTTGTCCGATTATCTGTTAAAAATGATGAAACATCATTTGGAGCAAGGTAATCAGGTAATGCTATTTTTAAACCGTCGAGGTTTTGCGCCCGTGTTGCTTTGTCACGAGTGTGGTTGGATTTGTGAGTGTGACTCTTGTGATAAGCCATTCACTTATCATCAGAAAAATCGGGTCTTGCGTTGCCATCACTGCGCAACACAACGAGTAGTACCACGTCAGTGCGGACATTGTGGTTCAACTAATTTAGTCACAACAGGGGTGGGAACGGAACAGTTAGAGCTGTTTTTAGGTGAACAATTTCCTGATTACAAAATCAGTCGAATTGACCGTGATTCTACCGCTCGCAAAGGCTCGCTAGATACGCATTTAAACAATATTCGAGAAGGCAATAGCCAAATTTTAATCGGCACGCAAATGCTGGCAAAAGGACACCACTTTCCTAATGTGACCTTGGTGGCGATCGTGAATGTAGATAGTTCACTTTTTTCTACCGATTTTCGGGCAGAAGAGAAGCTAGCGCAACTTTACTTGCAGGTTTCAGGGCGTGCGGGACGCGCAGAAAAACAAGGGGAAGTGGTGTTGCAAACTCATTACCCTGAACATCCGCTGTTGAAAACTTTACTTCAAGATGGTTATGCTGCTTTCGCACAGGAGGCTCTGAAGCTGCGTCAGCTAATGAATTTGCCGCCATTTTCGAGTCAAGCTCTCTTTCGAGCGACGGGCAAAGATAATGAGCAAACGGTAAAAGTTTTGCAAAATTTGACCGCTTACTTCCAGCAAAAAGTAGTGGAAATGAACTTGCAGGGAATGACTATTATTCCACCATTTTCCGCCCCAATGGCAAAAAAAGCAGGGCATTACCGTTGGTTATTGCTGATTCAACACTCATCAAGAATGGCTTTGCAAAAGCTATTAGAGTGTTTTGATGAAGATCAAGAAAATTTGAATCTGTCTAGTTCAATACGCTTGAGTTTAGATGTGGATCCACAAGAAATAGGGTAATTGTTGAGTGATAAATGCAAAAATGCTTTTTAGGTCTTAAAAAACTCTCTTAAATATTTAAGAGAGCTTTGAAAAATGCTATGCCGATTGTTTAAAACTATGCATTGAGGCTTGTAAATATTGAATCATCGACCAAATGGTTAATACTGCCGCAATATAGAGTAAAACGAAGGCTAAAATTTCCATCGCAGGGCTTTGTCGCCATAACATTCCGCCTAAAGCTAGCATTTGTGCGGTGGTTTTTAATTTACCCCAAATCGAAACTGCTACATTGGCCCGCTCATTCATTTCTGCCATCCATTCTCGTAGTGCTGAAATTAAAATTTCACGTCCAATCATTATGCAAACAGGAATGGTGATCCACCAAGTATGGTAATACTCAACTACGCAAACAAAGGCAGCAGCCACCAGCAATTTATCTGCCACAGGGTCTAAAAATGCGCCAAGTCGGGTGGTTTGGTTCCATTTGCGGGCTAAATAGCCATCAAAAGCATCAGTAATGGAAGCGATAAAAAAGATCAGCGTGGTAATTTCGGGGGAATAAGTTACAGGCAAATAAAATGCCACCACAAAAAGTGGAATAAGCACCACTCGAAAAAGGGTAAGGTAAGTCGGAAAGTTAAGTTTCATAGGGGATGAAAACCTAGATATATAAATGCGATGAAGTGTATCACACTTTATGATCATTTTTCGATTGACTTTAGTAGAAATTACCGATAATTTTGATCTTGATTATTGGTTTTTCGACCATAGATAGTGTTTTACTTTTCATCACAAAAGGAAATTCAAATGGAAAATCGTTTAGGGCAAACTTATACCCGTAGTGATTCATTACTCAGCACCCACAAAGTGCTACGTAATACTTACTTTTTATTAGCACTTACTTTAACTTTTTCAGCGGTGGTGGCATTTATTTCAATGTCAATGAATGCGCCCGCATTACCGTGGTGGGGCTTGCTAATTGGTTTTTATGGCTTATTGTTCTTAACTAATGCTACTGCGAATAGCGGGGCGGGAATCGCTAGTGTATTTGCTTTAACAGGCTTTTTAGGCTACACCCTAGGTCCAATCTTAAACCGCTATTTAGGCGCAGGTTTAGGCGATGTTGTTGCGCTTGCCTTAGGAGCAACCGCCTTAGTGTTCTTTGCTTGTTCTGCTTACGTATTGACCACTAAGAAAGATATGTCATTTTTAGGTGGAATGATGATGGCATTATTTGTGGTATTGCTAGTTGGCATTATTGCTAATATTTTCTTAGCAATGCCGGCGTTAAGCCTTGCGATGTCAGCATTGTTCATCTTATTCTCAAGCGGTGCAATTTTACTTGCAACGAGCAACATTATTCATGGTGGCGAAACCAACTACATTCGAGCAACCGTTGATTTATATGTTTCGCTTTACAACCTGTTCCTAAGTTTTTTACAAATTTTTGGTGTGCTTGGTAGCGATGACTAGTTGAGATTGAAAGAGAAGTGCCACTTCGGTGGCATTTTTTATTGGGAACAACTGAAATGATTGAACTAAATGGCGAACAATTTGAAACCGATGAGTCAGGCTACCTAAAAAATTCGCATGATTGGTCGGTAGAATTGGCGATAAAAATTGCTGAAAAAGAGCAAATAAATCTTACCGCGGAACACTGGGAAATTATTACGTTAGTACGTGATTTTTACGCTGAATACAACACTTCACCAGCGATCCGAATGTTAGTAAAAGCCATGGCACAAAAATTTGGTGAAGAAAAAGGCAATAGCCGCTATTTGCAACGCCTATTCCCAGATGGACCTGCTAAACAGGCGACGAAAATTGCAGGTTTGCCGAAGCCTGCAAAGTGTTTATAAAAATCAACCGCTTGTAGAATCGCTCTACAAGCGGTCATTTTCTTTAAATTTTTTGCAAAAGTTTATCAATCACTCGACTTACCGCAAAAAAGCCAAAGGTTGCCGTTACCATCGTCACTGCGCCAAAGCCGTTGGCACAATTCATTGTGGCAGAAACTTCACAGCCTTCGCCCATTTTGGGGAAAATCAATGGTTGGGTGGAAAATACACAATCTACGCCAAATTTTTTCTTCGGATCACTCGGGAAACGGTATTCTTTTCGCAACAACGTACGCACCTTTGAAGCAAGCGGATCTTGAATGGTTTTGCTTAAATCCGTGATCTGAATTTGAGTCGGATCCGTCTGCCCTCCCGCACCGCCTGTAGTAATCAGCTTGATTTTATTTCGCTTACAATAAGCAATCATTGCCGCTTTGGTTTTCACTGAATCAATCGCATCGATCACATAATCAAAACCCCGATTCAGGTATTCATCGCAATTTTCAGGCGTAATAAAATCATCAATAATTTGCACTTTACATTCAGGGTTAATTAGCTGGATTCGCTCCTGCATTGCTTCGGTTTTGAGCTTGCCGATTTGCCCACTCATTGCGTGTAGCTGGCGATTGATGTTGGTTACACAAATATCGTCCATATCAATCATAGTAATTTTACCGATCCCTGTACGAGCCAATGCCTCCACCGCCCAAGAGCCCACACCACCAACGCCAATCACACAAACGTGTGATTGGCGCAGTTTCTCTAATCCTGCTGGTGTATAAAGTCGCCCAATTCCACCGAAGCGTTGTTCGTAGTTATCAATTCTGCTCATAAATTCTCAATAAAAAAACGGATAGAATTTGCATATTATCTACAAAATCTACCCGCTTGTCTTTTTTATGTTTTGTCGCTAGGCTTGCTCTCGCGCGACAGCACGGTAACCAATGTCACGACGGTAGAAACGTCCCATCCAGCTGATTTGCTCAGCAAGTTTTAACGCTTGTTGTTGAGCTTCAAACACGCTGCCACCTAATGCAGTGGCGCACAGCACTCGTCCACCATTGGTGAGTAATTTACCGTCTTTCTCTTCTACGCCTGCCAAGAACACTTTTTGTGATTGGGTTGCCTGTGGAATGCCTGTGATTTCGTCACCTTTGCGATAATCTGCTGGATAGCCTTCAGCCGCTAATACAATGCCTAACGCCGCTTGTTTACACCATTTTGATTTTACGCTGTCGAGTTTTTCATCGCACGCTGCCAAACAAAGTTCTATCAAATCGGACTCTAAACGCAGCATAATCGGTTGGGTTTCAGGGTCGCCAAAACGGCAGTTGAACTCGATTACTTTCGGCTGACCATTTGGCATAATCATCAAGCCTGCGTATAAGAAACCCGTGTATGGATTACCTTCAGCCGCCATTCCACGCACGGTGGGGTAGATAATTTCTTCTATTACACGGTTATGAATTTCAGGCGTGACCACAGGTGCAGGCGAATAGGCTCCCATTCCACCTGTATTCAAGCCTTTATCGCCTTCGCCTACCCGCTTGTGGTCTTGCGAAGTTGCCATCGGTTCCACGTTTTTGCCATCCACCATCACGATAAAACTGGCTTCTTCACCATCTAAAAATTCTTCGATCACCACACGGCTGCCAGCTTCGCCAAAGGCATTGCCTGAAAGCATATCTTTCACTGCTGCTTCGGCTTCTTCTAAGGTCATCGCGACAATAACGCCTTTGCCTGCCGCCAAGCCGTCGGCCTTAATCACAATCGGTGCGCCTTTTTCTTTTAAGTAGGTAAGAGCTGGTTCCACTTCAGTGAAGTTTTGATATTCAGCGGTTGGAATGTTGTGGCGAGCCAAGAAATCTTTGGTAAAGGCTTTTGAACCTTCTAATTGTGCTGCCGCTTGAGTTGGACCAAAAATTTTTAAACCATTGGTACGGAAGGCATCTACCACACCCGCCACGAGCGGCGCTTCAGGTCCAACAATGGTTAAGCCAATATCATTTTCTTTGGCAAAGGTAACAAGGGCAGGCAAATCTGTACCAGCAATCGCCACGTTTTCAATGCCAGCTTCAAGGGCAGTGCCAGCATTACCTGGGGCTACAAAAACTTTATCCGCAAGAGGCGATTGGCGGACTTTCCAAGCCAAAGCGTGCTCACGCCCACCGTTACCAATAATTAGAATATTCATTTAGATTCCTTTTGAGTTAATTTAAAAGCAAACGATTGCGCAATTTTACGCTATTTTAAGAAGAACGCCTAGCAGGAATTGAAGAGAGTAAAAAAACGATGCCCCTTGAAACCGAAGTCTCAAGGGGCAGAGCGTTGCGAGAAATTCATCTCTTATTGTAACAACGTTTTTCATTTCGCAGTGCCATTACAACAGTTGAATTCTAGCGTTTAATTTTTTCACTGTCAATCTTCTTTTTGTTTGTAAAAGTGCTAGAATTTTGTCAGCTTGTTTGGCTATAGGAGATAAAAAAAATGAAAAATCCAGCATTAAATTATATTTTAGGTCTTGATCTAGGTATTGCATCTGTCGGTTGGGCGGTGGTGGAGATTGATGAACAAGAAAACCCGCTTCGCTTAATTGACTTAGGCGTTCGAACTTTTGAAGCTGCTGAGACAGGTAAAGGGGAGAGCCTAAATTTAGTCCGTAGATCTACTCGAGCTACTAGACGACTAATTTATCGTAAAGCTCAACGAGTTAGAGAGTTACGATACCTTTTAAAAAATGAAGGGATGATTGATGATGCTATAGCTAGTCATAAATTGCCAAATAATGTTTGGGAGCTACGAGTTGAGGGCTTAGATCGAAAATTAAACAAAGAAGAATGGGCAGCTGTATTACTACATTTTGTCAAACATCGTGGATTTAAATCTTCAAGAAAGCATCAGCCTAAAGACGGTGGGAAACAAGGACAGTTAATAAAAGGAATAAACGATAATAAAACATTATTAGCTTCAGGAGTATATCGTTCACCAGCAGAGCTAGCGATCAAAAAATTCTATGTAGAAGATGGCTACATTCGTAACCAACGACAATATCAACACACGTTTGGCAGAGAAGAATTAGCGGCTGAATGCGCTTTATTGTTTGAAACTCAACGCAAACTAGGTAATCCATTTTCTTCTAAAGAATTTGAATCTAAGTGGGCAGACATATTTAATAAACAGAAAAAAGCACTTACAAGAAAACAAATGTTAGCGATGGTAGGTATCTGTACCTTTGAAAATACAAAATATGGTTTAGCTGAACAAAAAAGAGCAGCTAAAAATACCTATTCTACTGAGCGATTTGTTGCAATTCAGCGATTACAGAATTTGCGTATTGTTGAAAATGGTGAAGAAAAAGGATTAACCGACAATGAGTTTCAAAAAATTTTATCACTTGGTTATGAATTAGAAAAAGGTGTCAGCTATGCTCGAGTAAGAAAAGAACTTAATTTATCTGAAAAAGCCTTTTTTAAAGGACTACAATACTCAAAATATACTGAAAAAACTGAAGATAGTTTATTTTTAAACTTTAAGTTTTACCACACTCTTTACGATACTTTATTATCCAATAATTTAGAAAATGAATGGAATGAAATTTCTAAAAACGATAAATTAATGGATAAAATTGGTACAGAATTATCACTTTGTAAGAATCAAGATGAATTTTTAGAATCTCTTAGTGATGAATTACCAAAAAATGTTTTAAATGTATTATTTGAAAATATACATTTTGATAAATTCATTCATATTTCTCTTGTTGCCTTATATAAATTACTGCCATTGATGGAGCAAGGATATAACTATGTTCAAGCTCATACTGAAATTTATGGGCATTCGCAAATAGAAGATAAAAAGTTTTTACCTGCTATTCCTTTAGATGACATTCATAATCCAGTCGTATTACGTTCACTAACTCAAGCAAGAAAAGTGATTAATAGTATTATTCGATTATATGGTTCTCCAACTCGTATTCATATTGAATTATCAAGAGATTTAGGGAAATCAAAGGTTGATAGAGATGCAATAAGTAAGCAAAATAAAAAAAATAGAGCTAGTAATGATGAACTAGCTAAACAAATTCGAGAAGAATTTCAGTTCGAACCTAAAGCAAAAGATATTCTTAAATATAGATTGTATATTCAGCAAAACTGTCATTGTATTTATTCAGATAAGAAAATTGATTGTAAGCGATTATTTGAAGATAACTATGTAGAGATCGATCATGCTCTACCGCTAAGCCGTTCTTGGGATGATAGCTTTAATAATAAAGTGCTAGTTTTAAAATCTGAGAATCAGAATAAGAGAAATTTAACACCTTATGAGTGGTTAGATGGTAAAAATGATAGTTTACAATGGCGGACTTTTGTTGCGAGAGTAAATAGTTTTTCTGAAATTTCTAAAGAGAAAAAACAAAAGTTGTTATCACATAATATTAATGAAGATGAATTTAAATCTCGTCATTTAAATGATACACGTTATATTGCTAGATACTTAAAAAATCATATTGAAGAACATTTAATGATAACAGGGAAAGGTAAAAATGTATTGGCAACAAATGGGCGTATAACGAGTTTATTGCGTAAAGTTTGGGGGCTAAATAAAGATCGAAATTTAGGGGATCGTCATCATGCTCTAGATGCGGTAGTTGTTGCTTGTACAAAGAGTAAGCTCATTCAACAAATAACAGAGGATATTCAACATAACCGTATTTGCCGTTTTACAGGAGAGCCTAAGAGAAAAATATTTATGCCTTGGGAACATTTTACTGAGGATGTAACTATTCGAGTATTTAGTGAAAGTCCCAAATTAGAACTAGAAAATCGCTTACCAGATTATCCGCAATATAATCACGAATTTGTCCAACCGCTGTTTGTATCCAGAATGCCAACTCGTAAGATGACAGGGCTAGGACATGAAGCGACATTGCGTTCAGCAAGAATACTCGAGACTACAGGAAAAAGTATTAAAAAAGAATTTTTAACTGATTTAACATTAAAAAATCTTGAAAATATGATGAATAAGGAGCGTGAGCCAGAACTTTATCAAGCATTGATAGAGCATTTTAAAAAATATGGAGATAAACCTAAAGAAAAATTCTTTAAGAAAGGTGGTACAGAAGTTAAGTCAATTAGAATCTGTAAAACTCAAAATAAATTTGTAGATTTAGGCAATAAAACTATCGCAGATAATGGGAGTATCGTTCGCACAGATCTATATTTAAAAGGGAAAAAATACTATTTTGTTAATGTCTATGCTTGGCAGGCTGCAGAAAGTATTTTGCCAAAAGAAACAACAACTGGAGATTTATTAGATGATTCTTACATATTCCAATTTAGTTTATTTAAGAATGATATATTAGAGATTCCGCATCCCGAAGATGAAAATAAAAGTGTATTTGCTTATTTTATTCGTCCAGATGATGATAGACGATGGATTTTAAAATTTCATGATAATGCTAAAATTCCTGATACATATAGCAAAAAAGATGACACATCTATCCGTTTAAGCGTTCAAGGGCAAAAATTTATTCGTAAATACCAAGTCGATGAACTTGGCAAAAATATTCGTCCTTGCCGTCCAACTAAACGACAAAATGTACGTTAATTCAATCCCTACACTCTCACGAGTGTGGGGATTTTTTTATCTAAGGAATGATTTATGACATGGCGTAGTATTTTAATTAGCAAAGGTGGCAAATTGTCGCTACAACAAAATCAGATGCTGATTCAGCAAGAAGGCAATGAATTTACCGTGCCGTTAGAAGATATTGCGATTGTAGTGGTAGAAAGTCGGGAAACCGTGATTACCATTCCATTGTTGTCCGCCTTTGGTTTGCACGGCGTGACATTTTTAACCTGTGATGAGCAATTTTTACCCTGTGGGCAGTGGCTGCCGTTTAATCAATATCATCGGCAATTAAAAACGCTGAAATTACAGTTAGAAGCCAGTCTGCCGCAGAAAAAACAACTGTGGCAGGCGATTGTGCAACAGAAAATTCGCAATCAAGCTAAGGTGCTGAAAATTTGCAAATTTCAGACAGAATCCGACCGCTTGTTGAAGATGGCGGAGCAAGTAAAATCGGGCGATAAGGAGAATTTAGAAGCTCAAAGTGCGGTGATTTATTTCCAAACGCTGTTTGGCAAAGGGTTTAAACGAACGGAAGATGAAAGTGCGGTCAATAGTGCCTTAAATTATGGCTATACGGTAATGCGTTCAGCAGTAGCTCGGGCGTTGGTGCTGTATGGTTGGTTGCCGCAAATTGGCTTATTTCACCGTAGCGAACTCAATGCCTTTAACCTTGCCGATGATTTTATTGAGCCATTTCGCCCGTTGGTGGATTTATTGGTGGTGCAATTGGCGAATGAAGATAAGCTGTCATCTCATTTATCGCCGATTTTAAAGCAACGATTGGTTAAGGTATTGAATTATCAGCTGTTATTTAAACAAGAAAAAGTGAATGCTTTAACGGCAATTGAGCGAAGTGTTAGCTCTTTTCAAACAGCATTGATCCAACGCAATGCTGATTTGCTAAAACTGCCTGAAATTTTACCGCTTGCGGAGCATCAATATGAGTGAGAATGTGTTTATGCGTATGATTGTGTTATTTGATTTACCCGTCACGACCAAAGCCAAAATGCGAGCCGCCAACCAATTTCGGCAGTTTTTGCTGAAAGATGGCTATCAAATGTTACAGCTTTCGATTTATACCCGCATTGTACGTGGGCGAGATTCGATGGAAAAACACCATAAACGGTTGGTGGAACACTTGCCTGAAGAAGGTTCAATTCGCTGTATTTCCATTACGGAAAAACAATTTGCCAATATGGAAATCCTTGTTGGCGAGAAAAAACTGCAAGAAAAAAAGGTCAATTCCAACCAACTTTTGCTGTTTTAAGTCGTATTTTTTCGGCAATAAAAAAGCCTTGAAATGTTATATTTCAAGGCTTTTCAGCGTCCCTATTATAGCACTGCGAAATGAAAAAGGGAGCTACAACGGGCTGCAACATGGATAGAAGAAATTCTCAATTATAGCACTGCGAAATGAAAAAGGGAGCTACAACTCCGCACCTTTACGATATGCGAGGTTTGGTATTATAGCACTGCGAAATGAAAAAGGGAGCTACAACTGCCAATGGTGAGGAGGCTGACGTACTATTATTATAGCACTGCGAAATGAAAAAGGGAGCTACAACACAGGTACCCTTACGCAATGGCTCAACTCAATTATAGCACTGCGAAATGAAAAAGGGAGCTACAACTGCATTCGGAACAATATCGGGATAAAATGGATTATAGCACTGCGAAATGAAAAAGGGAGCTACAACGGTATAAAAACAAAAGCTGTTGTTGCTGAAATTATAGCACTGCGAAATGAAAAAGGGAGCTACAACTTTAATCTTATGCAGCACGTGCAAGCGGCTATTATAGCACTGCGAAATGAAAAAGGGAGCTACAACAAGGCAAACCGGGAGAACTGAAACATCTAAATTATAGCACTGCGAAATGAAAAAAGGGAGCTACAACATTTTTGTTTGGATCAATGAATATGCGGGGATTATAGCACTGCGAAATGAAAAAGGGAGCTACAACCACAAGATTATCGACACTAAGAGAGGATTAATTATAGCACTGCGAAATGAAAAAGGGAGCTACAACTCATAATGCGTTTTAACCACAGGAGAAATGATTATAGCACTGCGAAATGAAAAAGGGAGCTACAACTTGAGCGTCCAGTAACCGTAGGTTATATGATTATAGCACTGCGAAATGAAAAAGGGAGCTACAACTATCATCAGTTTGGCACTCAAGATATGCCTATTATAGCACTGCGAAATGAAAAAGGGAGCTACAACGTAATCGTTATATTTCAGCTGGCTTTGTTTATTATAGCACTGCGAAATGAAAAAGGGAGCTACAACTAACACTAGTATCAAAGAACAAAGAAGCACATTATAGCACTGCGAAATGAAAAAGGGAGCTACAACAACCCTAAGAGAAAATCTAAGGTTTGTGGGATTATAGCACTGCGAAATGAAAAAGGGAGCTACAACTGAGGTAGAAACCAATTTGGTTGAAGCTAAATTATAGCACTGCGAAATGAAAAAGGGAGCTACAACAAAAGAGGTGGTGGTAGCGTTGTTGTTGGATTATAGCACTGCGAAATGAAAAAGGGAGCTACAACGATTTGTTAAGACGGGTGAAATGTCATTCGATTATAGCACTGCGAAATGAAAAAGGGAGCTACAACGAGTACGAGACGCAAGTCAATCACGCAGTGATTATAGCACTGCGAAATGAAAAAGGGAGCTACAACTGATGGAACCCTATGGCTAAACTTAGCTTTAAAAATTAAAGCCAATGTAATCTAATTCGGAATTATTAAATGCCAACTTACATCAAATGTCAAACCTAGTAAGTACAAAAATTTCCTTGGTTCTGATTTTGTAAAAAACTCCCCGAATTCCACCGCTTGTTTTTGCATAAATTAAGCTTGTTTGATTATTTTAGGAACGATAATCCAAGGGGAAAATTAGATTTTTATTCTTGTAAAAACTGCTTGATTTAGTATAGTGAGCGTTATTCTCTTTTTCATAAAATTAAGGAAACAAAATGGAAAATATCAAAAGACCTTACCTTGTCGTTTTTGGTTTGATTCTTGCATTTGGGTTAATGGCGTCAGCTTTTATTTTAGGGCATCAATTTAAAAATTTCCGCCAAACAGGTTCAATTACTGTGAAAGGTTTAGCCGAGGCAGAATATACCGCATCGCAAGGGATTTGGCAGCTTTCTGTAAGTGGTTGGGGGGCGACTTATAAAGATGCGATGGTTGCGAATCAGGCAAATTTAAATACGACAGTAAGATTCTTAATAGAACAAGGTTTCCTAGATAAAGAACGAGAGATTAGCGAAATTGATGTAAATCCGCATACAGAATATTATGAAAATGAAAAAGGAGAGACGAAAAGTCGCCAGAATGGTTATGCTGCAACACGTCGTATTTCTCTTTCAACAAAAGAGTTAGCTAAAATTCAAAAAGCGGTGTCAGCAATTCATAGTCTCATCGCTGAAAATGAAATGGTTAGTTACAGCAAGCCACAATACTATTTAGAAAATTTAGAAAAAATTAAACGAGAATTGATTTCTAAAGCAACCCAAGATGCACACGTACGTGCAGAAGAATTTGCCAAAACGAGCAATGTCAATGTGGGCGTGTTGAAATCTGCTTCGCAAGGACCTGTTTATATTTTATCTACCGAGCCTGGTGCGGAAGATAATACTGATTACACAGGCAGCTATGATACTTCAACGATCGATAAAAAAGCTCGCTTGGTTGTAACCATTGAATATGCGATTGATTAAAGCAATTTAATGACAATAGGCACAAGGTGAATTTGAACCTTGTGCTAGAGTCATTCTGTGCATATAAATGCAAAATTTCCCGAAAATCCCACCGCTTGATCGGCTATAATAAGTTATTTTCAAATTTCAACACTTCAACACTATGCAATGGCAACAATATCCGCAAAATGCGAAAAGATTATTTAAACTTACTTTCCCTATTTTTATTTCTCAACTGGCTGTCTCGGGGATGGGCTTGGCGGATATTGTAATGGCAGGCTTGGTAAGCGATGATGATGTTTCTGCTATTGCGGTGAGTAATTCCATCTATTTCCCACTGTTCCTTTTTGTGCTGGGCTTGCTGAATGCTATTACGCCAACGGTTTCCTATTTGAATGGTTCGAACCAACGCCATTTGATTGCTCATCAAATCCGCCAAGGTTTTTGGTTGGTGCTGGCGTGTAGCGTGCCATTGATTGCCGTTTTTCTTAATAGTCATCTGATTTTAGATTATATGCAAACGCCCGAAGCCTTTTCGCTTAAGTCACAACAATATTTAGCGATTATGGCGATTGGCGTGTTGCCTGCTTTGCTAGCGGTCAATTTGCGCTGTATGAATGATGGTTTGTCGAATCCTCGCCCTGCAATGTTAATTACTTTTTTCGGTTTGCTGATCAACATTCCACTTAACTACATTTTTATTTTCGGTAAGTTTGGAATGCCAGCTATGGGCGCCGTGGGCTGTGGCGTAGCGACCGCAATAGTAAACTGGGTGATGTTTGGTTTGATGTTCCATTACAGTTACACCAGCAGAGCGCAAAAAGATATTGGCTTATTTAAGCAGTGGTTTGAAGCTCCAAGCGGTCAAATTTTGCTAAAACTTTGCAAATTGGGTTTGCCGATAGCCTTTGCTACTTTCACCGAAGTGATGTTATTTTCCACGTCAGCCTTGTTGCTTTCGCCGTTGGGCTCGCAAGTGGTTGCAAGTCATCAAGCCGCTTTGCAAACCAGTTCGGTTTTTTTTATGATTCCGATGTCCTTTAGTATTGCGACCACTATTGTTATTGGACAAACCCTTGGACAAAAACAAATTGAGGGTGCGCGCATTTTAAGCTACCACGCCTTGGTAACGAGCTTTATTTTTGCGGTGCTTGCTGCTATTGTCATTGTTTTGTTGAATGATTGGATTCCGCTTGCCTTTACCAGCGATGCAGTGTCAATTGCTATTGCGGCTTACTTGCTGCTGTTTGCAGCGGTGTATCAAATTCCTGATTCTTTACAGGCAGTGGCGAACGGGATTTTGCGTGGTTACAAGCACACTAAACCAATTCTATTTGTCACCACATTTTGCTATTGGCTCATTGGTATGCCATTAGGCTATATTCTTGCCCGCACTGATTGGATTGTTGAACCGATGGCAGCAAGTGGTTTTTGGCTAACATTTTGCATCAGTTTAAGCATTGCCGCCGCTATGTTGATTTGGCAAATGAAGCAAATTCAGCAATTGCCTGAAAATGAACAAATAGCTCGTTTGGAAAAAATTAAATAAAAATGGAAAGATTAGATCCGATAAATTTACCGCTTGATTGCGCCAGCCTCATTGAAGCCTCGGCAGGAACGGGAAAAACTTATACGATGGCAAATCTGTACTTGCGATTACTGCTAGGTGTGGGGCGGTCTGCACTCAATGTCGATCAAATTTTGGTAGTAACTTTTACCAAAGCGGCAACGGAGGAATTGAAAGATCGGATTCGCCTCAATATTCGTGAATGTTACGCTTATTTCACCGCTAAAATAAAAGGCGAAGAGCCAAAAGCCAACCACTTTTTTGCTGCACTTTTTGCTGAAATCAGCGATCAAAATGAAGCACTACTTCGCTTGCGCATTGCTGAACGTGAAATTGATTTAGCCAGCGTATTTACTATTCACAGCTTTTGCCAAAAAATGTTGTTTCAGTTCGCTTTTGATTCAGGCGTACGCTTTGATATTGAGCTGCAAACTCAGCAAGATGATGTGCTGCTGAAACTCGCTCAAGAAACGTGGCGGGAATTGTTTTATCCAATGTCACTCAATGAAATAAAATTCGTGGCGGCAGAGCTTAAAACGCCAGATGAAGCATTAGCACAGATTAGGCCTTATCTCAACACCACTTTACCTAAAGTAGATAGTGCCAAATGGGTTACGACGGACTTTGCTACTCACATTCAAAAATATGAAGAATTGTTAAGTGAAGCTCGACACTATTGGCGTAAAAATGGTGAAGAAATAGTCGCCCTGCTCGTAGCAGAAATCAACAAAACTTACAGCAAAGGCGTGAAAAAATCCTTAAGTCGTCGAAAATATCAACAACGTTACATAGATGGATGGATAGCTGAAATGGGCGATTGGCTAGACAATGATTCTAACTATTTGCCGAAGAATTTCGACCGCTTTTGTGCCGAAAAAATTGCCGATTCAGCCGAAGAAGGCGCAGCAATTTTAGAACACGCCCATTTTGTAAAAAATCAGGCTTTTTTGACCGCTTACCAAATGGAATTTGCTGATAAGCAAAAATCGATGTTGCTCTATCAATTTTTGATGCGATTACGAGAAAAATGGGCAGCATACAAAACTACTCACAAAGAAATCGGTTTTGATGATTTGCTTTCAGATTTAAACAAGGCGTTAAAAGGCACTCGGGGCAAGGCATTAGCGGCCCAAATTCGTGGGCAATTTCCGTTTGCGATGATTGATGAATTTCAAGATACCGACCTTGTGCAATATGAAGTGTTCAGCCAGATTTTTCTGTCGGAAGAGGCTCAAGCAGAGCAGAGCGGTTTTATTATGATCGGTGATCCGAAGCAGTCGATCTACCAATTCCGTGGTGCCGATATTTTCACTTATTTGGCGGCGGCGGAGCGGGCTAAAGTGAAACGAACCCTCGACCGCAACTGGCGTTCGCTCACTCCTGTAGTGCAAGCGGTCAATTCTTTGTTTAATTTTGCAAATTCAGCGCACTCGCCTTTTATTCACAAGGGTATTGTTTTTCGGTCAGTAGAAGCTGCAAAAAACGAGGTCACCCTTGACGGAGCAAGCAATGTCAATTGTTTTACTCAAGCCAGTTTTGATGAGGATCTTGCAGCCGAACAATGCGCTCATCAAATACAGCAACAATTAAAAGCGGTGCAACAAGGCAAGTTCCGTTTGCTGAATTTAAAAAATAAGCAGACCGATCAATTTGAAGATCGTAATGTGGAAGCGAGAGATATTGCCGTGTTGGTGCGCAATGGTGAGCAAGCAAATAAAATCAAACAGACGTTAGCAAAGCGTGGCATTAAATCGGTGTATTTGTCCGAAAAAGCCAGTGTTTACCACAGCACGGCTGCTACCGATTTAGTATATATTTTGCGTGCTTGTCTTAACCCATATCGTGAAAGTAGTTTGTTGGCGGCAATTGGTTCTGCTGTTTGGGGACTGGATAGCCGTGCGATTTTCCAAACGAAAAATGATGAAAGCCGGTGGGAAAACCTTACCAATCGCTTTGTGCAATATCAAGATATTTGGCAACGGCTGGGGGTTTTGCCGATGTTGCATAAAATTTTCTTGGACGAGGGAATTATTGAACGCTTGAAAAGCCGAATAGATGCCGATCGGCAAATCACGAATCTATTCCATCTAAGCGAATTATTGCAAAGTGCGATGGATAAAATGGAAAATGAATCGGCATTGTTACGCTGGTTTGAAACGCAAATCAAAGAAGGTAGTGACAGCGAGGAACAGCAGCTCCGTTTGGAAAGCGAAGAGGAATTGATTCGGATCATCACGATTCACAAATCTAAAGGTTTGCAATATCCCATTGTTTGGTTGCCATTTGTGGGTAAAAATAGCTATGAAGTGAAAAATTCTGCACTTTCTCTTTATCGTGATGAAAATGAAAAATGGCATTGGGATTTTGGCAACAATAGTGAGGCAATTAAGGCACAAAAAACCGAAGCTGATTATGCAGAGGATCTGCGTTTACTTTATGTGGCTTTGACGCGAGCTGAATATCAACTGAATTTAATT
The DNA here is from genome assembly GCA_041854605.1 of Actinobacillus sp. Lineage (GTDB taxonomy): Bacteria > Pseudomonadota > Gammaproteobacteria > Enterobacterales > Pasteurellaceae > Haemophilus_A. The sequence continues at coordinate 32,289 of JBHACP010000074.1, forward strand.
GTGCCTGAAATCTTCAGCAAGGGCTGGAACAGCCTGCATTATTTGTTGAGCGAGGGCGAAATCGGTTTGAACACGAATCAGGAGATCCGAGCCGATAGTTATGCGAAATTCAATGAAGTAAGCTGGCACATTCAGCCGTTGGCGACAGAGGTGGCGCAAGACAGTTGGAAACCAAGTCAGCCAAATACGCAAAAATTGCTGGCAAAGCCTTTCACGGGAAATATCAAAAGTCATATTGGGCAAGTCACCAGTTTTACCGCTTTACACAGTTACCACGAACGAGGCAGTGAGGCGAAGAGCTATTATGTGGAATTGATACAAGATGATGATTATCAAGCGGTTCAAATACCTGAAATGAGTGAACTAACGACAGAAATTTCAGATATTGCCTATCAATTTCCACATAGCACCAAGGTGGGGGCTTTGCTGCATAGTTTTTTGGAAGATTGTGATTTTGAACATTGGCAATTTGCTTACCAAGCCGATTTTGAGCAACTAAGTACTGAAGCGAAAAAATCATTCCCAGCCCAACAAGCAGTGCAGACATTATGCGAAAAATTGAAATTAGATCTTGTGTTGGTTCAGCCTATAATGGCGTGGTTTGAGCAAGTGCTTACCACCCCATTTGGAGCAGGCAATCTGCTGTTTACCTTGCGAGATATTAAGCAAACAAGCCGTTTGGATGAATGGCAATTTTTCTTAAGACTTAAAAATGAAAAAGCTTTACATTCACTGAATAAAGTGTTGCGAGAACATAGTCAATTGGCACGAGAGCTGCCGCCGTTGTCGCTTCCGCAATTAGAAGGTTTTGTCAAAGGCTTTGTGGATTGCCTTGCGCAGGTAAGCGGTCGATTTTATGTGCTAGATTACAAATCTAATTTTCTAGGCTATTTACCGCAAGATTATTCCGCCGAAAATTTGCTCAAAACGATGGGTAAATACCGTTACGATTTGCAATATTTGCTCTACAGTTTGGCGGTGCATCGCTATTTGCGTTCCCGCTTGCAAGAACAGTATGATTATGAACGTGATTTTGGTGGCGTAGCTTATTTGTTTTTACGAGGAATGAATGGTAAGCCGCACAATGGGGTTTATTTTGATAAACCGAGCAAAGCACTGATTGATGAATTGGATCGGTTGTTTGGTTAGGTTTGCGTAGCAACTGTGTTCACACACAAAAAAGTTATTCAATTTTAACCCACAGATTCTGTGGATAAATAGCGTGTAGCGTCCCATTTTTCATTGCGTTTAACCAACGTATTCATAATGGTGAGCAGTTTACGCATACACGCCAT
>JBHACP010000075.1:0-18692 GCA_041854605.1 Actinobacillus sp.
GCAGACCACACAATTCGCTGGGCTAAAATTTGATCGGCGGGCATTGCCGAATGATTGAGTGGATACCAATAGAGCGGAAAGGTTCCCCACAGTAAATAACAACCCAAAGCATAATGCCAACCTTGGAGCCTGTCTTTTATTGCCATTTGCAGATTCCTGTAAAAAAACAACCGCTTGCTAAAAACAAGCGGTCAAATTTAGCTGAAAATTTACTCAACGCCGTATTGTTCACGATAAGCTCGCATAGTGGCTAAATACGGCGCATATTTTTCGGATTTTTCAATAAACTGGACTAAATCATCAAAATCAACGATGGAAAACACTTTACAACCGTAATCCCGCTCGACCTCTTGGATGGCAGAAAGTTCACCTTTGCCTTTTTCTTTTCGATTTAAGGCAATCAACACACTCGCTAATTCAGCTTGGTTGGCATTGATGATTTCCACGGATTCACGAATAGCCGTACCAGCGGTGATCACATCATCCACCAATAAAATTTTGCCTTTCAATGCTGCGCCAATCAAGCTCCCCCCTTCACCGTGATCTTTCGCTTCTTTACGGTTAAAACAGCAAGGTTTATCCACATTAAATTGATTGGCTAACGCCACTGCCACAGTGGTGGCAATCGGAATGCCTTTATAGGCAGGTCCGAATAATACATCGTAATCTAAATTGGTCGCTTGAATTGCTTGTGCATAAAACTCGCCTAATTTGGCTAAATCACGCCCTGTATTAAATAAACCTGCATTGAAAAAATAAGGGCTTTTTCTGCCTGATTTTAAAGTAAATTCGCCAAATTTCAGCACTTCACGGCTAAGAGCAAATTCAATAAAATCGTGTTTGTATTGTTTCATTTTTATATCCTGTTGTTATTTAAAGCTCATATATTCTAACGTAAAAAAAGGCAGAAAATCTGCCTTTTTATCTCTTATTTTACTTCACGAATCATAATTTCTGATGGAATCACGCTGCCCTGCCAATAAAGCTCTGCCGCGACTTTGCCTGCTAATTCAATATAAGCTTGGCTGGTTTCGTGTTCAGGTGCTGCCACTACCGTTGGCATACCAGCATCTAAATCTTGGCGTAACCGAATATGCAACGGCAGCTGAGCTAACACTTGCGTGCCATAGCGTTTAGCAATTTTCTCGGCGCCACCTGTACCAAAAATATCTTCGTGGTGACCGCAATTTTGGCAAATATGCACGCTCATATTTTCAATCACACCCAAAACTGGTACAGAAACTTTTTGGAACATTGAGATGCCTTTAATCGCATCAATGAGCGCAATATCTTGTGGCGTAGTCACTACCACCGCTCCCGTTACAGGAATTTGCTGAGAAAGGGTAAGCTGAATATCGCCTGTACCTGGTGGCATATCAATCACTAAATAATCTAATTCATTCCACCACGTTTCATTTAATAGCTGGCTTAAGGCTGAACTTGCCATAGGTCCGCGCCATATTGTTGCGTTGTCTTCCGCCATCAAATAGCCGATCGAATTTGACTGCAAACCAAACACTTCAATAGGAGTAATATGTTTGTTATCGGGCGAAGTTGGGTGTTGATCTTTTGCGCCTAACATATGTGGAATAGAAGGACCATAAATATCGGCATCCAAAATTCCGACTTTTGCCCCTTGCGCTTGCAACGCCAAAGCAAGGTTTACCGCTGTAGTTGATTTACCTACGCCACCTTTGCCTGAAGTCACCGCAATAATATTTTTCACACCATTAACCGCTGGATGGTTATTAGCACGTTTTAAAGTGGCGATATTATAATTTAGCACCCATTTCACTTCATTAGCCGCAGTGATTTCTTTCAATGTGGCTTCCGTAGCTGCTTTTAAGGCGACAAAGCCACTATTCCACGCAAATGGCATCGTAATTTCAATACGTAAAATCCCTGCGCCTAATTCAGCTTTTTTAAAAGCATTCAGTGCGATTAAATCTTTTTGTAAGGTTGAATGTGAGAAATTTTGCAATACAAATTTAATCTCATTCAACTGCTGCTCTGTGAGTTGATTCATTATGGCTCCTTTTGAATTTTGAGGCAATTCAGTGCATTTTATTTCCCCCTGAATTGCTGAATTATTGGGTGTAAACTACCCCACTTGCGGAAGTTAAATCAATACCTCAATTGGTGGAATTAGCACTTTTTCTAATTTGATATTGGTAAAGCGGCAAAATAGCCACGTCCTGCTCCAATTTTGCTGCCGTTTCACGAATCAATTTACGCCGCTCTTTTGGCGTTAGCTTTTCATTTTGCAAACGTTCTAAATACTTATCCACTTCATTATTTTTGTAGCCCGTCTTATTATTAGGATCTTTAGAGTGAAAACGTAATAAAAATTGCACAGGATCTTGAGAACTACTACAAAATTCCGAGTGAATCAGTTGATAACTTCGACTTTGATATAGTTCTTGGCGTTCTTGCTCCGAAACCATATTTGGTTGAACTCGAATCAGATCTGTCTGGCTCAAAGCACGTAAAATATGCCCGCCAATTGCACTATCATCGGGAAGATCTGCATAAGTGAGCACTAAATTCAACGGCTTATCAGAACGAATCCCTGCGTGGCTTAGTTGCTGTTCAACTACGGTCGGGAACCAATAATCCGATTCTTCATCTTGCATTTTTTTGGGCAAAATATGCCGATTAGGTTGAGCGTTTTCTTTTTGGATTCGCACCGAAAAAAACATCGAATAAATGGCTCTACGAATTTCAAGTTTGCGTAATTGCGGATCGCTAAAATTAAATTCGTAGAAATAACTACATTGTTCAATGTGTGGCTCGGTTGGAGCCAATTTCGTTGCGGCTTTCTCATCAGAAATATTGGCAAAAGCATTCGTCATAAAGATAAAACAAGCGGTCGTTTTTGCAAAAAATTTTGCAAAATTAACCGCTTGTAAATAACATTTTGAGAATCCTTTCATTGCTTCGCCTATATCTTATAAGATATTGAATGATGTTTGGGCGGATACCAATCCGCCCTAAAAAGTTTAATTATTTGGAGTAACTAGCTGATCCAGCACATCTTGATTGATTTCAATACTGGCACGTTCACGTAAATCCTTGAGTAAATCATCACGTAATACTGCACGTTCAGCTTGTGCGAATTGTTCTGCTACCATTTGGAAATCAGCCATTGTACCTTCAGTAATTTTATCCAAAGCCACAATGAGTACATCGCCTTTTTCATTGCGAGCCACTTGGTAAGTCGCTTTATCCGTTGGTTTGGGCATTGTGAATACACTGTTTGCCAATAATGGGTTCTGAACGATAATTTGGGCATAAACTAGGTTTTGTGCATCACCAAAAGTTGTTGCGCCTTTGCCTTCTGCAAGTGCTTTTACTTCTTTGTCAGCTTGAGTTAACAACGTTTTTTCCGCTTTCTCCGTTTTTACTGCATTTTCGATTTCGGCTTTCGCTTCATCAAAGCTCTTTTCACGTTCTGGCTGATATTGGCTTACACGCACAAACATTGTGCGAGAATTAGTGCCATCACCCACCTCTAACGCTTCCGAGTTTTGATTCGTTTGGCGTAAATCACCTTCAAATAAGGCTTTTACCACGGCTTCATTTTGCAACTCTGCTGGCACAGTTTCACGAGTGAAAGTCGCCGTTTTTTTCAATTCAGCGCCCGCCACTTTAGCAACATTTTCAAGTGAACCACTATTTTCAAAGGCAGCATTTGCCATTTCTCGGGTTACGGTTGAATATTCCGTTGCTTCCAATTCTTTACGAATAATAGTGCTAATCGCTTCTTTGGCTTTTTCGAGCGGAATCGCTTCCTCATTCTTACGCTCTAACACTTTAATAATGTGATAAGCGCCGTCCACATTTACAGGCGGACTAACTTGTCCAGCAGTTAAAGCATTTGCTGCTTCTTCAAAGGATTTCGGAAAAGTTCCTGCTTTTGCCCAGCCTAAATCACCACCTTGATTTGCCGACAATTTATCGGTTGATTTGTTTTTTGCCACCTCAGCAAAATCTGCTCCATTGGCTAATTCTTGTTCCACAGCTTTTGCTTCCGCCTCATTAGCAACTTGAATATGCGCTAAGCGAGCTTCGCCTTTGGTTACATATTGGTCACGATTTTTCTCGTAATAAGTCGCAATTTGATCATCAGTAATTTGCACACGATTTGCCACATCTTTCGGACTAATTACCACATACTCAACCGCTAACTGTTCAGGCGTTAATAATTTAGCTTTGTTAGCATCATAATATGCCTGCAACTCTTCGGTTGAAGCGGTCTGATTTTCTGCACTTTTTGCAAGATCTAGTGAGGCAATACGCACTTGGCGTTGTTGAAATAACAATTTTGCCAATTGCTCTTGTTGTATAGGCAACTCAAATTGCGTATTGATGATTCCCTCTTCAATTTGCGACATTAGCATTCCTTCGCTCACAATCGCTGCATATTGATCGCTATTGATGCCATTATTACGCAAAGTTTGCAAATACAGATTGTTATCAAACTTGCCATCCCGATGGAAATTTGGCGTGTTCACAATTTCGGCTTTAACTTGTTCTGCTGAAATACCCAGTTTGAGTTCTTTCGCATATTGGCGTAACAATTCATTGTTAATCAGGCTGTTTAATACCGAATTATTGAATTTCGCCGCATATTCGGGCGTATCCATTAAATCCCAAAATCTCGCCCCCATTTGCTGATTTAAAACCTCTTGTTGGCGATTGCGCGCATTATTGAAAGCCTGTTGTGAAATGGATTCACCGTTTACTTTCACCACACCCGTATCACCCAATAAGAGGCCGCCACCAATACCGCCTAATACAAAAGAGAGTGATACTAACGCAAAAATAATTTTAAATGCTAAACCATTAGATCGCTCGTGCCATTTTTCAATCATTATTTTTTCCTAAATCAATATATAAAAAATTGGGCGAATTATACCGCAAAGAGTAAGATTCGCAAAAATCTATTTTTGTTAGCCAAACTGCGATAATTCCAGTAGAATTTGTGCCTTCTCAACTTGATATTTAAGGAATCCTAATGGGTATTTACGCATATATCTGCTTTTTGGCAGCCTTGTCGATCCTACTTGGTTTTATCACCAGTAAAATCAGTGCTAAAGTACAATCCACTATTGCTATCACTGCTGCAGCGATGGTCTGTTCACTGTTAGTGTGGATTTTAGGTTCACTGGGTTGGTTTAATATTGACGATATTGCTAAAAATGTAATGGAGCAAATTGACTTCAAGAGCTTCTTACTCAACGGTATTTTAGGCTTCTTACTCTTTGCGGGCTCGCTAGGCGTAAAACTTCCCGTATTAAAAGACCAAAAATGGGAAATCACCACCTTTGCGTTAGTTTCCACCCTCACCTCAACCTTTCTGATTGCAACCACCATCTGGGGCATTGCCAATCTCATCGGCTTACCCATCGATTATATTTATTGCGTAGTTTTTGGGGCGTTAATCTCCCCCACCGACCCCATTGCAGTATTGGCGATTATCAAAAACTTACGTGCGCCTAAACGCTTATCAATGCAAGTAGAAGGCGAATCGCTATTTAATGACGGCGTGGGTTTGGTGGTTTTTGTCACCGTTTTTGCCGTTGCTTTTGGTGGGCAAGATGCTTCTTTCTCGAGTATTATGAGCCTATTTATGCACGAAGCGATTGGCGGGATTTTATTCGGTTTTGTGCTTGGCTTTATTGCCCACGTTCTGATTTCTAGTACAGATGATGGCTCAATGGAAATGATGATTACCCTAACTATTCCCACCGCAGGCTTTATGTTCGCCAGCAATATTCTGCACGTTTCGGGTGCACTAGCGATGGTGGTTTCGGGCATTATGATCGGCAACTGGACGCGCCGTTCAGGCTTTTCCGAGCAAAGTCAGCGTTATTTAGATCACTTTTGGGAGATGATCGATCATTTTCTAAACTCACTGCTATTCTTCCTAATTGGCTTTGCCTTGTTATTAGTTGATTTCAATGCTTACGGAATTATTTTGATGATTGCCGCAATCCCTATTTGCTTAGCTGCCCGTTTTATCAGTCTGTGGATTCCATTTAAGGGAATGCAGCAATTTCGGACTTACAACCCTTATACCTTGAAAATTATGACGTGGGGTGGCTTACGTGGCGGATTAGCCTTAGCAATGGCACTAGCCATTCCCGCCAAAACCGCTTACGCAGGTGAAATTGACGTAAAAGATTTGATTTTGGTGATGACCTATGCGGTCGTAATGTTCTCCATTCTCGTCCAAGGCTCAACCATCGAACCAATGATTCGCAAAGCCAAAACCGTTGATCCAAATCGAGAAGAATACTTACAGCCGAGTAGTCACCACTAATAGCAAGCGGTCAAATTTTCCAAAAAATTTGCAAAATTTTGAGGGAATTTGACCGCTTGTCTATTTACTTCTCGCAAACGTTTGCTTATTTATGGTGAGTTTTGTAAAATTCGCTGCTTAAAATTTCCTTTCTTTTTTCCTTTTTAGGTGTGTTTTATGTCAATGTTCAATTTTGAGGAGCGAGGAACGAACTCTCGTCAAGAAATTATCGCAGGTTTAACTACATTTCTTGCGATGGTTTATTCGGTGATCGTCGTTCCGAGTATTTTAAGCCAGGCTGGCTTCCCTGCGGAATCCGTGTTTATCGCTACCTGTTTAGTGTCGGGTTTAGGCTCAATTCTCATCGGTTTATGGGCAAATGTGCCAATGGCGATTGGTGCGGCGATTTCCTTAACCGCTTTTACCGCATTTAGCTTAGTGCTGGGGCAAGGCATTTCGATTCCTGTTGCTTTAGGGGCGATTTTCTTAATGGGGGCGTTATTTACTCTCATTTCGGTGACTGGTATCCGTGCGTGGATCTTGCGCAACCTGCCATCTAACATTGCCCACGGCGCAGGTATCGGGATCGGCTTGTTCTTACTACTAATTGCCGCAACGAATGTAAAATTAGTCATCAACAGTGGTATCGCTATTCCTGTCAAAATGGGCGATTTCACCTCATTCCCTGTGGTTATGTCATTGCTTGGTTTGGCAGCAATTATCGGCTTAGAAAAATTACGTGTGAAAGGCTCAATCCTTTGGGTCATTATTGCAATTACGATCGTAGGTCTAATTTTCGATCCTGAAGTGAAATATGCTGGCTTCTTCAAAATGCCAAGTTTTGGTGAACAATCGCTTTTCCTGCAATTAGATGTGATGGGGGCATTGAATGCGGCGATTTTGCCTGTCGTTTTTGCCTTAGTGATGACTGCCATTTTCGATGCAACAGGCACAATCCGTGCGGTAGCTGGTCAAGCCAACTTATTAGATAAAGACGGGCAAATCATCAACGGCGGGCGTGCTTTAACTTCTGACTCACTCGGTTCTGTTTTGTCAGGTCTATTTGGCACGGCCCCTGCGGCAGTTTATATTGAATCAGCAGCTGGCACGGCGGTCGGCGGCAAAACGGGCTTAACGGCGGTCGTAGTGGGAATTGGCTTCTTGTTAATGCTCTTCTTCCAACCATTAGCCTTCCTAGTACCAAGCTATGCAACCGCCCCAGCCTTGATGTATGTGGGTTTGTTGATGTTAAGTAATGTGTCAAAATTAGACTTTGATGACTTCGTCGGTGCAATGTCTGGCTTAGTCTGTGCGGTGTTTATCGTACTTACCGCCAACATCGTAACAGGTATTATGTTAGGTTTCGCCAGCCTTGTGATTGGGCGAATGATTTCGGGCGAATTTAACAAATTAAATATTGGTACTATCATTATTGCGATTGGATTGGTTGCATTCTATGCTTTGAAATTAGCCATCTAATAAAATTAAACAAAATACAAGCGGGCGATTTAGTAAATTTTTTTGCAAAATCGCCCGCTTGTTTATGGTAGTGTATAATGTGTGCAAACATTCTACTAAGGAGCTTATTATGGATTTCCCAATTGTTGCTATTATTTTCGTCGTGCTTGCGGTGGTGCTACTCTCTTCCACCATCAAAATTGTGCCACAAGGTTATCATTGGACGATTGAACGTTTTGGGCGTTATACCAAAACGCTTACCCCTGGTTTAAATATCGTGGTGCCCTTTATCGATCGTGTGGGGCGTAAGATCAATATGATGGAACAAGTGTTGGATATTCCGTCGCAAGAAGTAATTTCGCGCGATAACGCGAGCGTGGCGATTGATGCGGTTTGCTTTGTGCAAACAGTGGATGCGCGCCGTGCAGCTTATGAGGTGAATCATTTAGAACAAGCGATTATAAACTTGACAATGACCAATATGCGTACTGTGCTGGGTTCAATGGATTTGGACGATATGCTCTCGCAGCGTGATTTAATTAACGGTCGCCTGCTATCGATTGTCGATGAAGCAACCAATATTTGGGGCGTGAAAGTGACCCGTATCGAAATCCGTGATGTGCGCCCACCACAAGAATTGGTTGCCGCAATGAATGCGCAAATGAAGGCGGAACGTAACAAACGTGCAGACATTTTGGAAGCGGAAGGGATTCGCCAAGCGGAAATTTTACGTGCTGAAGGAGAAAAGCAATCTCGCATTCTCAAAGCGGAAGGGGAACGTCAAGAAGCCTTCTTGCAAGCCGAAGCGCGTGAGCGTGCCGCCGAAGCGGAGGCAAAAGCGACACAAATGGTCTCTGAAGCGATTGCCAAAGGTGATACTACCGCAATCAATTACTTTATTGCACAAGGCTATACTGAAGCACTGAAAAACATCGGCACAGCAACAAATAGCAAAGTGGTTCTAATGCCGTTGGAGGCGGGTAATCTTATCGGCTCAGTGGCAGGCATTGCTGAACTACTCAAAGGCGATAAAGCCAAATCTTAGCGAGGGCTGGTATGGAATGGTTATTTAACTGGACTGGCTGGCTGATTTTCGGCTTTGTTCTGCTGATTTTAGAACTCGTTTTGCCCGGCGTGTTTATTATGTGGTGGGGCTTCGCAGCAGTGATTCTGTCAGGGCTCGTCGCCTTTTTTCCTGAGCTTCCCCAAGGCTGGCAAGCAGCAATCTTTGCGGTGCTTGCGATTATTTTCAGTCTAATTTGGTGGAAATATCAACACGACAAAGATGTGCAAGACGATGCGGCAAACCAACTCAACTCCCGCGAACACAGTATGCTGGGCGCACAAGGTGTGGTAGTCGAAATCTTCGACAACGGCATCGCTCGTGGCAAATTTGGTGACACTACTTGGCGTATGGTCGGCGAAAACCTTCACATCGGCGAAACAGTCAAAGTTCAACAGGTGGACGGAATTACGCTGAAGGTAATAAAAGTCGCATAAAAAATACAAGCGGTTGATTTTGTCACTTTTTTTACAAAATCAACCGCTTGTTTATTCTGCTCATTTCACAAAATAGCGTGCTATGCTGCTACTTGTTTTAAATTCACTTGTTGTAAGTTAATCGCTTTGATACGCTCTGCCAACTCGGCATCATTGAGTTTTTCTGCCACGTGCAACGCCATAATTCGATCATTCGCTACACACTCTTCGTGATCAAGTAAGCTAACGAAAAAGCCTTTAGCTTTCTCATACAAACCTTCCCGTGCATAGATATAACCCAAGGCTCGGGCATAGTCATCAACATAGCGGTTTTCTGCTTTTTCCGCACGTTTCTCTAACACTTTAACTAATTTAGCTTCTTCTTCCACTTGTAGGCGAGTTAGTTGTCTTAATAATGGCACTAACTGATCATCTTCAAATTTCTTCAAGGTTTCTAATGCGAGTTCTTGCGCAGATTGATGGTCATCCGTATCAATTAAACGTTTAATTAAACCAACACGGGCATAAATCGATTTACGACGGCGGCTTGGTTGTTCTTCCCACCAACTTAATAAACCATCTTGCCCTGCTTCGTTCATCACTTCGTCTAACAAGCCGTCATCAACAAAGTGTTCAACTTTCTCATACTCTTCCACAGAAAGGAAACTGCGTTGTCCAATGCTTTCCAAAATGCTATCTAGCGCAATATAAGCCTTAGAAGATTTATAAATTTGAATAGCTAAACGTAATACTTCGGTATTATTTGGCGCAAACTCAAGCAGACTATCGATTGCTGAACGGGCTGCCGGCAACTTATTTTGCTGCACTAAAATTTTGGCGCGTGCTAGTTCTACCGCCACATTATTCGTGCCTGCAATTTGGCTCGCTTCAATTAAATATTTATTCGCTTCAAATTCATCACCACGTTGCTGTGCTGCTTCTGCCGCCTTAATTAAATTTAACGCTGGTTCTTCTGCATATTTAGCATTCTTGCTAAATAATTTCTCTGCCTTTGAATAATCGCCTTCGCTCATACGCATTAAACCTTCTAAGGTTTCTTGCTGGGCGTTGCGTTGTTTCCGATTAAAAAACCAATTATAAGAACCCTTACTTAAGCGGCAAAAACGGGTAATCGCCCATTCCACACCGTAAACAATCGCCATAGCCGAAGCGAAAAAAACTACCAACATCACAAGGCTCATTTCAATCACTTTGCTTGCTGTTTCAATGCGGACATAGCCTTGATTTCCTGCAAGATAAGGCCCCGCAATCAGTGCTGCCAGTACTAATAACATTAAAAAGAGAATACGAAACATAGCATTTCTCCTTATTGTGCTTCAGACGCTGGCACCATTGGTGCTTGTTCTGTTGGTGTTTTTTCTGCTGCTTTACTGTCTGCTTTTGGTGTTTCAGAAGCAGCTGGCGCAACTAATTCTTTTTCCTCTTTAAGCTCCATTTTCTCTATTTTTTGCGGATCTTTTTTCAGCAATGTATCCAATAAAGTTAAGCTCTGTAATTTCTCAGGTGCATCAATATAAATGGATTTTTCCGCTAAGCTGTCTAGCTCTTTTAAGAAGGCTTTCACATTCTCATTTTGCGTATCAAAATAGCTACGGATCCAGCTGCTCACCGTTTCAATCGATTGTTTATACAATTCATTTTGCTGACGTGGAATCGCTAATGCAGCAATTTGTAAGCGCAAACGAATATTTTCACGTAAATAGATTTCTTGATTTGGTGCGATAAAAACTTTTTCATCAACATGATTTTTATCACTTACACGAATAAAGTGATCCAAGAATGAACTAGCCGTTTTCTCGATATTTTGCTGCCAATCACCAATGGAATCCGTCACATCCCCTGTCATCGCCGCTTGGTCTGTTTCTTCATTTTCGACTAACGGTAAATCATCTAAACGATTTGCTAAGGTAGTTAAACGTTGCATTAAGCCATTTTGATCCACTTGATTCACACTATTGAGATTGACTAAATCTGCTTTAATCGCATTACGCACTTGCGCCACTTCAGGGCTAATAATTTTACTTAATGCAATATCAGCTTCAGTAAGTAAACTTTTAGTCGTATCAATATCATTATCAATCACTAACTTACGAATCGCATTATTCAATAAGAAATTTGCATCAGATAAAATCCACGCACTTAAGTCAGTTTGTTGTGTTGCATTACTCAAACGCTGAATTTGCGATTGTAGCGAACTAATCTGATTAGTATAAGATGATTGTTCTTGTTCTAGCTGCGCAATACGTTCTTGTGCTTGCTTGTAAGCAGTAGCTAACTCAGCAAGTTGTGCTTTTTCCGCATCAAAACTTGGCAATTCAATAGTACCAGCCGATGTTTGAATTTGGTTAGCTTTAGCACTTAAGGCTTGAATTTTAGCATCTACATCGATTAATTGTTGCATACCAAAGTAATAGCCAGCACCACCAACCCCCAACGCCACAAGTAGAGCAAGAAAGCCGATACCCGAACCACCTTTTTTCACAATTACTTGTTCAGGTTTTTCCGCTGAAATAGGTTCAGAAGCGGTTAATTTTTCCTCATTTTTTGCAATCTCTTCTGCAAATTTTTCTGAAGATTCAACCGCTTGTTCTGTTGATTCATTAATCACTTTTTTATCTGACATAATCACCTCTTAAGTGAAGGCTCACCTTGTTAATAAAACATCTAGCTATTCGCTAATTGCACTAGCCTTTTACATAATGTGGCATTGTCTGCCTTATCTGTAACCAATATATTTTCAGCTGCCCAGCCGTACTGTTTAGCCTGTTTAGCAATCCGATCTCCCAGCACCAATAAACGGCAGCCCATCAGCCATTCTTTGTCTTCTGCTGCCGTTTGCTCGGTTAATGTAGCAAGAATCTCACCACTCGTCACTACTATGGTGGTAATACCCGCTCGTTTGGCAATGCTCATTTTTTCATTCAAATTCGCATCGACAAGCTCTCGGCGATAACATTCAATCTGCCGAACAGTCGCCCCTCGTTTAGTTGCTTCCTGTGTCAGTAGCTCTCGCCCACTCTCCGCACGCAAAATTACTAAATTTTTACCCGTTAAATCTTGCATTTCAGGCAAATCTAGCACTCCTTCGCTATTTTCAGAATGGATCGGATATTTGACTGCTTGCTCTGTTTTAGCTGAAAAATAAGCCGCAGATTTCTGCCCCACAGCAAAATATTTCAAATCTGCTCGAAATTTAAAGCCTGTTTGTAACATCACATCACTGGCAAACGCTATCGCATTTTTAGAAACGGCAAAAACGTAATCACCTGCATTTAATTGGCTAAAAATCGAAGGCAGCATTGGCAATTCACGCCCAGCCTCAATTTGAAATAGTGGTTGGTGAATAGCAAAAATATGCTGTTCACTCAATAAATTCAATAATTCTTTGCCGTGTTCATCAGGGCGAGTAATTAAAATGCTCATAGCTGGCTCACCCTTAGTTATCGGCGTAAATTTCTGCTAAAATTTTGTCTGCACCTTGTGCCAATAGTTCTTCGGCAACAGAAATGCCTAATTGTTCAGCATTCTCTGCTTTTGCCTTGCCTGAAGCTCGAATAATTTGTGTGCCATCCAACGAACCGACTAGCGCATTCAAGCTTAATTCGCCATTTTCAAGGGTAGCAAAGCCCCCAATCGGTACTTGGCAACCGCCTTGCAAGCGAGCGTTCATCGCACGTTCTGCCATTACACAACAAGCGGTCGATTTATGATTTAATTTTGCAAGATAGTTTAACACTCGCTCATCATTTACCCGAGTTTCAATGCCAACGGCGCCTTGCCCTGCTGCAGGCAATGATTGTTCCACGGAAATAAAACTACGAATGCGTTCTGACATTTTCAAACGTATTAAACCCGCTGAAGCCAAAATAATCGCATCATATTCACCATTGTCTAATTTGCTTAAACGAGTCCCGACATTACCACGCAACGATTTAACGTTTAAATGCGGATATTTCGCCATTAACTGGCATTGGCGACGTAAACTTGAAGTTCCTACCACCGCCCCTGCTGGTAGTTCATCTAAGTGATTATATTTATTTGAAACAAAAGCATCGCGAGGATCTTCACGTTCACAAATTACTGCTAAGCCTAAACCTTCAGGAAAACTCATCGGCACATCTTTCATTGAATGCACCGCAATATCGGCACGGTTTTCAAGCAAAGCCAATTCTAACTCTTTGACAAATAAGCCTTTGCCACCAATTTTTGCCAATGGGGTACCTAAAATGATATCCCCTTTAGTGACCATCGTCACCAACTCAACAGCGAGATCTGGAAAGTGCTTTTCTAATTCAGCTTTAACAAAATTCGCCTGCCATAAAGCCAGTGGGCTTTGACGTGTTGCAATGCGTAAGGTATCTTTCATATATAAATTGAACCTCAAAAATTTGCTTTATCCTACCATTTTTCAAAAAGCATTCCAAAGAAATCTTTACATTTAATCAATGAAATAGGGGAATTTAAATCAAAAAATAACCGCTTGTATCGCTACAAGCGGTTAAATTCTTTCAACATTTTACCAACTAATAGTCAATAAAAGATTCGGTATCTTCACCTTCTTTCACTACCACTGGTTTATTCATATGTTCACGGCTTAAGCCTAACTGTAGAGCCACCCCAATAGCTACATAGATTGATGAATAAGTACCAAAAGCAATACCAATCAACAAGGCTAATGAGAAATTATGAATCGTCGGACCACCAAAGAAATACAATGCTGCTACCACGAAAAGTGTGGTTACCGAAGTCATTAAAGTACGTGAAAGTGTTTGACTTAACGAAATATCAATAATCTCCTGTGAGCTTACACGACGGATTTTACTGAAATTCTCACGCACACGGTCGAATACTACGATTGAGTCATTCAGTGAATAACCCACCACCGACAAAATTGCCGCGACGAAAGTTAAATCAACCTCGATCTGCAGGAAAGAGAATAAGCCAAGTGTGACCATTACGTCATGGAATAAAGCTAACACACCGCCCACCGCTAAGCGGATTTCAAAGCGCGTTCCCACATAGAGTAATAGCATCCCAAGTGTCGCCAGTGTCGCCCAAATCGCCCCTTGTGTTAATTCTTCCCCCACATTAGGACCGACGAACTCCACGCTTTTAATGGTTGCACCTGCATCAAGATCTTTATGCACCATATCCATAATCTTGGCGCCAACATCTTTATCACCCGCTGAAGCAGGCAAACGGATCATCAAATCTTTCTGCGATCCCGTAGTTTGCACTAACGCCGAACCATAACCATTTGCTTCGAGACTTGAACGAACTTTTGCCAAGTCGGCTGGTTGAGAGAAGGATGTTTCTATCACTGTACCGCCAGTGAAATCCAAGCCCCAATTAAAACCTTTGGTTGCAATGGTGAAAATACATAACGCAGTGAGTACGATTGAAAATACAAATGCCACAAAGCGATATTTCATAAATGGAATGAGCTTATACGGCAGTTTAATTTCT
This sequence comes from Actinobacillus sp., assembly GCA_041854605.1. Lineage (GTDB taxonomy): Bacteria > Pseudomonadota > Gammaproteobacteria > Enterobacterales > Pasteurellaceae > Haemophilus_A. The sequence goes on from JBHACP010000075.1 coordinate 14,729, forward strand.
ACTGCATCTTTTTCTTTTTGAATCGTTGCCATTATCCCACCTTAAATCCAAAGTTTTTTCACGCGGCGGTTGCCGCCGTAAACCCAGTTCACCAACATACGCGTTCCCGTAATTGCGGTAAACATTGAAATCATCACACCTAAGGCAAGCGTTACTGCAAAGCCTTTTACTGGGCCTGTACCCACCGCATAAAGGACTAATGCGGTTAAAATCGTCGTTAAATTTGAGTCGAAGATTGAGGTAAAGGCACCGTTATAACCTTCGTGAATCGCCTGCTGAACTGAACGCCCGTTACGTAGCTCTTCTTTGATACGTTCATAAATCAATACGTTTGCATCCACTGACATTCCCACCGCAAGTACAATACCAGCGATTCCAGGCATTGTTAAGGTCGCGCCAATTAACGACATTAAACCAATGGTTAGTACCATATTGACAGTTAAGGCTAATGAAGCAAACAGACCAAACATTTTGTAATACACCAAACAGAAAATGATGGTGAGAACTAAACCATAAACACTCGCTTCCATTCCTTTCGCGACATTATCTGCGCCCAGTGAAGCGCCAACAGTACGCTCTTCCACAATGACAATCGGTGCAATTAACGCCCCTGAACGTAATAGTACCGCTAAATTCTGCGCTTCCGCTGGCGAATCAATACCAGTAATTTGGAATTGGTTACCCAAGCGTGAGTTAATGGTTGCTACGTTGATCACCTCTTCATGCTTTTCCAAAATCACTTTACCATTTGCGTCACGACGACCAGAATCTTTAAATTCGCTGTAAAGCGTTGCCATAGGCTTACCAACTGCCGATTTGGTGATATCAGACATTTGTGAGCCACCTTCTGCATCAAGGTTAATGCTTACTTGCGGTAAGCCATTTTCTTGGCTTTTACCTGCAGTGGCATCCATAATGTGTTCGCCACCAAGTGACGGCTTACGTAATAAGACCACCGGACGACCATCACGCGTATATTTCAACTCTGAATCAGCGGGAATAATGCCTCGAGCTGCTGAATCTGCGTTCGCATTCGTATTTACTAAGCGAAACTCCAGCGTTGCGGTTGCCCCTAATAACTCTTTAGCACGAGCCGTATCTTGCACCCCTGGCAATTCAACTACAATACGATCTGCCCCCTGACGTTGAATAGTTGGCTCTGAAACGCCCAACTCTTCGACACGTTTACGCAAAATCGACAAATTTTGCTCAATTGCCGTATCACGCGCGGTAGATAAACCTGTTGCCGATAAGCCAAAAATAACTTCGGTTTCTGTGTTTTGGTTTGCTTCTAGCGAGGTGTGGGTACGTTTTACATAACGCACTGCTTTATCCGCCATAGCCGCATCGGCAAACTCAATCACCGTTGCAAAATTTTCACCTTTTTTAACCGCTTTATACTGAATTTTTTCCTTACGAAACTCAGAACGTAATGAATCTTGTAGCTGTTCTTGCTGTTTTTGCATTGCTGTTTTCATATCCACTTCCATCAGGAAGCGAACCCCACCGCGTAAATCCAAACCGCGCTTCATTGGGCTACCACCAATAGCTGTGAGCCATTCAGGAGTAGCTGGAGCAAGGTTTAAAGCTACCGAGAATTTATCACCCAACACGTCCGAGATTTTTTCTTTGGCTGGAAGTTGTTGTTCATCTTTTTCTAAACGCACCAAAATCGAACCATTTTCAAGCAAAGCCGATTTAGGCGTAATATTTAATGTTGAAAGAGCCGATTGCACTTGAGTTAGAGTTTCTGTGGTCGCTTGCTGACCACGCGTTCCAGACACCTGCACAGAAGGATCTTCACCATATAAATTAGGAAGAGCGTATAAGCTACCGATCAAAATTACAACACAGATCAGCAAGTTCTTCCATAAAGGGAAACGATTTAACACACAATTTTTCCTCGTGTTTATACAATAAATACGGGCGGGAATTCCCCGCCCTACGATCAAAAATTAAGATAACGCTTTCATCTGACCTTTTGGCAACACCGCTATCACGAAGTTACGTGAAATTACCACTTCGTTAGTGTCGTTTAATGCAATCACGATGTTTTCACTATCTGCCGATACTTTGGTAATGCGGCCAATTAAACCGCCGCTAGTTAGCACTTCATCACCTTTGGCTAATCCAGCTAATAATGCTTTTTGCTCTTTTTGACGCTTTGATTGTGGACGAAATACCATAAAGTAGAAAACTAAACCGAAAACTGCAAGGATGATTAACATCTCTAAGCCGCCACCTTGTTGTTGCATAAAAGCTCCTTAATAAATCAATAGATTAAATTTACAAAAATTCTTCTCTTAAAAATAATGAGAAAATTGGTTGCTAAAATAGCATAAATTCTATTATTTAACGATAAAAAATTTCAACTAGGTTGAAATATATTGTGTTTTCTTAGCAAATTTCAACCAAAGTAAAGAAAAATAAATTCCCTTGCTAATATCCAAACTTGAAATATTTTCATAGTAAAAATATTGTTAGCAAAATTGCTTTAAATTTAACTGTTCCGACCTTGCGTGAATTTTCTATTTATATTAGAATCCGTACGCATTTACACTCAAATTTGCATTGCAGAATTGTGTAATGTTTATATTATTTTTATTTAGAGGCTCTCATTTATGAAAAAATTACTTATTGCTACACTATTAGCGGGTACAGCGCTTTCTGCTCAAGCAGAAAATTTCTATGTTCAAGGTGATTTAGGTTATTCTATCGTTGATAGCGAAATTAATAACACAAACGCTGTTGAAGACAAAGTGTTCACACAACGTATCGGCGTAGGTTATGACTTAGGCAATGTGCGTTTTGCATTAGATTACACGAACTTTAATAAAGCTAAAGATAACGAAAAACCAGCACCAGACTATTCTGATGGCTCATTAAAAATTAAATCTGTAGGTGTATCTGCTATTTACGATTTCCATAAATTTACTACCTTCGTACCATACATTGGTGTACGTGCCTCTTACAACCACACCAATACGACTTTAAGAACGCCTAGCTACCATTATGTAAAAAAAGAAAATCGCCCTGGTTTAGGTGTATTAGCAGGTGTACAACGTAAATTAACTAACCGCCTTGATTTAAATTTAGGTGCAGAATATAACCGTATTGGTAACGATGTTTATAACCTAGGTGCTAGCGCAGGTTTACGCTTCAACTTCTAATTACATACAAGCGGTCATATTTTCATATTTTTTTACTGAATATCCGAAAATTGTACCTAAATGTTCAAAAAATAATGGCTAATCTTTAAGTCTAAAAGATTAGCCATTTTCTTTTTAAATTTAGATGAAAATCCAGTACGAAGATAACGTTTCATAAAAAAGAGTTGGCAAAGCCAACTCTTTTTATCTTTAAATGTTCTGAGCTTTTGCTATTACCATTGGTAACCCACACTTGCGGCGGCTCCTGTATCACCACGCGTGTTGCCATTCACAGAGAATTTCACACCGATTTTACCATTGTCAGATAAACGAGAGTAGCCTACTGCAACTGCACTTTCACCACGATATGAACCTATCCCTGCTGCGATCATAGATTTACCAGGAAGCGTCGCGTGATATAAGCCACCTGCTGCCATTGCGCCTGCAATACCTGCACGAGCGTTACGATCCACTTTATGCACGTGATTTGCTACTTGATTGATGGCTTGCACATTGCGTGCCACCTGTTGATTAGTTGCTCTCAACTGCGCCACATTTACTGCATCAGAATCCGCTTGACCCGCGGCCACATTAGTAATTCTATTACCTCCGTTATCTAAACCATTTTTGGTTAGACTAACCTTGTTACCTGCAGCGCCGTTATTGATCACAATACCATCCGAACTCACGGTGGTATCGCCCGTGGTGACAGAATTCAAGCCTTGTACATCTTTGGCGAGTTTCACGCTTAAGTTACCTGCGCCGTCAGATACTACACCAATATTGCCATCAGCAAGTTTGGCACTGTCTGATAC
>JBHACP010000076.1:0-7642 GCA_041854605.1 Actinobacillus sp.
ACGATGAGAAAACGGGATATTCTGGCGACCATAGTGCGGTAGTTCTACCTGAATCCATTCCGAACTCAGAAGTAAAATGCCGTAACGCCGATGGTAGTGTAGTGATTCGCTATGTGAGAGTAGGGCATCGCCGGATTTTATTTTCTTAGTTTTTTCTTAGAGAAAATTAAGAAAATAACAGAATTTGACTGATAACTATAGTGCGATAGTTCTACCTGAATCCATTCCGAACTCAGAAGTAAAATGTCGTAACGCCGATGGTAGTGTAGTGATTCGCTATGTGAGAGTAGGGCATTATCAGTTTATGAATTTGCGGAGCGGTAGTTCAGCTGGTTAGAATACCTGCCTGTCACGCAGGGGGTCGCGGGTTCGAGTCCCGTCCGTTCCGCCACTTATTGAATAGCGAGTTAATTACTCGCTTTAGCTATATATAATTATATAGGGGCGTAGTTCAATTGGTAGAGCACCGGTCTCCAAAACCGGGTGTTGGGAGTTCGAGCCTCTCCGCCCCTGCCATTATTTAGAAAGCCGATTAGCTATTGTTAATCGGCTTTTTTGCTTTTCTAGTTTTTGCTAGAATTTGCAAAAAATTTATGAAATTTGACCGCTTGATGAAAACTTTAGATCCGATTATTGAACAATTCCTTGATACGCTCTGGCAAGAACACGGTTTATCCGATAATACGATTGTTTCCTATCGCCTAGATTTAGAGCAATTTACTGAATGGTTGCCAGAATCTAGAGCCTTTTTAACCATTGATAACATTGATTTGCAACAGTTCTTAGGCGAGCGTTTACAGCAAGGTTATAAATCATCTAGTTCTGCGAGAATGCTAAGCTGTTTGCGTAAGTTTTTTCGCTATCTATATGTAGAAAATTATCGAACTGATGAACCTACCGCCGTATTGGAATCACCGAGGAAGCCAGTTCGCTTGCCTAAGTCATTAAGTGAAGATCAAGTGCTGGATTTGTTGGATTGTCCTAATGTATTAGATGCAATTGAACTGCGTGATAAAGCGATGTTGGAGCTACTCTATGCGACAGGTTTGCGCGTGACAGAGTTGGTTTCTTTAACCTTGGATAATCTTAGTTTAAAGCAGGGCGTGGTCAGGATCATTGGTAAAGGGGATAAAGAGCGATTAGTTCCTATTGGTGAGGAAGCGAGCTATTGGATTGCGGAATTTTTTCAATATGGGCGAGCAACATTATTGAATAATAAGCAATCTGAAGTGGTGTTTCCAAGCAAGCGAGGAAATCAAATGACTCGTCAAACGTTTTGGCATCGAATTAAACATTATGCACTGTTGGCAGGTATTGAAGCAGACAAACTCTCGCCACACGTCCTTCGCCACGCTTTTGCTACGCATTTAGTGAATCACGGAGCAGATTTGCGAGTAGTACAAATGCTACTTGGGCATAGCGATTTATCCACCACGCAAATTTATACTCACGTAGCAAAAGCGCGTTTAAAATCATTACATAAGCAATTTCATCCGCGAGGCTAAAAACGTAAGAGCCAAATTGGCAAATGTTTTATCCTTTTGAGATCAAGAAAAAACAACAACCTGTAAAGCAAAAATTAGCCATTCCAAAAATAGCGGACAATGTGAAAATAAATCGGTGCGGCAAAGCAGATGGAATCTACACGGTCTAACATACCGCCGTGTCCGCTGATTAAATTTCCCCAGTCTTTGACGTGATGATCTCGCTTAATGGCAGACATCACTAGACCGCCGAAAAAGCCCATAAGGCAAATAATAAAGCCGATGCCAGCAGCTTGCCAATGAGAAAATGGTGTAATGGGTGCCATTAGTGTGGCAAGTACTGTTGCTGATAAAATGCCGCCGACGGTGCCTGAAACAGTTTTAGATGGCGACAGATTTGGCATAATTTTCGCTCCACCTATCAATTTTCCCCAAACATATTGCAACACATCGCTTAGTTGGACAGTTGCGATCATAAAAATCAGTAACAAAATGTTATTGCTGTTTTCAAAGCCGTCTAAATTAAGAAACAGTAAGGCTGGTACGTGAGATAAACAGAAAATGCAGATCATTGCCATCCATTGTGTTTTGGCAGCACGGGATAAAAATTGTTCGGTGTTGCCACTAAAACCAGCAATAATAGGTAAGACAAGAAAACCATAAACAGGAATGAAGATTGAAAACATACCGTACCATTGGGCGAAGACCAAATAGTATTGAATTGGCAGCAGCAGATAAAAGCAGACCACCATGCTGTAATAATCGCAACGTTTGCGGTAGATCAACGTCATAAATTCACGCAGGGCAACAAACGAAATTAGCAAAAATAGCAAAGTAGTGCCAATATGGCCGAATAAAAATGCGACAAAGAGCACCAACACCATCGCCCACCACGCATTGATGCGTGCAACTAAATTAGCAATGGTGGCGTTTTGTACGCCATATTTCCGTTTAAGTAGGGTGGCAATAGTACTGGCAACAATGAGGGCGGCAACAACCCACGTAAAAATATAGCCAACTTGTTGGAAAATCATTGGGTTACCTCCTGAGTTTGCGGAGCGAGCATTAACAAAGCCTCGTGCGTGCGTGTTAAAAAGGCGTGTTTTTCTTCATTGTCATTTAATTGCAACGGTTGCCCAATGCAAACATTACATAATAATGGCACAGGCAAGAATTTGCCTTTCGGTAGCACTCGGCTGAGGTTGTTGATCCAAATCGGCACAAATTGTACGTCTGGGTTGGCTTTAGCAAGGTGATAAATGCCTGTTTTGAATGGCAATAGACGCATTTCTTCATCGGTATTACGTGTTCCCTCAGGGAAAATAATCAATGAGTGTGTTTGTAATGCTTCACTCATTTTGGCGGTAATTGCCTGCGGATTTTCACTGTGGCGCGGAATCAACAGCGCATTAAACACATTTTTGATGATAAAACGCCGAATTCGACCTTCCAGCCAATATTCTGAGGCTGCAACAGGGCGAGTTTGAATACGCCAGCGGTCGGGGAGAGAATTCCACACTAAAATAAAATCGCCGTGGCTGCTATGGTTGGCGTAATAGACTTTGCGTTCGGGGGTAAAAGTGATGTCATCGGGAGACTGGGTTTGAAGTCCCGTTAAGAACGACACGAATCGGCAAAGTAGGTGGTTGGTTAAGTGCGCGAGCAGTTGTGTTATCCATTGCTTCATTGCGAACTCCTTAGGTTTGTAAAAATAGAACCAAAAATTGTGCAGCTGTGACGTAGAGTGCCTGTTTCCAAAGACTTACTGTTCCTTTCGCGCGTTCTACAAGCGGTCGATTTTCGCTGATTTTTTTCAAATTTAACTCATTTAGGCTGTGATCTAATTCTTCGCCAGTGAGATGGTGATAAGCTAAATTCACAAAGAGTTGTTGATCAAAATAAATCCTAATATGTAAATAAAATAGCCAAGCTGACAGTAATATTTGAAGGCTAAACCCAGCACGACTAAACTGGCTGGAAAGGATAAAAATAACCAGATTGACGATAGCAATATAGCGTGCGGTAGTGAGTAAATTCGCGGTAATACGGGCGAGAGCTGTCATTTTTTTCCCTTAGACGCTTACAAGCGATCATTTTTCTTCTATTTTTTGTAAGTATTCAATAGCTCCAAGCACACGTTTTTCTGTTAAGGCTGGCAAAACTATATTTGGACGAACGGTACGTAATTGGTGAACGGCATGCGAGAGATTTTCAGCCCCGCCGTAAACGACCAACCAAACCAACACAGCCGCTGCACTCCGTCCATAGCCTAAAGCACAACAAACCAATACCGTTTTATTTTGCTGGTGAAATTGCTCTATGGCAAGGGCTGCCCGGGTTAGATCTTGCGCAGGAGGCGCGGTCATATCTAACATCGGTATGGTGGCGTAATAATGGAGGTTTTGGTAGCTTGCAGGATATTCAGCACAAAGATCTACTACCGCTTCAAACCGTTTAGCTTGTGTCACACTGCCGATAAACAGGCGAGGGGTGAGCTTTGCATATTTTGCCTTGCTGTTTAACCAACATGTAATATTTAACCGCACGCCGATGAGGTAGGGAAGCAGTAACATCGTTGCTGCAATGCTGAGTTTGCCATTCGGTCGTTTTTGAAAAACGGCTACTCCACCATACCTGTAAGCATAGCTCACAAGCAGTAATGCCACACTTATCCATAACATCCATAACCAAGCACCGCCGAGCAAGGCAATACTCGCCGTAATCAGCGCACCGAATAAGTACCATTTTATTGGTGTTTCCCGTACTGCATTAGCTTGATTCCATTTTTGTAAAGGCGACATCTGATGATAAGGCAAAGCCCAAACCACTAACCAGCCAACTAATGCCCCTGTGGGTAAATCAATAAAATGGTGTTGGTATGTGGTAAGAATGGAAATCGCAATCGAACTAAACCAAAGCAGAAGCGGTATATGCCATCTTTGGGGTAGATGGCGCCAGTAAAATGTGCCAACAACCACCGTTAAAATAATGTGTAATGATGGCGCTTGGTTATAAGGTTGATCAAAGGCTGCTAACGAATCAAACAAAAAACCAGAAATCCCCGTGATGGCAGGTTTTTCCCAACTAAATTGCAATGGAAACAGCAAAAAACAACTCACGGCAATAACTTGAGCAACAACGAGTTGGCTAATGTATCTTCGCAATTCTTGCTGGGTTTTCGCAAGGAAGAATACCAAAGAATACAAGAGATTTAATGACCAGTAAGGTACAATGCTCCATGCCAAAAACGGAATATAAGATTCCCATTCATACACGATTTCAGGCACATTCGCATACTGAGCCGTGAGCCAGTTGCTCAAGCCGTAACTGCTATAAAATAAAATGCCGACACTGATTAAATAGAGCAGGCGATTCGTAAAGGTTAGCATTAGATTTTTACCGCCAAACTCACTGTAAAAATACCATCTTCATCAATCCATTGGTGAATTTTACGAAACCCTGCTTTTTCAACGAGCTGATCCATTTCTTGCTGACTACGACGGCGCATAACCCAATTCGGATTGCCTTCTTTATGGCTCGTTAAGCAACGTGCAATCAGTTCTAATTGTGGATGCCAAGGTTGTCCTGTATAAATTAAATAGCCGCCTGTTTCAATTGCATCACCAAAACCATAAAGTGAATTTAAAACTAAATCGTTATCAGCAAAAAGTTCATGTAAACCAGAAACAATACCAAGTGTAGGACGAGGGGTTAGATCTTGATAGTTCGCACGGTCATAAGCATTGACTTCATCAAAGGTGACGAGATCTTGTAACTGGCGTTCGGCAATCAATTTTCGTCCTGCTTCGACGTTAATTGGGCTATAGTCACGTAATCGTACGGAATCAGGAAGACTATCAGCGATGAGAGCATCTAGTACATAACGCCCGTGACCTGATGCAATGTCTAACACGTGAACAGCTTTTTGCTGTGCACGTAAATGGGCAATAGCCTGCGCAATGGCTTGACTAATATGGATTTTTCGTTGACGAATGCCACGCCACCCGATGGCGTTTAAATAGTTTTTATCAATCAAAATCCCAAATTTATTGGTACCTTTCGGTTCGTTTTGATACACGTAATCAAGCGTTGAACCTGAATCATAGCCTGTTTCTTTGCCAATTTTTAACCCTTCACTCCAATTTGCGCCTAAATTCATTAACCAGCGATAAGCTGTCCAAAATATGCCTTTAGCACTCCACAATGAGAGCGGAGTGGCAAGTTCATCTGCCTCAATGCGGCTTGAACCGTAAATATGCGATTGCGAAACATCAACAATCTGTAGCGGTTGGTTAAAGCGATCTAAAATAAAACGGCGCATTTCTTTAAATACCACGGCATGATTTTCTTCCCCTAAAGTGTCGTGATAAAACCCTTCTAAAATATGACGCTCTTTGATATGGCTGCCTAAGTGATTATAAAAATCATGCTGAGGCTTGTGGTGAACTACCCAATCACTACCTGAAATAAACAGTTGAATCGGCGTGGTGATCGCTTGCGCATCGGTGACCACTCGCTTGGCAGCTTCATAGAGCCCCAGTAAAATACGTACAGAAATGGCACGGGCAATCAGTGGATCGTTATTGTAGCTATCTTGGCGTGATTTATTGTGCGTGAGGTAATGCGCTTTTACGTAACTGTTTACAAAGAAATTTCCTCGCCATTTGTACATCAATTTTAGCCCTTCGCGGGCGAAAGGTACGTACAATTTTACTTTAAACGCAGGTGAAGCCAATACGGCACAGCGAATTTTCGGCGCATAATCGTGTAACCACGTTGCTACCAACACTGCTCCCACACTTTGAGCAATTACACAGATATTCTCAGGCGAAATACTGTATTGCTGTTCAATATGTTGAACAAAATCCTGAATATCAGCAACGGAAGTACCTAAACTTGGACTATCACCTCGTTCGCCAGGGCTCATTCCATGCCCACGAGCATCCCACGCAAAATAAGCAAAATCATCTAATGCTAATTCATCGGCAATAAACATCATACGTCCTGAATGCTCATGACCACGATGGAACAATACAATCGCTTTGTTCTGACTGCCGTCTTTTGCAGGGCGATAACGGTAGAATAATGACGTATTATCTGATGTGGTAAAAGAGAGTTCTTGTTCCATCTCTTTATTCCTTTTAAGTTAGACCATTTTTAATGCGTTTGTAGCTAGTTACTATTAGAGCAAAGCAAGCCAGCCACATAATAATATTGAAAACAGCGTGAAATTGTTCAAAAACAGCATACCAAACAGCAAGAACACCAATAAAAAAGGCACGATCACTCTTGCCAAAAGGTCCGTCGTAACGGCGACTATTGCCGTGAATTTGCCCCAGTACGCCACAAAATTCCGTCATTGTCGCTAGAAAAATAAAGAACCCAATTTGAAAACCGCTAAAGGGAGCAATAAATGCAAAAGGTAAATAAAGTGTAGCGTCTGCCAGCACATCTGTGATTTCATTCAAATAGCCACCAAGTGGTGACTGCCAATGAAATTCACGGGCGAGCATACCGTCGATCGCATTAAACGCCATTCGCCAAAAAAGCCAAAGAGGTAATAGCCAAAATAGCGTCGTTGAGGAAGGATAAAGGGTGAGAAGAATACCGAGCAAAATAGAAACTGCAAACGCAAATAAGGTAACTTGATTAGCAGAAATATGCCATTCATTCAACCGATGAGCTATTGGGCGTAATAGATTTTGAAACTTAGGTTTAAGTGCATAAATACTCATCATTTATGAATCCTAGCTTTATTAAGACTATACTGCGTAATGATAGTCTATTTCCTAGCCTAAAAACAAGTGTGTTTATGGTGTGACAAGCGGTTGGGTTTAAGATAAATTTTACAAAATATGATCGTTTGCTTACTCCCTAGAATATGCTATTGTGATCTATGCGATGTAACAATCACATACAATTTATTATCAAATAAAATAGAATAACATTGGAGTAATACGCATTATTACAGAATGGGTTACTGCCGTTATATGTAGGAACAATTTTGAAAAACTTATTTATTATCGACACCCACTGTCATTTAGATGCTTTAGATTATGAAACTCATCACAAAAATGTGGACGAGGTAATTGAAAACGCCAAGGCTCGTGGCGTGCAGCATTTTTTATCGGTTTGCACGACGGTGGGACGTTTTGAGG